>NZ_DATCHP010000042.1:0-20992 GCF_036508315.1 Acetobacterium sp. | reverse complement strand
CATTTCCTGATCGTTAAGGATGTTAACATCCAGACCCAAACTTTGGAATTCCTTCATAAGTACCTTAAAGGACTCGGGGATTCCCGGTTTTGGAATGTTCTCACCTTTAACAATGGCTTCATAGGCTTTTACACGTCCAACAACATCATCAGATTTAATGGTTAGAATTTCCTGGAGGGTATGAGCCGCCCCATAGGCTTCCAGAGCCCAAACTTCCATTTCTCCAAATCGCTGTCCACCAAACTGGGCTTTACCACCCAGCGGCTGCTGGGTAACCAAAGAATATGGTCCTGTTGACCGCGCATGCATTTTATCATCAACCAAATGGTGAAGCTTAAGAATATACATATAACCAACGGTTACCGGATTATCAAAAGGCTCCCCACTCCGTCCATCATAAAGCTGAATCTTCCCGTCTTTAGGTAAACCCGCTTTTTCAAGAAGTTCCACAATATCATCTTCACTGGCAGGGTCGAATACCGGGGTGGAAATATGCCAGCCCAGCTGCTTCATAGCAAGACCCAAATGGACCTCCAGTACCTGTCCGATGTTCATTCGAGAAGGAACACCCAGAGGATTAAGTACAATCTCCAATGGCGTTCCATCCGGCATAAACGGCATATCCTCTTCGGGAAGTATTCGGGAAATAACGCCCTTGTTTCCATGACGACCGGCCATTTTATCCCCAACAGAAATCCTTCTTTTAACAGCAATAAGAACTCTGACTAAAGTATTTACTCCAGGTTTGAGATCCTCATCTTTGTTTTCTCGAGAAAAAACCTTCACATCGAGTACAATACCTGATTCCCCATGAGGAACCTTAAGCGATGTATCCCGGATTTCCCGGGCTTTTTCACCAAAAATGGCTCTTAGTAATTTTTCTTCGGCTGAAAGGTCGGTTTCACCCTTAGGGGTTACTTTTCCAACCAGGATATCATCTGATTTAACCTCGGCACCAACGTAAATAATACCGCGTTCGTCTAGGTTTTTCAGTGCATCTTCACTGACATTAGGAATATCACGGGTAATTTCTTCAGGACCAAGCTTCGTTTCACGAGCTTCTGCTTCAAATTCTTCGATATGAATGGATGTGAACACATCCCGCTTTAATAACGATTCATTAATAAGAATAGCATCCTCGTAATTGTAACCTTCCCAGGTCATAAATCCCATGAGAATGTTTCGTCCAAGAGCAAGCTCTCCCATTTCCGTGGAAGGACCATCGGCAATGATTTCTCCTTCTTTAACCACTTGTCCCCTGTTAACCAAAGGCTTATGATTCATACAGGTTCCCTGGTTGGAGCGTTTAAATTTCAAGAGTGTGTATTTATCAAGCTCGCCCTCATCTGTTCGAATATGAATGGCAGTTGCTTCTACCCGTTCAATGACGCCGGCATTCTTTGCAATCACACAAACCCCTGAATCCTTAGCTGCCTTGTGTTCCATTCCCGTTCCAATAACAGGTGCCTTTGGAATCAGAAGCGGCACTGCCTGACGCTGCATGTTGGCACCCATAAGAGCACGATTGGCATCATCATTTTCAAGGAATGGAATAAGCGAAGTAGCAACCGAAACAATCTGTTTCGGTGAAATATCCATATAATCGACGCGATCTGCAGCAATGAGTACAAAGTCACGTTTACTTCCGGCACGGCCCGTCACCTGATCGCGGACAAAATGGTTGGTTTCATTCAAGGGCTCATTGGCCTGGGCAATGGTGTAACGTCCTTCTTCATCCGCCGACAGATAGTGAATTTCATCTGTAACGAGTCCTGTATAAACCTTACGGTAAGGGGCTTCGATAAATCCATATTCATTAACCCGAGCATAGGTACTGAGGGATCCGATCAGTCCGATGTTCGGACCTTCAGGGGTTTCAATCGGACACATCCGGCCGTAATGACTATGATGCACATCCCGAACCTCAAAACCTGCTCGTTCACGACTTAAACCACCGGGTCCCAATGCTGAAAGACGTCTTTTATGAGTCAGTTCTGCCAATGGGTTGGTTTGATCCATAAACTGGGAAAGCTGGGAACTTCCGAAGAATTCCTTTAATGCCGCATTCACCGGACGGGTGTTAATTAATCCCTGTGGTGTTAATACTTCATCATCCTGAACTGACATTCTTTCCCGAACAACACGTTCCATCCGGGATAAACCGATTCTGAACTGGTTCTGAAGAAGCTCTCCAACTGAACGCAAACGTCGATTGCCTAAATGGTCAATGTCGTCAATGGCGCCGATGTCATAATCCAGGCCAATAATATAACTGATGGAGGCATGAAGATCTGAAATAAGCACATGCTTTGGCACAAGCTCGTCCATTCGCTTCTTTAAATTCTTCTTTTTTTCTTCATCCGTCATATCTGCTTCTAAAATATCTTTAAGCACTTCAAAACAAACAAATTCTTTAATGTCAAGATCGCTGATGTCAAAAGGAATATCCTGTTTATTAATATCGACAAAGCCATTTCCGATGACCCGAACCATTTTATCTTCAACTTGAACATCAACGGTGTTAATGCCTGAGTTTTGAATTTCGACAGCTACCTTAATGGGAATGATTTCGCCTTTTTCAATATAAACTTCACCGGTTTCGGAATTGACAACGGTATTGGCAGATCGCTGGCCGGCAATACGGGTTGCCAGAGACAGCTTCTTATTATATTTATAACGGCCAACCTTGGCTAAATCGTACCGACGATCATCAAAGAACATGGAGTTAAGTAATGACTGGGCACTTTCAACGGTTGGCGGCTCACCTGGACGGAGTCTTTTATAGATTTCAATCAAACCATCCCGGGTTGATTTCATATTGTTATTTTCATCTTTTTTAATGGTTTCAATTAAGCGGTAATCATCCCCGTAGAAATCGAGAATTTCCTGATTTGTTCCCAAACCAAGGGCCCGAATCAGGGCTGTGATTGGCAGCTTACGGGTACGGTCAATTTTAACATACATGATATCATTTGAATCAGTTTCATACTCAAGCCATGCGCCACGGTTTGGTATTACCTGGGCAGAGAAAAGCTTTTTACCAAGCTTATCACGGCTCAGAGAAAAATATGCCCCTGGTGATCTTACCAGCTGGCTGACAATAACCCGTTCCGCTCCATTGACAATGAAGGTACCGGTATCTGTCATTTTATGCAAATCGGCCATATAAACCTTTTGCTCTTTGACTTCATTCTTTTCTTTATTAATTAAACGAACGGTTACTTTTAACGGTGTAAAGTAGGTTTGATCCCTTTCCTTACACTCTTCCACAGTGTACTTTGTTTTTCCCTCAATGGAATAATCTACAAATTCTAAAACCAGATTTCCGGTATAGTCTTCGATTTTATCAATATCGTCGAAAACCTCCTGGAGACCTTTTTCTATAAACCAATTGTATGAATCCTTTTGAACCTCAATCAGGTTCGGCATTTCAATGACTTCTTTGATCTTAGAAAAGCTTCGGCGTATTCTTAATCCGTCTTTTTCAGGATGCAACATTACCATCCAATATCACTCCTCGCAAAAATACTCAGCAAGTGGATTGTCCAAAAGAGACCCGATGTCTCCCTGTTCTGACATTCCGTATTTGCCTGTTGTGTTTCAATCCTCATTGTGCTATTATTAGGATAGTAATCAATTACATGGCAAGCACCTCTGGTTTAATATCCCCTTTGATCGGTTCAAATCCGCGCGGTAGTGCCGTGTTACTGATGCCCTAATTATAGACGTCAGGGATGCATTATAACCTTATTTTAAAAGATACCAATGCAATTTAATATGCTATCATAGAATACTTAATCCGTCAAACGTTTTTTGTTATTTTTATAAAAAATCGCAAAAAAGCCTTCCTATTTTTCAATGGGAAGGCTTTTTATGATTTACAACTAATATTTCTTCAATCGATACCGTTTCTGCTTTTTTTCCAGACCACTCTGATCTCTGAGGATGCTGCTGAGAAATTCCCGGGTTCTGGACTCTCTAGGATTAATGAAAAGTTCTTCCGGAGCCCCGACCTCTAAAATCTTACCGGAATCCATAAAAATCACCTTATTTGCAACATCCCGGGCAAAGCTCATTTCATGGGTAACCACCACCATGGTCATATGCTCATTGGCAAGGTCTTTCATGACATTAAGCACTTCACCGGTAAGTTCAGGGTCCAGTGCTGATGTGGGCTCATCAAAAAGAAGAATATCCGGATTCATCATCAGCGCCCGGGCAATGGCTACCCTTTGTTTTTCTCCGCCGGACAATGTCGATGGCATGGCATCAATCCGATCCAGTAAGCCAACCTTACGGAGATATCCCTCACAAAGCTGATTCATTTGAGTCGGCGCTTCTTTTTTAACCACCTTAGGGGCCAATTCCAAATTCTGTCGTACCGTTAAATGAGGAAACAGATTAAAGTGTTGAAAAACCATTCCCATTCTTATAATAATCGCCCGAATTTCCTGGGGACTGGTATAAACCCCTGATTGCATCAAAGGTTTCCCTTCCATAAAAATATCCCCGCTGTCGGCCTTTTCTAAATCAATGAGGCAACGAAGCAATGTTGATTTTCCTGAACCCGAAGATCCGATGATTGCCATCACATCTCCCTTATTGACACTGAAAGAAATATCATTCAGTACGTGGTTGTTACCAAAACTTTTATTAAGTTTATTTACTTTTATAATTTCCATGTTCACCTCTGCTAGAATTCATATTTCTTTTCAAGCCTTTTAAACACCATCGTAAGGACAAAATTAATCATCAGGTATAAAAGTGCAGCAACCAGGAATGCAAATGTATCGCCATCCCGATTCACTGCTGTTTTTGCATAATGCAAAATTTCTGCCACACCAATAACTGTTACCAATGCTGTATCCTTTACAAGCGTAATGGTTTCATTGCTGATAGCAGGTAAACAAACACGAATCATCTGCGGAACAACAACCCGTAACATGGTTTGAAACTTAGTCAATCCCAATACTTTGGCCGCCTCATACTGACCCTTGTCAATGGCTAACAGGCCACCCCGAAATATCTCGGCAAAATAAGCGGAATAGTTCAGACCAAAGGCAATACAAGCTGCCGTAAATCGTCCGAAAACAAGAAACTCTCCAAAAAACGGCAGCAAGGGTAATCCAAAGTAAACAAACATTAGTTGGAGGAGTAAAGGCGTTCCGCGTAAAACATAAATATAGCCATTGGCAAAGGCTTTAATCGGCTTTATTTTACTTCGGACCATCAAGGTAAAAAGAAAGCCCAATGGAACAGAGCACACAATGGTCACTGCAAAAATACTGAGGGTAATCACCATCCCGTAAAGCATGGGCACGGTGATATTGGATAGATAGGTTAGATAATCTGACATATTTGCTCTCCTGAAAAAATGAAATAGTAATAAAAAAAACGGATAGAAAACTATCCGATGAGACCATAAACAAAGTAATTAGACAAGTCTCTTTCCGGATTTTTATTGCATCATGTTGTGTGCATCATGGCGAACAGGCGTAGCCTGTACGATCATGCAGCACACAACGATCAATTAAATGTCCGGAAAGAGGTTTGTCAACACCCTGAACAGATATTATGGTTTGTAAATAATGTCCTCGCCAAACCATTTTGTTGAAATTTGAGCGGCAGTGCCATCAGCGATCATGGCATTAAGGGCATCCTGAATTTTAGTTTGCAATTCAGTGTTTCCTTTTTTGATGCCGACGCCATAAAGCTCTGGTGATAGGCTTTCATCCAAAATAACATAATCCGCATTATTAGAAGCAATATAATAACGAGCGACAACAGAATCAACAATAACAGCATCAATTCGGCCAATACCTAAATCAGAAAGTGCTGAAACATTTTCCGGATATTCATTCATGGCTGCGGTTTCCTTGCTGATAGGATCTGCAACAAAGGCGTCATAGGCAGAGGATCCCTTTTGAAGTCCAATGTTTTTTCCCGCTAAATCTGCTTTTGTTTTAATTGGAGAATCCTTTTTAACAACAATGACCTGATCATTTTCAAGATATGGTGTCGTAAAATCCATGGCTGTTTTTCGTTCATCGGTAATGGTTAAACCATTCCAGATAACATCAATATTTCCAGAGTCAAGTTCTAATTCTTTTGTATCCCAATTGATGGGTTGCAGGACAACTGCCATTCCCATGCGTTTCCCGACTTCCTTGGCCAGATCGACATCAAAGCCAACGATTTCATTCTTATCGTCTCTGAAACCCATTGGCGGGAAAGAATCATCTAATCCAACAACAAATGTCTTATCATCATTATTTGCAGCTCCACCTTCTGCTTTTTGAGCACTGCTACAGCCAGCAAATAAACCGGCCACTAGAATAACAATCAGCATTAAACCAAATAGTCTTCCTTTTTTCATTCCTTTTTGTTCCTCTTTTCCTAATATAATATGGGGATATTATATACTTTATCACGTTACAATGCTAGTCCTTTAAAGTGAAAAGCTGATTGAATCCACCCTTAATATTTAGTTTTTTTTCCTGAAATTTTTAATTTCAACTATTAAAAAAAGAGTGGATCTCCCACTCTTTTTTCCTTAAAAACAAAAACCGCTGCTAAGAAAAAGGCCATCCATAATCTCGAACGTTATGTTCCACGTTCATTCCTAGTTTTGCCGCTGTCTGAATTTCTTTTTCGAAAGCCTTTGCATCAGCCATTTTCATATCATCCATCAAGGCATGGCAATCCACATCGTAATCGTATTTCCGGGCCAGATCAATGAGGGCTTGAACCTTTTCATCCGGTTTCATTTTAAACCCAATGAGTGCCCTTGCTTCTTCTTCCAACATTCCCTGACGAATTGCTTTCATAAAATCTTTGAAGTTTTTCATTATTTCCCTTCTTTCCCTAATTTGTTAGGAGAGACTCCTTATAAAGCTATATACCACTTTAAATGGAAAATACAAAGCACATGGAAAATATTTTACTTATTTTTTCGTTGGAACCAATAGAATAGCTTTACTAACTCATACCAGAACACCGATAATGCGGCAATGCCTGCCGCCAATAAGAACTGCCCCACAGTCAATGGGTACAATTTCAAAAATCCGGTAATCGGTGTGTATAAAATTATAAATAATCCACCAATCGTTCCAATGTTAACCGCCCACATCACCTTATCATTAATGAGCCGTTTAAAAGACTGGAATGCAAAGTCTGTATCTGAGCTATTAACCTGTACTAACACCAGGTTGGAAAGCATAATAACGGCTAGCCCCATGGTTCGGGCCAGAGGCGCATTGCCTTGTTCCAAGAACAAAAGATAGGTTCCAAAGGATGCCGCAAAAATAGCCAGGCCTTGAGTGACACTTTTTAGCAAAATACCGGGAGTGATTAGATTTTCATTTGGATTTCTCGGCTTTCGTTCCATAATATGATGCTCTGCCGGCTGGCGTTCTAAAACAATGGAACAGGTCGGATCAATAATGAGCTCTAAAAGCACCACATGAAGAGGCAACAGGAATAGACTGGCAGGAGCAATACCCAGAAGCGGTGCTAATAATGATGCGAATGCAATGGGTATATGGATGGTAAAAACATACCCCACTGCTTTACGGATGTTATCGTAAATTCTTCGACCATCTTTAATGGTGTTTACAATGGTTGAAAAATTATCATCCATTAAAATGAGATCGGCTGCTTCACGGGATACTTCAGAACCACGTTTGCCCATGGCAATTCCGATGTCTGCTGATTTAAGCGCTGGGGCATCATTAACACCATCTCCGGTCATGGCCACAACCTCTCCGTTTTCTTTAAAAGCCTTGACGATGCGCATTTTATGCTCTGGAATCACCCGTGAGAAAATACTCACATCTTTAACTTTTTCCCTTAATTCTTCATCGGTCATTTTATTTAATTCGTCACCGGTAATGATATGGTCACTGTTGGGCATCCCAATCTGACCGGCAATGCTGCTGGCCGTAATACCGTTATCTCCGGTGATCATGACAACCCGAACCCCTGCTTTGGTACAGTTTTTAATATCTTCTTTTACGGATTCTCTTGGTGGATCGGCCAGGCCAATCAGTCCCAGGAAAGTCAGCCTCGCCGCCGTAATGGTTTTGGGAATTTCAGCTTCAGTCTTCGGTTTCATTTCTCCGACGGCAATAACTCGTAGTCCTTGCTGTGACATTGCTGTGATTTCAGCCTCAACTATCTGTCTTTCTTCATCGGTCAGAACGCAGATGGTCAGCATCCGTTCTGGTGAACCTTTGGCCGCGATAATAATTTCTCCATCATGATGCCAAACATGGCCCATCATTTTCAGCTCGTTGGTAAAGGCATATTCCCTGATTAAATCTCCGCCAAAGAGATGTTTTTTTGAAATCCCCTTTTCTTCGCAATACCTTAGCATGGCTTTTTCCATGGGATCATAGGCTTCTGTTTCACAACCAAGACCCATCATCTCACACAGGTTTTCTTTATCCCCGTTTAACGCCCAGGTATCCTGAACCGTCATCTGATTCATGGTAATGGTTCCGGTTTTATCCACACAAAGCACCGAAACAGCTCCCAGGGTTTCCACTGATGGAAGTTTACGAACCAGGGCTTTATTCTTCGCAAGTCGCCAGGCACCCATGGAAAGAAACACAGTAAGAATAACTGGAAATTCCTCAGGAATCATCGCCATAGCCAGGGTGATCCCTGAGAGAATACTGGCTATAATCCGATCTCCAAAAGGATATTCCGGAATATTAAAATAGGTGATGACACTAACTAATGCAAAGAGAACTGCAGCAATGCCTGCACAAAGTTTTACCAGACTGTCTGTTTGTTTTTGAAGCGGCGTCGGTTTTTCTTCAACCGAAGCCACATGCGTGCCGATTTTACCATATTCAGTGAGTGCACCAATTTTGTCAACCAAAATAGTGGCATTCCCCTGGGTTACCAGGGTTCCTGCATAGCAATAATCTCTTCGCCAATAATCATCGGATACTTCAGCATTTTCAACAGTTACCTTCCAGACACCTTCTGCCTCGCCGGTAAGCGATGATTCATCCACAC
This sequence comes from Acetobacterium sp., assembly GCF_036508315.1. Lineage (GTDB taxonomy): Bacteria > Bacillota > Clostridia > Eubacteriales > Eubacteriaceae > Acetobacterium. The sequence continues at coordinate 11,968 of NZ_DATCHP010000042.1, read as the reverse complement.
AAAGATCATTGGCTTTTAAAATTTCCCCGTCCGCTGGTATTTTCACACCTTCCGCAATCATCATGACATCCCCGGGAACTAAATCCACACTGGGGATGATCACTTCTTTTTCATTTCTGATAACCATGATATGAGGTGCGGATAAATCTTTAAGCGCACTGAGGGTTTTGTCTGTTTTCCATTCCTGGATCACATCAATACTAATGATACCAACGACAAAGATCAGCATAATGGCGCCGTCTCTGGGCTCGCCTAAAATAAAGTAAATAATCGCTGCTACAATTAGCAATAAAAACATCGGTTCAGCAATAGTGCGCAGTGCCTTAATGAAAAAACTCTGCTTTTTTCCAGCGGCTAGTTCATTTTTTCCATACTGCTCTTGCCGTTTTCGGGCTTCCTCTGTGGTTAAGCCCATTGTCTTATCTGTGGTCATAAAAGTTACCTCCGTTTTGTATTTCTACACATTTAAGATAGCTCTGTGCCACTCCATACAGCAAATAATTTTTTTTGAGATTGTAAACAAAGGTGTAAATAAAAAATTTTCGAGGATAATTATTTTATCTGATTGTGTGCAACATAGCGAACAGGTGAGACCTGTCAGAGTTTGCAACAACCAACGATAAATAATTGAACTCGAAATAAGAGTTTGTCAACAGTCTGATGTAAATAAATTTGCTTTAATTCAGTCCTAGTTCCCAAAAAAACGATAAAAAAACACACCTATGGAACAACTACTGTCCCACAGATGTGTGTATGTTCATCTGCTGCCACTTCCATGGCCCGGCCCCACGAACGTTCTAAGGTTCATCGCCTGCTCAGTTTGTACTGTAATCTATGCAGTGCAAAGAGATTTTCTATATTGTAGTACTTTGGCATTCATTTGTCAAGAAATTTTTGTTGTTTCTTTTGAATATTTTTGTTGTTTATTCTACAATAACGGACACACCATCAGGAATAACCGTTATCGTCGCTTTATTATTTTTGAGATACTCTCTTGACAGAATCAAAGCATCTTCCAAATTATTGGCCGGAGTCATTTGAAACTCCCGAATCATTTCTTCCGGTGCCGATGAAATGTAAATGACTTTGGCCTTCAACAGAATACGGGCTAAAATTTGTGCTTCCCATTGGTCAGGAATGGTTTCATCTCTGGGCGCATTCACAAAACGTTCTTCCATGGCTTTGAGATTTTTTTCCTCTTTGAATGTATTTAAAAAAACCTCTCCGCCATGCCCGTCATTTGATTTTGCAAGCATAATAATAACACCGCCAGGTTTTACTGCAGCTTCTGCGGCAGTCATTCCCTTAACGGCCTGGTAAATATTTTGATCCAAAGGATACCCGCCATTGGTGGTAATCACAATATCACTGGGTATTGCCTTTACTTTACACAAGTTCTCTAAAAACTCCCGCCCCTTTATGTGAGCACTGTCACAATCTCCGGCAACCGCATAGATAACTTCTTTTTCAGAATTAATAACCACATTGACCACAAAGGCCAGACGCGCCACTCTGGCAGCGTAAAGCATATCAATATGAACAGGATTGCCCTCGATGCATCCTGTTCTTGCTTTAGGGTGCGCAATAAATTCTCCGCAATGATTGGCAAGAACAGTGACACGACTGGCGATTCCCGGAAGCACACTTTTTCGGCCCCCTGAAAATCCGGCAAAAAAATGGGGTTCAATGAATCCTTCAGAAACCAGCAGATCCGCCTCGGCACCCAGACGATTGATGATTAGCTCGCCTCCTGAAGGGAGTGTCCCAATTTTTACCAAACAATCCGGATTTTCGGATTCGTGAACCACAATCTTTTCACTGGCCACAATCTCTTCCCCGAACTTTTGATTGAGTTCTTCCTTAGTTGTGGGTCGATGAAAACCCGTTGAAATAAGAATGGTAATCTCGGCACCCGGGTTTCCCTTGCGAATTTCAGAAAGCATTATTGGCATAATAATCTGACTTGGTACTGGCCTTGTATGATCACTGGCGATGATGACCACGTTCTTCTTTCCCACCGCCAATTCCCTAAGACCCGGTGAATCAATGGAACTCTCCATTGCCTCCTTAACCAACTCACTTTGGGTTTTTCCTGGATGATAGTCCTCTATTCGAGATACTAATACAGAGTTTAACAGGGCTTCATCCAAATTTAAGGAAATTTTTTCTTTTCCATAGGGTAAACTTATTTTAATCATTTCATTTTTCCTCCAACCTACATCTGACAGACTTTTTTAGGATTAAGCAGGTTTTTAGGATCAAAGGTCCGTTTAATGCCGGCCATTAATTCCAACTGTTCGGCGCCAAAATCATTGAGGAGATATTTTCGCTTCGCGTAACCAATCCCGTGTTCTCCCGAAACCAAACCATGAAAGACAAGTGCCTTCGCATACAATCGATCCATTGCCAGTTCCAGCTTTACATCCCAGTCTGCCTGAGAAAGTTTATCCCGACAGACATAAATGTGGAGATTGCCATCTCCGGCATGTCCAAAACTGGGAATACGCAGGTCCATTTCCCTTGCCAGTTCATGGGTGAACTCAATGAATTCAGCAATTCGATTTCTGGGCACGACCACATCACATTCATCCATTTCGGTTGTCGATGCTTTAATGGCTTCCAGAAACGCCCCTCGGGCAGACCAAACCGCTTCCTTGCGTTCCTCGGTATCGACAATATAGACATCCCTGGCTCCTTCAGCCAGGCAAAGATTGGCTACCACTTCATATTCTACTTCCACCTGTTCCCTGGTATTGCCGTCAAATGTTAAAAGAATATAGGCATTACTGTTGGAATCCGGGAATTTTTTCCCTAAAAATTCTTCTGCAAAAAGAATGGTTTGGCGTTCCATGAATTCAATGGCTGTGGGAATGGCCTTGGATTTAATAATTTTAGGTACCATCCCTAAAGCAGCTCCAATATTATCAAAGGGAATCAGCAGGCTCAGTGTCTTTTTCGGAAGCGGCAACAACTTTAAAATAGCTTTTGTAATCACACAAAGAGTGCCTTCCGAGCCTATCACCAAATCTTTTAGGCTATAGCCTGAACTATTTTTAACAATTTTCCCACCTAACTCCATAATTTTTCCATTGGAAAGCACGATTGTCAGCCCACGCACATAATCCCGGGTAACACCATATTTTACGGCCCGCATTCCCCCGGCATTGGTACTGATGTTTCCAGCAATGGTAGCCGATTTTTCGCCAGGATCCGGTGGGTAAAAAAGATCATTGTCTTCCACAAATTTTGAAAGCTGCATCAGAAGAACCCCTGGTTCGACGGTAACGGTAAGATTTTCTGTATCCAGTTCTAATATATTATTCATTAAGGTTGTTTCCATCATGATGCCACCGAACAATGGCACACAGGCACCAACTAATCCGGTTCCCGAACCTCTCACCACAATCGGGATATTTTTATCATAGGAATATTTCATAATTTTCGAGATTTCCAGCTCCGATTTTACCTTAATTAGAATTTCCGGATAAGAATGGATGCTTGACAATTCATCATGGCTAAAATCTTCTCCGATTTCTTCCCCAATAAAAACGCGTTCGGCTGGGACCACTCCCTTTAAGTAAGTGATATCATCAGCTTCAATTTTTTTATAATCCATCAGACACACCCATCCTTTCAGGTACTTTTATTATGTTCGAATCCTCAATCATTGCTAAAAGTTCCGGTAGAATCTCATACAAGTCCCCGATGATTCCACAATGAGCTACATTGAAAATCGGCGCTTTCGGGTCATTATTAATGGCAATGATATAGTCGGAATTTTGCATTCCGGCGACAAATTGAACGGATCCGGAAATACCAAGGGTGATGATGAGTTTTGGCTTAACCGTTCTCCCGCTTAACCCGATTTGCAGCTTTGCATCAAACCATCCTGATTCAATTCCAGGACGGCTGCAGGCAACGGTAGCTCCTATCTTTTCTGCAAAAGCGTGAATCATCTCCAAATCTTTTTCGCATTTCACTCCCCGTCCAACTGCCACAATCGTTTCAGCATCAGATAAATCAATGGCTTTTTCTTTTTTTATAACTTCTAACACTTCAATCGATGAAATGAGTTTTTTTGCTCCGATATCCATAATTTTTACACAACCCTTTGGGTTTTTCATACGTTCCGGGGCATTGAAAACCTTATAACGAACTGTACAAAACTGTGGTCGATTATTTTCGGTAACAATCTGAGCCATAATATTTCCACCAAAGGCCGGACGAATCTGAACCAAATCCGTATTTTCTTTCATTTCTAAAACAGTACAATCAGCAGTCAAGCCGGTACGGAACCGAGCGGCAACCCTGGGTGCCAAAGAGCGTCCCACATTGGTGGCCCCTACTAAAATAGATGAAGGTTTAATTTTTTTAACGAAATCCTCAAAAACATTTGCATAGGGTTCAATGACAAAATGCTTTAATTCTGGTTTATCATATACAAATACCTTGTCCACGCCGTAATTCAATAGTTCCTGGGCCTTTTCAGTAATATCAGTTCCCATAAACAACGCATAAACCGGGTGATTAATGACTTTTGCCAGGATTCTGGCCTTTCCAATGAGTTCTAATGTCACCGGATGGATTTTACCTTCAATATGGTCCACATACACAGTAATCCCATTAAACGAACTCTTGTCAATGGCGATTTTTTCATCCTCTTCAAGAACAAGAACGCCTTCTGGTCCTTTTTTTAAACACATCTTGCACATTTTACAAGCTGATGAAATTTCAAGGACGTCGTTCTCATAACTAAAAGCATCAAAAGGACAAATTTCGGCAAATGCTTCAAACGCTTCACGATTTATATTTTCTTTGATTATTTTAATTCCAGCCATCATTTTTCCTTTCTATCTTAAATATTTTTTTTCAGATAAAATGCCATATAAGATTTTGGCCAGAGTTTTGCCGTCCCCTTCAAAGCTTGTTTTTTCAACATTGCTTTCAGGCGGAAAAATGCGTTCAACTTGAGTGGGTGATCCACTTAATCCATAATTTTTTTCATTCGTATCGTACATATCTTTTAAAGTCAGAATTTTTATTTCAGGATTTTCAGATATTGCCATTTTCCGCTTATAAGAAGGCAGCCTTGGTGTGTAAATATCCTTATCCACGGTAATAAGACACGGGTAAGGCACTCGTTGGATTTCAATGGTTTCTTCCATATTCATTTGTACAGTAAGACCCCTTTCATCCGCCACCAGGATTTTAATAACATTGGTAACATGGGGAATCCCTAAATGCTCTGCCATTTCCGGACCAACCTGAGCGGTATCGCCATCAGTGGTTTGCTTCCCGCAAACAATAAGATCAAAATCTCCCAGCCTCTTTGCTCCCTGGGCCAGGGTATAACTGGTGGCGACCACATCCGCCCCACCAAATTTTCGATCTGATAACAGACAGCCTTTATCTGCTCCCATGTAAAAGGATTCCAACAGAACTTCCTTACTTTGCATGGGTCCCATGGACAAGGCGGTAATCGTTCCACCGAGTTGTTCTTTTAGACGAAACGCTGTTTCTAACCCATATAAATCATAGGGATTCATCTTTGATTCAACGCCGTCGCGAATCAGGACCCCTGTTTCTGGATTTACTTCCACATTGGATGTTCCCGGAACCTGTTTTATACATACCAGTATCTTCATACTTATCCTCCATAAAAACTTAATTTAATGCTACAATAAAACCGCCCTGGCCATGTCCCAGCATATGGATCTCATTGACGATTTTGTATGTGCCCTAAGAATCAATAATTTTCAATTAAAAAAGGCCTGTTTTTCAACAGACCTCCGAATGCCCACAGTCTGAGACCTGTATTTTACAGGTCTTTTTTTTAATTGGAAATTTATAACGATTAAACTTATGGCAATCTTTATATCTTCTAATAATGCAATCAATAAATGTCCGAATGTAATATAAACCTATGCCAATGCCTCATACTGATCCAGGTACTGCATCAGAGTAGCCTTAATCAATTCGCAACCACCAACAGTATCAGATTCAATATTCAATGGCATGATCGGTTCATGCAGCGACATTCTGAGCAGACACCAGCCATTGCCGGCTGTTTCATCACAGTTTACCCGAACACCCTCATAGTTGGGCTCCACCAGGGTCCAACCGGGTTGTTTCCCGGCAAAGGTTTTAAAATCTTCCAAAACTTTTTCGCCATAGGTCTTAAAATCATCAACCGTTATTTTAAAACGTATTTCTTTGACTTCCAGAGGTTCGTTAAGTCCTTCTAAAAAGGAACTCACCGGTTTTCCTAACTTGTGAAGCTCTGCAAATTTAATGAGTGCCATGGTCACAAGATATGCCCCATCATCGAGGAAGTAATTCTCTTTGATCGCGCCATGCCCACTGGTTTCCATGGCTAAATGAGTTTCAATCCCGATTTCATTTAAACGGATAGCTTCATTAATAACATTTTTATAGCCCCGTTTAAAGCGGTGGTGTTTTCCGCCCAGACTGGTAATATAATCAGTTAATCCGGTTGAGGTAACAGAATCAGTAACAATGGTCGATCCCGGATAATCTGATAACAGCATGCTTGAAATAAAAGCAATAAAGCCATTGCGATTAATGGCATTCCCTTTTTCATCAATAATCGCTGCACGATCCACATCCGTATCAAAGATAATTCCCAGGTCGGCTTTATTGTCTAAAACAGCTTTCGTAATGTGATGAATGGCTTCCGGTTCTTCAGGATTTGGAATGTGATTTGGAAAAGTCCCATCCGGATCTAAATATAGACTGCCTGCTGTATTGGCTCCTAATGGTTTTAAAACCTGATCCACAAAGAATCCTCCCGCGCCATTACCGGCATCAACAACAACATGGGTTCCGTTCAAAGGTTTTTCTCCCCCTGTTTTTTTTCGGACAAAATCTACAATTCCGGTTGAATATGATGGCAAAAAATCATAGTCAATGGCCTGCCCTCCTGGGGTAAAGTTGGTTCCGACCGTTTCGGCTAATTCTAAAATTGCGGTAATGTCTTCTTTATCCAAACCGCCATCGCTGGTGAAAAACTTAAGGCCGTTTCGATTATAGGGCAAATGGCTGGCGGTTACCATGATGGCACCATCTGCTTTCATCACCGGATCAAGCGTCGTCATAAACATTGCCGGTGTCGTAGCAATCCCGCACTGATAGACTGTGTGTCCGTTGCTGACTAATCCCCGTGCCACAGCCTGGGCAAGGTGTGGCCCGGAAAGACGGCTGTCTCGGCCAACAGCAAAAGTCATGGGCCCTTTCGCAAGCTTTTTTTCCAGCCAAACGGCAAAAGAAAAGGCTATTTTCATGGCCATATCCGGGGTGAAATTAACAGCTTCCCCAGGGATCCCTTCCAGAACGATTCCCCGGACATCTGACCCATTTTGTAATCTTTTAATATCTTTGATTTCCATGATTATTAATCTCCCGGCTTTAATCTTAATATTAGGCAATTGCGAAAGTGCCGTGAGCTTTACGATCAGTTTCGCAATTTACCTATTAATCGTACTATCCAATCGGGCATTTTAGCCAACCAGGGAGGCGCACATAACTGCCTTAATGGTATGCATGCGATTCTCCGCCTCATCAAAAACAACGGAATGCCTGCTTCTGAAGACTTCATCCGTCACTTCCATTTCGCTGATTCCAAATTTTTCTCTGACCTCCTTGGCCACGGCGGTTTCTAAATCGTGAAAGGCCGGCAGACAATGAAGGAAAATCACCTTATCATTCCCAGTCGCGTCAATCATATCCATATTAACCTGGTAGGGTAATAATAGCTTAATACGCTCTGCCATCTGATCTTCTTCACCCATGGAAACCCACACATCGGTGTAAATCGCATCGGCATCTTTCACGCCTGCTTTGATATCATCTGTCAGGGTAATGGATCCTCCGGTGCTTTCGCAAAGGGCTTTCATCTCTTCGACCAGGCCTTCTTCAGGGAAAAGAATTTCCGGGGCTACCGCCACAAAGTGCATGCCCAGCTTGGAACAGCCAATCATCAGGGAGTTCCCCATATTATTTCTGGCATCGCCGATATAAACCAGTCGACGTCCTTTTAACGTCCCAAAATTTTCCTGAATGGTAAGCATGTCTGCCAATACCTGGGTCGGGTGATAAAGATCAGTGAGTCCGTTCCAAACCGGAACGCCAGAATATTTTGCTAAAAGCTCAACGGTTTCCTGTTTGAAACCGCGAAATTCAATCCCATCATAAAAACGTCCCAGCACATTAGCCGTATCTTCAATAGATTCTTTTTTTCCCATTTGGCTATTGGTTAAAAAGGTGACTTTTGCCCCTTCATCATAGGCGGCGACTTCAAAGGCACAACGGGTTCTCGTTGATGCTTTTTCAAAAATCAGCACAATATTTTTTCCTTTGAGAAGTGTTCCAACCTCACCTGATTTTTTCTTTGCCTTTAATTCCGCAGCGTAATCAACTAAATAATGTATCTCCTCCGGAGTAAAATCCTTTAGTGTCAGTAAATGACGTCCCTTTAAATTCATAACCATTCCTCCATTTTTCTTTGCTCTTATTATATTTTAACTGATATTCAGTGTATTTCACAAGTGAAACTTTTCACTTTTACAATGACCTAGAAGCAGCCTCGGTATAAAGGCATGGTCATACACCGTGGGCCGCCTCGTCCCCGAACCAACTCTGAGGCTTCTATACCGATGACTTCAATGCCATTTTCGCTGAGGACTTGGTTTGAATGTTCATTTCTTGTATAAGCCACTATAACCCCGGGTGCAATGGCTAACGTGTTGGTGCTGTCGTTCCATTGCTCACGGGCAGCTGCAACTGGATTTCCGCCGCCGCTTTCAATAAGATTAATGGCAGGCAACCCCAGAACTGATTTTAGTGCTTCCTGTAGACTATCGATTCGTTCATAATGAAGAATGTTTTCTTTTCCCGGAGTCATGATAATCGTTTCTACTTCTTTAAGAATCCTTGGATAGACAATAAACTTATCATAATCCACCATGGTAAACACTGTATCCAGGTGCATGAAAGCACGGTTGCTGGGGATTTTTACTGCCAATACTTTCTTTATCCCAATATCTGCTTTAAAAAGGTTTTTCGCCAGCTCTTCAACCCCTTGAACCTCGGTTCGCTCACTGCAACCTAATGCGACTACCGTCGGACTGAGAATAAGAATATCCCCGCCCTCAACTGAAAAAAAGTTAGTATCCCGGTAAAAGGTTTTATTTTCACAGGATGCAAACAGTGGATGATGCTCATATATGGCAGACATATATTGGCTTTCCCGTTTTCGTATTCGGGTAGCCATGGCAGAAATGCACATGCCATCATGGATGGTGATTGCCGGATCTCGCATAAAATAGAGATTCGGCAGCGGATTTAAATAGAAAGCATAGGGTTCCGGACCCTTCAAATAATCGGTTAGCACTAAATGGCGTTCCATATGCCCCAATTCTTTTTGCAGGACCCCGGCAATAAGGGCTTCTCCCAATGCATTACTGTCCAATGATAAAAGGTATTCATTCAAAAATCCATCGATGTAATTGCCTGATGACGGATTCTGATCAATCACTTCATGAACCAGATTTTCACGTACGGTCGTATCTTTTAAAATATCCTTTAACAGATTTTCAACATAAAAAACCTCGGCCCCATGTTGGACTAATATTTTTGCAAAAGCATCATGCTCTTCCTGCATGCGTTTAAGCCAGGGAATGTCTTCAAACAATAGTTCTTTTAGTGAATCTGGAACGATACGCTCCAGCTCTTTCCCGGGACGATGTATCAGAACCTTTTTAAGCTTCCCTATCTCAGATTCTATTTTCAAGCTTTTTTCTGCCATTATTTTCTCCGTTTCTCAGAACATTTTGGTTATTATACCACTGGTTTATTGAAAACCCCAGAAATTTGGGCAATAAAAAAAGAAGAACTTCCGCTCTTCCCCTTCAATGTGGAATTTGTTTATTTTGTCATTACGAAACTAACACTTTTTTGTCAGTTTCGCCGTCATCCAGAAGCACTATTTTTACGCTCTGGGTTAAAAGATCAGAATAGCTAAAGGAAAGCTTCTGTTCTTTTCTTTTATCCTCTTGCACTCTTACCGTAAAAATACTGGGGTAGGTTTCTTCGATGACCCCTTCTTTTTGGTAAAGTTTTTTCTTGCTTTTATGCGCTTCAAGTTTAACTCGTCTTCCAAGATAGTTTTCCACCTCGCGTCTAATGTCCATAATTGTTGCTTTTGCCATGAACTTCACCTCTCTGTGGTTTTCTCTTAAACAGTATACCACAAATTCTGTGAAAAGTAAAATTTTTTATTATAACAACATAGTGAATTAAAGTCAATATGTAATTTTTTTTTCCTTTGCAGGTTGTTCAACGTTTACATTTTTTTCAATGCTTTAAACCCGCTGGATCTCATCCAACATAACACTGAACTTCATTATTTTATGCTAATTTCTAATGCTGCTTGGGGTCAGGCTTTTCATTGAAAATTGAATACATTTCTCGACCATAAAATAGTGCATCAACGATTCGCATCGGGTTATGTACCCAAACCGATCTTTCAAGCTTTGTAATAACCTCTGCCGGTGTAAATCCCCAGGTGCATAACACCGGAAGCATTCCAGCATTTATGGCAGTTTCATAGTCTATGGGTGAGTCTCCGACATAAAGACATTCCTCATGCCTAACACCCATTCGCTCTGCCAATGCCAGGGCAGTCTCCGGGTTGGGCTTTCGCAATTTTTCCGTGGTATATCCAATCACATCCACAAAATCATAATCCTTAAACAAAATCTTTACAATTGATTTTGCTGCAGCCGTCGGCTTATTGGTAGAAATCCCAACCGGAATATCATTCGCTTTCAAATAATCAAGAAGATCGATGATCCCCGGATAAGGTTTTGTTTTCTTTGTATAGCAGGTCATATATTCAGCCCTCATCATTTCGGTCAGCTTATCAATAAATGTTTCATCGTCACGATATTTTTCGGGGACCGCATCCCTTGTTAAATTTCTGATTCCTGTTCCAATGAGCTTTTTACCGGCTTCGTAGGAATGGGTTGGGAACCGATAATATTTCATAATGACATTACAGGAATCGATGAGGTCTTCCAGTGAATTAATGAGGGTACCGTCTAAATCAAAAATAATTCCCTTATACTTATGCATTTTTTTCCTCCTTTATTTTAGATCTGATTTTTTCTTATTATACCCTAAAATTATAAAATATTTTGTTTTTTTAAGATCTTTATATTATAATAATACTATTCATTCCTTTGGAGGTAATATTTTGGGTTTTAAAGAAGAAAATTATCAACATCTCAGCACCACCCTGATTAAAAAATTGAAGCAACGAAATTTCGAAGGGTATTTTTGTAAATCACGATCCGATGCCCTTAAGCTGGCTTTATCGTTTATTCCCGAAGGTGCCAGTGTTTGCCATGGCGGTTCCGAGTCCATTAAAGAAATTGGATTATTGGATGCAGTGAAAAATGGCAACTACATTTATCTTGATCGCAGTCTTGCCAAAACACCCCAGGAACACCGGGAAATTGTTGCTCAGGGAATTCTTAGTCATACCTTTCTGATGGGTACCAATGCCCTTACTATGGCAGGTGAACTTGTAAACGTTGATGGCAAAAGCAACCGCGTGGCACTTTTATGCTATGGACCTGAACAGGTTATTGTCATTGTCGGGATCAATAAAATTGTTGAAGATATTGATGCCGGGATCTTTCGGGCACAGAATACTGCCGCCCCGGTTAATGCCATTCGTCAAAACCTGAAAACACCATGCTATGATACTGGTCATTGCGGAGATTGCCACATCGAAGGATGCATGTGTTCCAATACTGTGATTACCCGTCATAGCGGTTCTCCCGGACGCATTAAAATAATCCTCATTGGGGAATCCATAGGTTATTAAAATGACCTTGTTAACAGCATTAGATCAGGCTTATTCAGAATCCCCTCAAACCCTGGAAGA
>NZ_DATCHP010000041.1:0-9220 GCF_036508315.1 Acetobacterium sp. | reverse complement strand
TAAAAATCAAAGTATCTTCTTAGAACACCAAACACAATCATGGAAAATATCTCAATAATAAAAAAAACACCTTACGGCGTCTTTTTTATCATCATTTATCGACCGTATCTTTTACGATCCAACTCTGATAACAGTTTCTTTCGTATGCGAATATCGGTTGGTGTTAATTCCACCAATTCATCATCGTTAATAAATTCTAAAGCTTGTTCCAAGGTCAATACTTTTGGCTCAACTAATTTTAAAGCCTCATCTGTACCGGAAGAACGAACATTGGTCATTTTCTTGTTTTTAGTAGGATTGACGGTCATATCATCAGCTCGGTTATTTATTCCAATAACCATACCTTCGTAGACTCTAGTTCCTGCTCCAACCATCATTTCACCACGATCACTTAAATTAAACAGTGAATACGCCATGGTTTCTCCGTTAAATTGGGAAATAAGCACGCCATTCTGACGCTGTGGAATATCACCCTTGTGATCTTCGAATGCTGCGAAACGACGAACTAACGTCCCTTCACCATGGGTATCATTAATGAATTCACTTTGGTAACCCAGTAAACCACGGGTTGGAACTAAAAATTCTAACCGGGACCAGCCTTCATCACTGTACATGCCCTCCATACGACCTTTTCTGCCATTTAACTTTGAAATAACAGTGCCTGCATATTTTTCAGGTACAGTAATAATGACGCTTTCAATCGGTTCGAGAAGTTTGCCTTTTTCGTCCCGGTGCATAATAACTTCAGGTTTCGAAACCGCAACTTCATAACCTTCTCGTCGCATGTTTTCTAAAAGAATTGACAGGTGAAGTTCTCCACGTCCTGAAACCTTAAAGCCATCGGTGGTATCTTCAAGATCCTCAACCAATAATCCAACGTTCACTTCCAGCTCTTTCGCCAGACGTGCCCGAATATGTCGAGTCGTCACAAATTTTCCAGACTCACCGGCAAATGGTGATTTGTTGACAAGAAAGTTCATTGAAAGTGTTGGCTGTTCAATCTCGATCAGTTCCATGGGTTGAACCTGATTGATTTCGCCAATGGTTTCACCAATAGAAATGTCAGGGATTCCCGCAACAACAACAATATCCCCTGCTTTGGCTTCTTTAACTTCCACACGGGCTAAACCACGATAAACAAAGACCTGGTTTATCTTTTCTTTCTTAAAGGTGCCATCCTGTTTAGCTACTTCAATTTGTTCACCGGCATGAATCGTACCTGAATATATTTTACCAATTCCCAGACGTCCAATATAATCATCATAGGCAAGGGTTGAAACCTGCATTTGCAAAGGTTCCAGGCTTAAATCATCCTGTAAACCGACATGCTCAACAATGGTTTCAAAAAGAGGCTGTAAGTCCTTCTGTTCATCAGCCATATCTCTGATGGCAGTCCCTTCTTTAGCAACGCCATAAAGAACCGGAAAATCCAATTGTTCATCAGTGGCTTTAAGCTCGACAAAAAGGTCGAAAACCATATCAACAACTTCTTCAGCTCGTTGATCTTTTTTGTCAATCTTGTTAACAAAAAGAATCGGGTTTAATCCCTTTTCCAGTGATTTATTGAGTACAAAACGAGTTTGAGGCATGGGTCCTTCACTGGAGTCCACTAAAAGAACAACTGTATCGACTGTTTTTAGGATTCGTTCAACTTCAGATGAAAAATCCGCATGTCCTGGAGTATCCACGATATTTATTTTAATATCCTTGTACATGATAGAACAGTTTTTTGAGTAAATGGTAATTCCACGTTCACGTTCCAGATCATTGCTGTCCATAACGCAGTCCACGACCTCCTGATTTTCTCTAAAAACATTGCTTTGTGCTAAAAGGGCATCTACCAAAGTAGATTTTCCGGCATCGACGTGGGCGATGACAGCAATGTTGATAATGGGTTGTTTGTTATTCATAAATTCCTGCTTTCTTAATTTATTATAGCGTAACACTGAAAAGTCCTGCAACATTGAATGTCGCAGGACTTTGAAAAAAGTCTGATATTAACGTTTTGAAAACTGTGGAGCACGACGGGCTTTTTTAAGACCGTATTTTTTTCTTTCAACCATTCTGGAGTCACGGGTTAAGTATCCGGCACGTTTCAGTGCTGGTCTCAGGTTAACATCCACTTCAAGCAATGCACGGGAAATCCCATGTCGGATCGCTCCGGCCTGTCCTGTAAATCCGCCGCCATGAACATTGACAATCACATCGAATGTATCCAATGTGTCTGTTAATTTTAATGGTTGTCTGGCAATAACCTTCAGTGTTTCCATTCCGAAAAATTCATCTATATCGCGACCGTTAATGGTAAATTTACCAGTTCCTGGTAATAAACGAACTCGGGCAACCGAGGTTTTTCTTCTTCCAGTTCCTAAATATTGTATAATAGCCATTCTCTATTTTCTCCTTCTCAGCATTAAAATTCGTATACTTCTGGTAATTGAGCAGCGTGTGGATGTTCGGTACCGGCATAAACTTTAAGTTTTGTAGCAACCTTGTCACCCAGCTTGTTATGTGGGATCATACCCTTTACTGCTTTAAAAATCAAAAGCTCTGGTTTTTCAGCTAAGAATTTTCTGTAGGTCATTTCCTTTAATCCACCGCAATATCCAGAATATGTTTTGTATAATTTCTGATCCAATTTGTTTCCTGTTAAAACAATCTTATCGGCATTAATAACAATGACGAAATCTCCAGTATCCATGTGTGGGGAAAACATTGGTTTGTTTTTCCCTCGTAAAATATTAGCAACTTCCGTCGCTAATCGTCCTAAAACCTTACCTTCTGCATCAATAACATACCATTTACGGTCTATTTCATGAGACTTGGCCATAATTGTGGCGTTCGCATTCATCTCAAAAGTCCTCCTCAGTTCAATAATATTCTTAATAATTTCATTTTGGTTTTTCGACAAAGTGGGATTCATCGAAAATCGTTTTCGTCTGTATCGGGGCTAGTGATACATTAACGTCCACAGTTAATTCTATAGCATCTTGCCGTGTGTGTCAAGTTTTTTGTCATGTTTTCCAATAATTTTTTCTAATAAAATACTTCCTTTAAATATAACCCCTGGGCCGGAGCTGTAATCCCAGCCTTGCAGCGGTCCATTCCCAGGATGATCCCGGAAATTGAACGAGGGTCTAATCGATGAGATCCCACCTCAAAAAGTGTGCCCGCCATAATCCGAACCATGTTATAGAGAAAGCCATTCCCGATAAAGGTTATTTCCGAAAGGTCATCTTTCTTATTAAAGGAAATACTATCAATTCTTCTTACCGTTGTTTTTACTGAGCTTCCACTGGCCATAAAGGCTTTAAAATCATGTTCTCCGATAAATAACCCGGCCGCTTCTTCCATGGCTTTCCAATCTAGGGATTGGTTGACCTGAAAAGCCAGATCCGATTGAAAAGGACTTCCAACAACGGCCTCATAGATTTTATAAAGATAACACTTTCCCTTTGCATTGTAACGACTGTGAAAATTCATATCGCATTCTTTGCTTGACAGAATGCGAATATCATCTGGTAACTTAGTATTGATTGCTTTGAAAAACTGTTCCGGCGGGATCGTCGCAGATGTAAAAAAATTAGCACACTGACCTAAGGCGTGAACCCTGGCATCCGTTCGACCAGAGCCGATAAGGTTCACTTTTTCGCCGGTTAATTGATAAATGGCTCCGCTAATAACTTCCTGAATCGTGATTCCATTGGGCTGAATTTGCCAACCGCAATAATGAGTTCCCCGATAGCTGATAATCAGCTGTATATTTTTTATTATTTTCAAATTATTCATCTTTTTCTCTAAACTGGAAACAGAAGTGGAATATTGATTATGGTTGTGGCTATAAATCCGCCCATCATAACAATCATTATCACAAAAGCAGCCACATCACGACGTGCAAATATGAGTTGTTTCATCCGCGTTCTATTTTCCCCGCCACGGTAGCAGCGCGCTTCCATTGCGGTAGCAAGTTCATCTGCTCGACGAAAAGCTGAAATAAATAATGGCACCAAAATCGGGATCAGATTTTTCGCCCGTGAAATAATATTTCCGGTTTCAAAATTTGCTCCTCTGGCTTTTTGCGCCTTCATAATTCGATCGGTTTCTTCCATTAATGTTGGAATAAAACGAAGTGCAATTGACATCATCATCGCTAACTCATGGGCATAACGTCTCACAAAAGGAATGAACTTCATGCACCATTCCATGCCATCGGTTAAATCAATGGGCGAAGTGGTTAATGTCATCACACTGGTTCCAATAACAAGAAATATCAATCTAAGCGCCATGAAAGTTGCTATTTTTGTGCCTTCCAGGGTAATATTAAAAGGTCCAAAGGATGCAATAATCGTCCCTGGTGTCATAAATAAATTTAAGATCACCGTTAATAATATGATCAGTACTAAACCTTTAATCCCTCTGAGAATATAGCCTACCGGAATTTTAGATATGAGAATGACGACTGCTAATAAAAGAGCGGCAGCCAGATATCCCCATAGATTATTTATAAAAAATAATACAACAACAAAGGCTGTTGTGAATAGTATTTTTGTTCGCGGATCCAGTTTATGGATAATGGACCCGGTTGGATAAAATTGTCCAATTGTTACATCTTTTAACATTAATTTATCCTCTTATAACCCTGAGAATTTCTTTTTTAGCAGCTTCCACTGTGAAAATATCTTCTCGAATTTCTGGATATTTCTTCTTTAAGCGTCGCATGAGATATGTCACCTCTGGCACAGCCAATCCGATTTTTTCCAGCGTATCAATCTCAGTAAAGACACGATTCGGCGTATCATAGTATACTATTTTTCCCTCGTTCATTACCAGAATTTTTTCTACCAGTTTCCCGATATCCTCCATACTATGGGATACCAGGATCACTGTATTTTTTTTCTCACGATGCATGGTTTTGATCTGCTCAAGAATCTCGTCACGGCCTCTGGGATCAAGCCCTGCAGTTGGTTCGTCAAGAATCAGCACTGATGGTTCCATGGCTATAACACCGGCAATGGCCACTCGCCGCATTTGTCCGCCTGAAAGCTCAAAGGGGGATTTATCTTTTACCTCATCATAATTCAAACCGACCATTTTTATGGAATTACGGACGCGCTCATCGACTTCTTTTTCTGATAATCCTTGATTTTTGGGTCCAAAGGCAACATCTTTGTGAACTGTTTCTTCAAAAAGCTGATGCTCCGGGTATTGAAAAACAAGACCAATGCGATGACGTAATTGAATGAGTTTAGATTTTTTTTGGGCAAAAATATCCGTTCCATCAACAATTACTGTTCCTGATGTTGGAATCAATAATCCATTGAGATGTTGGATTAAAGTTGACTTACCCGAGCCGGTATGTCCGATAATTCCGACGAAACTTCCATCTTCAATGGTGATGTTAATATTTTCAAGCGCCTGGAATTCAAAGGGTGAACCCTGGGAATATATATGTGTCAAATTTTTAATTTCTACTGACATAGTGCTGCCACCATTTCTTCTATGCTAAGAATATTATCGGAAATATCCAAACCTTCGTTTTTTAGCTCATAGGCGAGTTCTGTCATTTGGGGTACGTCCAATCCAATCTTTTTAAGACCCTGTACATTCTTAAAGATTACCTCTGGAGTCCCTTCCATAACTATTTTTCCTTTATCCAGCACAATAATGCGATCTGCATCAATGATTTCATTCATAAAGTGTGTTATGTGAATCACCGTCATATGTTTATCTTGATTTAGTTTTTTAATGGTTCCCATGACCTCCCGACGACCGGATGGATCCAGCATAGCCGTCGGTTCATCAAAGATAATGCATTCAGGTTCCATTGCCAGAATTCCGGCAATGGCAATCCGTTGCTTCTGACCGCCTGATAATTGGTGGGGTTTTTGATGAGCATAAGCTTTCATTTCTACAGTAGCCAGGGCTCGATTCACCCGTTCTCTGATTTCTTGTGGGGGAACACCAAGATTTTCCGGTCCAAATGCCACATCTTCTTCTACAATGGTTGCCACCAACTGATTATCAGGGTTTTGAAAAACCATTCCCGCAGTTTGGCGGATATCCCAGAGATGTTCCTGGTCTTTGGTATTAAAACCATTGACTAAAACATTCCCCTGGGTTGGAAAGATAATGGCGTTAAATAGTTTAGCAAGAGTGGATTTACCTGAACCATTATGGCCGATAATCCCTACAAACTCACCTTTATTTATATGAAAATCGATCCCATCAAGGGCGATGACATTTTCTTCTTCATTGTTGTGTGGATAAACAAAACTAACGTTTTGTACTTCAATCATTCTTTTTTTTGTTTCCATTGTCACTTTCATTTCACCTGCTTTGGTGTTTATCACTGGTATTTTTAAATACAAGAAAGGGATCAGGCGTATTAAAACACCTTAATCCCCTTCTCCAGTATAAGTTATACTAATTCAATTATGGCCATTTCTGCGCCATCGCCGCGACGTGGTCCAACACGATAAATTCGAGTGTAACCGCCGGGTCGTTCATTATATTTAGGTGCTATTTCGTCAAACAATTTTTTTACTACAACTTCTTGTGTAATATATGCAATTGCCTGTCGTCTGGCATGTAAGTCGCCTCTTTTACCAAGTGTGACCATCTTATCAGCTAATCTTTTTACTTCCTTTGCTCTAGTTACGGTTGTTTGAATCTTACCGTGTTCTAAAAGAGCGGTTGTAAGATTACGCAATAATGCTCTACGTTGATCAGAGGGACGGCCTAGTTTTCGATATCCCGCCATAGTATTATTACTCCTTTGCCTTTTCTTCTTCTTGACTCAAGGACAATCCAATTTCTGCTAGTTTGTGCTTGATTTCATTGAGTGATTTACGTCCGAGGTTACGAACTTTTATCATATCCTCTTCGCTTTTTAGTGTTAATTTTTCGACGGTGTCAATATTGGCACGTCTCAAACAATTACTGGACCTTACAGAAAGTTCTAATTCTTCAATCGACATTTCGCGAATGCGTTCTTTTTCACTTTCTTCTTTTTCAACCATGATTTCCACCGTGGTGGCATGTTCAGTCAAATTGATGAACAGGTTAAGATGTTCACTTAAAACCTTAGCCGCAAGGGATAATGCCTCCTCGGGAGTCGTGGTACCATCAGTCCAGATATCCAGTGTCAGTTTATCAAAATCAGTGATTTGTCCCACACGGGTATTTTCCACAAGGAAAATAACTTTTTTAATAGGGGAAAAAATCGAATCCATAGGAATAGTCCCAATGGGCATTCCCGGGTATTTATTTTTATCTGCTGCGACATAGCCTCGTCCCTGTTCAATACGCATTTCCATATTAAGCGTTGAGCCCTTAGATAAGGTTGCAATGTGCATTTCAGGATTTAGAATATCCACATCAGAATCTGCGAGGATATCACCTGCTGTGATGACGCCTTCTTCTGATGCCTCAATATAGATGATTTTTGGTTCATCTACATAAATTGCAGCTGCCAGACCTTTAAGATTCAAAAGGATTTCGATGACATCCTCTTTCACTCCGGGAATGGTGGAAAATTCATGTAACACGCCTTCGATTTTAACAGATGTCACAGCGACCCCTGGAAGGGATGACAACATAATTCTTCTTAGACTATTGCCAAGCGTTGTTCCATAACCTCGTTCCAAAGGTTCAATTACAAATCGGCCATAGGTTTCATCATCTGTTTTATTGATAATTTCAATGATTGGTTTTTCAAATTCGATCATTTATTCAAGACCCTCCTACTTATTTTAAATCCATCCATTAACATGAGGGTTAATTGGTTCCCGAACATGTATCTATTTAGAATACAATTCAACAATAAGATGTTCAGCAATTTCAATGTCTAAGTCTTCAACTGCTGGTCTGCCAATAATTTTTCCTGATAGTATTTCCAAATCATTTGATAACCATGGTGCGATCGTTCTGCTTTCTGTTACTTCCAGGATATCTTTGAATTTTTGAGATTTCTTACTTTTTGGTCGAACTTCAATCACATCACCTTCTTTGGTAATGTATGATGGAATATTCAGTTTCTTGCCGTTAATCAGGAAATGTTCATGATCTACTAATTGACGCGCTTCTTTACGGGAAGTTGCCATGCCCAATCTGTAAACCACATTATCTAAACGTGATTCCAAATGGATTAGTAAGTTATGTCCGGTAATTCCTTTTTGTTTTTCAGCAATTTCAAAATAGCTTCTGAATTGTTTTTCTAAAATCCCATAAATACGTTTTGCTTTTTGCTTTTCACGTAATTGCAGGCCATATTCAGACACTTTTGTTCTTCTTTTTCCATGTTGACCTGGTGGTGTTGGACGTCTTTCGAACGCACATTTATTGGTTGAGTAACAACGTTCGCCTTTTAGGTACAATTTTGTACCTTCCCGCCGACATTGTCTACATGAAGCTTCTATATTTCTTGACATTATATTCGCCCTCCCATTATACTCGTCGTCGCTTAGGTGGTCGACAGCCATTATGTGGAATTGGTGTTACATCACGTATTAAGGTAATTTCCAATCCAGCTGCCTGTATAGCACGAATCGCTGCCTCACGACCGGAACCAGGACCTCTAACTAAAACTTCAACGCTTTTCATACCGTGTTCCATGGCCGATTTAGCTGCTTCTTCTGCTGCCATCTGTGACGCAAAAGGAGTGCTTTTTCGAGAACCTTTAAATCCTAAACCGCCTGAGCTAGCCCAGGTTATAGCATTACCAGCCATATCAGTAATGGTAACAATGGTGTTATTGAAAGAAGATTGAATATGGGCTTGACCACGTTCTATGTTCTTTTTAACTCTCTTAACTTTTCTTCTTGCTTTCTTTACTGCCATTTTTTAAGCCCTCCTATTTCTTTCTTCCAACGGTTCGTTTAGGACCCTTACGAGTTCTAGCATTCGTTTTTGTCTTTTGCCCTCTTACAGGAAGACCTCGACGATGACGTAAACCTCGATAAGATCCAATTTCAATAAGTCGCTTAATGTTCAGGTTTACTTCTCTGCGAAGATCACCTTCAACAGTGTATTTTTCATCAAGAATATTTCTTAGATCATTGATTTCAGTTTCGGTCAGATCCTTTGTTCTGGTATCTGGGTTAATATTCAACGCTTTTAAGATCTGTAATGATCTTGAATGTCCAATACCATAAATATAAGTTAATCCAATTTCTACCCGCTTATCTCGGGGCAAATCGACTCCGGCAATTCTTGCCATAGG
>NZ_DATCHP010000040.1:0-11868 GCF_036508315.1 Acetobacterium sp. | reverse complement strand
TTATAAATGATTCTTCCCGGTATGGCACCAATATAGGTTCGGCGGTGGCCACGAATCTCAGCTTCGTCACGCATTCCCCCTAAAGACATTCGTACATACTTTCGATTAAGTGCCCTGGCAATGGATTTTGCTATGGAGGTTTTACCCACTCCTGGAGGTCCCACTAAACAAATAATTGGTGACTTCATACCATTTGAAAGTTGAAGCACTGAAATATATTCTAAAATACGTTCTTTAACTTTCTCAAGAGCAAAGTGATCCTCGTCCAGTATCGTTCTCGCCATTGAAACATCAATAGTTTCTTCAGTTAAGGTATTCCATGGCAGGTCTAAAATCCATTCAATATAAGTTTGAATGAGTCCGGCTTCCGAAGAGCCCTGGGGCACCTTATTTAAGCGGCTTAGCTCGCCTAAAACTTTATCCCGAACCTCATCTTCAACATCAAGTGCATCGAGACGATCTTTATATACATCAATTTCGTTTTGGATATCACCTTCGCCCAGTTCATCCTGGATAACTTTAATCTGTTCACGGAGATAGTATTCTCGTTGGTGTTTGTACATCTCACCACGAACTTTCTCATCAATGTTATGTTCTATTTTAATCATTTCAACTTCTTCAACCAATATTTCATAGGTAATGGCTAAACGACGGTTAACATCTGTTTCCTGGATTAATCGTTGGCTATCTTCAAGGTCAAGAAATAGATTTGCTCCGATAATATCAATGAGCTGATCCGGATCATCCAGTGAATCCATGGCTAAAATTAAATCGGTTGCAACTTTTCTTGTCACACTCATATAATTAGCAAAAGACTCTCTGATCATACGAACAAGGGTGCGGTTTTCTTTTGTGTCGTAATACACCGAACGTACGGGTTTTGTTGTCACTAAAAAATAGGGCTCCAAGCTCTCAAACTCAACAATCTCACGACGCTCATGAACTTCAACTAAAACCCGGACCAGGTTATCCGGCATTTTCAAAAGCTGTTTTACCTTAACCTTACAACCGACGGTATGAAAATCTTCAGGGGTAATTTCTTCTTTAATTACTTCTTTTTGAGTGACTAAAAAAGCCATTTGATCTTTTTCCATGGCGACTTCCAACGCTTTAATGGATTTTTTTCTGCCCACATCAAAATGCACGACCATTCCCGGGAATACACTCATTCCTCTTAAAGGAATAAGGGGCATGGTTTCTTTTTCCTGAACAAATAATTCGGGTTCAATAATGCCAATTTGATCGGTGTTATCATTAACAGTTTTTTCATTTTGAATACTCAAATTTATCAACTCCTTACCTCATTCGTTATTTGGCTTTATTCGTTTCAAAAAACAACAGACCGCAAAAAAACGTCAAATACAAGGTACCTTTGTACCAATAAGTAATTGGGCTTTTTAAACGGTCTGGAGAAGCCCAAGGGCTTTTTAGGATCCTACTTTATCACTCGCTTCTTCACAATCACATTTTTGCCCTAAGATCATGATTGGTTCAACTTGTTTTTCAACAACATCCCTGGTAATAATCACCTTTTCAATATTATCATTGGAAGGTACCTCAAACATAATATCAAGCATAATATTTTCAATAATCCCACGGAGTCCTCGAGCACCTGTTTTAGTTTCCAAAGCTTTTTTTGCAATAGCAACTAAAGCCTCTTTTTGAAATTCAAGCTCAACCCCTTCAATTTTAAACATTTTAACGTATTGCTTCACTAAAGCATTACGTGGTTCGGTTAAAATTTGAATCAAGGCTTCCTCATCTAAATACTGAAGGGATGCAATCACTGGAATTCTTCCAATAAATTCTGGAATTAGACCATATTTTAAAAGATCCTGGGGCTGAACGTTATAAACTTCTTCATCCTTCACTTTTTCTTTGGAATGACGGATATCAGCACCAAAGCCCATTGAGCTTTTTTCAGTACGTTGTTCAATGACTTTGTCCATTCCATCAAAGGCACCACCACAAATAAAAAGAATGTTATTGGTGTTTATTTGAATGAAATCCTGATGCGGATGCTTTCGCCCACCTTGAGGAGGTACATTGGCAACGGTTCCTTCTAATATTTTAAGAAGTGCCTGTTGAACGCCTTCCCCACTGACATCACGGGTAATCGAAGGATTATCCCCTTTGCGGGCTATCTTATCAATTTCGTCGATGTAGATAATGCCTTTTTCAGCCCTTGCAACATCAAAATCCGCTGTTTGAAGAAGCTTTAATAATATATTTTCAACATCTTCCCCAACATACCCTGCCTCTGTTAATGAGGTGGCATCTGCAATTGCAAATGGGACATCGAGTACCCGTGCCAGGGTTTGAGCTAAAAGAGTTTTACCTGAACCTGTTGGGCCAATGAGTAAAATATTACTTTTTTGAAGCTCAACCTCTTCATCACTGTCTTCCAAAGAAGTAATGCGTTTATAGTGATTATAGACGGCTACTGCCAATGCCCGTTTCGCATGGTTCTGAGCAATAACATATTCACTTAATTTTGTTTTTATTTCTCTGGGCTTGGGAACGTTCTCAAAATCTATTTCCTCTGTAAAAACGTCAACTTCCATAATTTCTTCACAAAGTTCAATACATTCATTACAGATATAAACTCCGGGACCGGCAACCATTCGCCTGACTTGGGACTGATTTTTACCACAAAAGGAACAACGTGCATTTTCAATGCCTTCTTCATTTATAGCCATTTTTCAGTCTCCTATTCTTGAAACAATGATCTTGTCAACCAATCCATAGGCCTTGGCTTCATCTGCATCCATGAAATTATCACGGTCGGTATCTTTAGCAATGGTTTCTAATGGTTGTCCTGTTCGTTCGCTGAGAATACTATTTAATTTTTCCCGGGTTTTTATGAGACGTTTAGCATAGATTTCAACATCCGTGCTTTGTCCCTGGGCTCCACCAAGAGGTTGATGGATCATAATTTCACTGTTTGGAAGTGTAAAACGCTTTCCTTTTGCACCTGCTGCTAAAATAAAAGCTCCCATGGATGCCGCCAATCCAACACAAAGAGTGGATACATCACATTGGATATAATTCATGGTGTCAAAAATAGCAAGCCCGGCTGTAACCGACCCACCTGGACTATTAATATAAATTTGGATGTCTTTTTCAGCACTTTCAGCCTCTAAAAAAATGAGTTGACCAACGATAATGGACGAAAGGCTTTCGTTGATTTCTCCGTTTAAAAAGATGATCCGTTCTTTTAACAGCCGGGAGAATAAATCGTAGGAGCGTTCCCCACGACCCGTTTGTTCCACGACCATGGGAACGAGATTATTTGTTATAATTGGTTGTTTAGTTTTACTTATTAGCATGAACGCTTTTTCCTGCTTTCCGATTTTTATTTATTAAACTGTTACGACAGCTACTTCAATCAGCATATCCACGGTTTTACGACGTTTGATATTTGATTTCAGGTATTCCAGCATACGATCGTTCAGATTCTTTTTATATTCTTCAGCATCATGGCCATAGGCCTGTGCATAAACTTTTATTTCTTCGTCAATTTCTTCTTCTGCTGCTTCAATGGCTTCCAGATCACTGATTTTTGCAAGAACCAACTCGGTTTTAATATTGCGTTCAGCATCAGCCTTAAGGTTATTCCTAAAATCATGGGGATTGGCATTAGTGAACTTAAAATAGTCTTCCATGGAAATTCCCTGTTGTTTCATTTGTTCTTCAATATTTTCAAGGTTACGATCAACCTCTTCTTCAACCATAATATAAGGAATATCAACCAATGCGTTATCCACTGCAAACTTAACCGCTGCAGCTTCAGCTGCAGCTTTCAGATCGGTTGATTTTACTGCTTTTAATCGTTTTTCAACATCAGCTCTGAGTTCATCCAGGGTATCGAATTCACTGGTGTCTTTAGCAAATTCATCATCTAGCGCAGGCAATTCTTTTTCTTTAATTCCCTTAAGCAAAACCTTAAATTCAACCGGTTTTCCTTTAAGCTCTTCGGCATGGTAATCCTCTGGGAAGCTTAACTTCACAGTGGTTTCTTCACCAAGTTCAGCTCCCATGAGGGCCTCTTCAAAACCCGGAATAAAGCTTCCGCTGCCAATGATTAAATCGTAATCCGTATCTTTTCCTCCGGCGAATGGTTCCCCATCAAGGAATCCTTCATAGTCAATGGTAACGGTGGCTCCGTCTTTAACAACACCTTCATCCAGTGTAATCAAACGAGAGTTCTGATCTTGCATTTTTCCAAGCTCAGCCGCCATTTCTTCTTCAGAAATAACAGGTTCCAAAGTTTCGATGTCAGCCCCTTTATATTCGCCTAATGTAATTTCTGGTTTTAAACCAACCTTGACAATAAAGGTTGCGCCCTCTTCTTCACTCATTTTTTCAATTTTCTCAAGATCGGGACGTGTCACAGGTTTGATTTCCGTTTCCTTTAATGCGCCTTCATAGGCTGACGGAAATGCAATATCAATGGCATCTTCTAAAAATACATTCTGTCCGTAATGGGCTTCGATGATTTTTTTAGGCACCTTGCCTTTTCTAAAACCAGGAACTGAAAAACGTTTCTTATTTTTATCATAGGACTTTTTAACAGCCTTTGAAAATTCCTCTGGATTAATTTCGATTTTTAAAGTTGCAATATTTTTTTCAATACTTTCTACTGATGTGCTCATGTTATCCTCCGTATCCTTCATTTAATTATATTATCTTTTAATTTTTATAGTATATCATAGGAATATTTCCTTATCAAGAACGAAAATACAGGTGTTTAAGAAATTTTTCAGGGGTATGGCCAAAAAAAACAGCCGGATCCGTTAAAAAACTGCCTCCATAGAAGACAGTTTTTAGAATAGTCTTAACCACCCAGATAGGCCTTTTGAACCTCGGGATTTTCCAATAAGTCTTTAGCCTTACCAGAGAGTTTAATACATCCGGTTTCTAAAACATAGGCACGGTTGGCAATATGCAATGCCTTATTTGCATTCTGCTCAACCAGTAGTACCGTTGTTCCTGCTTTATTAACCGTTTGGATCATATTGAATATTTCATCCACTAAAAGGGGTGCCAGGCCCATCGATGGTTCATCTAAAAGAATCAGTTTTGGACAGGTCATCAACGCCCGTCCCATTGCCAGCATTTGCTGTTCACCACCACTGAGGGTTCCGGCAATCTGTTTAATTCTTTCCTTAAGTCGCGGAAAGTTAAGAAAAATCTTTTCCAGATCTTTTTCGATTTTTTCCTTATCTTTACGAATATAGGCTCCCATCATGAGGTTTTCGTGAACGGTCATTTCAGCGAAAATCCGCCTTCCCTCAGGCACATGGGCAATTCCCATTTCAGGGATCTGATGTGCCGGTATCTTATTGACATTGTCTCCATTAAAAGTGATCACGCCTTTTGATGGTTTGAGTAAACCAGAAATTGTTTGAAGAATCGTTGTTTTCCCAGCGCCGTTTGCGCCGATCAACGTCACGATTTCCCCTTCATTCACTTCAAAGCTAACCCCTTTTATGGCATGTATTTTTCCATAATGTACATTTAAATCTGTTACATTAAGCATTTCATGGCCTCCTAATCGCCCAGATAAGCGCGAATAACCTCTGGGTTATTCTTAATCTTATCCGGTGTCCCTTCGGCAATGGTTTTTCCATAATCCACGACGACAATACGTTCGCAAATTCCCATAACCAGTTTCATATCATGCTCGATTAATAAAATAGTGATATCAAATTTTTCTCTGATAAAATGGATCGTCTCCATCAATTCCGCGGTTTCGTTGGGATTCATCCCTGCTGCCGGTTCATCCAGCATTAAGACCTTGGGTTCAGATGCCAGAGCTCGCGCGATTTCTAATCGGCGTTGCTGACCATAGGGTAAGTTTTTTGCTAATGTATTGGCATATCCGCCCATATTAAAAATATCCAGAAGCTTCATACATTTATCCTGGGCCTTTTTTTCCTCGGTCCAGAACTTTTTCGTTCTAAACATCCCCTGGATAAGATTATAATCAATGAAATTATGATAGGCAATCTTTACATTTTCAATGGCCGTTAAATCTTTAAATAAGCGAATGTTCTGAAAAGTCCGACTGGCACCGAGCTTAACGATTTCATGAGTGCTCTTCTTAATGATACTTTCTCCGTTAAGGGTGATTTCTCCTTTTGTCGGAACGTAAACCCCGGTAAGCATATTAAAAATAGTGGTTTTACCTGCCCCATTTGGCCCAATAAGGCCAACCAGTTCATGGCGTTCTAAATTAAGATTAAACTGATCCACAGCTGTCAGTCCACCAAATTGGATAGTAATATTTTTTGCTGATAATACAGACATTATGCTTCACCTCCGTCCACGGAATTTTTTGTGTTTTTTCGAAGGATTAATAAATCAATAGCTCCTGTTAATGAGAATTCAGTCCGACCAAAGATTCCCTGAGGTCGGAAAATCATCATGATAATAAGCACCAGTGAATAAACCAGCAATCGATATTGAGCAAAACCACGGAGCATTTCCGGCAATACGGTTAAAACAATCGCTGAAATAATAGACCCGGTGAGACTGCCTAATCCGCCCAGAACCACGATGACAAACATTTCAATTGAAAACATAAAATTAAATTTGCTTGGTTCTAAAAAAGCCAGGTAATGGGCATATAAAGCGCCACCCATACCACCAAAAAAGGCTGCCAATGAAAAGGCCAATACTTTAAAGCGGGTTGTTGGCACTCCGGCGGATTCTGATGCAATCTCATCCTCTCTGATTGAAATAATGGCCCGGCCATGTTTTGATCGTCCAAAGGTGAAAATCAATATTGCTATAACGATTGTAATCCAGTAAGCATTATTAA
Organism: Acetobacterium sp.; assembly: GCF_036508315.1. GTDB lineage: Bacteria > Bacillota > Clostridia > Eubacteriales > Eubacteriaceae > Acetobacterium. Next base: position 5,042 of record NZ_DATCHP010000040.1, on the reverse strand, counting down.
AGTTGACCAGTCTGGTGATTCCCGTTAATCCTGCCGCTCCTCCTGTGGGTTGGAAATTGACAAAGAAAATACGAATGATTTCGGAAAATCCAATGGTCACAATCCCCAGATAATCCCCACGAAGCCTTAGTGTTGGCGTACCAATGAGTATTCCAAAAATCCCGGCAACCGTTCCCCCAACAATCATGGCCAATATGAGTACAACCAGGTCTGGTAAACCGACGCCAGTATTAAATAGGGCAATTGAAAAACTGGCTGAGGAATAGGCACCAATAGCCATAAAGCCAGCATGACCAAGGGCCATTTCCCCTAAAAACCCTGCTACGATGTTAAGGCTCATTGCCATGATGATCATAATACAGGTCAGAATAGCAATACCAATAAGATATTTGTTCATGGTCTTTGTTTGAATCAAAATAAAAAAGGCCAGATAAAGTGCGGTAATCGCAATGGCGTTAATTATATAAGTTCGGCGTTTATTCTTATCCATTACTTACACCTTCTCTCTGGTATTTTTACCGAGAATTCCGGTTGGTTTAAAAAGCAGTACAATAATCAGAATCGCAAAAACAATGGCATCTGCCCAAGTCGTAGAAAGGTATGCCTTTGTCAGAGTTTCCACCATACCGATAATAAAACCACCTAACATAGCCCCCGGAACAATACCGATGCCACCTAATACAGCGGCAATAAAAGCTTTTAACCCCGGCATGACACCCATGGTTGGATATATCTGAATATAGGCCACGCTATATAAGATACCACCCAGAGCACCTAAGGCTGAACCCAGAGCAAAGGTTAACGAGACTGTACGATTAACATTAACCCCCATAAGAATCGCTGCATCCTTGTCTTCTGATACGGCACGCATGGCACGACCCTGTTTTGTTTTTCTGATATAAAGATCCAATAAAACCATAAATACAAGAGACACTCCAATGGTGATCAGTGTGGTCGAACTAATATCAATACCACCAATATTAAAGTTCATTTCCGGGAATAGTTTTGGCATTATCTTTGGTTCCGGCTTGAAAATAATCAAAGCAAGATTTTGCAAAAACAAACTGACACCAATGGCAGTAATAAGAGCTGAAAGCCTGGGTGCATTTCGGAGTGGCCGATAGGCAACAAATTCAATGGCAACACCAGCAACCGCCATAATCGTCATCACTAACAAAAGAATTGCCCAAACAGGCATTTGAAAACTGGTGGCTGCAATGAATGCAAAATAAGCACCGAACATCATAATTTCACCATGAGCAAAGTTAATGAGTTTAATAATGCCATAAACCATGGTATAACCAATCGCAATAAGTGCATAAATGCTGCCTATGTTGAGGCCATTGATCACTTGCTGCAGAAATAAATTCACATTGTCTCCTCCTTCTATAATAATAAAATGGATATAGAAGAGACCATTCTCTTCTATATCCCCTGTTTTTTAATACAATATGAAATTCAAACTAAAATTTCTATTAATTGATAACAGTTGTTTCAAATTTAAGTTGGCCGCCATCAATTTTGATGATGGTAACTTCTTTGTTCTTAGGGTCTCCATTTTCATCAAACTTAAGATTTCCGGTAACCCCTGGATAATCAGTTGCTGCCAAGGCAGTAATAATTGCAGCCGATTCTGTAGATCCGGCTGCTTTAATGGCATCAGTCATAACATAAGCTGCATCATAACCTAATGCTGAGAAAGAGTTTGGAACTTTGCTGTATTTGGCATTATAGGCTGTAATAAAGTTTTGCACCGTTGCCGAGGGTGAATCCGCAGCGTAATGGTTTGTGAAGTAATTACCCTGGGCTGCATCAGCATAATCTACCTGAACACCATCCCAACCATCTGCACCAATGAATTTTGCAGTAATGCCCATGTCTTTGGCTTTTTGGAGAATGGGTCCCACTTTTTGCACATAATCAGGAACAAAAACAACATCTGGATTCATTTCCTTAATTTTCGTTAACTGGGCACTAAAATCGTTATCTTGCAAACCGTAAGATTCACTTCCTACAATGGTACCGCCTTTTGCAGTAAATGCAGTTTGATAGGCTGCAGCGACGCCTTCTGAATAAGGATTTCCTGCACCTATTAACAATGCAGCTGTTTTTGCACCTAAAGTATCAGCCGAAAAATTTGCAGCCGCAGCGCCTTGATAGCTATCAAGAAAACATACTCTGAAAATATTCGGAGCATTCACCGTAACATCAACAGCTGTTGCGGTTGGGGTTAATACCGGCATATTGTCCTGAACCATAATGTCTTTCATTGCTAAAGTCTCACCACTCAGGGTTCCGCCAATAACAGCTACAACACCATCCTGATCTCTTAAACGATTATAGGCATTAATAGCTTCTGTCTGATCCGCTTTGGAATCATAGGCAATAAGTTCAACTTGCTTACCATTAACACCACCTGCCGCATTAATTTCTTCAACTGCCAACATCGCACCATCTTTTGCTGAACTTCCATAAATAGCGGCATCCCCGGTGGTTGGTCCAATAAAACCGATCTTAATGACGTCATCACTGCTGCCGGATGATGAACATCCTGCAAATGTGAAAATTGATGCAACAAAAATTGCAACAATAAAAACACTGACTACTCTTTTTTTCATTTCTTTTCTTTTTCCTCCTCATTCTTTTCAATGATTATCCTAGTGACTATCATAAACCATTCTTAAGGAAATTACAAGAAATAATTGTGCTCGACTGTATTTTGTATTACAACACTTTGAGCCTTTTCCTACCTTCAATACATAAGGATCTGAGGGCACAATTGATGCAGTTCGGGCTCCTGGCAGTACAGCATTTTCTGCCATGCCATATGAGCCAATGGTGTGCCTGGGACCACTTATTTTCAGGAATGTTCTTCATTAATTCTTTTTCCACTTCCAATACGTTTTTTCCTTTGGCAAGGCCAATCCGTTTGGAAACCCGAAACACGTGAGTATCCACTGCAATAGCCGGAATATCAAAAGCATTACTTAGAACCACATTGGCTGTTTTACGCCCTACCCCCGGCAGGGTAATGAGTTCCTCAAGACTTTGAGAAATCACTCCGCCATAGTCACTCAGAAGCCGGTTACAAGTCAGAATAATATTCTTAGCCTTGGTATTTGACAACCCACAGGTTCTGATTTTTTCAATAAGTCCTTTTTCTCCTAAGCGCAAAAGTGCGACCGGAGTATTATATTTCTGGAACAATTCTTTTGTCACAATATTCACCCGAACGTCTGTGCATTGTGCGGAAAGGATGGTTGCAATTAATAATTCGAATGGGGAATTAAAAGCCAAGCCACATTTTTCATGCCCGTAAAGGCTTTCTAATGTGGCTAGGATTTCATCTCTATTTTTTTTTGTCATGCATCCCCATTGAGGATCAATGCCATGAAAACCAGATCCTCAGTTCCAGTGTTTTCAATACTGTGATAACCCTGATCCGGAGTAACCATCACATCCCCAGGACCAATTTTCATTATTTCTTCGTCATCTTTCACCGTCCCATATCCACTCAGGAAATAAAAAATTTCCCGTTCCCCGACATGCTGATGGTAACCAATTGAATCCTTGGATTTCAATACAATTCGTGAGTACATCCGTCCTTTACTGCCCAGGATTTTGTCTCCGACAACATGGGTAATGGCTGGTGCGCCATTACCGCCTTGTATATTTTTTTTAATCTCTGTTACCAGACTGTCTTTTTTAACTATCACGTGTTTTTCCCTTCATTAGTTTTCTTTTAGTTCGTTGTTGGTTTTGTTGGTGTTGGCGTTGGTGTTGGTGTTGGTGTTGGCGTTGGCGTTGGCGTTGTATCCGTCGGCGGGGTTGTAGTTGTATCCGTCGGCGGGGTTGTGGTTGTATCCGTCGGCGGGGTTGTAGTTGTATCCGTCGGCGGAGTTGTGGTTGTATCTGTAGTTGGAGTGGTTGTATCCGTGGTTGTATCCGTGGTTGTATCCGTGGTTGTATCCTTTTTTGTATCTGTGGTCGTATCTTTGGTTGTCGTTCCGGAGTCAATGGATTTTACAGGGGTTGTATTCTCATCGTCGGAGGTTCGATCTAAAGTTGTAGTTTCAAGCAAATCCTGGTTAATTATTTGTCTCAGGTAAGATCCGTAAATACCTGCCGCCATCGAGCTTGCCCCGCCGATAACATAATTATCCGGACTTCCAAGCCACACTGAGGTTGTGAGGTTTCCAGTCATTCCTGTAAACCATAAATCTTTTTCATCATTGGTCGTACCTGTTTTCCCTGCTGTTGTGTAAATCTGACTCGCATTGCTCCCGGTTCCGTATTTTACCTCATCCGTAAGAATACTCATCATATTGGTTGCCGTGGTATCAGACATTACCTTGCGGGTTGTTAAATTGGATTTCTCCTTGTTGAAAATTTCCTTCCCGTTGGTTTGTTCAATTTTATTAATGAAATAAGGCTGATTATAAACACCGCCATTGTTGAGCGTATTAAATGCCGCTGACATTTCGTAAGGCTTTATTCCATAAGTCATTCCGCCAAGGGCTGTTGCAAGATTATAATCCGAATCGTCAAAGGTGGTAATTCCCATTTTCTGCATAAAGGCAATGGCGTCTGAAGGTCCAATTTTATCAAAGATCTTAACTGAAGGAATGTTATAAAAATAGACTAAAGCCTGTCTCACCGTAACATTTCCGTGATAGCCTCCGCCGTAGTTTTTAGGGGCGTATCCGTCAAAATCAGTATAGGCATCCAGAATTGTAGTTGAAGGCGTTATTAACCCTTTATCCATGGCTGCTGCATAATAGAGGGGTTTAATATTAGACCCTGGCTGTCTTGGTGTATCTGCCATGTCAATCTGGGTATTCCCACCATAATAGGCTCTGACACTGCCATCTAAATCCGTGGTGACAACACTCCCTGTTTCAGTATCTAAGCCGTTTTTATCCAGGCCGGTTGTCAGACTGTCAATGGCATCTTTCTGATAAACAGAGTTAATGGTAGTATAGATACGGTAACCGCCACTGGCAATGTTTTCTTTAATATAGTTAATTGCCTGATCCTCGGTG
>NZ_DATCHP010000039.1:0-54293 GCF_036508315.1 Acetobacterium sp. | reverse complement strand
ACTGTCTACAATCTGTTTTTCAAAAACAGCCAGATATTCATCATTAATGTATTTCAGATGCTCTGCGACGTCGCCATCGCCATATAAATAGATGTAGCTGTTGGATGGGTGGTAGTATTTTTTATGAAAGGCTTTAAACGCCTCATTGGTCAATTCAGGAATGACCTCCGGATCTCCTCCGGATTCAAACCGATAACAGGCCTCCGGATAGAGGGATTCAAATATTTTGTTTTGAAGGACTTCTTCCGGATCTGAAAAAGCACCCTTCATTTCATTATAAACCACGCCATTATAAATGATGGGATCATCCAAATTTTCAATATGATAATGCCATCCCTCCTGCTTAAAGGTATAGGGGTTCTGATAAATATTAGGATAAAACACAGCATCCAGATACACATCCATGAGATTCATAAAATCCTGGGCGTTGGTACTGGCTATGGGATACATGGTTTTATCCGGAAAGGTCATGGCGTTTAAAAACGTGTTCAGGGATCCCTTGGCAAGCTCAACAAAGGGTTCTTTCACCGGGTATTTTTTTGAACCGCACAAAACTGAATGTTCCAGTATATGCGGCACGCCGGTGCTATTGGTGGAAGGTGTTCTAAAACTGATGGAAAAAACCTTATTATCATCCTCAGCTGAAATATATAAACACTGGGCTCCGGTTTTTTCGTGAATAAACGTTCGGGCAAAGCCATCTATTTCATCCACAAATTCTTCTTTTTTGAGAATAAACCCATGGACATTTTCCTCTAATTCAAACCTGTTTTCTTCCTGCTTCATCATTTCTTTTTTCAAATATTTCTCCTTTATTTTTTGTTTATTTAATTATTTGCGAAATTCATAACCACAACATTAAATTGCTTTGATGTCAGTTTTCATAAACAATTATGTAACGTATAGGCGAACAGTTCGAAGAACTGTCCGCCGTATAGTGGAAAAATTGTTTCATGTAAACAGACAGCGAAGCTCACGATACTTTTGTAATTGCCTAATTTTGTTTATTTTATAATTCCAATTTTTTTAAGATATTCTTTCATTTTGCGTTCATAACCCAGATCTGTTGGTTCATAAAAATGACTTCCCAACAAATCATCAGGAAGGTATTGCTGGGGTATATGGTGTCCCGGATAATTATGGGGGTATTCATAGGTTAATCCCCGTCCCAGTTTTTCACTTCCTGAATAATGAGTATCCTGTAAGTGGGCCGGCACAGCGCTGTTAGAACTGTGTTGTACAGCTTTAATGGCAGCATCTACTGCTAAATATGAAGCATTGCTTTTTGGTGCGCAAGCCAAAAAAACTACGGCCTGGGCCAAATTAATGCGGGCTTCAGGCATGCCGATAAACTGAACGGCTTCAGCTGCTGCCATAGCCACGGTAAGGGCTAAAGGCTCAGCATTCCCAATATCTTCAGATGCTGAAATGACAATCCGACGGGCAATAAATTTAGGGTCTTCCCCGGCACAAATCATTTTTGCCATCCAGTAAAGAGCGGCATCCGGGTCCGAACCGCGAATGCTTTTGATGAATGCCGAAATGGTATCGTAGTGGTTGTCCCCATTCTTATCGTACTGCACTGCCCGCTGCTGAATGCATTCCTGGGCTGTTTCCAAATCAATCTCAATGATGCCTTCTTTATTCTTGTCAACGGTGAGAATCCCCAGTTCCAAAGCGTTTAACGCCCGGCGGACATCGCCGTTGGCAACTTCGGATAAATGGGTCAGAGCGTCTTCATCACACTTTATTTTCATCACGCCATAGCCGCGTTCCCGATCGTTAATGGCTTTAAGAACGACCTCACGGATATCCTCTGAACTCAAGTGCACAAATTCAAAAACCGTGGAACGTGATAATAAGGGCGAATTTATTTCAAAGTACGGGTTTTCGGTGGTGGCCCCAATCAGGGTCACCAACCCCTTTTCAACACTGGGTAGCAGCGCATCCTGCTGGGCTTTATTAAACCGATGGATTTCATCAATGAACAATATGGATTTTTTATTGTAAACCCCTAAATTATCTTTTGCCTTTTCCAGAACCTCAATGATTTCTTTTTTACCTGAGGTTACCGCATTCAGCTCATAGAAAGCAGCATTGGTGCGGTTGGCAATGATTTTGGCCAAAGAGGTTTTGCCGGTTCCCGGCGGTCCGTAAAAAACCACCGATGAAAGCTTATCGGCTTCTATTAAACGATATAATAATTTTCCTTTGGCAATAATATGTCCCTGGCCCACAAACTCTTCAAGGGTTCTGGGGCGCATGCGCATAGCCAGGGGTGCATGATCAGATATCTGTCCTTCATAATTCATGGTAAAAAAGTTTTCCTGCATAGTGTCCCTTCGCTACTGTTTTTCAACTTCCATAATTTCAGCTTCACTTAAATCAAAATAGCTATAAAACCAGTCATCGATTTCAGTCAGAACCACAGATAAACCGGTAGCATTTCCATTATTCATTAATCGCATTATTCTATCATAAAATTCTTTAAAAAGCTTAGTGTTTTTTTCTTTCACATCTGGGATTCCCAGCTTGACAAGGGTGTTGGGATAGTATTCATAAAGCTTGTCTCCCAGTTTTTTTCCAAATGATTTAAAATAATAATTGTACAATTGACTGTTTAACAGAATCACTAAAAATTCCTCGGTGACCTGGTGGTACAATCGGGTTTTGAGAATCAGTCCATAAATATCCGCGCTGAAATAACATTTCTGATCATCAATTGCAAAGCGGTTTTTCGTAGCCTTATAGGGAAAAATGATTTTTCGCCCATTGAAATGCTCGGGATCCCGGCCCCACTGAATGGCTGTCCAGGGCAGCTTTCCGTTTTGGCATTCCCGGCGCTGAGCCAGCTTTTCTCGGTATTTCTCCAGATGCTTCATGACCCGGGGATAGGTTTCAACAGCATCAATTTCGTTCGTATAGAGTATTTTTTTCTGTGGTTCTGCAATGGTAAACACCCCGACGTCTTTGTTTTTTATCCAGGGTTTTAAATGACTTTCTTCGAAATGATTGAGTGCTTCATCGGTATTGTCAAAGATAAATGCTTTATCGTTTCCGGTAATAATTCCCTGAAAGCTTTGCACCACATTGTCCAATGTAAACGTGGTTTTTGCTTCGATTTTAGTAATGATTTCAAGGGTCATCGGCGAATAAAGCCGCCATAAATCATCACTGAGGGATTTCTGGCTTACCTCATAGGCATTCCAGGGAGGGGCTTCTTGGTTAAACCTTTCATTCAGTGAATCGATTAATTGAGAATATTCAGCCAATTTATGGTTCTTAATATGAAAGCGTTTGACCTGCACGGTATGATCGGCCTTTATTTTTTCTTTTTTGCGCAATTTAATAATCGCCGGATCCACTCCCACCCCGGGAATGATCCGTAAGCCATTAAAGTCAATAATCTCTTCAACCTCAAAATGCGACTTTAAAAAATGCCGCAGCGACTTGGCATAGAAGGCCTCTAAAAAATAACGGGAGGTAATATGCAGCAGCCGGCCATTGGGTTTGATAAGCTCCCAGCCCCGATTTATAAAGCAATAGGAAAGATCCCCTTTATCCTGATAAACATTGGGATAGCGTTCTTTAAGGCTTTTCATATAGGCGCCGTCAATTTCCTTATGCCCCACATAAGGGGGATTTCCGATAATGGCATCTATCGAACCTTCTTCAACCAGATCTTCACTTAAGATATCGCCGCACTTAATCCCCAGCGGCCTGACATAGTCTTCGCCTTTAAGGACCAACACCAAACGGGTTACCAGACAGGCCAAAGGATCCTTATCAATGCCGAAAAGGCTTTTCTCCAAAAGGGACCGGTGCAGGGCTCTTTTTTCCGTCAAGCTCTTATCGTCTCCATATAGTTCGAATAATTGATCGTAGGCTGCGCTTAAAAGGGATCCGCTCCCACAAGCCGGGTCTAAAACCCGAATTGAACCATCTTTAACTGCCACTTCATCTTTGCTCAAAAGATTTCCCGCCATAAAATTCGCCAGGTTTTCCGGGGTGTAAAAAATCCCCTGGTTTTTTTTGTGACTCAGATGAACACACTCTTCATAAAGCGCTCCGATCATTACCGGGTTTTCCCCTTTAAAAGATGTGCCGGTGGTGATAAAATCACTTACCCATTCCCAGACAGCATCCCCCAGCGGCAGCGGATCTTCAGACTGTTCTTCCCAGGGAATTCCTTCAACCCTGCTCCCCTGCCACAGCCCCAGAAAATAATCCAGAGTAAAATTCTTTTTCAGTTCTTTTTCATTGTTTTGAAAATCAATCCGAAGATGATCCCCTAAATATTTCAAAAAAATACACTTTACAAGAAAGTGCAAAGTACCATTGGTCTCGGTCAGATAATTATATTGCTTTAAAAAGCTGGAAATTTTTTCGGATATACCCGGGAGTTTCATAAAAACCTCTCTTATTTATGGATGTCACCATCCCTGTTTTTTTAATTATAACATTAGTTTCAGTAAAAAGATAAGGAATTGGGGGATTTACGGTCAGGGAACAAAAAAACGCGCAGCGAAAAAAAGCGCTGTGCGACTATACGGAAGTGGTTTTTCCTGAAAATGCAAAAGCCAGAAAAGTCAGGAAATAGGGATAGGTATAATACATGTTATTTATCTGACGGTCAAGCTGCCTTGTACCCAATTCAGAACGCAGTGCGTTCCGAATTGGAAAGGTACAATAAAACTGCCGCATGCCTCTCAAATTGGAAACTGTGAAGCCTCTGCCAAATTCTTTGGTTAATTTCATTGACATACGTTAAATAATATTGTACAATAAATTGAACAGTATATTGATCATTTTTGTTCAAGGAGGTTTTAATTAATGCTGGCAGTCAACTATTCAACAATTAGAAATAATTTAAAAGCGTATTGTGATAAAGTTTCTGACGATTTTGAAACAGTGATCGTAACTCGAAAAGATGAGAAAAATGTTGTGATGATCTCTCTTGAAGAATATAACAACCTCATGGAGAATCTTTTTATCATGAGCAATAAAAAGTACTATGACCGCCTTGTCGAATCAAGAAAGCAAATTGAGCATGGTAAAACAGTTTCTAAGACAATACAAGAGTTAGAGACTATGACCAATGAATAAAATTTTTTCAGCCTTTGCCTGGGAAGAATATCTTCAATGGCAAAAGGAAGATAAAAAAATTACCAAAAAAATAAATGAGCTGATTAAAGATATTGATCGGAATGGACATTCTGGTATTGGAAAACCTGAACCCCTTCGACACGATCTCACTGGCTATTGGAGTCGACGTATTTCTGATAAAGATCGTTTGGTCTACCGGATTGATGATGAGACAATTTATATCATTGGTTGCAAAGGGCATTATGACAATTAGTGTTTTTAGAAGGAGTTTTCATAGGTAAGTCTTGCTTCTAATCCGATTCATTTATCTAAAAATAGTAAAACAGAAGAGCACCGAGGGACGGTTTTGCCGTGTTGGGTTTATAACACGGCAGAACTGTCTCTACTTCTTCCTTATCACTCCAAAGCTAATGCCAGTCAATCTTTGAAGCTGTCTGATGGATAATCCTTTTTCCTTGCATATTTCTATAATCTCATCGCGCTTTTCTTTTTCAAAATTTTGAATTTCTGTTGGGCTTTTAATACCGCCAATCTTTTTTATAAAATCAATGGCCTCCTGATCTTTCCATCTCATATTCTGATCGTATTCTAAACACTGATTATTATTTTTTTCTAAATTGAATTCCTTAAACAATTTTGTGGCTGTTTCAGGATCTTCAGAAAATAAACTGAGTCCAAACGCTGTACTGCAAACAGTGGGGTTGGCTGCGTATTCTGTATAACTGCTCCATGGGTAGTCAGACAGATGCTTTACGATTCCTACTTTTAATGGATTTTGATGGATATACCGAAGCACGGTTAAAAAATATCCATCATTTTCAACGGCTTCACTTTTATAGCGATCCTGAAATAAATGACCCCGCCGATTGTATTTCCAATTATACCAATAGACATAACGCGCCCCAATCCGTCTAAATACGATGCCTAAATCTTCTTCCCCTTCTTTGATCAATAAATGGATATGGTTGCTCATAAAACAGTACCCATATATTTCATAGCCACTTGTTTCTTTATATTCCTGCAGCGTTTGTAAGAGTTTTTGATAATCTTCATCCTCTTCAAAGATGATCTGTCGATTAATCCCTCTTAACACAACATGATAAATTCCGGTGCTGCTTTTCTCCCGTGCTTTTCTTGGCATTTTACACCCCCGTATATCTTTATTTTACCATATGGCAGGATGCAAATCAACACAAAAGAACCGTCCCCTTGTGTTAATTTTAAGTGACAGGAAAAATTCCTATAATTTCTTTTCCCATGTTTTAAGAGATTCATATTCTAAAAATTTATAGAGCGGATCTAAGTTTTCTGCACAATCATAAATCTCTAATGCTTCATAATAGAGTTTTTTATCTTCATCATATATAATAAGCGGTGGATAGTCATTGATCATTAAGTAATAATTTATTAACGTGCGACCTACTCGTCCATTTCCATCCGCAAAAGGATGAAAAAATTCGAATTTGCCATGTAAGTAAGTGGCAACCTTTAAAGGATTTCCTTTTACTTCTTTCACTTCATCTACTAATTGCTGAAGAAGATCTGGAATGTCCTCTGGTGCTTCCCCTACCTCATGAATACCAACCATATAATCGTGTCGTTTAAATTTTCCAGGCCGTTCATTATTTTCTAGAAACCGTCGATTATCATAGGTTCCCTGGGTCAATAATAGATGGATCTCTTTGATTAAATCCAAGGTTATTGGTTCTCTATCAATAATTTTTGGTGCTAAATATTCATAACATATTTTTTGATTTTGTTGTTCAAATAAGGTTCTGGGCTCACCGGTAAAATTTAATGCTTTTCCATTTTCAAATATTTCTCGTGTATCATGGTAAGTAATTTCCGGATTCTCAATTCTATTTGAATGGTAGGCAAATAGAATACGGAAACTATCTAAAGCTTCGTCAAGATCACTTATTGAAGTAATATTTTTTTCTTTCCAGAAGTTAACTAAAGAATCGTATTTAAGCAATCTCTTCACCTTCTTTTTTTTTATTTCGTTAATTATACACAAATGAACTGTCCCTACTTCTTCCTTATCACTCCAAAGCTAATGCCAGTCAATCTTTGAAGCTGTCTGATAGATAATCCTTTATCCTTGCATATTTCTATAATCGCATCGCGCTTTTCTTTTTCAAAATTCTGAATTTCTGTTGGACTTTTAATACCGCCAATCTTTTTTATAAAATCAATGGCCTCCTGATCTTTCCATCTCATATTCTGATCGTATTCTAAACACTGATTATTATTTTTTTCCAGATTGAATTTCTCAAACAATTTTGTGGCTGTTTCAGGATCTTCAGAAAATAAACTGAGTCCAAACGCTGTACTGCAAACAGTGGGGTTGGCTGCGTATTCTGTATAACTGCTCCATGGATAGTCAGACAGATGCTTTACGATTCCTGCTTTTAATGGATTTTGATGAATATATCGAAGCACGGTTAAAAAATATCCATCATTTTCAACGGCTTCACTTTTATAGCGATCCTGAAATAAATGACCCCGACGATTGTATTTCCAATTATACCAATAGACATAACGCGCCCCAATCCATCTAAATACGATGCCTAAATCTTCTTCCCCTTCTTTGATCAATAAATGGATATGGTTGCTCATAAAACAGTACCCATATATTTCATAGCCACTTGTTTCTTTATATTCCTGTAGCGTTTGTAAGAGTTTTTGATAATCTTCATCCTCTTCAAAGATGATCTGTCGATTAATCCCTCTTAACACAACATGATAAATTCCGGTGCTGCTTTTTTCCCGTGCTCTTCTTGGCATTTTACACCTCCGCATGCATTTATTTTACCATATGGCAGGATGCAAATCAACACAAAAGAACCGTCCCCTTGTGTTCCAAAAATAAAAAAGCCGTGAAAACTCTTCTAAGAATTTTCACAGCTCAGCTTTTTAATAGTGGTGCGAGAAACGGGGGTCGAACCCGTACGCCTTTTGGGCACACGCCTCTGAAACGTGCTTGTCTGCCAGTTCCAACACTCTCGCACACCACTCATTTCTGAGTACCATTATAGAGTACAGTTTTTTTCATATCTTGTCAAGGTTTTCCTGACTTTTTCAGCCCTTTTTAGAAAATTTTCCAGTAAATGAAAAGGCTGATGCCACCCTGGAGGATCAGGATAAAAGGAAGTCCGATAAAAAAAATCGGATGCTTTGTTTTATGATGAAAGATTTGCATGCCGCAAATTCCTCCCAGACTCCCGCCAATGGCACTAAAGCCCAGCAGCGTCTTTTCGGGAATACGCCATGCCTGTTTTTTAGACTTCTGTTTGTCCATCCAGAATAAACAGAAGGTAATACAATTAATAACAACCAGGTAACTTATCAGATAAATCATATTTTCACTTCATTTCTCTTAGTAAATAGTTCAAAAAAACACCAGCAACGAACAAATCCTTGCTGATGTGAGGTTGCAGACAAAGGTCTAAACAAACTTTTTCAAGGACTATTATTTTATCAGATTGTGTGCCTCATGGCGAACAGGCATAGCCTGTACGATCTTGCAGCACACAATGATAAATAATTGGCCTTGAAATGAGTGTGACTCCCCTATCCCATTAATCCTGGATATAATGGGTATTTTTCAGTTAAGTAGGCTACTTTTGCAAGGGCCAGCACCGGGTCTTTCTTAATGAGCGCCGCTTCTATGGCGTCTGCCACAATTTCCATATCTTCCTCTACCATACCACGGGTGGTAATGGCCGGGGTTCCCACACGGATACCACTGGTCACAAAAGGACTTTGTTTATCATAGGGAATGGCATTTTTATTGGCAGTGATGTTGACCTTGCCTAATGTATCGTCGGCTTCTTTCCCTGTTAATCCAACTCTGCTGACATCCAACAGCATCAGATGGTTATCGGTTCCTCCGGAAACAATCCGAAATCCCCGTTTTTCCAGGGCCGCACATAATACTTTGGCATTTTTAACCACCTGTTCCTGGTAAGCTTTAAATTCAGGTGTTGCAGCCTCTTTAAATGCGATTGCTTTGGCTGCGATCATATGCTCTAAAGGGCCGCCCTGGGTGCCTGGAAAAACACCTTTGTCGATGAGTTTTCCGTATTTCTCTTTGCAGAGAATGACACCGCCTCGCGGACCTCTCAGGGTTTTATGGGTGGTGGTTGTCACAAAGTCGGCATAGGGTACCGGGCTTTGGTGCTGACCTGCGGCGACAAGCCCGGCAATATGAGCCATATCAACCATGAAATAACACCCGGCAGCCTTGGTCATTTTTGAAATGCGTTCAAAATCAATGGTTCTTGGGTAAGAACTTGCGCCTGCAACCACCAATTTGGGATGATGCTCTGCAATGAGTTTTTCAATTTCGTCATAATTAATGGTTTCGGTTACCTGGTCAACCCCATACGAAACAAAGTTATAAAATTTCCCTGAAAGATTGGCTGGGCTTCCGTGGGTTAAATGACCACCCTGATCCAGACGCATTCCTAAAACAGTATCCCCGGGCTCTAATATTCCCATATAAACAGCCGAATTGGCCTGTGCTCCAGAATGGGGCTGTACGTTGGCATATTCTGCACCAAAAAGAGCCTTGGCCCGATCAATGGCTACTTGTTCAATTACGTCTACATGGACACATCCCCCATAAAAGCGGTGCCCAGGGGTACCCTCTGCATATTTATTCGTTAAATGGCTTCCCATGGCACTGAGGATTGCTTCGGAAACAAAGTTTTCAGAGGCTATGAGCTCTAAATGATCTTGTTGTCGATGCAGTTCCTTTTCCATGAGTTCATAAATCTCCGGATCTGCTTGTTTCACTTCTTCAAAAAACATATAATTCCTCCATCAAACTCTTTCTTAATTGTCGTTTCCCTGATTTGAAAGCCTCTCCAGGGATGCGGCAATACTTTTTATATAGATTGTTAATTCTTCGGCTTTCTTCTTAAAATAAAACACGAACATGATTCCTGCCATTAAAAAAAGAATCAATAAAATCGGGATGAAGCTCCAGGCTACACCGTTCATATTATTTAAAAATTCATTCACATTGTCCTCCTACAAGAGACACTTGTACGACATTACCATTTATTATTGTAACACTTTATTTAAACTTTGCAAGTCAAAAGCATATTTTTATATGTTTTTGAAAATTATTTTAGTTTTTTCTGAAACTTTACTCTTCACTTGAATTCACCCGGACAAAATTCGCCAGGTCATCGATCACTTCCTGACTTACTTTTCCGGAAATCTTATACTCTTCAGGAGATTTTGATCCATTTCCCATGATAAAAAGATGATTTAAACCGGGATAGGCTTTTAGCGTGACATTGCGTTTATCTGATAAGGCAATTTTCCATTGATCAAACTCAATCATATTCACCTCATAATCCTCTGCTCCCTGGAGAATAAGGACTGGTTTTTCAATGTGAATCAGGGATTCAGTTGGCTGGTAATCCTTAAGATAAAGCCAATAATCTCTGGGTATTCCCATTAATTGGGAGGAGCTTTCTTCTGCTTCAGGGGTTAATTGCCTGATCCTGTTCCAGGCGGCCTTGGCCTGAGACATAAATTCAGCTTCTTCGTTGGTAATGGTATTATCCAGACTTGTCAGATAATCATATTGTCGGATCATAAGATCCTCTAAAGGGGATGGCGAACCTCCCAGAATTATATATCCTGCGGCATCAGGGATCAATTCAGCTATTTTAGGCATCAGGTATCCTCCGAAGCCATGTCCCAGGATAAAAATGTCTTTACTGTTGATTTTATCGAGTCCCTTTGCATCATCCAAAGCATGGATCACATCATCAATGGTCTCTTCCTTTGGTGTAATATTTTCTCCTATGTGATTCGCATAAGTTTTTGTCCGTTTATCATAACGAATGGAAGCAATCCCCTGTTGCGCCAGGCCCCAGGCGATATCTCTAAAGGGTGCGTTGGGACCAATGGTTTCATCCCGATCCTGGGGGCCTGACCCCTGAACAAGAATCACACAGGGGAAACTGGTTCCCTGGACCGGGGTGGTTAAAGTTCCAGACAAAAGAAAAGCATCCTCCCCAAAGGTGATGCTCTCTTCTTTTATATTATTCGGCATAACACGACTTGATGTGTCTTCCTTGTTTTGTCCCTGGTCTTTGTCAGCGATTGTGTTTGCATTGTCACATCCTGCCAGAAGCCCGACTCCTAAAACGAAACATAATCCCAGAAGTAAGCTTTTTTTAAAAAAACTCATTTTTTTAAAACTCCTCTTTTATTTAACGATATCGATGCTGTCTCCTGCTTTAATGGTGCCGCTTTCTAAAACAATGGTAAATATTCCTTCTCGGGGCATGATACAATCGCCAACTTTTTTGGCGATTTCACAACCGGAATGACATTCTTTCCCAATTTGAGTCACTTCCTGAAGGGTTTCTCCAATTTTCAGCTTAGTGCCAATTGGCAGCTCATAAAGGCAGATACCTTCAGTGGTAAGATTTTCCGCAAAATTACCTGCGCACAAACCTTCAATACCTTTTTCTGTCATTTTATCAATGCTTTCCTGACCTAAAAGGCTAACCTGTCGATGCCATTTACCTGCATGGGCATCATCTTTAAGACCAAAATCCTTGATGAAATCTCCAATTTTAATGGGCTTTTTCATTTCCCCTTTTTTTTCACTGATATTCACTGCTGTTACTTTTGCACTCATTTTTGTTCCTCCAATTTTTTATTTCTTATAAATATCCCGGATTTTCCACCGGATTTTTTCATTAAACATATCTCACTGATGACCATTTCTCTGTCTATGGCCTTGCACATATCATAAATGGTGAGAGCGGTCACGGATACCGCTGTTAATGCTTCCATTTCCACCCCGGTTTTACCGGTGTTTTTTACGGTGGCCTCAATTGTAATCTTTGCATTGGCTTCATCAATTTCAAAGGCAATATCGCTTCCTGAAATAAAAATGTTATGGCACATGGGAATCAGAGTGGATGTTTGCTTCACGCCCATAATCCCAGCGATTTGGGCCACCCCAAGTACATCCCCTTTTTTCATCTGGCCTTCCATGATTCTTCTCAGGGTTTCAGGCTCCATGGAAATAGATCCTCTTGCAATGGCTACTCGTTCAGTGCTGTCTTTTTCTGATACATCCACCATTCGGCCTCTGCCCGCCTCATTAAAGTGGGTAAGTTCGGTGTTTTCTTTTTCCATAATCAACCTCCAATCTCATTCATATTTCTCAACAATTGTTTTTCATGTTCATTTATGTGATGTTTTTCCGGTTTATCTTCAATGGCCTTTAATAAAATTTCTTCATAGGTTTTCCCTTCTTTTCGAAGGGCGAGAATATCAATTTCATGATCCGAATGGAGACAGGGTTTAATTTTCCCATCTGTGGTCACTCGAATACGATTGCATTCCTTACAAAAATGCTTGCTGATGGGGTTAATCAGCCCGACTCGCCCTTTAGCTCCAGGCAATTGATAATACTCTGCCGGACCGGATTTTTCCTTTTCATTAAATGGTTGCAGCTCTGGAACACGTTTTAAAACCTCATCATTAGAAAGGTATTTGTGCTCGGCAAAATCACTGGACTGACCTAATGGCATCAGTTCAATAAACCGAACATCCACCTCATTGTCCATCGTGTAATTAACAAAGGTCTCAATTTCATCATCATTAAAACCATTGATTAATACGACATTGATTTTTATGGGGCTGAGTCCCACTTCCTTGGCAGCTTTAATGCCTGCGAACACATCTTCAACATGCCCTAACCGGGTAATTTTATGAAATTTCTCAGCATCAAAGGTATCCAAACTGATATTAACCCGGGTTAAACCGGCTGCTTTTAAATCTTTGGCATATTTCGGCAGTAAAATACCGTTTGTAGTCATGGTTAAATCTTTTATTCCGGGTATCTGACCAATTTCTTTCACCAATTCAACAATCCCGTGACGCACCAGTGGTTCCCCACCGGTGAGGCGTATCTTGTCAATGCCCATGGCAACCCCGGCTTTAACCAGATCAACCATTTCTTCAAAGGAAAGATTTTTTTTATGAGGACGTTTTTCAATCCCCTCTTCCGGCATACAGTATTCACATCGCAAATTGCATAGATCGGTTATGGAGAGACGCATGTAATTTATTTTTCGTCCGTACTGATCCTTCATTGTCTTCCTGCTTTCTCCCCTGAACATTCTTAGGGATTAATCATTTCTCCCGGGTTTTTAAACCCGTACCCACCTAACTGGGTTAGTGCTTCTTTAAATTCCTGTGACTTAAGAACATTTACAAATGTCTGCACCCGTGGGTCGTCAAGATTTTTCCTCAGGATTGCAAAATCATATTCTTCATCCCCAATGGGAATAAAGTCCAAACCCATCATATTCGCAGCCGACAAAACCCCGACGCCGACATCACAGGAACCTGACTTCACTGCCGATGCTACCATCATGTGAGTGTTCATCTCTCGAGTATACCCTAAAATGTCCTTGACATCAATGCCATTATTTTTTATAAGGTAGTCCAGGAGGACCCGTGTCCCTGATCCTCTCTGACGATTGACAAGACTGATATCCTCCCGGGTGAGATCTTTAATTCCGGTGATATTTTTAGGATTTCCTTTTGGTATTATAAATCCCTGGGTCCGTTTTACTCCTTTAATTAAAACCACATCCTCATCCTTCAGGTATCGATTTAAGTAAGGAATGTTGTAAATTCCGGTTTCCTCATCAAGTAAATGAATGGGGGCAATATGACATTCCCCTTTTTTAATGGCCATAATGCCGCCTAAGCTTCCAACATGGGCTGATGAAAGGTTTACCATTCCTCGATTTTTATGAATAATATTAGCCAGCACATCCATCAGCACATCGTGGCTGCCGATGGAAACTAAAGTGTTCTCAATTTCTTCCTGAGGGCGCATCAGCATCAGCTCTACCACTTCCCCGGCATCATAGCCTTCAACATTTTTAGGGATCTTTAAGATACCATCAGCATTAACCAGCGACATGGTAACCCCGGCTCCCCGATCCAGCGGGACTGCCACGAAAGTATCGTTAACACGACCGCATTTCATCCGGACAAACTCCAGATATTTAAGTGTTGACATCAGTCTTTTTGAAAGGATTGCCTTAATGGTGACGCCCTTAGCGTTAACCTGGCGATTATAAGCGAAAATAACGGGCTTTACAAAGCTTTCGAAAACAAAATAGGCTGACACCGGATAACCGGGAATGCCAATAACGGGTTTACCTTTGATGATTCCCAGAACCACAGGTTTTCCAGGTTTAATGGCGACCCCATGAATAACTACCTCACCAAGCTCTTCGATGAGCCGTCTTGTGTAATCCTCGGTACCGGCTGATGAGCCGGCCGAAATAAGCACCACATCATTCTCTTCCACAGCTGTCATAATCCCACTCCTGATTAAACTATAATCGTCACTTACCGGTGGATATCGATTGGGCACTCCCCCGTATTCTTTAACCAAACCGGCAAACATATGGGTGTTTGAATCGATGATTTTTCCAATGGCCATAGGGTCCCCGGCTTCTACCAACTCAGTTCCGGTGGGGATGATCCCTACCCGTGGTTTTTTCATGACCTCAACTTCTGTGATTCCACCTGCCAGCAAGGCGCCGACATCTATGGGGCGCACGCGATGATATGCCGGAATGATCAGTTCTCCAGCCACTATGTCCTCCCCTATAGGCCTTACATGCTGCCATAGGGCCACAGGATTATTAATGCTGACCTGTTCGTCGTCCTGAATCATCACATCTTCAATCATGATTACAGCGTTATATGGGTCTGTGATCACATCTCCGGTATCAACAAAATTAAAATCCCGACCTTTTATCAGGGTCTTCGGATGTCGCTCATCAACCCCGATCATTGCCATGGCATCCACACAGATACCATCCATGGCCGAGGCGTTATAATAGGGAGATGATATTTTTGCAAACACAGGTTCTTCAGTCACCCATCCCTGGGTTTCAGTGACTGACAGGCTTTGACTGGCCTTTTGATCTTTTTCCAGAGATATTACCCCCAGATATTTACTGACAGCCACATCCAGATCTTCATTTTTCAAATACAAATTACGTTCGTCTTTTTTACCTTTATTCTCTGTATTCATGATTTCCTCCACTTCTAATCGGTCTGTTTTTAATATTTATCCGTTAAAATAAGGTGACTTGGACTAAATCTCCAGCATTTTTTCCTTCTTCATTCTCAGTCATTTCAATATATCCATCCGAGTAGGATAAAAGGGTAATCATCCCTGATTTTCCATAAGTGGGCCGCACTTCAATCAACCCATTCACTTCGTTTATGGCGATGGTCTGTAACGTTCTTCGCCCGGGAGCAGCATGGATATTCTCCATTAATTTCCCCTGGATGGTCTGGTATTTAAATTGATCCTGACCATAAAAAATCGTCATAAACTCTCTGAGTATAATCATATAAACCATAATGGCTGAAGCCGGTTGTCCTGGAAGTCCCACCACCGGTTTTCCATCCACTATCCCTAAAATGGTTGGCTTACCGGGCTTTATTGCTAATCCATGGAAGAGAACTTTCCCTAAGTTATCAATAACCTTGACAGTGTAGTCTTTTTCTCCCATTGAGCTGCCACCGGATAAAACCACCATATCACTGTTTTTCAAGCCATCTTTTACGGCTTGCTGAATAATATCACAATCATCAATGGCGTAGCCCATAGAAACGACCTTAGCTCCGAGACGTTGGGTTTCCGCCCCTAAAGCCGGGGTATTAATATCAATCACTTCTCCTGGCTTTGGCACTTCTCCCGGTCGTATGATTTCGTCTCCGGTTGAAACAATGGTAACCCGGGGCAATTTGAAAACATCAACCTCAAGATACCCCAGAGCAGAAAGAACTCCCACATCCTGAGGCCTTAATAAATGGCCTTTTTTAAAGACGTTTTCACCAATTTTAATATCGTCTCCAATAAACATCATATTTTCATTGGCTCCGGCATTCCGATAAATGGCCAGATCTTTATCCCCAAGCTTTTCACAATATTCAATCATAACCATGGCTTCCGTTCCCACTGGAACCATACCACCGGTTGGAACATAAATCGTTTCTCCCTGGTTAAGCACCAGGTGTGTCTCTTTTCCCATTAAAACTTCACCGGCCAGTCTGAGAAAACCGGGAATAGCCGTGGAAACGCCCTGGATATCCGTGAGCTTCACTGCGTAGCCATCCACTACCGAGCGATTAAAATGGGGGACGTTCATGGTGGATATAATATCTTCTTCCAGCACACGCCCCAGACCTTCGTTAATAGAAATTTTTTCTTTTTCCAATTTTAAATTTACAAATGTATCTTTAATGATTTTTTTCATTTCGTCAACTGTTATAACTTTTAAAAGTTCCAATTTCTTCCTCCTATTTTCTATTTCCGCTTTCTCTGTCGCCATTGAAGAAGAAATATAAGTACTGCTGTAATGAATAAAAAGGTGCCCAGTTTAGCAATAAAACTATCCTCGTGTGCTTCGGTGACTATGGAACTTGCCTCTTCACCAAAAACAGAACCACAAAAATTAAAAAGTATTGATAAGACAAAAATGCTTATTAATGTGACTTTTTGTTTCATTTCTTCCCTCACCTTTCTTACACTTCTATTCTAACGACTTTCGCGTGAAAAAACAATATGAATTACACGCTTTATTTTTTCATTAAAGATTGTTATACTGTAGCAAAGGAGGCAATTAATATGTCACGTTATGAACGAAACTTTCCAGCTTTTTCTGTTGCAGACTTTGAAATCATTCAGGAAACATCGGTTTGTGTGGTTGGTTGCGGGGGCCTGGGTGGGTATATCATTGAAATGCTTTCCCGTGTAGGTATCGGTTCACTTACCCTTATTGATGGGGATGTCTTTGATGAATCAAATCAAAATCGACAGCTGTTATCGACAGAAAAAAATTTAGGACTTTCAAAGGCCAAGGCCGCGGCAGACCGGGTGGAGCTCATTAATAAAAATGTCAAAACCCACCATGCTCATTCATTTCTCCAGGAAGAAAATGGTTTATCCCTTATTGGCGACTGCCAAATTGTGATGGATGCCCTGGATAATGTGCCTTCTCGTTTAGTCCTTCAAAAACTATGCAGGGAAAAAAAGATCCCTTTGATTCATGGTGCCATTGGCGGCTGGTTCGCACAGGTTACCACGGTTTTTCCCGGAGATGATACTCTTTCACGGATATATTGCCGCGATAGAGAATACAATTCAAAATGCCAGGGAAATCCTTCCTTTACTCCGGCTTTGGCGGCTTCTCTCCAAGTGTCGGAATGCCTCAAGGTTATTACCAAAAAAGAAGATATTTTACGAAACAAGCTTTTGTATATTGATTTACTGTCCAATGAATTTTTTACGTTTAACGTATAAGGAGAAAAAATGTATCGAACTGGAATTATTACCTTAAGTGACAAAGGCTCCCAAAGCCTGCGAGTAGATGAAAGCGGCCCATTGATCCAAACCATGCTTGAAACGGTTGGCGGGTTTGAAGTTGTGAAAACCACCATTCTTCCTGATGATGTCGACACCATTAAAACCGCCCTTATGGCCTGGGCGGATAACGATAAATTGGACCTCATCTTAACCACCGGCGGCACCGGCTTTTCACAGCGTGACTGGACCCCGGAAGCGACAATTGCGGTATGTGATCGGCTGACCCCGGGAATTCCCGAGGCCATGCGCTATTACAGCCTGCAAATTACCCCTAAAGCGATGTTAAGCCGCAGCGCCGCCGGCATTCGCGGGAAAACCCTGATTGTGAACCTGCCCGGAAGCCCCAAGGCTGTTAAAGAAAACCTGGAGGCTATTTTACCGGCACTGGATCATGGGATGAAAATGCTGCTCAGCTGTGGCTCAGCGGAATGTGCCCAGCCCCTGAAATAAGTTTGCGGGAACAGCTAAACGCGCCAGGCGGGTTTCGCTGTTCCCGGGCAATCACGCAAAAAAGCGTACCCCACCATTTTTGTGAAATACGCTTGAGCTTTCAGACAAAAGAACTTTTTCGCACCCAATAGTAAATATTTGTTAAAACCGACTTTTTCTTTTTAAAGCTCCATGCCATTGAGAATATCCCGCAACTGTGCCAGTTCATCAGCAGTCAATGTAATTCCCTTGCGCATTTTTTCGTGATCTGCATTCCAATCTCTTAAGTCATACTTAGGATCTCGTTCATTCCAGCTCACCAGGTTTATTTCTTTTTGCCAACCGTTGGGTAATTCACTGAGGACCCCAACCTCTTCTACAATTTTAAAACTAATTTCTGCCATATTAACTCCCCTTTTTTTATTGTAACATTTCTTTTAATTTACCGCTAAAATCAATTTCTTTAAGCTCCGAAAAGCCGCCGACAAATGTATCCCCAATAAATATGAAAGGAACGGTGTAGTGGCCGGTTTGTTCCTGTAGCTTTCGTCGCATTTCATTATTATTATGAATATCAATCTCTGTGTATTTCAGTCCCTTGTTATCCAGAAATATTTTTGCGCCAATGCAATAGGGGCAATGTGCCCAGGTATATAATTTTATTTCTTTATCCATCGGTTACCTTTCCTGCTTTGATTTCCATTAAAACAAACTGGTATTACTACATTTTAACCCTTTTTTTTGAACTGTCAACAAATTATTCTTAAAAAATTGTAGAAATATGGCTCTGGTTATCGTATCATTATACTGAGAACATTTAAAAGGAGCTTATCATGCAAAATGTAACCGTTGTGGATCATCCCCTGGTAACCCATAAATTAACCCATCTCAGAAAAATGGAAACATCATCGCGAGAATTCAGGGAACTGGTCAAAGAATTATCAAGCCTGATGGCCTGGGAAGTTACCAAACACTTTCCCTTAAAGGAAATTGACATTGAAACCCCGATCTGTAAAACCACCCAAAAGGTTTTAGCTGAAAAGGATGTGGTCATTGTTCCCATTCTCAGAGCGGGATTGGGGATGGTTGAAGGATTCACCAACATTATTCCCAAAGCCAAAATTGGTCATATCGGACTTTACCGTGACCCTGAGACGCTGGAAGCGGTGGAATATTACAGTAAGCTTCCTAAAGATATTATGGAACGTGAAGCCATTATAGTTGATCCCATGCTTGCCACCGGGGTTTCCGTGATCCACACCATTAAAATTCTAAAACAGGCCGGCTGTAAAAGCATTAAGGTTGTTCATATTCTTGCCTGTCCCGAAGGAATCAAAGCGGTGACAACCGCCTATCCTGAAGTCCCGATTTTCTGCGCTGCCATTGATGATTGTCTTAATGAGCATTCTTACATTGTCCCTGGTTTAGGTGATGCCGGTGATCGACTTTTTGGTACAAAATAGCAATCATCAGAGAAATGGAGTTCAACATGAAACAACCTAAATACAACTTATTTACTGCGATTGCCTTAATTGTCGGCATCGTTGTGGGCTCAGGCATCTTTTTCAGAAGCGATAATATTCTTATTGCCACCAACGGAAACGTCTTTCTGGGGGTCATTATTTTCACTGTTGCCGCCATTAGTATTGTTTTCGGTTGTCTGACCATTGCCGAGCTTGCCGCCAGAACCGACAACCCCGGCGGTATCCTGACCTACGCCAAAGAATTCATCAGTCCCACCATGGGCTGTGCCTATGGCTGGTTCCAGACTTTTGTTTACATGCCAAGTATCTGCGCTATTTTAGCCTGGGTATCCGGCATTTATTTTTGTATTCTGTTTAATGTGGAACAAACCCTGGAAACCCAAATTCTCATTGGCATGGGATGCTTACTGGTCCTTTTTATCACCAACGTCCTGTCCGCACGACTGGGCGGCTATTTCCAGGATGGGGCCATGGTTATTAAATTAATTCCCCTCATTGTTATTGGTGTGGCCGGATTGCTTTATGGCGGAACCGAGGTTCATTTTACCGCTGCGGCGATTTCGCAGATAACCTCTACCGCCTGGATTGGGGCCATTGCTCCGATTGCCTTTTCTTTTGATGGCTGGATCATTTCCACCTCGCTGGCCTATGAAATTAAAAACAGCAAGCGCAATCTTCCCCTGGCACTGACATTCAGTCCCCTTTTCATTCTGGTTCTTTACATCATCTATTTTGTTGGTATCTCCAACCTGATAGGGCCGGCTAAAATTATGGAAATGGGCGATGCGCATTTGGATTATGCCGCAAACATGATTTTTGGCAGCGGCGGTGCGAAAATTATTATGCTTTTTGTCTTCATTTCGGTTCTCGGCACTTTAAACGGTTTAATCATGGGAATGATTCGGATGCCGTATGCCCTTGGCCTGGATAATATGCTGCCGGGATCGCAAATGTTAGCCAGAGTTTCTGAAAAATCCGATTTCCCGGTGAACTCCGCACTTTTTGCTCTCGGTGTTGTGGGATTTTGGTTGGCACTTCATTATTTTACCCAGAAATTTGCTTTGTTACCCAATTCGGATGTTTCTGAAATAGCCATTGTCGCCAGTTATCTTTTATATCTGGGTCTTTACTATAAGGTTTTTACCCTCTGGCGAAAGAAAGAAATCAAAAGTCTTTTTCGCGGCCTCATCTGTCCTGTTTTTGCGACCATCGGTTCCCTGATTATTTTTTCAGGAGGATTTCAAAGTCCGCTTTTCCTCTTTGACATGGGGATCTGTTTCATTGTATTCGGAGCCGGATTTGTTTATTACCGCTTCGGTGTTTTGAAAAAAAATTAAAAAAACAAATAAACCTAAGCTTTATGTTAATTCTGAAAAAACCCGGGTATAATAAGTAAGACATCCCTACTCTCCTCAGGGAATATAAAAAGAAAAAGATCTACCTCACAACCTGGGTAGGTCTTTTTCTTATTTATTTGAAAGCAGGAAAA
Source organism: Acetobacterium sp. (assembly GCF_036508315.1). Classification (GTDB taxonomy): domain Bacteria; phylum Bacillota; class Clostridia; order Eubacteriales; family Eubacteriaceae; genus Acetobacterium. Next base: position 33,334 of record NZ_DATCHP010000039.1, on the reverse strand, counting down.
ACACGATTGGCATCATTGGTAAGATCATGGCAGAGTTCAATTGACTTCAGGCGATCCTTTCATTTCATGCTCAATATTATCACGTTAGTCAGCAATGAAAAATTCAATAGTTTTTATATTTCTTCTCCCTCCTTTTTCCTCTTGACGAGCCATTCCCGGTCTGATAAAATGACTCCTAGAAATTAAATATCGTTTTCTTTATGAAAAAACAATCCGAATTGATCAACCTAAGGTTTTCCAGGGTTTTTCAATCGATAGAGTATGGCTGGAAACGGCCTTACTTTCCAATGTGTAAAGGATGGTTGACTTCATAAAATGACTGGCTTTTTTGTATGCAGTTAGTTTTTTTGAATCATCTTTCTTTTCAATGTCATCATAAGGGTTTTCCCTTTGATAAATACTTCTAGGAGGAAGAAATTGAAAAAAAGATTAACATTACTTTTCATCGTTGTTTTTGTTTGCGCATTAGCCTTGAGCTTTGCAGGTTGTACTCCCGCAACACCCGAGAAAAAAGCATTAGAACCGGGTTCCAATGGAACAATCATTCTGGCCACCACCACCAGTACCCAGGACAGTGGGCTTTTAGAGGCTATCCTGCCGGCCTTTGAATCCGAAACAGGCATCAAAGTTAATGTTGTCGCTGTTGGTACAGGAAAAGCCATTGCCATGGGCACCACCGGCGACGCCGATGTATTACTGGTTCATGCCAGAGCCCAGGAAGATGCATTTATGGCCGCTGGCTCCGGTACGGAACGTTTCGACGTTATGTACAACGACTTTGTTGTTCTGGGACCTAAAGCTGATCCTGCCCAGGTTAAGGTTAACGCTCCTAAAGATGCCGCAGCAGCATTCACAGCTATTGCTGCCGTTCCTTCAACCTTTGTATCCCGTGATGATAAATCCGGCACCAACACCAAAGAATTAGAAATTTGGCAAGCTGCCAACATTACCCCTGAAGGCGACTGGTACATAAGAACCGGTTCCGGCATGGGCGACACCCTCACCGTTACCAATGAAAAGCTGGCCTATACTCTGGCCGATCGTGCAACTTATGCCAATATGAAGGACACCATGTCAAATCTGGAAATTGTTTGCGAAGGCGATCCGATGCTTCTTAATCCTTACGGCGTCATAACCGTTAACCCAGCCATTAATGCTAAAATTAATGCTTCCGGTGCAAAATCTTTTGCTGACTGGATCATTTCACCTGCTGGCCAGGAGCTCATTGCTGCTTATAAAATCAACGGCGATCAAGTCTTCACACCAAGTGCAACCCAAAAATAGAAACTAAAAAAACTACTGAGATCCTGGGGGATTTTTATCTCCCAGGATTTTAATAATGGAGAAAAAAATGAACTATATACTCAACGGTTTTGCGGAGGCCTTTCGCCTTCTCATTTCTTTTGACCCTGAAATCATACAAATCGTTCTTTTATCCCTTTATGTTTCCTTTTCATCTACCCTATACGCAACCATTATTGGGGTCCCGTTCGGGATTCTTCTGGGAATTACAAACTTTAGAGGAAAACCAATCGTATCCCGTTTTCTTTATACCTTTATGTCCTTTCCGCCTGTGGTTATTGGTTTGTTTACGGCACTTTTTCTTGCACGCTCAGGCCCATTCGGACAACTCGGACTCATGTATACTCCCTCTGCCATGATCATTGCTCAAACCATTTTGGTAACCCCTGTGATCATGGGCATTATCTTTAATCAATCCACCACCCGTGGTTATGATATTGTGCTGACCGGAAAAACCCTGGGCGCAGGGAAACTAAACACGCTTTTTCTATTAATTTTTGAGCTTAAAGGGTCCATTATGATTGCCCTGGTTACCGGTTTTGGCCGGGCGATTTCTGAAGTCGGCGCCGTCATGATTGTCGGCGGCAATATCAGGGGAGCTACCCGGGTCATGACCACTTTCATTGCCATGAATAATAACATGGGGCAGTACAGCACTGCCATTGCCATGGGGATTATCCTGATGACGATTTCTTTTATTACCAATTCCATTTTATATAAATATATTATAGGGGATATTAATGAATATCGAGACTAAAAACCTGATTAAAACTTATAATGATACGACAGTCCTCAATCTGACCGATAAAAACAGCCGGCTTTTTTTTGAGTCCGGAAAAATGCATGGCATTTTAGGACCCAACGGCTCCGGAAAATCAACTCTGATGAAAATCATGGCGAGACTCATTCCCCAAACCAGTGGCGCCGTTTTGTATGACAGCCATCCGGAAGATGTTGATACCCAGAAAGCCATTACTTATTCCAGTCATCGTCCGATCCTTTTTTCCCGTACCGTTTTTGAAAACATCGCTTACCCTTTAAAGATTCGCAAGCAACCCAAAGATAAAATCCAAAGCATTGTCACCGAACTCCTGGATGATTTTGAAATTTCAGAGATTCAAAACCATAACGCAAAAAAGATTTCCGGTGGGGAATCCCAAAAAACAGCACTGGCACGGGCGCTTTCCTTTTCCCCGGAAGTTCTTCTGTTGGATGAACCAACCGCCAATATTGACCCTAAAAGCGTTAAACTCATCGAGTCGGTCCTCCTCAAACGAATAGAATCCCAGGGTCTCACCGTTATTATTATTACCCATAATTTAAGTCAGGCCTTCCGGATCTGTGACAACCTTACCTTTTTAGATCAGGGGAAATGTCTTTACTCCGGACCCTCCCAGGGATTAATTGAATCCGCAAATCCTTTTATTAATGAATTTATTTCCTTCAATACCATAAAAGCCTGACTTTCTTCAAAAATCCTGATCATCTGCTAAAGTTAAGGACGAAAATGTCGACTGTAAGTATAGAGCAAAATAATATAAATAACATTATTAATTCGACCTTTGTCTTTTGAAGCTCAGAACAAATTATAGTTATTGACTTAAAAGGAGGACTTTAGAATGGATATCCTGGTTATTATCTTTTTAGTATTTGGTTTAGCAGCAATGGTAGTGGCGTTTATGATTGAAGGCGGGCAACTCATTGCATTAGTCTCCTTAACCGGATTTCTGATTGTCATTGGCGGTACTGTTGCTGCTGTCGGCGTCTCATTTCCAAAATCAGATATCATGCGGGTTCCGGCATTGTTCAAAATAGCTTTTACTGATAAAAAGTTTGACATGCTTGGACTGATAAAATCGATTAAAAGCATGTCTAAAATAGCCCGTGAGAAAGGGATATTGAGTCTTGAAAAAGAAATAAATGAAAATACCAAAATCGACAGCTTCACAAAACGAGGGCTTGGTTTTATTCTTGATGGCCTTGATCCGATAAAAACACGGGAGGCATTGGAGTTGGACCTGCAAATGATGTCATATCGGCACAAATCCGGCGCTGCAATGTTTGACGCCGCCGGTGGATACGCACCGACTATGGGGATCATCGGAACAGTCATGGGACTGATATCTGTATTAGGAGACCTGGCAGATCCGTCAGGCTTGGGAGAATCAATTGCCGTGGCTTTCATTGCTACTCTATATGGTGTTGGCTCGGCAAATATTTTATGGTTGCCTCTGGCCAGCAATCTCAAATCGAAAAGCAAAAAAGAAATCGTGCGTAACTCAATGATCATTGAGGGGTTACTGCTTATCCAGGAAGGTGCAAATCCTAACTTTATTGAAGATAAGCTCAAGTCATATTTGTCAAAGGATGATTTGAAACAAAAGGGCAGTGAAAAGCAAAAAGACCCCAAAAAGGCTGTTGGCAAAGCAAAACAAAAAATTAATACTCAAAAGGAGGCTTAATCATGGCACTGAACCTTCATGACGATGAGGAACATGAAAGTAATGAACGCTGGCTGCTGACATACTCGGATCTTATTACACTGCTTATGATTTTTTTTATTGTTATGTATGCAATGAGCAACGTTAATACTGAAAAATACAGTAAATTGGCAAAATCTCTGAATTCTGCCCTTGCCGGTGATATGCAGAGTATTGATGGCGCAAAAGAAGGTGCTCTGGTAGAAAAGCTCGACAAAAATATTACAACTGTTTCAGCTGAAGAAAAGGCAGAAACAACTGATGAAGAACTTGAAAAAGTCGCAGCAATGGTGATCGCTTTATTAAAGGAAAAAGGTTTGGAAGACCAGACCAGTGTCACTATAACCGATAGAGGCGTTGTCATCAGTTTGAAGGATATTGTGCTTTTCGAATCTGGAAGTGCGGAAATCAGGCCAGAAAACAGTGGTACGCTCATTGAAATTGGATCGTTAATAAAAGTCGTTGACAATTATGTGAGGATAGAAGGAAATACCGATAATGTACCCATTCAAAATAGCGCCTACAGCAATAACTGGGACCTCTCAGTGATGCGTGCTTCAAAAGTATTAGATCTCATTGTAACCCAGTCTCAATATCCTCCCGAAAAGATAAGCGCTATCGGCTATGGTGAATACCGACCACAGGGACCCAATGGTACTGATGAAGAAAAATCTGAAAACAGACGCGTCGACATTGTAATATTAAAATCGGATTTAAATAAAACCGAATCAACTTGACCATCACGGTCTTAGTATTATACAATTATATTGAAAAAGGTCTGATCTTCAACAGAGATCCTGATATTTATCAATAAATTGAAAGTGAGGATCACTTATGAGATTTGTACCTACTTTTTGCCTGCGAGAAGGAATGTTAATGGGAGATAACCTTTTTGGGGAAAATGGGGAACTCGTCCTTGCCGCGAACACCGTTCTCACACAAGACTATGTACAGAGAATCCGAAAGCTGAATTATAATGGCGTTTATATTGAAGATGATCTCTCAAAAGATATTAAGATTGTGAATATCATCAATGATCGGATCAGAGCTCAAACGGTTAAAGGTGTTAAAGATATCTTCATCTGCACTGAAAATAAGAGTCCTATCTCAAAGAAAAAATTCAAGAATATGCAGAATCAAATTGCGTCTATTGTCGATGAGATTCTGGAGAATCCGAATCTCATGGTAAACATGGTGGATTTAAAGGTTTTTGACGACTATACCTATTTTCATTCCGTCAATGTTGCCGTTTTGTCAATTGTTATCGGCACCTCGCTTGGGTTTGGTAAAGAAGAGTTATGTAATTTAGGTTTTGGTGCTTTACTCCATGATATTGGAAAAGTATTTATTAAGAAAGAAATTCTAAACAAAAAAGGGATCCTTACCGATGATGAGTTCCAGGAAATGAAGAAACATTCCTACTCTGGCTTTGATTATATAAAAAAAGAATTTGGTGTCAATCGGTCTGCAAAAATTGGAATCCTTGACCATCACGAAAAATACGGTGGCGGAGGATATCCGAACAATTTAGACGGTGGTGATATCTCCTTATTTGGGAGAATCATTTCTATTGCGGATGTTTATGATGCCATGACGTCTGATCGCCCTTATCGCAAAGGCATTAAACCTTCAGAAGTAATCGAGTACATTATGGGATCTTCCTATGTGCTTTTTGATCCTGACCTTGTCAAGCTCTTCATTCGTAAAATAGCACCTTATCCCATTGGTACTATTGTAAAACTCAGCAATGGTTTAACGGGAATCATTACTGAGAATTATGAAAGCTACTGTATGAGGCCAAAGATCCGGATATTCAAAAACGGAGATGATGATGTCACACCTTATGAAATAAGTTTGGCCGACAACGAATCTCTGAATATAACAGTGACCGATGTTGTTTGAGAATTCATTGTGATCGAATAAGAAGGAACCAGTTGCCTATAAACCGGTTCCTTTTTTTTACCATATGAAAAAAAATCCCCAATCCGATGCTCAAAGCATCAGATTGGGGATTTTTAAATTATTCATAATAAATTTCATCAATCGCACAGCCTCCGGGAACAATGGGATAAACCCCTTCTTCATTGGAGATCTTGACATGAACCAATAATGGTCCCTTTATATCCTTTATTTTTTCCAGAGTCTCTTTCATTTCTGCCATGGTTGTTACCTTATAACCCGGAATGCCGCTGGCCGCCGCTAATTTCAGATAATCGGTGCATTGGACAACATCGGTTTCGGCGTAGCGCTTTTCACTGAAAAGTTTCTGCCATTGCCTGACCATTCCCAATGCTTCATTATCAAAAAGGAAGATTTTTAATGGAATATTGTATTTACTCACCGTAATGAGTTCCTGGCAATTCATCCGAAAGCTGCCGTCTCCGGCAATTAAAAGAACATCACTGTCAGGATTTGCCAGTTTCACGCCCATTGCCGCTCCCAGACCATAACCCATGGTTCCTAAACCACCAGAGGTTACAAGCTGTGCCGGGCGTTTCACATTCCAGAATTGACCGACCCACATTTGATGCTGACCAACCTCGGTAACCACAAAGGCTTCAGGATAAGCGGCATTAATGGCGTTGAGAAGATTCCTGGGAGTATACTCACCAGCCGGTCGGTCCGGAACTTTCCAGTTCTTAATCTTTTCATACCATTCGGGATAGGTTTTTTCTTCAATTCCCCGGGTAAGCAAAGGAAGAACATCCTTAATGTTTCCCTGAATTTGAATTTCGCAGGGAATATTTTTTGCAAACTCTGTGGGATCCACATCAATATGAATGATCTTTTTATTTCTTGCAAACTCTTTGCTGTTACCGATTACGCGATCACTGAAACGAGCACCCATGGCAATGAGCAGATCCGCATTAATGACTGCCAGATTGCTTTCATGTGAGCCATGCATGCCAACCATACCCAAAGAAAGTTTATGATCCCTGGGAATCCCTCCTAAACCCATCAGCGAGTTTGCAACGGGAATGCCGGATTTCTCGGCAAATGCCAAAAGCTCTTTATGGGCTTTTGATTTTATAATGCCGCCACCGGCATAAATCATGGGATTTTTTGCAGCATTGATAGCCTTTATGGCAACCTCGACATTTTCCATATTAATCTCAGGATATTCTATTTTTAATTTGGGAATATCTTTCCATTCGTATTCTGTTTGAGCCAGGAAAATATCTTTGGGAATATCGACAACAACCGGACCCGGTCTTCCGGATTGTGCCAGAACAAAGGCCTGACGAATGGTATCGGCCAAATCCTCAACTTTGGTTACTAAATAGTTATGCTTGGTAATCTGCATGGTAACGCCGATTATGTCGATTTCCTGGAATGAATCCTTTCCTAAAAGTGGTGTGGCAACCTGGCCGGTGATTACAACCATGGGTACCGAATCCATATAGGCATTGGCAATACCGGTAATGGCGTTGGTCGCACCGGGACCGGAAGTTGTGATGGCCACACCTACGGTATCACTGGTTCTGGCATAACCGTCTGCTGCATGAACACCATTCTGTTCATGACAGGGTCCAATTTGGGTTATATCATGATCCAATCGGTAGAAAGCATCAAATAGTGGAATAACCACTCCACCCGGGAAAGAAAAAACATGCTTTATGCCCTGTTCCTGCAAACAACGCACGGTGATTTCTGATCCCATTAAAATTTCTTTATTTTCCAAATTTTCACATCCTTCATGAAAATATTTATTTTACTTATTTTTCAAATACTGCGCCGGTTGATGCGGATGTAACCAGTTTACTGTAACGTCCCAGATAACCGGTTTTGATCTTGGGGTCCAGAGGTACCCAGGCTGCTTTTCGTTCTTTTAAAACGGTATCGTCAACCTTTAACTTAATGGAACGATTGGGAATGTCAATGATAATAATATCCCCTTCTTCCACAAGTCCAATAACGCCGCCTGAAGCGGCCTCCGGAGAAACATGGCCGATGGCAGCTCCGCGAGTGGCACCGCTGAATCGACCATCCGTAATCAGGGCCACATCCTTATCCAGACCCATGCCGGCAATGGCTGAGGTGGGAAATAACATTTCCCGCATTCCGGGACCGCCCTTGGGACCCTCATAACGAATGACAACCACATCACCTGCCACAATTTTTCCCCCATTAATCGCACTGGTCGCTTCTTCTTCAGAGTTAAATACCCTTGCCGGTCCCTGGTGTGTCAACATTTCAGGAGCAACTGCAGCCTGTTTTACCACACAGCCATCAGGGGATAAATTTCCGAATAAAACAGCAAGACCACCGGTTGGACTATAGGGATTATATAAGGGATGAATCACATCCGGATTTTTATTTGTTACGCCACGTAAATTTTCGGCAATGGTTTTTCCGGTAACCGTCATCAGCGTATCATCAAGGAGATCGGCATCTGCCAGAGTTTTCATTAATGCCTGAATACCGCCGGCGTAATATAAATCTTCAAGATGATGATGTCCCGATGGTGCAAGCTTACACAGGTGCGGGGTTTTGGCTGAGATTTCGTTCACTTCATTTAGGTTAATAGTCACCCCTGCTTCGTTTGCAATAGCTGGTAAGTGGAGAATGCTGTTGGTTGAGCAGCCCAATGCCATATCACAGACCAGGGCATTTTTAAAGTTATCCTCGGTCAGAATATCTCGTGGCTTAATATCTCGTTTAAGCATTTCCATTACCTGAATTCCCGCTTTTTTGGCAAGGCGAATGCGTTCTGCAAAAACAGCCGGAATGGTACCGTTTCCAGGAAGACCCATTCCCAGAACTTCGGTTAAACAGTTCATACTGTTGGCAGTAAACATGCCTGAACAGGAACCACAACCCGGACAAACAGAGTCTTCACAGGCTTTAAGCTCGGCTTCATCGATTTTCCCGGCATTAAAAGCCCCAACCGCTTCAAAGGCGGTATTTAAATCCGTGTCTTTTTTTCCAACTGACTTTCCGGTTAACATCGGTCCGCCACTGACCACCACTGCGGGAATATTCAGTCGTGCTGCCGCCATGAGCATTCCCGGAACTACTTTGTCACAGTTTGGAATAAGAACCAGGGCATCAAAGGCATGGGCTGTGGCCATAATTTCAATGGAATCAGCAATCAGCTCCCGGGATGCCAGAGAATATTTCATTCCCACATGGCCCATGGCAATACCGTCACATACAGCAATGGAAGGAAACTCAATAGGGGTTCCTCCTGCCATTCGGACGCCTTCTTTAACCGCTTTAGTAATGGTGTTTAAATGGATATGGCCCGGAACAATTTCGTTAAAGGAATTAACTACCCCAATTAAAGGTCGATCCAATTCTTCATCAATATAGCCCATGGCTTTAAACAGAGATCGTTGGGGGGTTGTGCCAACCCCTTTTTTTGCAACATCACTTTTCATTTTATTTTCCTTTCACAACTTAACAAATCTAGAGGTTGTCTATTATCTTTTGTCCCATTTCAATGGTGCCAACAAGGGTTGTTCCTTTGGTATAAATATCCCCGGTTCGATAGCCCTGGGCAAGTGTTTTCTTAACGGCTGCTTCAATGGCATCGGCTTCCTCAATTAAATCCAGGGAATAACGCAACATCATGGCTACGGAAACAACGGTGGCAATGGGGTTGGCTTTATCCTGGCCGGCAATGTCAGGTGCTGAACCATGGATCGGTTCGAACATACCGAATTTTCCGTCTGCCATACTGGCTGAAGGAAGCATTCCAATGGAACCTGTAATGGTACTTGCTTCGTCCGATAAAATATCCCCAAACAGGTTGCTGGTGAGAATAACATCAAATTGTTTAGGGTTAATCACCAGTTGCATAGCTGCATTATCCACATACAAATGGTTAAGTTCCACTTCTGGAAAATCCTTGGCAACTTCTATTACAATGCTTCTCCAAAAACGGGAAACCTCTAAAACATTGGCTTTATCCACGCTGGTCACTTTTTTATTGCGCTTCATGGCAATGGTAAATGCTTTTTTAGCAATGCGAAGCACTTCGGGTCTGGTATATTTCATAATATCCCAGGCGGCGAAATCACCATCCCGACCTTTTTCACCAAAATATATACCGCCGGTGAGTTCACGAACGACCATAATATCAAGTTCATCCCCGATGATTTCAGGTTTTAAGGGGCAGGCATCTTTTAATTCTTCGTACAGTATGGCCGGTCTCAGATTGGCATAAAGGCCAAGACTTTTTCTGATTCCCAACAACCCTGCTTCAGGACGTTTGTCTCCGGGAAGATTATCCCATTTAGGTCCGCCCAGGGCGCCTAAAAGAACGGCATCACTGGCTAAACAAATATCAACGGTTTCCTGAGGCAATGGGGTGTCACAGGTATCAATCGCTATCCCTCCGGCAAGAACCTTGGTATAATCAAAGGTATGATCAAATTTTTCTCCTATTTTATCCAGAACTTTTGTACTGACTCCAACGATTTCGGGACCAATTCCATCTCCTGGAATAACGGCTATTTTATAATTCATAGGCTAACTCTCCTTTTTAATTTTAATGACTTGGTGCAACTGCTAAAGTACCGTGTGCTTTGCTGACTGTTTACATGAAACAATTTTTCCACTATACGTCGGACAGTCTAACGACTGTTCGCCTATACGTTACAAAATTGTTTATGAAAACTGCCATCAAAGCAAATTACGATTGCGTTTATGAATTTCAGCATTGCCCATATTTTAATTACTTAGCGCACACAATGATAAATAATTGGTGTTGGAAAATAGCACCACTGTTTTTATAAGTCTTTGTTAATGCTGTTGACCAGGCCTCCGGCGGCGATGAGTTTTTGCATGAATTCCGGGAAAGCCTGGCTCTGGTAGGTTTGGTTTTTAGTGATATTGGTAATGAGGCCGGTGTCAAAGTCGACTTCGACTTCATCTCCGGCTTCGATATTTGTAGCCGCTTCAGGACATTCTAAAATCGGCAAGCCGATATTAATGGCATTCCGGTAAAAAATACGGGCGAAGTCGGCGGCGATCACACAGGAGATCCCGGCAGTTTTAATGGCGATGGGGGCATGTTCCCGGGAGGAACCGCAACCAAAGTTTTTATCGGCAACCATAATATCCCCGTCTTTGACATTATTTATAAAATCAGCATCAATATCTTCCATACAATGTTTGGCCAGTTCCTGGTGGTTACTGGTGTTAAGATATCGTGCCGGTATAATAACGTCGGTATCGACGTTGTTCCCATATTTGAATACTTTTCCTTTTGCTTTCATAACTCCTCCTCTATCCTATAATTCGGTTGGATCGGCAATACGACCTAGAATAGCAGAAGCTGCTGCCACTTCAGGGTTTGTCAGATAAACTTCTGAATCCACATGACCCATCCGCCCGACAAAGTTACGATTGGTGGTTGCCACACAGCGTTCTCCGCTGGCAAGAATGCCCATATGCCCGCCTAAACAGGGGCCACAGGTTGGTGCACTGACTGTAGCACCGGCTTCAACAAAAGTTTTAAAATATCCCAGTTCCATACATTGGAGATAAATCTTTTGAGTTGCCGGAATAATCAGGGTTCGAATGCCTTTTGCAACCTTACGGCCTTCGAATATCTTGGCAGCTTTTGCAAAATCAGATAACCGGCCGTTGGTACAGGAACCAATAACCACCTGATCAATGATAATCGGTTCAGTGATTTCATCGGTTGTTTTGGTATTCTCAGGTAAATGCGGGAAGGCAACGGTTGGTTTAATGGATCCTAAATCGATCTCAAAAGTTTTTTCATATTCCGCATCAGCATCTGCTTCATATACAGTATATTCTTTTTTTGAGTGATTTTTGATATATTCAATGGTTTGGCCATCCACAATAAAAATACCATTTTTGGCCCCGGCTTCAATGGCCATATTGGCAATGGTAAAGCGATCATCCATGGTGAGGTTGGCAATACCCTGCCCGACAAATTCCATGGATCGGTACAAGGCACCATCCACCCCAATCATACCAATAATATGAAGAATCACGTCTTTACCGGAAACGTATCGATTCATTTTTCCTGTGATCACAAATTTAAATGCCGCTGGAACCTTGAACCAGGCTCGTCCGGTGGCCATTCCGACCGCCATATCGGTACTGCCTACCCCTGTTGAGAATGCTCCCAGGGCGCCATAGGTGCAGGTATGAGAATCCGCTCCGATGATTAAATCCCCGGCGACGACCAGGCCCTTTTCCGGAAGAAGGGCATGTTCAACACCCATTTGACCAATTTCAAAATAGTTTGTAATATCATGTTCAGCGGCAAAACAACGCATTACTTTACATTGTTCTGCTGCCTGAATGTCCTTATTCGGGGCAAAATGGTCAGGAACCAATGCCACTTTATCCTTATCAAACACGGTTTTGGCATTAATGTCTTTAAACACATTAATGGCCACCGGTGCCGTTATATCATTTCCTAATACGAGGTCTAAATCCGTCATGATTAAGTCCCCCGGCTTTACAGCACTTAACCCTGCATGGGCCGCTAAAATTTTCTGAGTCATTGTCATTCCCACTGTCACTCATCTCCTTTCGAATTTTTCAATTTATTTTTATTCATCACTATTATTTTGGTTGCGCTCAATATCATTGAGCAGTTTATATTCAATTGAATCGATGAGTGCAATCAAACTCGCTTCAATAATATCAGTGGATACTCCGACATTTGACCAGATGTCAATACCGTCCGTACTTTCAATCAGTACCCTTACCTTGGATGCCGTGGCTGATTTTGAATCAATCACCCGGACCTTAAAGTCAGTAAGCCGTACCTCTCTGATGCTGGGATAAAAAACTTCTAAAGCTTTTCTCAGAGCTTTATCCAGGGCATTGACCGGACCATCGCCCTCGGCAGCATTAATTTCCGATTGTCCGCCCACATTAATCTTTACCACTGCCGAGGCACTCAGGGCTTCTTTATTATGAGGCTGTTCCCCAATGGTCTTAAAATCTTCCAATACGAAAAATGGCTTGTATTTTCCCAGCTCCTTGAGGATCAGAAGTTTCACACTGCTTTCTGCTCCTTCAAATTGATAGCCCTGGTATTCCAATTCCTTAATCCGGTTCATCACCTGGGTGGTTTCATTGGATTTTTTCGTTAGGTTAGGATCCACTTCTTTGATCAGCTGGATAATAGTGCTCCGACCGGAAACCTCAGACATGAGAATTCGTCGTTCATTCCCTACTGCTTCAGGTTCAATATGTTCAAAAGATTGGGGGTTTTTCATGACTGCATCAATGTGCATCCCTCCTTTATGGGCAAAAGCAGATTTCCCGACAAAAGGTTCTCTGCCGCTCAGAACATAATTTGAAATTTCTGCAATCCGAATGGCCGAAGAGGTCAGCTTCAGCAGTTCAGCTTCAGTGAGACAATCGTACCCCATTTTCAGCTGAAGATTTGGAATAATCGAGGAAAGATTTGCATTGCCGCAACGCTCACCGTAACCAAGAAAGGTTCCCTGGACCTGGCGCACGCCAGCCTGAACTGCCATGATGCTGTTGGCTACTGCCATGCCGCTGTCATTATGACAATGGATTCCCAAAGGAATAGCCAGTTTTTTTCGAACATCGATGACAATATCCCGGACCTCGAAAGGAAGGGTTCCGCCATTGGTATCGCAAAGTGCCAGGCAATCGGCGCCTCCAGCCTGGGCCGCCAATAAGGTTTCAATGGCATAAACCGGATCTGCTTTATAGCCATCGAAAAAATGTTCGGCATCGAAGGTGACTTCCTTACCCATAGCTTTAAGGTAAGCCATCGTATCCTCAATCATCCGAAGGTTTTCCTTTAAGGTTGTTTTGATAATGTCTGTTATATGAAAGGTCCAGCTTTTTCCAAAAATCGACACTGCCGGGGTTTGGGTTTCGAGAATGGCCTTAAGGTTGGCATCCTCTTCTACCGAAATACCGCCACGGCAGGTGCTTCCAAAAGCCACAAGCTTAGCATGTCTGAGGCCTCTGCCTTTTATCCGATTAAAAAATTCAATATCCTTTGGATTAGAACCAGGATTCCCTGCTTCAATATAATCCACGCCGATTTTATCCAAAGTCTCCATGATCCGAATCTTATCTTCTACCGAAAAGGAAATTCCTTCTGCCTGGGCACCATCCCTTAAGGTTGAATCAAAGATTATTATTTTTTCAGACATCAAAATCTCCTCCTCATCGTATTTCTTAAGCTTTACTCTCCTGAGTATCCTTGATATAAAGCATCTGGTTCACTGCGTCCACATAGGCTTTTAGACTGGCATCAATGATATCCGTGCTTAAACCCCGTCCATGGTAAAAATGGGACCCATCTGAAATTTTAACATGGGCTTCACCCTGAGCATCAGTACCGTCAGTCACGGCTTCAACCCCGTAATCAACCAAAGTTAAATCGCAATTAACTAAAACCCCAATGGCCTTAAATCCGGCACTGATCGGACCATCGGCAAGAGACACCCCTTCGATGAGCTCTCCGTTTTTCTTTAAACGAATGGTAGCCGCTGTAGAAATGGTATTTCCGGTGCTGATGATAAAGCGATCCAGGGTATAAACCTCGGGGATTGCCAATTGTTTTTGTTCAACAAGAGCCAAAATATCTTTATCCAAAATAATTTTTTTCTTGTCAGCCAAAATCTTGAATTGATCAAAGAGCTCAACAATTTCTTCAGATGTGAGTTTATAGCCCAGAGACTTCAGCTTATCCTCAAAGGCATGTTTGCCTGAGTGCTTGCCAAGAACCATTTTGTTTTGTTTTAAACCGATGGATTCCGGTGTCATAATTTCATAGGTTTCTTTATTCGCCATCATGCCATGCTGATGAATCCCTGATTCATGGGCAAAAGCATTTTCTCCGACAATGGACTTGTTAGGCTGTACTCTGATACCAATTAACTTGGATAACAAACGGCTGGATCGATAAATTTGGGTTGTCTCAATGTTAGTATCCGCGTGGTATACATCATTCCGGGTTTTTAATGCCATCACAATTTCTTCCAGGGCTGCATTTCCGGCACGTTCTCCAATCCCGTTGACGGTACATTCCACCTGACCTGCTCCGGCCTGAATGGCTGATAAGCTGTTGGCAACCGCTAATCCCAAATCGTCATGAACATGAACGGAAATAGTAGCCTTGTCAATGTTTGGTACATTATTTCTAATCCCTTGAATGAATTTAAAGTATTCCCCGGGGGTCGTATACCCTACCGTATCAGGAACGTTAACGACGTTAACGCCTTCGTTAATAACACCTTCCAAAACCCGGTACAGAAACTCCGGACGGGTACGGGATGCATCCTCTGCCGAGAATTCAACGTTTCCGCAAAGATTTCGGGCAAAGGCTGCCATTTTCACTGCTTTTTCCAAAACTGCTTCAGGGGTCATTTGAAGTTTATACTCCATATGAATATCCGAGGTAGCCAGGAAAAAATGAATCCGCGGGTTTACCGCACCCTTTAAAGCCTCATAGGCAGCGGTAATATCTTTCTCGGTGCTTCGTGCCAGACTGGCAACGGTGGCGTTTTTTATCTCATTGGCAACCAGGCGAACGGATTCAAAATCTCCGGGAGATGCAATGGCAAATCCTGCTTCAATGACATCAACTTTTAGTCGTTCGAGCTGTTTTGCCATCTCTAATTTTTCTTTTAAATTCATACTGCAGCCAGGTGATTGTTCCCCATCCCGAAGGGTGGTATCAAATATTTGAATAATTCTGCTCATTGCATCTCCTCCTGTTTATTTATAAGTAATTGCGAAAGTACCGTGAATTTCGCAATTACTTAATTTATTTGTGATTTTTGATAAAATCTAGGTAATTTTTTTTACAAAAAAGGGCAGAAGAACTTCTGCCCTTTATGAGTGTTTTATTTTGTTGATTCTGGTTCTAATCCTATTATTTCTTAATCCAGGACATCATGGTACGCAGCTCAGCTCCGACCTTTTCAACCTGTGTTTCAGTTTCAATTCTACGAACGGAATTGAAATATGGACGGTTTGCCTGATTTTCAAGGATCCAGTTACGAGCGAATGTACCATCCTGAATATCAGAAAGAACACCCTTCATCGCTTTTTTAGTTTCATCGGTAATGATTTTACTTCCGGTGATATAATCTCCATATTCGGCTGTATCACTGATAGAATAACGCATGTAGCCTAAGCCGCCCTGGACGACTAAATCAATGATCAGTTTCATTTCGTGGACACATTCAAAGTAGGCACTTTCAGGTTGGTATCCTGCTTCAACTAATGTATCAAAACCTGCTTTCATCAGGGCTGTAACACCTCCACATAAAACGGCTTGTTCCCCGAATAAATCAGTTTCAGTTTCTTCTTTAAATGTTGTTTCTAAAATCCCGGCACGACCTCCGCCAATACCGGATGCGTATGCCAATCCAATATCATGAGTGTTTCCGGTTGGATCCTGGTGAACTGCAATAAGGTTTGGTACGCCTCTGCCTTCCTGATACTGACTTCTGACAGTATGTCCCGGACCTTTTGGTGCGATCATAAATACATTGACATCTGCCGGTGGTTTGATTTGTCCATAATGAATGTTAAATCCATGGGCAAATGCCAGATAATTTCCTGGTGAAAGGTTTGGCTTAATACTTTCTTTATAAATCGCTGCCTGTAATTCATCAGGAAGAAGTACCATAACAATATCTGCTGCTTTAGTAGCATCTTCTGCAGTCATTACTTTGAGTCCTGCCGCTTCTGCTTTTGGCCATGATTTGCTTCCAACATAAAGGCCAACCACTACATTAACACCGGATTCTTTTAAATTCAGCGCATGGGCGTGTCCCTGGCTGCCATACCCGATAATAGCAACGGTTTTTCCGTCTAATAATCCGAGATTACAATCCACATCATAAAATAATTTTGCCATTTGTTAATTTCCTCCTTGAAATCTTTAAAACTTTCTTAATTATATAAAATCACTCAATGAGTGATTATTATATGCAAAACGTCTACGATATTGACAGCTCATAATGCAGCTGTCAACCCATGCATTAGTTTTGTTAGCCAAAGTTTTAGGAACTTTGGACAAAACGTCTACGATATTAGCAGCCCATATGGCAGCTGCTAATCCATGCATTAGTTTTGTTAGCCAAATTAAAATTTGGACAAAACGTCAAAAATCCGCCTCTGTGAAAAACAGAGGCGGATAAGTTACCCACGGTACCACTCTAATATGAAACCACCTTACGGCTATTTCCTTATCTGGTCTAAACACGACTAATCGTACTTAACCATAGTCATTTAACGTCGACAATCCTCAAAGGATAACGGCCTTCCCTAGTTGTTTGGTAAACTTTCAGGTCAGCAGCTCGCAAGCGAGTATTACATACCACCGAATTATTGGAATCACACCATTCTCCAACTCTCTTAAATTCAGTTTTTGGTATCTTTCTCTTGGTCATCGCTATTATTTTATTTATGTATTTTGTATTATTTCAATTATTATATCTATTTATTTTAACTTTGTCAATGCTAAAACATGAAAGAAGTTATGATATCGGTTACTGCTTTGCTCACCAAAATTTCTTTTTTTCAGAAACAAAAACACAACCCGGGAAATTTACTTTCGCCTTTCAGACTTCAATCATTTCATACTCACTGCTTCCTAAGCCTATTTTCACAGCATGCGCAATACAAACTTCCCAGTTTGTGTTTGGATGGGTAACTGTAAAGCGATCCTTTTCTTCGGGATGTTGCACATGGTTATGATGAATCTGGTCCTCTAAATAGCTTCCCTTAATAATCGGTGCTTTATTACACGCATCGGCACAGGCCATGTCGAGTGCCACCGGGTCGCAGGATGCAAAAATACCAACATCCTGAATAATGGGCATGTCATTTTCCACATGGCAATCACAGTAGGGTGAAACGTCAATGACAAAGCTCACATGAAATTGCGGCCGGCCGTTAATGGTTGCTTTGGCATATTCTGCTATTTTCTTATTAAGAATATCATTACTTTGGTCAAAAGGCACTGCAATGGCATCAAAAGAACAAATGCCCATACAACGGCCGCAACCCACGCATTTATCATGGTCAATGGTTGCCTTCCCATCGTCAACACCATAATAAATCGCATTCATCGCACAGATTTTTGAACACATTTTACAGCTTCGGCATTTTTCTTCTTTTATAAAAGGCTTCCCGGCAGAATGCATTTCCACTTTACCCCGACGAGATCCGGATCCCATACCGATATTTTTAAGGGTTCCGCCAAAACCCGTGGCTTCATGGCCTTTAAAATGAGTCATCGAAATCAGTACATCCGCATCCATAATGGCACGGCCAATTTTTGCTTCAGTAACGTAATCTCCGCCTTCCAGAGGTACTTCGATATCATCGGTGCCTTTTAAACCATCAGCAATGATGACATGACAGCCGGTTACAAAAGGATTATAGCCATTTTCATAGGCGGCATCCATGTGCTCAAGAGCATTCTTTCGTCGTCCCACATAAAGGGTATTGCAATCCGTTAAAAAGGGCTTTCCACCCTGGCCTTTAATTAATTCAACCATTACTTTTGAAAAGTTCGGTCGCAAATAAGCAAGGTTTCCCGGTTCTCCCAAATGGATTTTAATGGCTGTAAATTTATTTTCAAAATCAATCTCACCTAAACCCGCTTCCAGAACAAGTTTTTTCAGCTTCTGTAAAATATTATTAGAACCGGTGGTTCTCAGGTTTGTAAAATATACTTTTGATTTTTCATTCATTGAACTTTCCTCCATGATTTCAAATGATTTCATTTTAACATAAAAATATTCCTAAATAAATTGCTATCGTTTATTTTCAAAGAAAGTCTTCAGCAGCTCTTCGCAGGCCTCCTCACAGATCCCACCGTAA
This sequence comes from Acetobacterium sp., assembly GCF_036508315.1. Classification (GTDB taxonomy): domain Bacteria; phylum Bacillota; class Clostridia; order Eubacteriales; family Eubacteriaceae; genus Acetobacterium. The sequence continues at coordinate 14,726 of NZ_DATCHP010000039.1, read as the reverse complement.
ATTTCCATATGCCTGGGAAGCATGGGATGTTTTCCCAAAGAGGCTGTGGATTCCACGCCACCAAATTTTTTTTCGGTGGCACCATAGATAAGCTTTGGAATTCTGGCTTGAATAATAGCACCCATACACATAACACAGGGCTCGGCAGTTACAAACAGGCTGCAATCGTCCAAACGCCATCGTCCCAGCTTTTTTGCACCTTGCCGGATAACCAGCATTTCCGCGTGGGCTGTGGGGTCGGCTGAGCATTCTTTCTGATTGTGGGCCTTTGCCAGGATTTCGCCGTTGCAGATGAGTACGGCTCCAATCGGTATCTCTCCAATGGCCCCTCCTATTCTTGCCATTTCAATGGCTATGGCCATATATTCCTGGAAGCTTTTCGAGACCGGTATTATTAAACTCCCACTTTTATTGTTTTCTTTCATTCGCTTCCGCCGATCATTCAGGTATTAATTTTTTTTACATTCCTATGTTTGTAGGTTTATTATATATTTTTTTTATGATTATGAAAAGCGATAATCCCGTATTGATTATTTTTTTATGATTGGGTAAAAAAAACGCCTTCGGATTTCACATCCAAAAGCGGTTAATCTTGTTATGAAGACTGTTTTTCTATGATCACGTTTATTTATAATGCGGTTCTCGATGTATATCTCATCAATGCTTTACAAATGGCGATGGTTAGTATCGCTGCAACAATGGCTTCGGGAATGCCATTAATTGCAATGACTGACAAAATTATGTTATAAAGACCTGTAAAAGAAACATCTTTCGCCTGGGCATAGCTGCGGCCGAAAAACAGATAAATAAAATTCATCACTAAAAGGGTGTTCGTCAATGAACCGCCAACCCCTGCAATACCTAATGCCAATGTGTCATTGTTGTTAATTTTTTTCATTCCCTTATAAATATAGTACGGGGTAATGCCTACCAGAATTCTAGGTACGAACACAACAACCAGACTCCAGAAATTTCCGGAATAACTTCCCAATGAATAAAAGGGGGTGAAAACAAAGGATGTCACTGTCGGATTTAAGGTGTTATTGATCAGGCTGGTCAATCCGAAAACAAAACCGAGGAAACCGCCATAACGGGGTCCCAGAAGAATACTGGCAATAATAACGGGAATGTGAATAATCGTCGCTCGTGTAAATCCAAGTGGAATGTAACCCAAAAATGGTGTCGCTGCCATAAGAACGATAATGGCCACAAAAAGAGAAACTTTAACCAAATCACTGGTCTTTGCATTTTTCATTTGATACCTCCTGCTATCGTTCCAGTCCGGCCGGATACAATGCAACTTTATTTTAACCGTATTTTAATTAAAATTCAAGCAAAACTTATGTTTCTCTTAACCCTTTCCTTTGGTATAATGAATAGGACCCTAATTGGCCAATCAAGAAAAAACATCATGCAAAGGAAGCTCTATGAAAAATTTATTAAAAAATAAAACCGTTGTCCTTGGAATTACCGGAAGCATTGCCGCCTATAAAATGGCGAATGTTGCCAGCAGCCTGGCTAAATTAGGCTGTGATATCCAGGTGATTATGACAAAAAATGCCCGGGAATTTATTTCTCCTTTAGTCTTTGAAACCCTGACAGGCAATAAAACAATTGTGGATACCTTTGACCGTAACCTTAATTACGAAGTGGCTCATGTGGCTCTGGCAAAAAAAGCAGATCTCTTTATGGTTGCACCGGCTTCTGCCAACATCATTGGAAAAATTACCGCCGGCATCGCTGATGAAATGCTTACCACCACTATCATGGCCTGTCGATGCCCAAAGCTTATTGCGCCGGCAATGAACACAGCGATGTATGAAAACCCCATTGTCCAGGATAATCTGAAAAAGCTCAAAGATTATGGTTATAAAATCATCGACCCGGCCACTGGCATTCTCGCCTGTAAAGACATCGGCGCTGGAAGACTTCCGGATGAAGATTTGCTTTTGAACCACATCATTTGTGAGCTTGCCTATCCTAAAGATCTCACTGGCAAAAAAATCCTTGTCACTGCCGGGCCTACCGGTGAGGCCATTGATCCCATTCGCTATATCACCAACCATTCCAGTGGAAAAATGGGATATGCTCTGGCCAATGCCGCCATGCTTCGCGGCGGAGAAGTTACTTTGGTTACCGGTAAAACAGCCCTTAAACCACCTGCCTTTGTTAAAGTCGTATCGGTTTTTTCTGCAAGCGACATGTGTGCCGCCGTAATGGATCATTTTGAAAGTACCGACATTGTTATTAAAGCCGCTGCCGTTGCAGATTTCAAGCCATTGAATGTCGCTAAAGAAAAAATTAAAAAAATTTACGGGCATCCTGAAATACTCTTGTCTCCAACCATTGATATTTTAAAAACATTGGGAGGGAAAAAACGTACCGATCAATTTCTCTGCGGTTTTTCCATGGAAACCCAAAACGTCATCGAAAATACCGTCAGCAAACTCCATAGCAAAAATGTCAATATGATGGTTGCCAATAATTTAAAGGAAAAAGGTGCCGGATTTAATACCTCTACCAACCGTGTCACCATTATCACCACAGCAAAAACCCAGGCACTCCCTCTTTTATCCAAAGATGCTGTTGCCCACAAGGTCCTTGATGCTATTCTGGATGAACTGAAATGACAGGCTCTCAAATCAGCCATGTTGCCATGGAAATTGGAATTGTGCTCCTTTCCAATGGCGCTGAAACCTATCGGGTTGATGAATCCATGCACCGTATCTGTATGGCTATGGGGGCCTGTGATACTGATATCTTTGTTTTGCCTTCCAACATTATTCTGGGAATTACAATCGGTAACGGGAAACACATTACCCGGACACGCCGGATTCATGCTCGCGGTATTGACCTTAAGAAAGTTGAATTTATTAATAATCTTTCTCGCCGGGTTTGCTATGAAGATTTATCCTACAGTGAAATTCTAACCGAAATCCATACTATTAACAGCTCTCCTCCGTATCCCTATTACCTTCAGGTTTTGGCCTTCGCATTCGTGGCACAAATGTTCAGCCTATTTTTTGGAGGGACTTTTCAGGACAGCAGTATTGGCTTTATCATTGGTTTTGGGATTAAACTGCAAATGGATTTCATGGCACGCCTGGAAGGAAATATCTTTTTCATTAACATTGTCGGTGGGCTTATTGCTGCTACGGTTGCTCTGGCTGCTTCAAGACTGGGACTAACCAGCCATGTGGATGCCATTATCATTGGCTCCATTATGACCCTGGTTCCAGGGCTTTCCATCACAAATTCTATTCGTGATATCATTGCCGGTGATTATCTTTCAGGTATAATGAAAGGTGTTGAAGCCCTGTTAATCGGTGCCGGCATCGCCACAGGTGTCGCTATTCCGCTCAGTCTTTTGAGTCCGATCTGGGGGGTGTGAATCAATGGCTTATTTTGCACCATGTCTTTACGCCTTTGGAGGCTCCCTTGCTTTTGCTATGGTTTTCAATATCTCAAAAAATAAACTGTTACTTTCTGCCATTGGTGGTTTTATCGGACAGTTAACCTATCTTTTGTTCCAGTTCATCATTTCAAATGATGTTGCTTTGTCCCTATTGGCAACCATGGCCATTTCCCTGTATGCAGAAATGATGGCACGGGTCACCAAATCGCCTACCACTGTATATCTGGCTGTGGCACTGATTCCATTGGTTCCTGGAGGAGGAGTCTATTACACAATGCTGGATTTTATCCACAACGATATCGATCTTGGTATTACCACCGGTCTCCACACCCTTGGGATTTCGGCTGCACTGGCCATGGGGATTATTTTGATTTCCTCTTCAATTAACCTCATTCGAAAAGTGATGCTCAACAGAAAAAGAAGAAAGAAGGAATCAGCTATTCCCTGCAAAGAATAAAATCTTTCCTGTTTTATTAAGCAAAGCAGGATAAAAGAGAACACCCGGAAAGCAAAAACTTCCCGGGTGTTCTCTTTTTTATTTTTCATGGGCAACGAATAATATTTCTTGTCCACAGGCAGTCAGCACAAGACGGCGTGTTAAAGTAACAATCGTATTGAGTATCCTCTACCAGACTGCACCCTCCTCTTAAATCACAATCAATGCAAGAAGGAAACTGATTGTTATAAACAGTGTTCCAGAAGTCCTGATATTCTTTGCCTTCAATGATTTCTTTAAGGGTTTTCTCTTTCAGATTTCCAAAAGAATGTTTCATAACCTTTTTTTTTGCACCAAAAACATATTCGTCATAGTTGTTTGCCAAACGATAACAGGATATTACATCTCCGTTAAAATCGATGTAAATATACCCTTTGTCAATAAAGCTGCAACGGCGTTCGGTTTTTAATTCCATATCTGGAATGTTGATTTTAATATCTCGGTAAGTAAAGATCTTTTCTAAGAAAGCTTTTCCTTCCGGATTATCATAACGGGTGTAGAATATATCATCACTACCCTTTTCCACTATGGGCAGGAGATGTGAAAGGGACAGACGATGGATACCGTAATGACGCATCATATCAAGCAAATCAAACAAGGCTCCTGCGTTGCTTTTGGTGAGTACATAAGCAATCCCAGTTTGAGGTGTAGATGACCGTGTTCTTTTATGATAATTCGAGAAATACTCAAAGGTCGCAATTAATTGGTCCTTAACACCCTGGCTGTCTTCATGATACTGATCTGCTGAGAAGTAAACCTCCTGAAATTTTTCGCAAATCAACTGAGCGGTTTCTTCATCCATAATGCCATTACTGGTTAATAAGAGTTTGTACCCTTCAAATAATTCAACGGCCTCTTTAAAGTGGGGATATACCGTCGGTTCTCCAATCCCTCCAAAAAAAACTTCTTTTAATTCCGGAAACTCTTTGACCTGTTCTCGAATGGACTTAAGTAACTCCAAATCCATATCTCCTTCAATGGAATCCCAGGTATGTCTGAAACACATCTCACAATTGAGATTGCACCGATTGGTAAGTTCAATATAAACTCGATTTAACTCCATAATATCCCCTATCCTTTATTATTTATTAACAGCAGCAGCTGCCATCTTTTTCGCTACCACAACATCCACCGCCATCGTCTTTTTTAACCTTGGTATTCATGCTGGTAAGTTCTTCATCGGTTATCCCTGACCATGCAGCCAGATCCGCATTTGATGGATAGGATCCCATCTTTTTTATTTCACCATCCACCACTGTAATGGGAAGGGCGTTAGTGCCGCCGTTATTTAATGCTTCATTCACTGGTTGATTATCCACAAAAGCCTGTGGCTCATTTGAAAGGCTGTATCGTGTGATCTTTTTACCGTTGGCTTCTAATGCATTAATAATTGCAGATACCCTTAACAGCTCTTTATCAACACCTGGGCCGCATACACCACTTGAACAACACATTGCAGGATCAAAAATTTCTATTTTACTCATTTTATTCTCCATTTAATTTTATTTTTTTATTGAATTAATGCACTAATGTTTTGACAGGTTAATTCACTTTTCTGATAAACTCCGAGTTTTTTAAGCTCTTCCATTAAAATATCTTCTCTTTTCAATTCAATTTCAAAGACGGTTTTTAAAAAAGGATGCTCCTCTAAAACCACATCATTAATACGATAATATGCAAATTTATTTTCCCGTCGACTTTCCAAAAAACCCAAAACGCTCATTAGCCGTAAATGCTTTGATAAATTAGATTGGGAAATCCCCAATAGGTATTCCAACTCACATACACACAACTCCCGACCATATAGGAGATTAAGAATTCTTAAACGGTTCGTATCGGATAAGATCTTAATTATTTCAACAATTGTCATAGATACTGACCTCTTTCTTAACAAAGCATAGCACAAGGTTACTCTTGGAATCCCATTATTTTAACACATAAAAGCCAACAATACCCGATCAGATTTTATCTCATTCAGTCAAGATTTATTTATTTTTCCCAGGGAATGACAACATAGTTTCCCTGGGTATTTTCTGCTATTTGATTAATCCATTTCGCCTCATTGTTTGCCCGAACCCTTAAAAATGCATCCTTCGTATCTGTTGCCGACAGGCTGGCATTCATGACCCACCATTTGCTGTTAATACCGGCTCGTTTTAAATCTTCTTCCAACCTCATGGCTTCAAGAACCGGTGTTGCCTCGGGAAGAGCAACAATAACGACCTCGGTTTCTTCTTGATTTCGAAGCCGTGGTAACAGCTTCATTACTGATTCCGGAATATCTGCGTTGGAACGTTCCATTTCCTTATGATAGCTTTCAGTAGAGTTTAATAGCAATAAGGTATGTCCGGTGGGTGCGGTATCAATGACAACCACGCCATCCTCTGCTTTATCAACAACTTCTGCAAAGGCTCTGAATACTGCAATTTCCTGGGTACAGGGGGACCTGAGATCCTCTTCGATATAGTCAATATCTGCCTGACTCATGTTATTTGCTTTGGCTTTTCCGATAACCTCATCATGATACTTTTGGAGTTCTTCATCCTCATCCACATTAATCACAACAATGTTTTCTCCTCCCATGGACGCGACGCTCAGATGGCCTGCCGGATCAGTGGTGGTCAGATAAACCTTTTGTCCGAATTTTGAAAGGCCCAGGGCAATGGCAGCGGCAACGGTTGTTTTTCCAACGCCACCTTTACCCATGGTGAAAATAACTTTCTTGTTTGTTCTGTATAAATCTTCAATGAGTTTTTCTAAACCTGGTAATTCTTTAAGTTGATTAATACCTTCACCCTCAATCATGTCATCTTCTGTGAACAATCGCCGAATATTTTTAATTCCTGAAACATTGTACCCCCGAAGCGGCAGCATATAGATATCCATGTTCTTAATGCTATCCGGGATATTAATAACTGCACTTTTCTGTTTATTGTAAAAAGAGGTTGCCACGGTATCGATCTTATCAAAGTTTTCAAGCGCCCCATTGATAATAAGGATCTGATTCTCAACCCCAATGTCTTTTAATTCCCGGGAGGCTCTGGCAGCTTCTTCTAATGGCGATGTCTCAGGACGAGATATCAGAAGAAGTGTGGTCATGTTTTTATCAGCTAACGTTTTAACAGCCTTTTCATACATCTCTTTTTGTGCGGTTAATCCCGATAACTGACCTAAGCATGATGCTCCATGAGTGCTTTCATCAATGAAACTATTCCAGGCGGCTGGCAATTGAAGCATTCTCAAGGTGTGTCCTGTCGGGGCAGTGTCAAAAATAATATGATCATATTTCTTACTCATGACTTCATCCGTAATAAACCGTGAAAACTCATTAAAAGCTGCAATCTCTACGGTACAGGAACCTGCAAGCTGTTCTTCCATATTGGCAATCACTGCATCTGGAAGCTTCCCGCGAAAAGGTCCAACCACGGACTCCCGGTATTCTGTTGCTGCTTCAATCGGATCCAGGTTTGCAACGATGAGATTTGGAACACCATGAATGGGAACACCCTGCCCGGTTAATTCGGTTTCAAAAACATCCTGTAAGTTTGATGCCGGGTCAGTGCTTACCAGGAACACGTTTTTTCCCCGATCCGCGAGATTGACTGCAGTGGCACAGGCCACGGATGTTTTTCCAACACCACCCTTCCCGGTATAGAATAAATATTTAGTTAACTCAATCTTGTCTGGCGTAAAAATTTTATACATAACATTTGCCTTCTTTCTGATACAACAATCTATTTACATAACTTCTTGTTCATATAACTATATAATCATATGATAATACATTCATATGATTATGTCAACTATTATTTTTATTCATCTCAATTTTACTGTTATTTCTATTGACGTAGGCCTCTGGGTCATCTATCATAAACAGTATAACTAAGAATATCATTATTTAATTATAGAAGGAGTCGAGTCATGGATATTTATTTAGACAATGCGGCCACTACCTTTCCGAAGCCTTTGTGTGTTCCTGAAAAAATTTATGATTATATTGTTAACAATGGTGGCACCTCAGGACGTGGTGCTTATGAAAAAGCCATGCTTGCCGATGGGCTTGTCTATCAAACCCGAAAGAGTCTGGCAAAACTTTTTAATCATAAAGATCCTAAAACGGTTGTTTTCACTTCCTGTGTAACCGAATCTTTAAATTTGGCACTTCAGGGGATTTTAAAACCCGGGGATCATGTTGTCACCAGTGCCCTGGAACACAACGCTGTATGGCGTTGCCTGAAAACCCTGGAACGGGATATCGGGATTATCATTACCGTGGTGCCCGCAACAGCCCAGGGAGAAACCAGTATTACTGATGTGGCCTCTTCCATAAAACCTGAAACACGGCTCATTGTTTTCAACCATGCCTCGAATGTTTTGGGTACCATCCAACCCATTGGCGCCATCGGTGAATTGGCCCGGGAAAAAGGCATTCTTTTTCTTGTGGATGCTGCCCAATCCGCCGGAGTTTTACCCATTGATGTTCAGACACAGTGTATCGACCTGTTGGCTTTTACCGGACACAAAAGCCTTTTAGGCCCTATGGGAACCGGAGGCCTGGTGGTCAATTGTGACGTGGATATCCATCCACTCATTTCTGGTGGTACCGGTGGGGATTCCGCCTATGAATACCAGCCGGACTATTACCCTAACCATTTAGAAGCCGGCACCATGAATGTCAGTGGGATCATTGGACTTGGAGCGGCTTTAGAATTTTTAGAAACTGAAGGCCTGGAAAATATCCGTCGTAAAGAAGATGCTCTCATGGACTACGCTTTAAACGCTTTAAAGAAAATCCCGGGGATTGAACTCTACGGCCCCCAGGATTCTTCCAAAACCGTTGGGGTGATTCCTTTCAATTTAAAAGGCCACGCCCCGGAAGAGATTGCTTACTTTTTAGACCAAAACTGTCATGTGATGATCCGTTCAGGACTTCACTGTGCGCCCAGTGCTCATCGTCTTATTGGCACCATTAAACGTGGAACCTGTCGTATTGGCATCGGTTATTTTAATGAAAACGGTCATATTGATGCCCTGGTTAACGGGCTGCATGCATTTATAAAGGAGAAAAACTCATGTATTTAGAAAATATTCGTTTAGTTTATATTAAACCTTGTACTACAGGTGGAGGACGCATTAAATTCCGAGCCAAACTGGATCATCCTGTTTATGAGATTCTTCCCTATCTCAATGCCGAGATTAAAACCGGGCTTTACATTCCTCAGGCTAAAACATTCACCTACAAAATCGAAAGTCATATTATCAACATTAGTGGTGAAAATTTAACAGCTACCCAGCTCACCAATGAAGCCCAATGTTATGAAATGATTGATCATCTGAAGGATCTTATTAATGATACCTGGGAACGAAAAGGCCAAATTACACCTTATGAAGAAACCCGCGAACGCCCTAACGCCATTCAATTGTACAAACTGTTACCCAAAACCAATTGTAAGGCTTGTGGTCAGGCTACCTGTATGGCCTTTGCCTCCAAGCTTATTTTAGGAACCTGCCGCCTTTATCAGTGTCCAGTGGTAAAAGAAGAACAATATGCTTCCAATTTTCAGGCATTGGAAGCAAATCTGCAGCTCCTGGGTTATGAGACAGAAGCTGATTGAAAGCTTTAATCAGCAAACACTAAGTTTTAATGCTATTAATCCGAATCAAAAACCTCATTATGAGTAATAAAATAATCTACCTGTTAATTCTATTGACGGATGTCAACATGGGGGTTATTATAAATACTATGAATAAAAATATTGTTATTTTATTTTTGCTAACGTTTAAAGCGAGAAAAACAACTATGAAAAATCTGAGAAAATTTAGATATTTATCGAAAAAGCGGCAAAATCTTATACCTTTTCGAGTTTTACAATAAACGAATTCAGTTATTTAAGGAGTTAAATCATGACAACACCATTAAAAGGTGCCTGCATCATCGGTCAATCAGGCGGACCGACATCCGTAGTTAATGCCAGTGCCCTTGGCTGCATTGAAGCTGCACTTGCTTCAGAACATATCACAAAGGTGTACGGTGCTGCAAATGGCATCAAGGGTGTTTTAGGCGATCAATTGTATGATCTGGATCTGGAGGATCCTTATGAGCTTTCACTGATGAAGTACACTCCTTCCTCAGAGTTTGGAACCTGCCGTTATAAACTTAAGGATTTCATTGTGGATGACACGGATTACAAGCGTATTCTCGATATATTCCGAAAGTATGATATCCGTTATTTCTTCTATAACGGTGGCAATGATTCCATGGATACCTGCAGCAAAATAAGCAGTTATCTGAGCCAGAACAACTATGAATGCCGCATCATCGGCATCCCTAAAACCGTCGACAATGACCTTATCGGCACGGATCACTGCCCCGGCTACGGCAGTGCCGCTAAGTTCGTTGCCACATCCTGCATGGAGATCTACAGAGATGCCAAAGTTTATGGAACCGGTTCCATAACGATCCTGGAGTTCATGGGCCGAAACGCCGGATGGCTGACCGCTTCTTCCGCGCTGGCCACCTATAAGGGTCTTGGCCCTGATCTGATCTATTTGCCCGAGATCCATTTTGATCTTGCCGATTTCATTGCCGATGTGAGCAGAATCTATGAAAAGAATGGCGATGTTCTGGTCGCTGTTTCTGAAGGCATTATGGACAAAAGCGGCACTTATATTTCAGCCTATTTTTCCGATCTGACCAAAAGTACCGATGCTTTTGGCCATTCAAGAATGGGCGGACTAGCCGCCGGCCTTGCAAACTTTGCCGGCACAAAGATCGATACTAAAGTCCGAGGTATCGAATTCGGCCTTACTCAGCGATGCGCCGCCCATATTGCATCAGGTACAGACATCGAAGACGCCTATACGTTAGGCAGGTTCGCTCTGGAAGTTGCGCTTGAGGGTGCTACGGATCAGATGGTAGGTTTTGAGAGAATTCCCGGAAAAGAGTACCAATGCCGTATTAAAATGTTTGATCTGATTGATGTCGCAAACGCTGAAAAGAAAATACCCAGAGAGTGGATCAATGCAGCCGGTAACCACCTGCTGCCGGCTTTCATCGACTATGCACTGCCACTCATTCAGGGAGAAACCAAAATGCCGAAAGAAGATGGTCTTCCCAGGTTCGCAAATCTCAAGAAAATCATGACCCGGGAAATATAAATATCCACTGTTCTATTTTCTGGAATACAAAAGAGCTTTTGCAAAATAGCATACTATTTGCGAAAGTTCTTTTTTGTTATCATCATTTTTATACAGAAAGAAACCTATTCTCCAAAACTTTGTCATAACGGGTTTTATTTTGATTGAAAGGAAAGAAAACAAGATTGCAATTCATTAAGTAAATGATTATAATGTACTCATCATAAGATTCATTTATTTTAAAGGTTATTCAAAAATTTTTAGGAAAAGTTAATGAACAAAAGGAGATAAACATGAAAATCATTGTCATTGGTGCTGTGGCTGCCGGCACATCTGCTGCTGCAAAGGCCCGTAGAAATAATGATTACGCTGAGATCGTTATTTATGAAAGAGATCAGGATATTTCTTATTCCGGCTGTGGTCTTCCTTACTTTATTGGAGGAAAGGTATCTGCCATTGAAACACTTGTTCCCAGGGATGCCGCTTTTTTTAAGACAAAATATAACATTGATATTTTAATCCGTCATGAAGTTCTGAAAATTGATATTGCCCACAAAACCCTGTTGGTTAAAAATTTAATTACCGGTGACACTTTCAAGGATATTTATGACAAGCTCATCATCTCCACTGGTGCCAGTGCTTTTGTCCCACCCATCAAAGGCATTGATAATGACAACGTATTTTTCCTGAGAAATGTTCAAAATGCCATGGCTATTAAAACATATATGAATAATCACCACCCTAAAACAGCAGTGATTGTTGGTACCGGCTTCATTGGCTTTGAGCTTGCGGATAACCTCGTCCAGGCTGGCTTAAAGGTTATCCTTGTTGAACGTGCACCTCAAATCACCCCTAATCTCGATGAAGACATGGCCAAATACCTTGAGCACCTTCTTACGGAAAAAGACATCCCCGTTATCAAGAATGCCAATGTCGTGGCAACCACAAACCAGGGGGTTCTTTTGGAAAATGGCATCCACATCCCCGGAGAAATGATCATTATCGCAACGGGTGTTAAGCCCAATGTATCCCTGGCAAAGGAAGCTGGAATCCACCTGGGAACTACTGGTGCCATACAGGTGAATGAACGTATGATGACCATGGATCCCGATATTTATGCCTGTGGCGATTGCGTGGAAACTTGGTCAGCCGTTACTAAAGTACCGCATTATCGTCCCCTTGGCTCCACGGCTAATAAAACTGGACGAATCTGCGGTGATAACATCACCGGGGGTAACATGATTTATACCGGTAACCTTGGTACTGGTATCTTCCAGGTTTTTGATATCAGCGTTGGGAGTACTGGTTTATCAGAAGCGGAAGCAATAAAAGCCGGATATGATGTGGTTGTATGTCATAATATTAAGCCTAATAAGCCGGCCTTTATGGGTGGACGAGAAATGACCATTAAAGCCATTGCGAATAAAGATACCCAGAAAATTCTCGGTGTCCAGATTATTGGTTATGAAGGCGTTGATAAACGTCTGGATATTTTTGTAACCCTCATTACCTATGGGGCTACTGTCGATGAAATCTTTAACCTCGATCTTGGCTACGCCCCACCCTTTTCCACCACCAAAGACCCTGTCCACTACACCGGAATGATTCTGGATAATGTCTTAAATAATGGCCTCGATCTCGTGACAGCCGAGTCCCTGAAAAAAACTGTTGATGATGGTCAGGACTACCAGATTATCGATGCCCGGGTTAATGATAATTATAAAGCCGGCCATATTTCCGGTGCCGTAAATATTCCCCACAGTCAGCTGCGTGATACCCTGCCCAAGTTGGATAAGGGCATTCCTGTGGTAACTTACTGCAATAAAGGTGTTACCGGCAACGCCACCCAAAACATCCTTCTTAACCGTGATTTTAAAAAAGTATATAATCTTTCCGGAGGCTATGCGTTTTTTGATGCCACCAAAGAAGAATAGAAAAGAGGTCACCAATGAATTCCGATGATGTTTCTGTTAAAATATTCAAAGCTCTGGGACATCCGATTCGCCTGAAAATTGTAAAATTTCTCCTTGCTGGACCACTATGTGTATGTGTTCTTCATCGGTCTTTCGATTATAGCCAAGCCAATCTTTCCCAGCATTTAAAAATTCTCCGGGAAGCCGGCATCTTAAAAAGAGAAAAGATTGGTATCGAAATGCATTATTCTGTACAATTAAAGGGTATTGAAACACTGCTTGATGCCATGGATATGACCACCGCTGAATATTTCAATACCCTGGACTTTTAATGTTTTTATTTATTTTTCTTCATAACCCTGGGGATGTGCTTGATGCCAATCCCAAGCTGTTTTTATAATATAATCCAGCTCAGAATTTTTTGGTGACCAACCCAACTGGCTTTGGGCTTTCTGAGATGAAGCAACAAGCACCCCTGGATCCCCTGACCGGCGATCTGCCATTTCCACCAAAATTCTTTTTTGGGTTATTCCCTTTGCATGCTCGATGACTTCCTTCACTGAAAATCCATTACCATTCCCCAGATTGAAAACATCACTTTCTCCACCTGCCATAAGTTTTTCCATACCCAAAATATGAGCTGAGGCGATATCCATAACATGGATATAATCCCGGATGCAACTTCCGTCCGGAGTATCATAATCTTCACCAAAAACAGCGATCTTCTCACGAACACCCTGAGCAGTTTTTAAAACTAAAGGAATCAGATGACTCTCCGGATTATGATCCTCTCCTATTTCACCGGATGGATGTGCCCCTGATGCATTAAAATAGCGAAAAATCATGTGCTTTACGCCATGGGCTTTTTCCATCCACGGTAACATTTTCTCAACCGCTAACTTGGTTTCCCCATAGGTATTGGTAGGCTTTTTTGCTGTTTTCTCAGTGATGGGTATTTCTTCTGGTTCGCCATACACAGCAGCCGTGGAAGAAAAAACAAACTTTTTCACATCGTATTCTACCATGGCTTTTAACAGACAAAGCGTTCCGTAAACATTATTATCATAATACATCAAAGGCTTTTCCATGGATTCTCCTACCAGTGAATTGGCACAAAAATGCATGACACAACCGATATCACGGCTCTTAAAAACATCAGCCAGAAATCGGGTATCCCTGATATCACCACTTTCCAGGGCCACACTCTTCGGAACCGCTTCCCGGTGACCGGTGGAAAGATTATCCAAAACCACAACCTCATATTGTTTATCTAAAAGGGCTCTTACCACATGGGAGCCAATATAACCAGCGCCCCCGCATACTAATATTTTCATAAGTCTCCTCTGATTTCTTTTTATTTCATTTTATCCATTATACCAGAACTGACTTGTAAAGACACCTTTGTTCCGGTTTAAATCCATTTCCAATAAAAAGAAACCCCGAAGGGTTTCTGATTTTCTGAGTTGATTTTTAGTTTTCAGACATGCGTTTGTAGCCATTGTAACGTTCCAGTGCTTCTTCTTTCGCTTTATCATAAAGCGTTTCAGAAACTTCCGGGAAACTCAATTTCAAAGAAGTATAACGCACTTCTGAATCCAGGAATTGGGTGAATTTATCCATATCTGGTTCTTTTGAATCCAGTATGAAGGGGTTTTTACCTTGTTCTTTTAAACTTGGATTAAAGCGATACAAATGCCAGTATCCAGATTCCACGGCAAAAGCTTCATGGGTTTGGGTTCGGCTCATGCCGCCTTTAATGCCGTGA
>NZ_DATCHP010000038.1:0-43921 GCF_036508315.1 Acetobacterium sp. | reverse complement strand
GGGAAATGTATTCGAACTATTTTACAAGAAAACAGAGAGGTAAACGTATAAACAATTCCTCATAAAAATTGCTGCAGCAGAATAATTTAATGCCTCCACTTATCAAATTGTTTCAACCGATAAAGTTACTAACCTTATTGTATGAGAATGAGCAAAAAGAAACAAGTGCAATTTGTAATTTCATGATCTTTCCCATAGAATATTTCATTCAGCAGAAAATGAAAAAAATTAAAGGTTTCCTTTCATAGTTGAATCAATACTGCAAAATACTATAATTAATGCATCGGATACTCAATAAACATAAATGGTTTGACGAAAATAATCAAATTCATTGCATATGAATAAAAACAAGAGTAAAATTCTTTTAGAGAGCAAACGTTTAAAAATATTATGGAAATAGTAAAGAGTGCCTTTGCTGTTTTATGAAAATAAAAATATTTGGAGGATAAACATATGACTGCAACCGGTGAATTATTGGATATGGCTGAGATTGACATGACAGAAGAAAGTGGTCAACCAGTCAAAGATGGAGAATATGGCTTATTTAACGATATGAACAACGCCATCGATGCGGCTTATATTGCCCAAAAAAAATACATGAAACAACCCATGGCCTTCAGAAGTAGACTGATCAGTGCGATGAGAGCCGAAATGCTTAAAAAAGAAAACATGGAAGTGATTTGCCAAATGGCTGTGGAAGAAACAGGTATGGGTAATTACGCCCATAAACTTCTCAAACATGAACTGGTAACCACAAAAACACCGGGTATCGAGGATCTTGTATCGGAAGTGTTTACCGGAGATCATGGATTAACCTTAATCGAGCATGCACCCTTTGGTGTGATCGGTGCGGTTTCCCCATCGACAAACCCCAGCGAAACCGTGATCTGCAACGCCATCGGCATGCTGGCTGCCGGGAATACCGTTGTTTTCGCACCACATCCCAGTGCAAAAAATACCAGTGCGCTCACAATTAAACTTTTAAACAAAGCCATTCTGGAAGCCGGTGGACCGGAAAACTTAATTGTTACCACCGCCAGCCCGACCATTGAAAGTGCAAATATTATGTTTACCAGTGATAAAATCACGATGTTATGCGCCACCGGCGGCCCCGGAGTTGTAAAAACCGTCTTAAAAAGCGGAAAAAAAGCCATCGGAGCCGGTGCAGGGAATCCGCCGGTTCTGGTTGATGAAACAGCAGATATTGAAAAAGCGGCAAAAGATATTATCGATGGTTGTTGCTTTGATAATAACCTTCCCTGTATTGCTGAAAAAGAAGTGGTGGTTGTCGAACAGGTTGCCGATGATCTTGTAGCGAACATGAAAAAAAATGGTGCCTACGAATTAACCGATGCGGCAAAAATAAGGGAGTTGGAAGAGCTGGTTATTCCCGGGGGCAGACTCAGTCGTGATTATGTGGGAAGAGATGCAAAAACAATTTTAAAAGGCATTGGCATTGACGCAGATCCAGCAGTCCGGGTTATCATTATGGAAACAACTAAAGATCATACCTTTGCTGTTGAAGAACTGATGATGCCGGTTTTACCCATTATCCGGGTTAAAAATATTGCCGAAGGGATTGACGTTGCTGTGGATTTAGAACGGGGTAATCGACATACCGCGATTATGCACTCGACAAATGTGAATAACCTGAACGAAATGGCAAAGAGAGTGCAAACCACAATTTTTGTTAAAAACGGCCCTTCCTATGCCGGAATCGGTGTAGGCGGCGAAGGTTATACAACCTTTACGATTGCCGGACCAACCGGCGAAGGTCTTACATCCGCCAGGACCTTTACCCGAAAAAGAAGATGTGTATTGGTAAACCAACTTTAAGAAGCCCTTCACTTTTATGTTGAATTGCATAGGAGCATTTCTTCTGATATTTCATCATCAATATTATTTGAAAACCATTGGGTAAACATCAAAATAACATCTGAAATCCAGGGTTATCTGATATGAGATATAAAAAAAGAGCGTTCAAGACGCTCTTTTAATCATTAATCTTCTGACAATAATTTTTCCAGAATAACCAGATGTCCTTTCCTAGATAAAACGATTCATGAAATTCGCAAGGATTTGTCGCTGGTTGCTTCTTGAACCTGACATTTCTTTTTATAGGGTGAATGCTTCATCTTAAACTCCGATGCAAGGTTAAGGGTGTCCAATTCCTCCACACAGGCAATGGGTCCATTGTGCAGCTTCAAAGACTGGTAAAGGTTATTGGCGGCAAGACAATCGGAAAGAGCTCGGTGGGCATTGGTATTTTGAATGGCACATTTTTCACACAGGGTCAAAAGCTTAAGGTTTTCCACGGAACTTTGTTGCTTTATTAACAACTCCCGGATATCTATGAAATCATTGCTTAAATGATGCAAAAGAAAGGCCTCACACTGATCATATAAAAAATTGATATCAAAATTAACATTATGACCAATTATTACAGTGTCTCCCGTAAAAGAAACGAAAGAATCCAATACAGCCCCAATCGGATTGGCATCAGCAAGCATATTATTGGAGAGGCCTGTCAGATTTGAAATATAAGGATTAATGGGGTTCATTGGTCTGACCAATGACTGGAAGATGGAAGTAATTTTATTATCACGTACTTTTACAGCCCCAATTTCAATGATTTCATTGTTTTTAGGGTTAAATCCCGTTGTTTCAATAGCAATAATGACATAATTATCAGGAAATTCGATAAGGCTTTTACCTTTGTGTTCTCTGATTTTTTTAATAGTATCCATAAATAATTCTCCTCACTGCAAACTTTACATTTTCACCCGAATTGTTATTCAAAATCCAATGCTATGGTTTATTTATAACCAATTTCATTATATTTATTCATCATGTTGGATTATTTTTATTAAATTTGAAAAATTTTCAGTTTCCGGCTTTGTCACAAAACAAAAAACCAATGACCAAAATTTTTTGTTTATATGGAACTGTGAACCCCTCCCGGGGGCAATGGAAGAAGAAGCTAGTTTTCATAAGAATATTGAAATTTTCTGGAATAATATTATTCGTTAGTTTGATGACACCTTTTATTATCTCTATTCCTGCCAGATTATAGTTGCCTCAATGAAAATGTTTAATCGAGGAGGAACGGTTGCATAGGCGGCCATTGGGACTCCCAGACTTTTGGGATCATTTCCTTTAGCATTTCGGGCGGCATTAATGCAGCCATATTTCCACGATCCTCTGATTCAAGGTTGTACAAGATAAATGGTACTGGATTACCTTTTCTGGTATAATAAAAATAGGCGAATTTTATATGTGATGAGGTGAAAAAGTGTTTAACAATGATTATATTATGCGGGCAATTGAAGATCTATCTTACATGTTGGCAAAAGTAATTTTCAATAAAGATGTTACAGCAAATGAAATTATTGATGAACAGGGGAATTTTTCAGAAAGTAATTTCTTATATCATCAACTATTGAAAAAAGTTGACGAAGGAAAAATCAATGAAGCGGAAAACCTTTTATTTGAAAGTGTAGGGAACAACCCAAGTCCGGAATATTTAAAGGTTGCCATTGATTTTTATACGGGACTGGAAAAGTTAAGTGATGCCTACTTAATTAGCTGCGAATTTCCCAGAGAAGAAATATTGGATGGATTAAATTCCATCAATGCCATTTATAAATCAAAGGAATAAGAGAGGATGGATGCAATGGAAGTAATCGATTGGCTTTTAGCAAGCGGCCCCTATGTTGAGTATGCCACACGAAAAAATGTTTTAAAACAAGATGCGACTGAATTGTTGGATTTAAGAAAAGCGGTATTGTCAGATCCCAGGGTGCAGAAATACCTGAGCGATGTAGCGGATTTCAATGGGACTCTTGTGACTAACCATAAAAATCCGGACCTTCCCATTCACAAACTTCTTTTTCTCATGGATATCGGATTGGACAGCGAGGTGCAGTCTATTGATACGGCTATTCGTAAGATTCTTGGAAATAAAGATGAAAATGGTTTGTATAAAAGCATGACCAATGTGTCCAAACACTTCGGCGGTACCGGGGAAGATACCCTTGCCTGGGCTTTCTGCGATGCCCCTCTGATGCTGCTTGCCTTATTGCGGGCAGAGGTTTCATATGAAGATCATGTGAAACAAGGAGTGGATTATCTGGTTCAATTCCAGCGGGAAAACGGATTCCCATGTGGAGTTTCTAAAGAACTGGGTAAATTCAGAGGTCCTGGGAGAAAGAGTGACCCCTGTCCCTATGTTAATCTCATCATGCTTAAACTATTTTTGATGATTCCGGAATATGCTGAATCGGAAAACGTCCGAGTTTCCATCAATACACTGCTTGATCAATGGGAAAATAGCAGAGAATCCCATCCTTATATGTTTTTCATGGGAACGGATTTCAGAAAGCTGAAAGCACCGGCCATCTGGTATGATCTGGTCAATGTTATCGATTGTTTAAGCCAGTATCCATTTGTGTTAAAAGATCCGCGCTTTCAGGAAATGATTGATATTATGGAAGCCAAGGCAAATCCGGAAAAACAGTTTACGCCAGAGTCCGTCTATCTCAAATGCAAAGCCTGGGATTTTGGACAGAAAAAACAGCCATCACCATGGTTGACGCATGTCTGCCTGCAGATACTTTCCCGGGCAGGCCGATTCAGCGGTTTTACCCTGTAAAAAATATCTTGTAGAGCCTAAAAGATGCAAACATGAATTTTGGATTTTCAAACTGTTACGATCTTGTTAAAGATATTAAAAAGCATATCCATTTTTGGATTTGTATTTAAATCAAAAGCTGAAAAAATGAAATTTGTCGATGAAAACTGGAAATAAGAAAATAAGGAGGGCAATTCAATGATAGTTGTTACAACTGAAAACATTAGTGGTTATAAAGTAAAAGAAGTAAAGGGTCAGGTTTTTGGGCTAATTGTAAGGAGTCGAGGAATAGGAGGAAACATAGTTGCTGGTTTAAGAAGTCTTGTGGGGGGAGAAATTCATGAATATACAGCAATGCTTGAAGATGCTCGTAAACAAGCAATTGACCGTCTGGTTTTAAATGCTACTGAAATGGGAGCAAATGCAATTGTGATGATGAGATTTGATTCCAGTGAAATGGGGCAATCGATGAGCGAAGTCGTAGCCTATGGGACTGCAGTTATAATTGAAAAGAATTAGTTATTATGTTCACAGTGATAGTTTTATATATTATTTATGTATGTATTGTTATTTTTGCGGTAATATCCTTATCGATTTGTGATAAGAGGTATATAAAAAATCATGGAGTAAATGTTCCTATGGGATTCGAGAAAACAGAAGAGGTAACAGTAGATCCGAATAATGGTAAAAGGTTCAGGGTTTATTATAATCCTAATACCGGAGAGAGATTTTATCATGAGGAGCATATTGATGGGTAAATTTTTTCTTGATTTTAATGAAAAACGAAGATTGAAAAAATCTTGACTACGGCCCCTGATAAACCTATGGCTTTTCAGGGGCCTCAAATAAAGACATTGAGAGCTTCGTTAATGGAGCGCCTCAATTTGATGATATTACAATGGTCGCCTTTAAAATCGAAATTTAGCTTCTCAAGTTTTAATACATTCTACTTTTTCAGCAATCTGCATTCCTTTAAAAAAGCACTTTATAGGAACCTCATAGAATATCGGTTTTTTAAATAGCATAAAATGGTTTGGTCGATCTAGTCATTCAAATACTTCACTTGATTTCTGCCATCAGATTTAGCATGGTACAGAGCTTTATCTGCAACTTTGACGAGATCTTCATAGGTGGAATAAACATTCGGAATCATGCACGAAACTCCGGTGCTGACAGTGACATAATTTTTCACTAAAGATCCACTGTGAGGAATGTCAAGATCCTCTATGCTTTTTAGCAGCATGTGCGCAATTTCCATGGCCTCTTCTTTCATGGTCTCAGACAAAAGAATGATAAATTCTTCGCCACCGTAGCGGACTGCCATATCAGTTGAACGGGATAAAGAAGTTTTAAGTGTTTCTGAGATCTTAATGAGACATTCATCACCTGCCATATGACCATACTGATCATTGTAATTTTTAAAATAATCGACATCAATAAAAAGCAAAGCCATTGGTCTTTGGTGCCTTAAGCATCGAAGCCACTCCAGCTCTATGGTTTCATTATATTTTCGTCGGTTCCATAAACCTGTCAACGGATCTCTAAGTGAAAGTTTTTGAAGATCCTGATTATTTTTTTCCAATTCAAGGTTTTGCTGTTCAACTTTCTTATTTGATGCGGTTAGAGCTTTTGTCCGCTGGAATACCAGCTCATCCAGATTATTGTTCATTTCAGTTAGTTTTTCACCCATCATGGTTTTGTATTCCAAAGATTCCGAGAAGTGTTTTGCCAGCAATAATGAATAAAGAACTGCGAAGATAAGTTGTCCGGTAGAACTGTTACTATCTCCTTGAAAGATCATTTTTAAAAGGGGCGGCCAACTATCATTGATCCAAACGCTTAGGGTGATAATATCGATGATACTGGTCAATATTAAAGCCAGACCACCCAATATAATAAGCCAACTATCTTTTTCCCTATTTTTTGCTATCATCACAAGCCTGGGTGATAGATAGATAATCAGAAAGATCGTCCAGATCTGATAAATGGGGTTGATGACTGAAAATATTCTTGTTGGGGTAAGAAGCACTAGCAAAGCATAGGCTACCGCAATAAATTGAGTTAGTTTGATGATGCGAGGATGGAAATACCCAGGTAAAATCGACCTGAAAAACATTAGGATCAATGGCACCCCCAAATAGAATGTCAGTGTCTGTATTTTATAGGCAATTTCAAAGTCAAAGTTGGGGAAAAGACTGGCAAAGAAAGTTTCACCAATCAGTAAGGTTCTGATCGCCACCAGGATGCAGAATAGTCCAAAGTACAGCGGGGCAGGATCCTTTTTTCTAAAGAAAAACAAAGCAAGATGATAGATGCCCATCATCATCAATGCACCGAAAAGAAAAAGCTCATAGGCAATGCCGTTAGTGCGCAATCCAAGGATTTGAGCTTCCCCTCCAAGCTGTATGCTATTGAGCAGCCCTCCGCTGGGGCGATAAAAATTGGACATCTGAATGACGATCTCATTCTCACCTTGTTGAGCTTGAAAAGAGGCAACTTGCGGCAAATATTGAGGAACCATTGACTCTCGGCCATTTCCCACTTTTCCGGCAGTGGCAATCAATTCTCCATTGACCCAAAGCTTATAAGCTGTGCGTACTTTAGGAATCTTTAGAGCCAGGATTTCATTTTCAGAGCTTATAAACTTTAATCGATAGGTCGCATAGCCATCTCCGGAAATAATCGCTTCATTTGAACTGTATTTATCCCATGAGGATGGGAAATTTACGTAGCTGCTCATGATTCCCTGTTCCAATTCCCCGGGTTCCAGGAGCTGATTCCAGAAAAATTCCCATTCTCCGTCTAAAGAAATCACTTCATTTTCCAAATTGAATTGACTCAAATCAATAAGACCATTTTTAGCCTCTTGTTGCGGTTCCGAATTTTGATTGGAGCATCCTCCCAAAAAGGGCAGCATAAGTATGATGATGAGCAGTATTGTTCGTTTGTTCATGAAGGCTTCCTTTCGACGATTAAAATAAATGAATACTGTTTTTTTATCCTGAGTGATGGATTTTTGGCTTTATCAAAGCCAGGTGGAAATGTGCTTTTTTACGCCTTCACCATTAGAAGATATTTTGTTTTGTTTTCACATTTATGTTAATTTCTATCTATAACAATAGAGGAGATAGTTTCGAATATTACGCTAGTTTCATTATACAATATGAATATCGCTCCGTCCAGTTGAAATTTTAGGGGAATTAAATTTTGATATGAGACGACACCCAGACCTCAGCAATAAAATGCTGTGGCTTTTTATGTTACGAAGACGTTTAAGGGCAGTAATTAGATGAGGGGCGAATAATTCACATATGTGCTTGCTAAAACAATTTTGGTTAAGATACAATAATAAATAATCAAAAGAAATACGAATAATACTTTTATAGAATGAAAAAATGGGTATAATTAAACCAGGGGTTTTCCAGGGGAGATAAAAAGATTGGTTGGAAAGACAGATGATCGCCTAAAATTAAAGAATGATGGGCAAATAAATGAAAAAAGAAAAAATTGCTATAATAGAGGAAAAAATTAAGAGCGCTTTTAAAAGTCGCTACATCATTTTAAAGATGCTGGGTAACGGAGGAATGGGATGCGTTTTTCACGTTCGAAGCAATGTCATAGAAACAGATGAGTATGCCTTAAAAGTATTGGATAAAGAAGCCTACGGGAACAAGATGGACTTTATGAGGGAATCGGAAGTAATGAAGAGCCTAGATCATCCAGGTATACCCAAAATTATAGACGTGACCCAGGATGAATCCTATGTATATATGGTTCAGGAATATATACGAGGCGAACCTTTAAGTGTGATCATCCGAAAATGCGGAAAAATAAGCGAAGAGTACATTAAAGTTTGGATGAAAAGTATTGCTTCAACCCTCAATTATCTGCACAAACAGGGTCTAATCCATCGCGATATCAAGCCGGATAATATTATGCTGACCCATGATTGTGAGATAAAAATCATAGACTTCGGATTAGCCCGTAAAAAAAATGAAATTGATGAAGCGGATAAAAAAGTTTTTGGCACGCTATCGTACACAGCGCCAGAACGTTTTACTAAAAAGGTGGGCACGGTTCAAACAGATATTTATGGATTCGGAGCGACCATGTATTATGTGACAACTGGTACCAAACCGGAAAATATGAAGAGTAATGCAATGGACAGCTTTAAGATTATGGAGAAAAACTTAAAAGAAACAACATCATACCAGATCTATAACATACTGACAAAATCCCTTGCCGTTAATCCATACAAGCGCTCCGTCAGTTTCGAACAGATATTGTCGGATTTATCAAAAAAAGAAAATTTAAATAGGAATGAACAAATTGATGAATTAAAAGAACAGTCTATTGTTGTGTTTTTAATACTGGCAGCTCTGTTTTTAACAGGATTATTGTTTATTTAAATAGAGTACAAAGATGTGGAGGAGAAAATGAATGATAAAAGCAAGGACACGATGATACATGAATCACCGGAGCTGGTGCTCATGTATCATGGTAAGATTTACGAATTAAACAAAACGCCCTTCATTATTGGGCGGGATCCCAATTTAAGCGATTTTTGTATCGATAGCAAGACAGTCAGCCGAAGCCATATTAGATTAACGCAAACCGAAGGAAGATGGTATTTGGAGGATTTGCATTCAAGTTCAGGGACTATATTAAATGGCATTAAAATAGATCTATCAAGAAAGTATGAAATAGTGCCAAATGATTGCGTAGAATTATCTGATGTGAGTTTTGACGTTTTTTCAGTCAATAATCAACAGACCGCGAAAACCAAAGAAGATGAATTAAACAGGAATGTGAAGCAGTCTCATTCGGATAAAAGCACAACCCGGAAAGAGGTGGAAATCAAAACTGAAAAACAAATGGAAAAAATTGATGGAAATCGGAGTTCGAAAAATCTCAAACCAGGGAAGGGACCAATCTTTGGAAAACAAATTAAAAAGGATGATTCCCCTCGGGAACTGAATCACTTTAAGGCAACGATTAAACAGTTCCTGAACGAAAATAATCTTGATCAAAAAGGAATCAGCCGATTGAAAAAAATAATTGAGTTGGCGCATCACTTGCCGAAAGACGAATTATTGATAAAAAACTCGGTGCAAGCGATAGTGGACGATTATTTGAAAAAATCAACACCAGTTGCCAGAACAGTCCAAAACGAAGAGAATTCAAAAATAGAGGGTCGAAAGGTTCCTGCCGACCATAGTCAGAATCGACATACAGTTGTTGAAAACGAAAATGGACACCATCAAAAATATAAACTCTCTGATGTAAACGGTTCCACATCGAAGCCGATCAAGAATAAATTAAATCAGAATAGGGATGGAACAACTACCGGACTGGTATTCCATCCTGTAAAAGTTGAGGGTGACTGGATAGAAATACCAGTTTCTAAAATCCCCTTTACCATCGGCAAAGGACCGGAAAATGTTGATTTTGTTTTGCATGCTGCGGGTATTAGCCGATCCCATTGTTTGGTTAGCTTTCATGATGGCTTTTACCATATTTCTGATCTTGGTTCAACAAATGGCATGTCTTTAAATGAGAAACCTTTGAAATCAAATAAAAACTATAGAATAAAAAATGGAGATAGTGTCAGTTTCGGAGTCAATCAATTCTATCTTGAAGTTCCATAAAAAAACCGAATTCATATTTATTAAGCAATGGTAGCATAGATACAATGAGATTAAGTTTAATTTAAACATTTGAAAGGGGTTAAAATGAAATCAGAAGACGAAAAAAACAATGAAGTTGAAAAAGAATTAGCTGAGGCCCAGGCAGAGGAAAAAACTGAAGCTTTGGCAGACGAAGAAACCGAAGCCCAGTTGGAGGATACGAGTGATGATCTGACAGAAGAGAAAACAGAAGCACTAGGGGAAGAGAAAACAGAAAACGTGGCAGAAGAAACGGAATCTTTGGTAGAGGAAGAAACGGAATCTTTGGCGGAGGAAGAAACGGAATCTTTGGCGGAGGAAGAAACGGAATCTTTGGCGGAGGAAGAAACGGAAGCTTTGGCGGAGGAAGAAACGGAAGCTTTGGCGGAGGAAGAAACGGAAGCTTTGATGGCGGAGGATACCGAGGCTTTACTTGAGGAAAAAACCGAAGCACTGGTGGAAATGCACAATGAACCATATATCATTGAAAATACAGAGTCACTGATTTTTAAGCAACAAAAAAAATTCAAATATAAAAAACCATTCATAATCATCGGTTCAATCATTCTGGGGTTAGTTTTAATAGGTGGTGGGGTTGCCGGTTATTCTAACTATCAGAAAACGACTGCAATCAATACTGGCTTGAAAAATGGAGAAGCGTTGCTGACCCAGGCTAATTACGAAGGCGCAATGACAGCATTTCAAGAAGTAGGTACGGTTGATGCTGCCAATGCCGATGCGATTTTTGGAAAAGCCAAAGCCTATGCCGGCTTAGGCGATTATGGCAATGCCAAGACATACTTTGAAGACACATTAAAAAGAGTGACAGATCTTGAAAAATTAAAACCGGTGTATAATGCTTACATCAATTCCCAAGTTAAAGCGAATGTAGGCGAAGAAGCCATATTTACACTTTTGGATAGGGCGGCAAAAGAAACCGGAGATGAGGGATTTATTAAGCAAAAAGGTGAGTATATGGTAAAAATACCATCATTTAACTTGAATCCGGGAACCTATCAAGGTGTGCAGGCAGTGGATATTATCAAAGGAGAACCCACGGATAAAATCTATTTCACCACAGATGGGTCCCAACCAACCACCACATCCCCAGAATACTCGTCCATTATTCAATTAGCACCAGGAGAAATGACGGTTAAAGCAATAGAAGTTGGTGCAAATGGATTTCCCAGTAAAACAATAGAGGGGAAATACATTATTTCAGCAAGCAGTGAATCAATTTTGGAAAATAATATTTCGGGTTCATGGTCGTATCATTCAGGTTCTTCATTTTATCAATATTACTTTAACAACGGTCACTTATCATATTCCTATTCTTACGTAAATGGAAGCAAGACAACATCTACAGGGAATTATCAAATTGTGGGGTGCAACCCAAGCGGTACCATTGCAACACTCTCTGTTTTCAATATGACCGGCTATTCACTGGCGAGTACAATAAATATCAACTGCGAGCCTTTGGGTGATAATATGATTTCAATTAATTCCATGGGTTATACATACAGCCCCTGATATTGGAAAATTTTCAGGTTCTGATGAAAAAAAGGGAATGTACAATGGAACGGCAAGGAATTCCCAATAAATCCAAAGTGAATTATGGATGACAATAAAAGGTGAATGGAGAAACTGAATGCGTATTAAAAACCGAAAAAGATTCTATATAATGATCGGCCTCCTGTGTGTGGTGATCTTTCTTTTGTTGGTTGTTTCTTTCGGAATGATTTGGACCGCATTTTCAAACAATTCTTCGGCCCAGTCAGACAGCAGCACGGTGAGCAATGGTTCAGTTCAGGGAAATAGAACCCAGGAAACATCAACATCGGATCCAACTGAAGTAACTGATCAATCGGATACGATGGTTTTGGTCAATAAGAGTACCAGTCTGGATAAAAACTATGTGTCCTCGGATTTGGTCTGGGTTGATTTACGCGGTGTTCGAGAAACTCAACTGCGACAGGAAGCAGCTGATGCATTAAAAAATCTCTTTAAGGAGGCCGATTCAAAGGCGATCACATTGTATTGCTGTTCAGGTTATCGGTCCTATGAAACCCAACAGGAATTGTATCAGGAAAATGTTAAGACCTATGGACAAAAACAGGCGGATCTGGTGAGTGCAAAACCGGGACAAAGTGAACATCAAACAGGCCTGGCAATGGATGTTACTGCTGAATCAGTCAATTTAGACCTTGATGAAAGTTTTGGAGAAACGACAGAAGGACAATTTGTGAAAAACAATGCCTATAAGTATGGGTTTATCATACGATACCAGGAAGATAAAACTGCGATTACGGGGTACGCCTATGAACCCTGGCATCTGCGATATGTTGGTAAAGATGCAGCGACAACAATATATGAAAAAGACATCACCCTGGAAGAGTATTTGAAAAACTAATCAGATTAACAGGAGGCGAGGAGACATGACACTATATATCCTGGCTGGAATAGCCATATTTACCATTTATATTCTGATGCTTTTTCCAGGCAGGATGCCGAAAGAGGTAGATGATCAGCTTTGGACAAGTTATTATGCACATCGGGGACTTCATGAAAAGGATAAGTCGATTCCTGAAAATTCCATGATAGCCTTTACAAAAGCGGTGAATGCCGGTTATGGCATTGAGATGGATTTAAATCTTACAGCAGATGGAAAAATCATTGTATTTCACGATGACAGTCTGCTGCGTCTGTGTGGGGTGGATAAATTAATAGCAGATTGTACCTATGAAGAACTGTCAGGGTATCATCTCGAGAATACCGAGGAAAAAATTCCCTTGTTTGAAGAAGTTCTCAGAATGGTGGATGGACAAGTCCCATTGATTGTGGAACTTAAAAATTCAAAAAATCTAAAAGAACTGTGTTCAAAGACAGCTGAAATGCTTGATGATTATGAAGGGTTGTACTGTGTGGAATCCTTTCAGCCTTTAATCGTCAGGTGGTTTTATAAAAATCGGCCTGATGTGGTTCGGGGACAGATTTCAGTAGGACGTAAAAGCCTTAAGGAAATTGATGTAAAATTGTGGCAGTGGCTTTTAATCATTTCATTTGGCACGAATTTTATAACAAGACCACATTTCATGGCGTTTTGCCATGGAGATGCCCGGCGAAAACTGGGCCTCAGCCTGTTTCATTTATTAACAGGCAGGCTGGTAGGATGGACCGTCCAGGATACCGATGATATTGAGTATTGCATGAAGAAATTTGACGTGATTATCTTTGAATATTTTGAGCCGGAAACAAAAACTGCTGATCAAAGATAGTGGCCATGCAGTTGTCTATAAAAAATCAAGAATAACTGAATTTGATTTATGTATTTAGCTTTCCCAAACCTAGGTTTGGGAAATATTTTTGATTCATATTCTTCTGAATGAAAACCAGTTAACATTTAGCAGGCTTATATTTGATTAATTCCAGAAATTCAGAATCTGAGCAAATACCCAAAGCGAAGCACACCTTCGGCTGAATTCTGTTTCAGATTGGCGATTTATTCAGGGTTTTGACCTTAAGTTTAAATCTTTAATACAGATTTTGCCGGATATATTGATATGTTTATGCTTTTTATGGCATAATAGTATATGAAAAATAAATGACTATACAATTGATAGCCAGAGAAAATTTATAAATTGGAAATTTCAAAGAGGAGAACAAAATGGGAAAAACAATTGCTGAAAAAATATTTGATGCACATCAGGTAGACGAGCCGTTTCCAGACACACATGTTTTGAAACTGGACCGGGTTTTCTGCCATGAAATCACCACCCCAATTGCCATCACAGATCTGATGGCACGGGGCATGGACCGGATATTCGATCCCACAAAAATCAAGGCCGTGATCGACCATGTGACACCGGCCAAGGACTCAAAAACCGCTGAACAGGGAAAAATCCTCAGGGATTGGGCGAAACGAAACGGCATTAAAGACTTTTTTGATATTGGAAAAAACGGCGTCTGTCATGCCATCTTTCCGGAAAAAGGATTTGTCAGACCGGGATTCACCATTATCATGGGGGACTCTCACACCTGTACTCATGGCGCCTTCGGTGCCTTTGCCGCAGGCATTGGGACAACCGACCTGGAAGTGGGGATTCTTAAGGGTGTCTGTGCCTTCCATTTTCCCAAAACCATCAAGATTGTTTTAAACGGCAAATTAAAACCCGGGGTATACGCCAAGGATTTGATTCTGTTTATTATTAAGGAGCTGACCGTAAACGGCGCAACCAATATGGTCATTGAGTTTACCGGCCCCGTGGTCGATGCCATGTCCATGGAATCCCGAATGACCCTTTCCAACATGGCCATTGAAGCCGGCGGCACCTCCGGCATCTGCTACCCGGATATGACCACGGTAGACTATCTGTGGGAATTTATCAAGGATGAGTTTGCCACCAAAGAGGACGCCCTGAAAGATTATTCGAAATGGACTTCCGATGCCGATGCCGAATACGAGCGGATCTGTGAATACGATGTTTCAGATCTGGAACCGATGGTGACGGTTGGTTACAAACCCGATCAGGTTAAGACCGTCAAGGAAATGTCAGGAACCAGAGTGGACCAGATTTACATCGGCAGCTGCACCAACGGACGGATTGAAGATTTGCGAATCGCTGCCAGCGTCTTAAAGGGCAAGAAAATCAGCGCGAATGTTCGGGCCATTGTGAGCCCGGCAACTCCGGCGATTTATTCCATGGCTCTGAAAGAAGGGTTAATTGAAATATTCCATGAAGCCGGTTTCTGTGTCACTAATCCCACCTGCGGCGCCTGTCTGGGCATGAGCAACGGTGTCCTTGCCAAAGGGGAAGTCTGTGCATCTACCACAAACCGAAATTTCAACGGCAGAATGGGTAAAGGCGGCATGGTTCATCTGATGAGCCCGGCAACCGCAGCGGCAACAGCAATTACAGGAACAATAACAAATTCCGATTTATATCAAGCATAGGAGCTGAAGTAGAAATGAAAACATTTAGTGGAAAAGTATTATTTTTAGACAGAAGCGATATCAATACCGATGAAATCATTCCGGCAAAATATCTGACGGAAATTACCAAAGAGGCATTAAAGCCTAATTTGTTGGAGGATTTGGTTCTGACCGGCTTCAGTAAGGAAGATACCCGGGATAAAGCAGTGATTGTCACCCGGGAAAACTTTGGATGCGGTTCTTCCAGAGAACATGCACCCTGGGCACTGGAAGTTAACGGGATCAACGTGGTGCTGGCAGAAAGTTTCGCACGGATTTTCAGACAGAATATGTACAATTGCGGCATGTTTGCCATTGAGCTGCCCAAAGAGACCATCGATGCTCTTTTTGCAAATTATGCAGGAAAAGATGTAACCATGGAAATTGATGTGGATGGTAATACAGTTATCATAAATGCGGATGGCAAAACCGAAACCATTGACTTCAAAGTCGGGGCGTTTGATAAAACCCTGGTTAAAGAAGGCGGCTGGGTCGGATACGCAGAGATGAATTACTAAAACAATCAGGCATTAATTAATTATTAAGTATAAAATAATAATGAGCAGTGAAGAGAATAACAATACCGGTGTAATGAAAGCATCGACAATTAATGGAGGCGAATATGAATAATATATTATCGATGAAGGAGATCGTCAAAACTTATTATAAAGGTGACGAAGATCTTGAGATGATTAAACATATAAATTTTTTAGTGGACGAAATAGAGAAGGTGTCAGAATGAAATATATATCTTTTGTCGTCCCCTGTTATAATTCAGCAGATTATATGGATCGCTGCATTGAGTCACTGCTGTGTGCCGGAGATGATATGGAAATCATCATCATCAATGATGGCTCAATAGACAAAACGCGTGAAATAGCCGAAGCGTATAGCGTAAAGTATCCGGGCATCATCAGGGTCATCAACAAAGAAAACGGTGGTCATGGTTCCGGTGTGAATGTGGGACTGGAACAGGCAACCGGGGTTTATTTCAAGGTTGTGGATTCCGATGACTGGTTGGACCGACAGGCGTTGGACCAATTGATGTTCACCATTAGAAATTTCTGTATGAAGAAACAGATTAACCATGAGATCGTCATTCCCGATTTGTTCATCTGTAATTATGTTTATGACCATTTGTATGAAGAAACGAGACATGATATCTCTTACAAGAATGTATTGAATGCGGAAAAAATATGTGAATGGCAGGATATTGGCTATTTTAGGGTATCTCAGTACTTTGTCATGCATTCTCAAATCTTCCGAACGGCGATTTTAAGGGAAAGTGGCGTAAAACTTCCAGAACATACTTTCTATGTCGACAATATTTTCGCCTACCAACCATTACCCTATGTAGAGCACCTATACTATATGGATATTGATCTTTATCATTATTTCATTGGCAGGGAGGACCAGTCCGTGAATGAAGACATCATGCTCAGCCGGATCGATCAGCAAATCCGGATCACGAAACGAATGCTGACCTGTGTGGATTTGCATGCTGTGAAAAAGAAAGAACCGAGACTTGCGGCGTATATGTATCGATATCTATCAATTATAATGACCATCACCAATATTTTATTGTTGATGATTAATTCTGAAGAATCCATGCTGCTAAAAAACAAATTGTGGAGCGAGATCAAAACACTAGATAAACGTCTTTATCGAAAACTGAAATACACATCAATGAGTGGACTGACCAATATGCCCGGTTCCATTGGTCGAAAACTGTCAATTTCCGGATATCGTGTTGCCCAAAAGATCTATAAATTCAATTGATGCTACCAGCATTGGAAAGGAGGTGTGAATGGCTATAAAAGTAAACAAAAAGCTGCTTTATTTGCTCTTTTTCCTGTTCGTCATGGGGCTGACGATTTATACAATACTGCAGGGCAATGACATTGGGGAGATCCTGATTGCCATTTCCAGTATGAATGTCGGTTATCTGTTCCTCGCCATGTTGGCGGCTCTGATTTTTGTTGTCCTCGAGGCTATAATCATTTGGTATTTAATGCATGGTCTTGGTGAAACAAACAGCATGCTTCGATGCACTGCTTATTCTTTTATCGGCTATTTTTATTCATCTATCACGCCTTCCGCCCTGGGTGGACAGCCAATGCAGCTCTATTATATGAGAAAAGATGGAAACTCCTTATCGAATAGTTCCGTGATATTAATGATATTGGCACTGTTCAGCAAACTGGTGCTTTCTCTTATCGGCATTGCGCTGTTGGTCTTTTGGTATGCTCCGTTGGTTTACTATCTCAAGGGCTTCATGGCTTTATATTATCTGGGGTTGGCACTCAATATCATATCCGTTGCCATTCTGCTTGCCGCCATGTTCATTCCGGGGATTGTCCGAAAAATTGCTCAATCGATTGATGGATTTCTGATTAGAGTCCATATCCTTAAATTATCGAAGGAACGCCAGCTGAAAATCGAAAACTTTATTGAAGGTTACCATAGTGCCGTCAATTTTTTAATGCTGAACAAAAAAAAAATTCTGGTTGTTTTCATCTTAACGTTTCTACAGCGAAACTGTCTGTATATTCTCACTTACTTTGTATACCGGGGATTTTCCCTGAGTGGGACTTCTATGGTCACCATTGTACTGCTTCAGGCGGCGATTTATGTGGCAGTGGAAATGATGCCCCTGCCCGGGGCTCAAGGCATTACAGAATTGATGTACTACACCGTATTCCAGGGTGTATTCACAAGCGCTTTGTTAACACCATCACTTTTGGTTACCCGGGGGTTGGACTTCTATTTCCTGGTGATCATCAGTTTGATTGTCGTCATTGCCAAGTCGTTTCTGTTGAAAAAAGATGCAATATCAATATAAATAGAAAAAAAACAAATAATCAAGAAGGACGATAGATTGCAAGGCCACCATCTC
Organism: Acetobacterium sp.; assembly: GCF_036508315.1. Lineage (GTDB taxonomy): Bacteria > Bacillota > Clostridia > Eubacteriales > Eubacteriaceae > Acetobacterium. Next base: position 25,760 of record NZ_DATCHP010000038.1, on the reverse strand, counting down.
ATATTATGGATTATTTCCTTGCAAAACTTATTATAAGAGGAAAAATTAAATGAAAGTCAACTACCTCATCGTCGGCGCAGGTTTGGCGGGGCTGACCTTTGCCAATCTGCTGGCACAAAATAAAAACAATAAAATCCTTATTGTCGAAAAGCGGCAACATATCGGCGGCAATGCCTATGATAGCTACAATGCGAACCATATCCTGATTCACAACTATGGCCCCCACATCTTTCATACCAATAATCAGAAGGTTTGGGATTACTTAAGTCAATTCACAGAATGGCGGGATTATCAGCATCGCGTCTTAAGCTTTGTGGATGGACTTTTTATTCCTATGCCCATCACGCTGGAGACCATTAATCAGCTTTATAACATCAATCTTTCCCAGTTTGAGATGGCGGACTTCATTGAAAGACGGAGGGAAAAGATGAAGGAGATTAAAAGCAGTGAGGATGTGGCCTTAAGCAATGCCGGTAGGGATATCTATGAAAAATTCTTTATGAATTACACCACTAAACAATGGGGCGTGCCACCGAGTGAACTAGACCCGGCGGTGATATCCAGGATCCCTTTCCGGTTCAACCGGGACACACGGTATTTCACGGATCGTTATCAAGGCATTCCCAAAACGGGATATACTAAAATGTGTGAACAGATGATCGCCCGCCCTAACATCAAGCTGATGCTCAACACTGATTATAAAGAAGTGAAGGATACGATTGACTTTGACAAGATGATCTATACTGGCCCAATTGATTATTTTTATGATCATCAATTCGGTAAACTAAAATATAGAAGCGTCCGTTTTGAAATGGAAGACCATGATTGCGAATCTTTTCAGGACGCGGCGGTAGTTAATTATCCCAACGATTATGATTTCACTCGGATTACAGAATACAAAAAAATAACGGGACAGCGGCACCTGAAAACCACTGTCATGAAAGAATTTCCCTGCGATGGGGAAGAACCTTTTTATCCATTCCCGACAAAGGATTGGCAGGAACGCTATTTGATGTACAAAGCGAAAGCCGATACTGAAGAAAACGTTATTTTTGCCGGCCGGCTCGCGGAGTATCGCTATTACAATATGGACGTCGTTGTTGCCCGGGCCATGGGAGTTTTTGAATCAATGCCGTTTTAAAAAAGCGGCTGGGTCGGCTACGCAGAGATCAATTATTGAAACAAGCAGGCATTAATTAATAAGCATAAAATAATAATGAGGATTGCAGAACTTTGGGTTTGCAGTTCTTTTTTTGCGTTGTGCCAGGGGGAGGCGTGGGTATGACGAAACGTCCCTCATGTCTTTAGAAGCTTTGTTACTTTTATTTTTTGAGTTGTTTTCAAAATATTGGGTATATATATAAACGTATTGATTTATTGCATTTATACTAAATATAAATGATTTAAATAATAGTGAACGAGGAGATTTTATGCAAATTGTTATGGTACATGGGTATTTCTTAAAGGGAACTGGCAGCAACCTTTTTGTTGAAAATATCTGTCGAGAGTTATGCAAAATGGGTCATCAGGTGACATTGTTCTGCCAGGAAAATGATCCGGACAAATTTGATTTTGTTGAAAAAGCATTCGAGTTTAATGGTGAAAACAGCAAAATCCGGATGATCTATCATAAAGAAACACCGTATTTGGGTAAATGCAAACTGTACCGACCGAACCTCAACGGGTTTTTGCCGGTATATGTGTATGATGAATACGAAGGGTATGAAGTGAAAACGTTTACCACGTGTACCCAAGAAGAAATTGAGTCTTATATTGAATACAACCGCCAGGCGATTAATACAGCCCTGGGGAATACCCATACCGGTATGGTTTGGACAAACCATACCATTATGCAGTCAGTTTATGTGGCAAGAAGCCTTTTGGGTCAAAGTCATTGTCAGCATGTCATGACGGTTCATGGCAGCTGCTTGAATTTTTCTATCAGACATAGTCACCTGATCCAGCGTTACGCCTGGGAAGCAATTGAAAACGCCGATGTCATCGCCTTTGTGAGTCGTTTTTCAAAAAATGAGTTTTTAGAGTTTTTCAACAATGACATCAGGATCAACGAAAAATCGATTGCAATATCGGGAGGCGTTGATCTGGAGAAATTCATGACCCTAAAGGACAGCGGCGAAAAAGAACAGGTGATCAATGCCCTTGTGGCTGAGCTGGAAACCGCAGAGAAGCGGCTGAAAAACAACCCGGATTCGGGTAACAGCATCTGGAAAACGGATAAGGATATTATCAGCAAGCTGAAAACCATTGATTTTAGGAATGAAAAGATTATTCTGTACTACGGAAAATATTTATGGACAAAAGGCGTTCAGCTGCTGATTGCGGCAGCACCGCTGATAATGAAGAAACATCAGGACGTCCGGTTTATTCTTGTCGGGTTTGGTTCCTCCCGGGCATACTTTGAAGCAATGATTGATGCATTGAATAAAGGGGAGGAAGAAACCTATCTTAATCTGATCACACACCCAGAGACATACGATAAAGAAATTGATCCCAATTCAGCTCAATTCTTTTCTTCTTTGGCAGTAAAATTGCAGGATGAGGATTTTGCCGGGGATTATTTTTCAGCGGCTAAGGGAAAAATTGGATCAGCCTTTGTTTTTACAGGCTTTTTAGGACACAATCATTTAAAGAGCCTGATCGCCTGTTCAGAAATAACCGTGGCACCCTCAATCTTTCCGGAAGCATTCGGTCTGGTGGCAGCGGAGGCCCTTTCATCAGGGGTTATTCCGGTACAAACCAATCACAGCGGTTTTGCCGAGGTTATTAAACTGTATGTGGATGAATTCTGCGATATTTTCGATAAATATAAATTAAATAAATTATTCCTAAATGAAAATCTCGTTCTTAACATGGCCGGCAATATTTCCGTTCTGCTGGATTATTACGGCAGGATGAATAATAACCAAAGGCAGGCGATCAGAGAACGCGCCCGCAGGGTCAGCGTCGAAAACTATTCATGGGAATCGGTGGTGAATAATTACCTGAGGCTTTACCAGGAAAGGAAATAATCTTATGCGCATACTTATTACCAACACAGGCCCCTGGGGAACCGGAAGCGGTACCGTGGCCGATGGCGTGATGACAGAGTTGAAACGAAGAGGACATGAGGTGATGGCTTTTTTCCCGGATAGCGGATTTCCCGGAAATGGCTATGAAAAATATTATGGGGATAAAGAAAGCTACCACATCGTAAAATTCCCAATCATCCATAATGGGGTTGCTTTGTATACATTCCCACTGATTATTGAAGACCCCAATCCTAGAAATTATACAGACGCCTGGACCTTTAAAGATTTAACCGCAGCAGAACTGGAAGCCTATCTCAGTTATATGAAAGAAGAGCTTGAAAAAGTCATCCGTGATTTTAAACCAGACGTGATTGAATGCCAGCATATTTGGGCATTGGATCATCTGATTCACCAGATGGATCATAAATATATCTGTGTTGCCCATCACAGCGATCAGCTGGGCTTTTTATATGATAAACGGATGCAGAATATTACGATTCAGTCGGCCAAAAAAGCGGCGTATATTTTTGCAATTTCAGACTATGTCAAAGAGGAAGTCCTCAGTTTATATGATGTTGATCCCAAACAGGTCATTGTTACCGGGAATGGCTACGATCAGGCCATATTCCGGCCAAATAAAAAATTAAATCGCCAAACGGTGCTGACCGAACTGGGATATCCGAATTTAGAGAATTACCCGATCATTACCTTTTGCGGGAAAATTTCAAAAACAAAAGGGATCGATGTGCTGCTTGAGGCAAATAAGGTTATTCAGGAAAAAACCAAGGCATATATTCTCATCATGGGCAGCGGCAATCTTGATACCTTAGGTAAAAGCGAACGCGAAAAACTGCACATGGAGAATGTGCTGATCCTCGGTCAGCGTTCCCAGCGCGAGTTGGCGATGTTACATAATATCGCTAAATTAAGCGTGCTCCCGTCCCGTACCGAAGGTTTTGGCATCGCTGCCCTGGAAGCGATGGGGTGTAAAAAACCCGTTGTGGTCACCCGGGTGGGAGGGTTGCCATCCTTTGCGGTGGGAAAAATTGTTGAACGGGAAAATGCCAAAGATCTGGCAAAAGGGATTCTGGAAATTCTGAACATGGATGAGTTGGCATATCATAACATTTGCCAACAAGCATTGCGGACTGCAAAAGAATACTCATGGGAAAATATCGTAAACATCCGCATGAAGTATTATAATAAAGAGGCTGCCAATCATCAATTAACCGCAGCGCATTGCAGATAATGTTGGATTTCAAAAAAGAATGAGCCAAGAGCGACAATAGTGCTTTATTTTTATGGCTTATTCGTGGTAATATTAAAGCATTCTTAGATTCAAAAGATAAATAAAATTTCATATAGTGAAGGTGAATCACAACAATGAGGAAAAAGATTATTGTGGTCGTTATCGTAATCAGTCTTGCTGCAGTTGGTTTTATGGGTTACCAAATATTTACAAGAATGACGGACAATCAGCTATCCATGTACACCGATGCGGATTCCATTCAATATATGGGTAAAGTTGATTCTGAATACTTCTATGTCTACAGAAATAACACCTGGCAAAAGGTGTTTATTAAAGGTGTTAACATTGGGGCAGGCGTACCCGGCAATTTTCCGGGAGAATTTGGCGCAACAAAAGCGGATTACCTACGCTGGTTCAAATACATTGGCGATATGAATGCCAATACCATCAGGGTTTATACCATTTTAAAGCCTGATTTTTACAATGCCCTTTTAGAGTACAATCAAAGTACACAGAATCCGCTGTATTTAATTCAGGGGGTATGGATCAATGAGGAAGCCATTGCCACCTATCACGATGCCTATAACCCGATAATCAGGGATACGTTTAAAAGTGACATTGAAACAACCATTGATGTATTGCACGGAAATAAAATCATCAAAAAAGCGACCGGTCATGCCTCCGGCATATACGAAGCCGATGTTTCCCAATATGTGATCGGTTATATTCTGGGAATTGAGTGGGACCCTGAGTTAGTTGTCACCACGAATACCAATAATCCGGGAAACACAAATTACGACGGAACCTATCTGTACAGTGCCGATGCGTCACCCTTTGAAAATTTCCTGGGTGAATCCGGAGATGCGTGCATCACCTATGAAACGGATCATTATAAAATGCAAAAAACGGTCAGTTTTGCAAATTGGCCCACAACCGATATGCTGAGTCACCCCAACGAACCATTGGTAAATGAAGATCTGGTGACTGTAAATGCCGAACATATCAAGAAAAAAGATACCTTTAAACCCGGTCTGTTTGCTTCCTATCATATTTACCCCTACTATCCGGATTTTATGAATTATCAGAAAGAGTATAACACTTATAAGGATGCCAATGACAATGTGGATACCTATAGCGCCTATTTAAATGATTTAATAAAACAACACACCATGCCGGTACTAGTGGCGGAGTTCGGCATACCGGCTGGACGGGGTAAGGCTCATAACAATGTCTACATGGGTTTTAATCAGGGCAATGTAACCGAAACCCAGCAGGGCGAGATGGATGCCTTTATGCTCAAGGATATCTATGATGCCGGCTATGCCGGGGGATTGGTTTTCGCATTCCAGGATGAGTGGTTTAAACGAACCTGGAACACCATGGACCTGGATCTGCCGGAACGAAGACCTTATTGGAATAATCAACAAACCAATGAACAGCACTTTGGATTAATGGCCTTCGATTCAGGCGAAACAGAAACCGTCTGCAACGTCAATGGCGATCCGACAGAATGGGAAGGCACTGCACCAATCAACACCAACAACGGAAACGAGTTCTATGTGAAATCTGACGAAGCCTACGTCTATTTCATGGTGAAGACCTCCGATTATAATTTTGATACCGATACCCTGGTTATTCCCGTGGACACCCTGAAAAATCAGGGAAATACCAGTAATAACGGCGTGAATTTTGCCCAGGCGGCTGATTTTTTAATATCAATCAACGGGAAGGACAACTCACGGATCATGGTCGATGCCTACTATGACAGTTTTCAGCAAATCTATGGGAGACAACTCAATTTGATTCCCCAAAATCCCGATTTCACGATCAACAACAGCGGTAATTTTGGACCCATGTATTTATGCCTGAACAAGGGGATCTATTTACCCGAAGATCAGATTAGCATCCCCTTTGATCAGTATGAAACCGGAAAACTGGCCTACGGCGACGGCAATCCGGCGGGCAGTGATTTTAATTCCCTGGCGGATTTTTGCGTCAAAGATAATATCCTGGAAATCAGAATACCCTGGCAGCTCCTGAATTTCATGGATCCATCAACAAAAATGGTCATGAATGATCTGCACAGCAATGGCATCCAACCCGTTAAAACCGACGGCATTTATGCCGGCGTCGGGATTCTGGGTAAGACCGATGCGAACCTTTCGATGAATTTTTATACCTGGCAGGATTGGGATGTTCCGGTGTATCATGAACGCCTGAAACCATCCTATTACATTTTAAAAGATGCATTTAATCAATACCAATAAGGAGGCTGGCAATGAAGATACAAACAAAGATTAGTATTCTGGTTCTGATCCTCGTCATTATCGTTGGGGCTCCCTTTTTATATTGGTTTGTCCAGCCCGCGAAAGCCATGGATGTTGTCATCATTGACAAAACCGTGCCGGACACCACCTATCGGGAACACAAAGGATTTATGTGGATCCTGAATAACCTGAAGATTACCAATGGAAATTCAGATAAAGCCTTTAAATATGAAGAGGATTATTACGGCCTTTCACCTTTGGGCAACGCAAAATATACCATCAAAGAGGTACCGGAAGATATCGGGAAACCGGATTTGATTTATTTAACCGATACCTACGGGGTATATACGGATGACTTGTACAAGAACAATGATCAGGGGAATCGGTCAGGTATGATATATGGCGGGACCCAGGAAAAAGAAGTAACCAGTATCCGGAATGCACTGGATCATAACGTGATTATCGGAGAATTCAATATTTTGGCCAGCCCTACCGATAGTCAGGCAAGAGCAGGCCTGGAAACTATTTTTGGAATAAAATGGAATAAGTGGATTGGTCGATATTTTTCCAATCTTTCAAAAGACAACGTTGAAATCCCCGTCTGGATGAAAGAAAATTATGCCATGCAATATGGGAAAAAGTGGGACCTTACCGGAGCCGGGATTATTATGGTCAATGCCGACGATACCATCATTGTTTTAAGAAATGATGTTGAACTTGGAAAAGGACTGAATACCATCAATTTTTCAGACAATGGCGAAAATGAATTTCAAATAAAAAACAATACACACTATTATTATTGGTTTGAGATAACAAGCGCCGACAAAGATACCGAGGTTCTTGCCAATTATAAACTGGACGTGACGGACGCCGGACAAAAAATATTGAACCAATATGATCTCCCCAGCGAGTTTCCCGCAATTGCGAGAACAACAGGACCCTATACCAGTTATTACTTTGCCGGGGATTTTGCCGACAGTAAGTCAACGCCCAGTATCTATAATATGTCCGGTTTGCCGTTTTTAAATCGGATTACAACCCTTGATGAAGACTCCAACCAGAATTACTTCTATTGGAATGTCTATGATCCGCTGATCGAAAAAATTATCAGTACAATAAATTAGGATGGTGAAAAAATATGTTTTCAAATAATATTCAGTCTTTCATTATCCTGACCATCTATGTATTAATCATTGCAAATGTGCTGCTTCTTTTTGCGATCTACTATGAAATCATAAAAGACACGCTTAAAAGAAAACACTATGATAAGGTATCCTTTTTATTGAAACCGGAAATAACCGGATACATCGAAAATGAAGGGCAGAAAGCAGATGTTGAAAAATCATTAACCAGTCATTATTTTAAAATGGTAGCCATTGATACTATGATCGATTATTCTGAAACGAATCATGTGAATCTCAGTGAAAAATTTGAAAAACTTAATTTTGTAAACTTGCTGATTAAGAAATTAGAAAAAGAAACAGATATTGTTTATCTGAGAAAACTGGCTTTAATGCGATCAGAACAGGCTTATGATATCCTAATGAATTTTTCTCGGTCAGAAGATTTGGACATCAGCTATATGAGTTTTTTTGGATTATCACTGATTGAAACTCAAAGGGATAAAAAAGAAGCAGCCATCAGTCAGTTGATCAGCTCCAATATTTTAAGGGATCGAATCATTGAGATTCTGAGGCAGTTTGATCTTGAGTTTGAAGAATTGCTCGGTCTTTTGGAAAAAGAGGAATCGGTCAAAGGAAAAGTTATTTTTATTAAAGCCATGATGAACAAAGATGAAATAAAGAGAGAAGATTATTCGGATCTTCTGGAAAAATTCCTGGATCAGCATCGGGAAGTCAAAATAGCGGCAATTCAGGCATTAAGCAATAGTCAGAACGAAAAATATGTCAGTGAGCTGACAAAAATATATGAAAATGAAGAAAACTGGCAAGTTAGAGTTGCCGTGGCAAAAGGCCTTAGCAATTTTAAATTCGATTGTGTCAAGGATGTGCTGCTGAAAATGACCAAAGACAGTGAGTGGTGGGTGCGCTACAATGCCATTAAATCCATCGTAGCGATGGGTGAAGATGGCTTGTACAGTCTCATCGACTTGTCGCTTGATTCCAGTGATGAAAAAATTTCGGATTTGGCCTATTATTTTTTAAATGCCAATCAGGATGTTTATAATACGGTAAAGAATATTGAGGTGTGAATAAATGAATATAATAGTAAACGGCATTGCAATTTACAGTCAAATCATTTTTGTTTATTTTTTTGGCATCAGTTTATTTTATGTCTTTCTCATACTCATATCCTCGGGAAAATTAACGGAATTTATTAAGCTCATTAATAATGATGTTACCATCATCAGCAATTATACGAAACCGATTTCTGTGGTTGTTCCTGCCTACAATGAAGCGGAAACGATTATCGATAATATCATTTCGCTTTTGGATCTGAATTATCCCGAATTTGAAATCATTGTTATCAATGACGGTTCCACTGACAATACCCTGGAGAAAACCATTGACTACTTCAACCTGAGAAAAATAGATGTAGAAATAAATATGCAAGTTGAGTGTAAAGAGATAAGAGGGGTTTACGGATCCTTTGTCATCCCAAATCTTGTTATAGTGGATAAATTAAATGGCGGGAAAGCAGATGCTTTAAACGCCGGTATCAATTTATCCCGATACCCCCTTTTCTGCGGAATTGACGCGGATTGCATCATCGAAAAAAATGCTTTATTGAGAATTGTAAAGCCATTTCTTATCCATGAAGAAACCATTGCAGTCGGGGGAATCATTCGTATTGCCAATGGATGCACCATCCGAGAGGGTAAATTGCTGGAAGCTAAACTACCCCGATCAGCCATCGTCAGATTTCAGATCATTGAATATTTCAGAGCCTTTTTAACAAGTCGTATTGGCTGGGAACGAATCAATGCACTGCTCATCATATCCGGAGCCTTCGGGGTTTTTACCAAGGCGGCAGCGGTTAACGTCGGCGGTTACAGTACCACCATCGGGGAAGATATGGAACTCACCCTGAAAATGCACGAATATTACCGAAAAAACAAACTGAAATATAAAATTGATTTTGCATCGGATGCGGTGTGCTGGACCCAGGCACCAGACACCCTGAAAGGGCTTAAATCTCAGCGGATCCGATGGCATCGCGGTCTGACCGAATCGCTTATACGACATAAAAAAATGATGTTTAACCCAAAATACGGGACAGTGGGAATGCTATCCATGCCGTATTTCTTTTTAGTGGAAATGATCGGTCCTGTCATTGAGACATTTGGTTATCTCCTGTTTACCATTGCGATCATAACCGGGAGTGTTTCAAAATTCTTCATCTTTGTCTTTTTGATGGCTTATCTCTTTGGAATATTATTTTCGCTTTCAGGGATATTATTCGAAGAATTTTCATACAAGCGATACAGTGGGTTTAAAGAAATTTCGAAGCTCATTCTTTACAGCTTTTTAGAACAATTTGGTTATCGGCAACTGACGGTATGGTGGCGCGTCGAATCCTTTTTTAATTTTAAAAAAGGCAGCAAGAATTGGGGTACCATACAAAGAAATGCATTTTCAAAGAAGGAGAAATAGTATGAATTTACAAGAATATTTTTTAGAACTTGCGGACATTGAAGCGCTCAGTGAAGAAATGTTTGAAAATTTTTCAAAATCATGCAGTGAAAAATTAAAACCGGTTGTTCTTGCTTTGGCAAAAGAAGAGGCAAAGCATCTGGAATTAATGGTTGAGCTCTCCGGAGATGACCGCTATAAAGAAAAAAAAATGAATGAAGAGATTGCATTGGTTTTAAAGCAACAGATTGATCATATAAAAATTAATGGGGAAAAATTGGATATGAACTGTGAAAAAGATTTTTTCCAATTTGCTTTGCAAATCGAAAAAAATTCCATCAATATCTATACAGCGCAATTAAGCGCATTTGAAAATGATTCCAATGCATTGATAATGTTTGAAACCATTATCAAAGAAGAGCGAAAGCATATGTTATACATATTGGATCGGCTCTATAAACTTAGATGAAAAGGGTGTTGCTGTTTATTATCGGTTTAACGGTACTCGGACTGACTGGTTGTAATGTAAATAATGAGAATTTGATGATTAAAGGTTTTAATCACCCGACTGGCATCTATTTCCATCAGGAAAAAATCAATGCCGGCATCGAAATCTTCAATCCGACGAAAAACGAAAAGGAAGTATGGATCGAAATGAGGCTTTATAGCAGTTCGGGAAATCAGATTGATTCAATCATCGAAAACAAAACAATACTCCCTGGAAAAGATGAAAATTTCTCTCTGGAGTGGCTCATTCCCGACGATTTAATCAGTGGCACCTATAAAACAGAACTCATTGTATGGGACAAATCCCCTGAAAATACCGGGGCTCAACGAATTGCGGAAAGCAGGGATGACAAAGGATTTTCAGCCTTTAAGACCCAGGATAATTTTGATAACCTGGATGGAAATGTCTGGCTGGTTTCAGACAGCAGTCTTGGCAGAAGTGAATTAAAAAGTGAAAATGTATCCGTCAGTAACGGTGAATTAAGTATTGAAATACCTGGAAATTCCTTGAATGGGGGAGAAATCTATACAAAGGAACTAAAGGACTATGGCGCCTTTGAAACAAGAATGAAACTTCCGAATGCACCATCCTCAATCACCGGGTTTTTCTTATACAAGGAACCGGACTATTTTTATGAAATTGACATTGAAGTCTATAATCAGCCGGATGGAACCCTGCTGCTCACAACCTATTCAGATGGTGAAAAAAAGAATATCTATGCGGGAAATCTGGGCTTTGATCCGACAAAAGAATTCCATGACTATCGGATTGAATACGATGAAAATCAGGTTTCGTTTTACATCGACAGTGTTTTTATCAAAAGCTGGTCGGATGGTTTCCCGAAAGAAGGGATGTATCTGATGATCAACAGTTGGTTTCCCAAATGGCTGGATGGGGTGAGCTCTAAAAAAAATCAAACCTTGACAGTAGACTGGGTCAGGTATTAATGAGAGCACAAAAGAACCGAACCGTCCCTTCATGCCCTGCGTTTTAGCGAATCCCGGATGATTTTTCATCAGCCGTCATGCCATTGACTATTTTTTCTGCTGTAATCGGAAGTTCACGTATCTGAACATGCATGCCGTTGTAGACAGCATTTGCAATGGCCGGGGGAGGCGTGCTGATGACAAGTTCTCCGATTGATTTAGCGCCAAACGGCCCGGTTGGTTCATAGCTGCTTTCAAAATCCACCTGAATATCACCAACATCAAGACGGGTGGGAATTTTATACTGCATCAGTGAATTGCTGGCATTTCGCCCGTCTTCAGTATACACAATATCTTCATACAGCGCCATGCCAATGCCCTGGGCAATCCCCCCTTCGGTCTGAACCCGGGCAAGATTGGGATTAATGACAGTACCGCAGTCGACAACAGCCACATAACGAATCAGATCAACAGCTCCGGTTTCTTTGTCAATTTCAACCTCTGCCATGCCGACGATAAAGGGAGGAGGGGATACCGGTGAGGAGAAAGACGCGGTTGTAAAAAGAGGCGTATTATTCCCGCACATGGCTTGGTTCCCCAGAGCCTTTAATGAAATGGATGCATCGGTATTTATTAAATAAACCCGATCACCGTCAAAATCAACCGCAGCAATGTTATCGTCTAATCTTTTCGCCCCTTCCTGTTTAATCTTCTCAATCAGTTTTTCACATGTTTTCACAACCGCCATCCCGGTGACATAGGTGGTGCTTGAAGCATAAGAACCAGTGTCATAGGGCGAAAAATCCGTATCCACGCCACTCACAATAATGTCATCAACCGAGCAGTTCAGACAATCGGCGGCTATTTGGGCAAGGATGGTATCACAGCCGGTTCCCATATCAGCGGCTCCGATGGCCATGCTGTAAAAACCGTCATCGTTGACTTTAATGGATACCGCCGCCGTATCAACCCCGGCAATACCGGAACCCTGCATGGCCATGGCAACTCCCAGGCTTCGAACTTTTCCGTTTCCCAGATCAATACAGGGATATTTTTCATCCCAGCCCATCATTTCTTTTGCTTTCTTCATACAACGGCTTAAAGCGCAGCTGCTCAGGGTCTCCCCAAAATAGGCGGGCATGACATCACCTTTGTCCACCATGTTGATTTCCCGAATCCGCACCGGGTCCATGTTCATTTTTGCCGCCAGTTCATTCACCGCGGATTCCAGGGCAAAAATACCCTGGGTGGCCCCGTAACCCCGGTATGCCCCGGAGGACATTTTGTTGGTATAGACCACATCATATCCGAAGCGGTAGGCCTGGGCTTTCCCATAAAGAGGAATGGACTTGTGACCGGTTAAAACCACGGTGGTCGGGCCATGCTCCCCATAGGCACCGGTGTTGGAAAGAACCTGCATATCAATCCCTTTGATGATGCCAGCTTCATCGGCCCCCAATCTCACAGTGACTTCCATTTCGTGTCTGGGTGAGGAAGCTATCTGACTTTCCTGACGGGTATAAATAATCATGGCCGGCTTTCCGGTTTTCAAGGTGACAAGGGCCGGATAGATTTCGGAAATCACTGTCTGTTTTGATCCGAACCCCCCGCCGATTCTTGGCTTGATCACCCTGATCTGAGATTTAGGCAGATCCAGGGCATTGGATAGGATCCGCCGGGCATGGAAGGGGATCTGGGTGGAGCTGACGCAGGTCAGTCGGCCAAAGGCATCCTGATAGGTGAAGGTTCGGAAGGTCTCCATCGTCACCTGCTGATTGGCCTTGGTGTGATAGGTCTGTTCAATGGTCCAGGCACAGTCTCGGATGATCGCATCGGCATCTCCATAGCGGTCTTCACCATGGGCGCAGAGATTCCGTTTTTGGTCGGCGCCTACATTAACCAGACTTTTCCAGCTTTCTTCCGGATGAATGATGACCTTATTGTCCAAAGCTTTTCTGAAATCAAGAACCGGCTCCAGCACCTCATAGTCCACCTTGATCCGTTTCAGCGCTTTTTCAACCACCTTCTCGTTTTCCCCGGCGACAATGGCAACCGCATCCCCAATAAAACGCAGGGTTTCATCAAGAATGAGCCGGTCGTAGGGGCTGGGTTCGGGAAAGGTCTGTCCTGCCAGAGTGAAGCGTTTATCCGGCACATCTTTGTAGGTCAGAACACAGGCAATCCCGGGAATTTTCAGAGCAGGCTGTGTATTGATTGCCCTGATCCGGGCGTGGGCATGGGGGCTTCGCAGCACCTTGACAACCAGACAATCCTTTGGAGCGATATCCTGGGTATAAACCGGCTTCCCGGTTACCAGGGCCATGGCATCTTTTTTTCGGATGGGCTTATTAACGGATTGATTGACTCGCTTCATTTCTCTGTGCTCCCTTCGGATTGAGATGGTGAGTGAAATCGACATTCAGAAAAATACTGTTTAATACCCCGAAGCTGACTCATATAGCCGGTACAACGGCAGAGATTCCCCGCTAAATACTCTTTGATTTCTTCATCGGATGGATGGTCAAGTTCTTTTTTCATGGCGAGAATGCTGATGACGAGTCCGGGACTGCAGAAACCGCATTGGTCGGCACCCTGGTCGGCTAAAAATGCTCCCAATTCTGAGGCTTCTTCCTGGAGACCCTCCAGAGTGACCACATGTTTCCCATCCACCCGTGCGGCCAGGGTTGAACAGGATAACACCGGCTTATCCTCCACAAGGACAGTACAAAGACCGCAATTTGAGGTCTCACAGCCACCCTTGACACTGTAACACTGGTTATCCCTGAGAAAATCAAGGAGCAGCATGTCGTCCGCAATCTCCTGTTTCAGTTCTTTATCATTTAAATATAAATGGATGATCATATTCAGCCCTTCTTTCGATTTGTTTATAACAGCTCTTTAATCCCCCGTTTAATATAGACCGCGGCAAGATGTCTCCGATAGTCTTCGCTTCCGCGCATGTTGCTGCCGTAATTAAACTGATCTGCCGCCCAGTTTGAGAAATCAATAATATCTTCTTCCAAGGAATTTTTATTGAGGGTACAGCCGGGTTTTACCAGCAGCCGTGCTTTCGCAGGCCGAGCCCCGACGGCAATATAAAAACAATCATCTTTTTTGGAGACTGCCACTGTAATTAACGGGAAATCTGTTTTTGAAAGCCGCTGGGACTGATAGGACAGCCGCCGCTGATCTTTTTTGATATGAATGCGGAGCAGAATATCATTGTCATATTTCAATTCCGCAAATTCTGTCAAGGGCATGATCCCGGCTTTGTAAAGCTCCACGGTGGTATTAAGGGCCATGAAACAGGTCAGTACATCCGAAAAACCGTAGCGTCCGTAAATGCTTCCGCCAACCGTGGCGCCATTGCGAAACTGGACTCCGATGATATGATGGACCGCTTCCCGAATGCCGCCCTTAAATGCCTGGTTTAGCCCTGCGTGGAGCTCCAAATCCCGGAGGGTGCACATACACCCGATTGAAAATGCATCGCCCGTTTCTTCGATCTGGTCCAAGCCCAGCTTGGAGAGGTCAATGGCGTTCTGAAAACTGCGATTTCCCATTTTAAGCCACATGAACCCTCCAAGGACAACATTCGATCGTTTTTGATTGAGCTCATATGCTTCGGTCAAACTGTTTACTTTGACAATTTTATTAATGTTTGCCATGATATCACCCCCAAATTCATATTGATGCCAAGAATCATGTATTTTCATTTTATACCCAGAAACAACTGAAAATAATCAGCAGCATTAATGGAATTTGTTGTATACCTTTAATGATTGTCCATAGTAATTAAGAAAGGTGCTTTTTTTTAGGTTTTGATTTAATTTAGTGGCAACTTTGCATTAGAACCATTATAATGTAAGTAGGAACTATCATTTATTTTTTCAAATTACTTTAGAGAGGTTATAGATGAAAATATTTAGAATTATACTTATTGGGGTTGTTGTTTTTGTAATATTATCGACAGTTGGAGTTTTTGCAGTCGATAAATACAATACCTCAGGGACAATGGCAATTTCAAAACCGACACAGACACAGACATCGACTGTATCAAATCCACCCGTTGTGAAAAAAACCGATGCTACTACATCAGCAACGGTTACGAAGTAATCATACAGTAAAATGAAAGGATGTGATTAGTCGTCATTCGTTATCATTTTACTGCTAAAAAATATTTTTTTGGGTATGAAGTAATAAGGAAGGATTAATGTGCGTTGAAACAGTGAACGATCGTTGGGATGGTAGCGTTGTGCAGTTAGAACATAAAAGAACCGTCCCCATTGTGATATTTGTCGCGGAGGCAAAAAAATGATATGGAGGTGAAGAAAATGTTTGATGATCCCAAAGGTCCGATTGAACATTATTCATGGGGAAAATTCATCATTTCAGGGGAGGAACACTCCGAAAATGATGATTCAAGGAAAGGAAAAGGCAAGGACATCATGATGATCGGAGAAAAAGTCAAAAGATGGAAGGAACGAAAAGGGCACGTACTTGACACATCAATGGTTGAAAGTGTCCTCGGCAAGAACATCAGGATTCTGGTGATCGGCAACGGCGCATACGGCGCGTTAACAGTCCCTGACGAAGTCATCCGCTACCTGCATGAAAATGGTATTGAAAAGGTGATTATCGAAAAGACGCCGGAGGCATCCAGAAAATACAATGAAATCTATCGTGCCGGTAAAAAAGTGGCACTCCTGGCACATGGGACGTGCTGAAATGGTGAAAATAAAGAACGGTCGCGATTGTAAATCAACAATCGCGACCGTGTTTTTTTTGCAGTTTTTTAATCTTTCCTTAGCTGCAATTTAATGATACAATATTTCCATTAAATACGATTACATCGATATTACTGAGTGGATAATCAATGAAATCAAACTATGAATTTTTAAGCGGTCATTTTCCGGAACTGGCCATGATGGGAAGTCTGGCAGAAGACTACCTCTATACCGACGGGAACTCCTGTATCATCAAGCTGGGTCTCTTCGGGGAAACCATCGTCAATCTGATGATGGAGCTTGACGATGTCCAACCGCCGATAGTGGAGAACACCCACGCCAACCGGATCAAAACGCTAAAAAAGAAGGTTTGATTTTTCCGGAAATTGACGACATTTTCTACGCCCTGCGTAAAGCCCGAAACAAAGCTGTCCACCAAGGCTATGATTCCTATGATGATGCGGTGATCCTGCTGGAAATGGCCTACAACCTAGGAGTCTGGTTTATGCAGGTCTACGGTGATTTTGCCTATGAACCCGAATCCGTCGGTTTCATGCTGAAAAAACAACAACCACTTGACGGTACCATCTTATATACGAAAAAAACAAAGGCTCAATTAAAACAACAGAAAAAACAGGAAGCGGCCGAAAAAGAAATACAGAGACAAGAACTGGAAGAAAAAGAAGCCATTATAGCGGCTCTTCAAAAAAACGCGGTTCGGCATTTTGCCATCACCCCAGCCACAATCCAGCAGCGCGTGAAACAATTGTATAAAATATAATAAGAATACAGTATTTTAGATAGGAGAGCAGCGTTATGTTATTTAAAGAATTTGGAAATAAAAATAATAAAGCAATCATTCTTATACATGGTTATGGCATATCCTGGAGAATGTGGAAACCTCAAATAGATGTTTTCAGTAAAGATTATTTTGTTATTGTACCGGTATTGGATGGTCATAATACAGAAAATAATTCGACGTTTACTACGGTTGAAAAAGCTGCAGCTGATATAATCGATTATGTTATACAAATATATGGGAAACACGTATTCGCAATTTGCGGAGCATCTCTTGGAGCTACAATTGTGGTAGACATACTTGCACAAAATCGACTTGAAGTTGATAAGGCAATTGTTGATGCAGGGCCTATCGTTCCAATGAATAAATTCTTGTTGGATTTGTCTGTGAATTATAGAATAAGGCAAGCTCATAGCATGAAAAAAGGAAGCCGACTTTTGAAGTATATTTTACGACGAACCTTTTATCCCCAGGAAATGGTTGATGAAGTTTTTAGAATTGGTGCAAACATGACAGATGAAAGCTGCAGAAATGCACACTTATCTGTTTTTAGATATTCACTTCCAAATTCAATTGCTGACACAAAAACAGATATAGCATATTGGTATGGTTCCAAGGAGGCCTGGCTTGGAAAAAAATACGCAAAATGTATTTTATCAATAGTACCCAGTGTTAAGATCAAGGTTTTCAAAGGATTTGACCATGGGGAATTGTGTATAGGAAATCCGGATTTATATATTAAAGAAGTGACTGAATTTTTAAATTCATAACCTCCCAGCGTACCATTCACCCACAGCGTAAAATGCTGTGGGATTTTTTTTGCTTTAAAATGAAGGCTTTGATGTGAAAACCGCCACCCAAATAAAAGATAAGATCAAAAATCTGCCTGGTATTTTTTTGCTCTAAAATATCGTATTAACCAGAGAATAAAAAGAGCTAAAAGAGTTATTGACTAAGACAATAAAAGAGGATACAATAGTTTAAATGAGTCAATAAAAACAAATGAAGGGGAGAAAATGATAGGTCTTGAGTACATTCTGAGCCTTTATAATCTGCAGCATGTGGAACTTGCGCAAATATTGGGCATCCGGAAACAAAACATCAATCTATGGGTTAAACAAAAACAAAAAATTCCTAAAAAATATCTCCCCATACTTGAAAATTTATTCGGAGTGGCCGGTGACACTTTTGGCCATGAACTCACAGAAATAGAAAAGCTGGAGATCCAAAAGGAAAAGCTGAAAAAGGATCTCAAACCCGTCATCAAACGACATGAGGAACAGTTCGCAGTCGGTGAAACCAACGAACTCATTAAAGTCCCTGTTTATGACAGGGAAGAGATGAATACCATTGAGCGGGACATAGAAAAAGCCAGGCTTGTATCCCGGTTCAAAGAAGCCCTGGATGTGGTGGACCGCAACCCCTATATGGACACCTGCAGGCTCATGGTTGAGCTCCTGGAAAAAGTCCAGCAGGAACCGGTTTTGCAAAAGACGGTTGAGGCACTGGCCCACTACTATGAAATACTCCCGGATTGGGTAAACAGCCAACCGGAACAGGACGGCTTTGAAGCAGAAATATTTGAAGTATTTGACGACAATAATTATTAAACCAACGGAGGCAGATTAATGGAAAACACAGGACACATCGGATTTGAAGAAACACTTTGGAAAGCCGCAGACAAGCTCAGAGGCAGTATGGACGCCAGCGAATATAAGCATGTGGTCTTAGGACTTATTTTCCTGAAATATATATCGGACAAATTCGAAACCAAGTACAACGAACTCATGGCTGAAGGGGAAGGCTTTGAGGAAGACCGGGATGAATACGAATCCGAGAACATCTTCTGGGTACCCAAAGAAGCGCGGTGGACCTTTATCATGGATAATGCCAAGGATACCAAGGTTGGTCAATACGTCGATGACGCCATGATCCTCATTGAAAAAGAAAACACCTCCTTAAAAGGCGTACTGGATAAACGCTATGCACGGCCGGAAATCGACAAACGGCGTTTGGGAGAACTCATCGATTTGATTTCCACCATTAAAATGCATGATAACGGCGAAAAAGATTTACTGGGACGGGTCTACGAATACTTCCTGGGACAGTTTGCCAGTATGGAGGGCAAAGGCGGCGGGGAATTCTACACCCCCACCAGCATTGTTAGAACCCTGGTCGATATGATCGAACCCTACCAGGGCAGAGTCTATGACCCCTGTTGCGGTTCCGGAGGTATGTTTGTCCAAAGCGAAAAGTTTGTGGAGGACCATCAGGGTAAAATCGAAAACCTGTCCATTTACGGCCAGGAAATGATTTTATTATGTAATTGCTTAATGTAGTCATTTCAGTTATTAAAAGAAAGAAAAAGCTTGGAATAAAGCCATAAATAGAATAAGTAATCGATAAAAAGACTTAATATATATTTATATGATTAAAAATTAAGAAATTATGAAAATCAAACAGATTATTATTAATTATGTAAAAGGCATTTAATAAAATGGAACAAGTAAAAAGCTACAAGTCTTTTAGTGTTTCACTAAAGTGTGTAGTAGTATCCTCGTGCCATAACTTTTAAGTATCCGTTCATTCCCGTTATGTTTTAATCCTGAATTCCCGGATTTTTATAACGAGGGTTTCAAAACCCCATAAATACTCACATTTTTTGATGGCCTCGTTATAAATAATTATAACGATGAAATTTTAAAATAAGCTGTAAGTCTTTATTTATAAGGCTTTGACGGTTCCTCGTTATAATTTTCCGGGAATGCAAGTTTAATCTTGATGAAATTTATGACATATGGTGATGATGACGGCCGCTAATGCCAAGATTGGACCGGAGATACGCGGATCGTAATACGAGCCATTGACCGGAAACAGTTGCCAGGTAACGTTAAACGTCATGTGGAAGAGAGTCACGGCGAAGACGCTCTTGCCGGTGTTATTATAAGGGTACCGGCAGCAAAACGCGGAAATTATACGCTAAGGATTAAAACTAATCAAAGATACTAACGTATCTTTAACAATTGCAACTATCTTGTGCCTGTAAACATATCCCCAAGCTGATTTATCAGTAAATAAAACGTTATATATGTTCAATACATTTACTTTGAATTATTTACCTTATAAATTCACTTATGAAATGGCTTGAAACTGTATCTCAATATATTAAAATAATTAGGAATAGTCTGGAGCTTAGAGTATATTTTCCGCTAAAAGATGCCTGCACCCCATAAACGAAAACGCGAGGGTGAACGCAGTCAGATTCACGATTTGATTGCGTCAACGGTTTTAAGGATTAATGGCGTGGCTATTGAGAGTTTACCTTCGGACAAAGAAGCCTCGGTCAAAAAGATCACTAATGTTGAAGATACATGGCACATGATGATTCAGAATCGCGCCCTGATCGACCTGTCAGACAATGAGGTCACCCATATAATCGAAAATCTCGATTTGTCGAAATATCTGACGTTACTCCACGACGGTTTTGAGAAAAACTGGCGAAACGTCCTGCCAAACACAATCGATATCAAAGTCAATCACGACGAAGTTTTGAACGATTGAAATATCATAGACTAAATAATCAAACATTCTGTTGATGGAAAAAACAGAAAAAAATGGATGCGTTATTTCTAAAAAAAAAAGACAATAACCATCACAGTTATTGTCTTTTTTCACAGGTCTTTATTCTATTCATTTTACTCAGCGATTTGGTTCCTGGTTTCCTGATAACACCGGGTTGTTTCGGTACAATTGATTGGCTTCTTTCAATTGCTCATTTAACACAGCGATTTGCGAAAGGTATGCTGATATTTGCACATCCTTTTCCGCGATTTGCGCATCTTTTGTCGCCAATTGTTCGGCTAAAATAGTTAACGTCCGGCTTACATCAGTTTGCTCATCGTTATTCAAGTTTAACACCACCTTTTTCCTTTAATTATATGTTAATTAAGGATTTTGTCAATCAATTTATTTTACTCAGCCCGTTAGATTTTGGCGGTTGATGATCATTAACAGCAAATTATTAAAAACAAAAGACTAAAAAAATATAATGAGATGAGATAAAATAATGGAAATTTTTTCAAAACGATTGACCCAACTATGTAACCTGCATTCCCGGAAACACGTAACGAGGAATTTTGAAAACCCTTTATACTAAAGGCTTAGAGGGACTTTTCAATGTTATTTTGCCTCGTTATGTTAAAATCGCATAACGAGGCAAGTATCCCTGATTGATGCGGGTTACAGGCATTCTCGTTACGTTAATCCGGGAAGGCAGGATCTATAGAATAGGTCCCTTCACAGTCGTTTACGACATAGTCATGGTCTACTACGTGCCATACAAAAGTTTTATTTCCATTAAGAGTTAAGTTAGAAATATAATTTGCTGGCTCGCTTTTTTGAGAAGAATAATCAAGCTCCCACTCGCTACCAACTAACATCTTTTCGTTGTTTTTTGTAATTATATTTGTAGTTAAATTAATATTTAAAGGTGTTTTACTACTTTTTCATTATTCTCGTAGCGTTGATTATGGGCTTTCGCTCGCCAGCGGGGGTAATATCCTGGCTTGCCAAGGCCGGTATACTCATGTTGTTTACACTGGCCTTGACATGGATCGCAGCGATTGCGGATTGTCCGCAAAATCGATAGACGGCGCAAGCGCCTTTTCCTACTTTAAAAATAATTTACCAGTGTCAAAACTATTAAGTTATGAACGTCTAGAAAACGCCAAAATTGAGTTAAATAAGCCATTTGCACAAGATGACGAACTAAAGTCCGTCTCTTGCGCTTAAAGGAGTTAAATAATCTTCTCAGCATGGAAAAAACAAAGCATCCCGAAGAAAATGATATTGATATCGAAGAAGAAAGCAAAGAACCGGAAAATATTAACAACAAAGAAGCAAACGATGCATGGGAAATGGAAGCTTAAATTGGACTTTCTATGAATATTAATGCAGAAAGAGACTATCTGAATGATGACTATGAACAAGGCCGGGAACAGGAAAATTGACACTAAAACAATAATTTGAGAAATACGGGGTGCAGTGATGGGGAACATTGCTGCACCCCTGTTTTGTTATGGAAAAAATTAATTAAATCATGAGGGTGGGGGACAACGTTAGACCACTGTAAAAAGAAGCGTAGTGTGGTAGAGCTTAAACGTAAAATCTATTCGGCGTTCCAATAGGCTGTTATATTGGAGATTAGAATGTTCAGGAGTTAATGTTCGTCAGAACTTTTTAGTCTAATTTTTATTAATAGCTTGACAATAATGAAAAGCGGGTATAATATAATCATATGCTTATATAAGCATATGATTATATTATTAGTATTACCCGAGAATTGGAAAGGAGCCGATGATGAAGCAATTAATTAATATGTTTAAAATCCTGTCAGATGAAACGAGACTACGAATTATAATTCTTCTTGCTCAAAAAGAATTATGTGTGTGTGAAATCAGTTCTATTTTAGAAGTTCCTCAACCCAATGTATCAAAAAACCTAACAAAGTTAAAAGATCTAAATTTGGTTACTTCAGTAAGAAAAGAAAAATTTGTTTTTTATAAGTTAAAGAAGGAAAATAAAATTTTGATGCAGATCATAAATGATATTTTTGACAATTTTGAAGATTACCCACAGCTTATTATAGACCAGACCAGAAATGTCGACAATCAAAAATTGTTGGATCTATGCTGTAATCATCATACGATTCAATTATAAAATTTATTAAAAAAGTTAGGAGATGATCTCATGTTCGTATTTGCATGGTTAAATGACCAATTGCTGAAAATGGAGTGGCTCAGCTATTTAGTCACGCAACTGGTTCAAAATGTATTTGGCCTCAACACCCAGGATCGACTGGGAGGGAGTATTCAGTTTTTCATATATGATGTGATTAAAATATTCATACTGCTATCCGTATTAATTTTTATTATTTCTTATATACAAAGCTTTTTCCCACCGGAACGAACCCGGAAAATATTGGGAGGATTCAATGGAATTTCAGCGAATATATTAGGGGCTTTACTGGGAACCATCACACCTTTTTGTTCCTGTTCCTCCATCCCGCTTTTTATCGGGTTTACCAGTGCGGGATTGCCCATTGGCGTTACCTTTTCATTTCTGATTTCATCACCCCTTGTTGATCTGGCTTCGGTAATTTTGCTCGCCAGCATCTTTAACTGGCAAATCGCCATTGCCTATGTTGTTGTAGGTCTGATACTGGCTGTGGTTGGCGGCACAATCATCGGTAAATCAAAGCTTGAAGATTACGTGGAACCCTTTGTGTACAGCAATAAGATGATAGAGACGGATCAGGAAACCTTGACAACTGGTGATCGCATAGGCTTTGCAAAAGACCAAGTCTGGGAGATTGTCAGAAAAGTTTGGCTGTATGTTTTGATCGGGGTTGGGATTGGGGCAATCATCCACAATTGGATACCTGAAAAGGCATCTGACGGTGCTAGGCACAACTTAAGTTATTGAACTTAACTTATGAGATATCACGTTTCGCCAAGGTTTCCGCGAATCCGTCAGGCTAGAAGAAATCAGAGAACCTGAATACGTGCTGACTCCGGGACGTTATGGTGGAGTGAGTTCTAATTTTGAAGGAGTAAAAGCAGATTATAGATTTCAAAAAAAGAATATCAATAAAGAGAAGAGGTCATACTCATGGAAATTATAATTCGCGAATATATGGATTCAGATATTGAAATGATGACGGATATTTGGAATGAAGTGGTTTTGGATGGGGTTGCTTTTCCACAGATTGAGTTGTTAACGGTTGTAACAGCCAAAGAATTTTTTGGTTTGCAAAGTTTTACAGGGGTTGCGGTTGCAAACGAAAAGGTATTTGGGCTGTATATTCTGCACCCCAATAATGTTGGGCGCTGCGGTCATATTGCCAACGCAAGTTATGGGGTTATATCGACTGCCCGAGGCATGCATATTGGTGAAAAACTAGTTTGTCATTGCTTGGAACAAGGGAAAAACATCGGTTTTCAGCTTCTGCAATTCAACGCAGTCGTCAGAACGAATTTCTGTGCCATTCATTTATATGAAAAGCTTGATTTTGTACGGCTCGGTGTAATACCCAAAGGGTTTCTGATGAAAGACGGATCCTATGAGGACACTATTCTTTTTTACCATACATTATGAAAAATAAGTCTTATTATGTATATATATTTAGTGCAATAATTGGTTTTTTAGCATTTGCATTTAGCATTAAATATGCAGAATTTGAGCCATTATTGATTATCGTTGGTATTGGTAGCGCGACAGGAATGACGTATTGCGTTACAAAGTTAGTTAATTTCCATATTAGAAATGAAGATATTCCAATATTGGCAAAAGCTAGCTTTGGAACGAGTATGTCTAGTAAACCTGAACAGTTATCGACTGAAGAATGGATCTCATTTTTTGAGATTGTGATATAATTAAATTTTAAAAGATTTTGGATAAAATATGGTAAAAGGAGTTTATATGATTAAGATTATTGTGTCAGATCTTGATGGGACATTACTAAACAGCAAAAAAGAATTACCTAAAAGATTTCCAGAGCTAATTAAAGCGTTAAATCGTGAAGGAATACGATTTGTTCCAGCAAGTGGAAGAGCAGTGCATACCCTTAAAGTTCAATTTTCCGAATATTTTCATGATATTGGATTGATTTGTGAAAATGGGAATGTGGTGTTAGATTGTGGTGAGATGATCTACCATGCGACAATTGAAAAAAAAGAACTTAAAGAATTACTAGGGCGGATTGAAAAAATTGATGAATTACGTCCGGCTTTATGCGGTATCCATGCGACTTACATAATGGATCGGTTACCTGCTTTTGAAGCACAGGTTAGACGCTTTTTTTATAATACAGTAATCGTAGAAAATTTCAAGGAAGTAATTAATCAGGAAGAAATCTGTAAAATATCAAGTGTTGATGGGATTAACCCTTTGACAAATGCTTGTCCAAAACTTTTTTCGATCACCGATCATTATGATCTTATTCCTTCAGGGGAAAACTGGATTGACATTGTTAAGAAAGGTGAAAACAAAGGAAAAGCATTGCAGATGTTGATGGCAAACTTTGGAGCAAAACCTGAGGAGACAATGGCATTTGGTGACTTTCTTAACGATCTGCCCCTCATGGAAGTTTGTGAACATACTTTTGCGATGAAAAATGCTCATCCAGATTTAAAAGCAGTTGCCAAAAATATCACAAGTAAAACAAATGAAGAAGAGGGTGTGATTGATACAATTATTGAGGTGCTTAACTTAAAGTTATAAATAAACAAAATTGCGTGAATTCGTAGGAGGTAGCATCTATTTTTAGGAGACCTGTGCCTGACACCAACATATATGAATATGGGAAAGCGACCAACTGAGAACAATAAGACTTGTCCGATCTGCCATATTCAGGGTGAATCGGTTGGCAAAGTAACTGTTGAACACCTGGTTACAGATCCTAATCGTGTGGCTGTAGTGGGAGATCATTATAGAATCTGTATTAACGTCTGACGGTGCCAGGCAGTGCGGCCGAGCCAGGTCGTATCATATAGAGGGTGCGAATCCCGCCGGGTAAGGTAGACCAACCACCCGTAGTTAGCCTTGGAGCTTATCGGGTAACTGATAAGTTTAAGCGTAGGCAAACAAGGTAGTAGGCTGAAAG
>NZ_DATCHP010000037.1:0-6656 GCF_036508315.1 Acetobacterium sp. | reverse complement strand
ATCGGATTATTTTAGAGCAAACCGATGACATTCTTTATGAATGGAATTTCACATCTAATAAAATTCATTATACTGATCATTATAAAAAACATTTCGGTTACGAACCCAGTGAAGAACCCCTGGGTACCGGGTTGTTTGACTCACAAACCATTTATCCTGATGATTTGTCGGCGTATCATGTCTGGATAAAAAAGACCTATGGCTCGCCCAATAAAACGAGCCTTGAATTCAGACAAAAAAAAGCTGATGGGTCCTATTTCTGGGTTCGGATTCAATCGAGCCCTGTATTTGATGAAAATGGTATTCCCTATAAGGCCGTCGGACTCATTAGTGACATTGATCAGCAAAAAAGAAAACTGCGTTCCTTGGAAATAAAAGTCCAGTTGGATCCTCTCACCAAGGTCTATAATAAAATGACGATCCAGAAACTCGTTGACGATTGTCTTGAGAATAATCCCCTGGATGGTCATGCCTTATTCTTTATTGACATTGATGATTTTAAGTCTATTAATGATGATTTAGGGCATACGTTTGGTGATTTGGTACTTTCCGAAATTTCTAACAAGCTTAGGGATCTCTTTCGCTCTGTGGACATTGTGGGAAGGGTTGGGGGCGACGAATTTGTTGTCTTTATGAAGGGTGCTCATGATAAGAATTTAATCAAAGACAAAGCTGTGAAAATCTGCACCGTTCTCAGACAAATCTTTATTGGAATTAAAAAAGATTTTGCCATATCAGGAAGTATTGGTATTGCCCTTTACAAAGAGCATGGCAACACTTTTTATGAGCTTTACTATCATGCGGAAAGCGCCCTTTATTATGCAAAAAAAATGGGAAAAGACCAATTCTATTTTTATGATGAAATAAAAAACATGCAGCTTAGTACATCTCTTTCCCATAAAAGAGATACCTTAATAGATTCTGATGCAACATTTCCACCTAATGAAATCCGTAGCTATCTGTTTAATCTTCTATACCAGGCAAAGGATATTAACATTAGTATTGATCTCATCCTCGCCCTTATTGGTAAGCAATTTAATGTGAGTCGGTGCTATTTTTTAAAAAATTTTTCTGATGATTCCAGCTTTTCAGATATTTACGAATGGTGTAGCCAGGGTGTCGCTCCAGGAAAAAATGATTTCCGGCAGTTGTCCTTTCATCAAGTTAAAGAATACTATGCTCATTTCGACGAAAATGGCATCTTCTGTTGTTCAAATATCAAGGATTCAGATCCAACCCTTTCTCCTTTTTTAGAATCCCAAAATATTTCATCAACCCTCCAGGTTGCCATCATTTCTGAAAATAATCTCAAAGGTTTTATCGGCTTTGATCAATGCGGCAATAACCGACTTTGGACTCAACAGGAAACTGAAATAATTACCTATGTTGGAGGGCTCATTGCTACCTTTTTATTAATCATCCCTCTTGTCACAGATAATGATCAGCTTAAATAAGTTATATTTTTAAACTGTCTATTTAGTATAACCTATCCAGTTCGGATATTATGCAAAGTAAATTTTGATGGTTTCAGACAGAATCTGAATGAGTCGTCTGTGGTTGACTGTATCAAAGTAACTTTCCGGAGCCATATCCACAACGTATTCATATCCGTCTGTGGTATTTTTCTGATTCTTGCGGCTTGGGACTGGACTTTTATGATATCATTCCACTCATCAAAAGCCATTTGCCTGATGGGAATACGCGTCGCAATAAAAAGAAGCAAATAAGAAATTTGATTTTGAAGGTATTGATTATAAAGCAGTAAACAGGTTATAATTGAAGACATAACAATGACTCATCCTTTCTGTTGTGTTTTTATTTTGGAGATACAATTGTTGGAGATACAATTATAATAGAAAATAGGGGTCATTGATTTTTTGTTTAAAAAACGCTGTAACCCTTACTATACAAAGGTTTTAAATGAAAAAAGGGGTGTCATACTTGACACTACCAAATAAATTGGAGGGAGTGTCATATAAATGATAATATTTCAAAAAAGACAGTGGAGTAGCCAATGACAGAGCAGCAAAAGACGAGACTTGAAGAAAAAGAAGAACGTACGCTAGAGCTAACCATAACAGAGGAAGCATTAAGGTCAAACCAGAGACAATTGACGGATATCATTGAGTTTCTGCCGGATGCAACCCTTGCCATTGATACGACCGGGCATGTCATCATCTGGAACAAGGCGATTGAAAAAATGACGGGCATTCCTGCCTCGGAGATGATCGGTAAAGGCGACTACGTCTACACGATTCCATTTTATGGGGAGGCACGACCGCATTTAATGGATTTAATCTTTCAGGAAGATGAAAAGATTGTGAACCGATATCCCAACCTCACCCGGGAAGGGGACTCCCTCACGGCGGAAGTATTTTGCTCTGCACTCAACAATAATAAAGGGGCATGGGTTTTTGCCAAAGCCTCACCTCTCCATGATCAGGCGGGCAACATTATCGGTGCGATCGAAAGCATCAGGGACATCACGGAACATAAGAATAAAGAAGAAGAGATTCTGGAAAGTAAAAATTTCATGGAGATATTACTTCAATCTATTCCAGCACCGGTGTTCTATAAGGATATCAATGGTCGATATTTGGGATTTAATCATGCGTATGAAGACTTTTTTGGTAAAACAAAAGAAGCGCTGATCGGCAAGAGTGTTTTTGACATCAGCCCACTCAATTTGGCTAGAATATACCATGATAAAGATATGGAATTATTCCAAAACAAGGGAACTCAGATATATGAATCCCAAGTCAAAAATACCCGGGGTGTTATACATGATGTTGTTTTTTACAAAGCAGTAATGGCCAACGCTCACGGTAAAGTCACAGGATTAATCGGTGTTATCTTAGACATCACGGAGCGTAAAAGATTGGAAAATGCTTTATCAAATGAGAAAAAACTTCTTGAAACAACACTGATATCGGTAAGCGACGGCGTCATTTCCACTGATAATAAGGGGAATATCATGTTTTTGAATAGAATTGCTGAATTTTTAACGGGGTGGAACCAGGAAGCGGCAGTGGGAAAATCGATTGAAGAAGTCTTTGATATTGTTGATGAATTTACACGGGAAAAGAGAGAAAATATCGTAAAAAAAGTGGTTGAAAGCGGAAAGACACATGAATTAGCCGACCATACCTTATTTATTTCGAAAGATGGTATTGAGCGATTCCTCGAAGCTAGCGCTGCACCTATCATTCAGGAAAACGGGGAAGTTGTTGGTGCCGTCGTGGTGTTCAGAGATTTTTCCGAGAAAAAGCATAAGCAGGAGAAAATTGAATTTTTAAGCTTTCACGACCAACTTTCGGGGTTATATAATCGCAGATTTTACGAAGAAGAGTTAAAGCGACTTGATACAAAAATAAACCTCCCTCTGACCATTGTGATGGGTGATGTGAACGGATTAAAACTGACCAATGATTCTTTTGGACATGCCGTTGGTGACCAAATGCTTAAGAAAGTAGCAGAAGTGATCAGGTTGGGATGCCGGGCGGATGACATTATCGCCAGAATCGGAGGGGATGAATTTGTTATTTTATTGCCTAAAACGGATGCTTCTGAATCAGAGGAAATCATTAAACGGATCAATGATCTGTTATTAAAGGAAAAATTAGGTTCCATAGATATATCTATTTCTTTTGGTTATGGAACTAAGCATATTGAAGAAGAAAAAGTTCAAACTGTACTGAAAAAGGCAGAAGATAATATGTATAAGGTAAAACTTTTTGAAGGTCCGCGTATGAAAGCGAAGACAATCAGTGGAATCATTAATGCTCTTCATAAAATAAACAATACAGAAGAGCAACACTCCAATAAAGTTTCAGAACTCTGCAAAAGCATGGGTGAAGCCCTGGGACTACCTGAAAATAAAATCGAAGAACTTAAGTTGGCAGGATTACTTCACGATATCGGTAAAATAGCAATAGATGATAATATTATTAATAAAAAAGGTGAACTTAATGAGGCTGAATTGAAAGAAATTAAGCGCCATCCGGAAATAGGCTATCGGATTCTAAGTACAGTAAACGATATGGCAGAAGTGGCAAAGGATGTATTGTATCATCATGAAAGATGGGATGGAACAGGATACCCAGGCGGTTTAAAAGAAGAGGAAATACCTCTCGTATCAAGAATCATCGCGATAGCGGATGACTATGATATTATCTCTGGTAAAATAAAGAATGGAAGCCCTCTATCAGAAGAAGTTGTATTAGCAGCGCTGCAAAAAAAAGCAGGGAGTCAGTTTGATCCTAAACTGATTAAGGTATTTATTGATAAAGGATTAGGAAAATCGGTGGCGTTTAAATAGTATTGGAACTTAGCGGTATGCTATATTTATGAGGTCGGAGAAAAGGTAGCGTATTATTATATTAGCAGCCTGCATACTGATATAATGGAAATCAATTTAAAGGATAAATAAAATAAATTCGAATAATTAGATTGAGAAATACCTGCGTATGCACGACAACTTTAATGAAATTTCAAGTGTTCACCCTTAAAAAGGGTGACTTTTTTTATTTTTTAAAAAAATGGATTTTCACTATTTCTGTTACCGATGGCTTGTTTGCCATACTCAAAATTAGGTTCACTTAATATTCTAGGTTTTGACTTTTACCTTGATGTGTAAAACGTTAAATTATGGGTATGTTTAAAAATATATCCAATAATAGTTTTAAGGAAGTAAATGGATTTCCACCCAAAATGTCTTCGCCGCAACCGAAAATATGACCAGAGACATTGCCAGCGGAAAAATGTCCGAACGCCAGATCGAAGCCTACCGCCTTTTTGAAAAAGGTGATTACAAAGGGGCGGATGCTGTACTGAATTTTGATGAAATCAAAATCGTTAATACAGGTCAAATATAGTGTGAATAAAAACCATTTTACTTGACGATCGATCATTAACGTTGTAATAAAATAAAATAACGAAACCTAAGCCAGCAACGTCTTAACTCTGGCACCGAAGGAGAATAAAAATGAGTTTGGATATGGATTTAAGCAAAGATACTTACGTCGGAAGTTCTGGTAATAAATTAAAAATAACTGGCATAACAAGTCAGATACAAGTTCACAGAGTAAAATACATAACCGAAGAAATAGCTGTTTGGCGAAAAGCTAACGCCATACATCAATGGTTTGTCAATAATGTACAAGCGGGAGAGGACGATTGCAAACCGTACTATGTAAGTACTGAACAATTGAGAGAATTGCTGGAGAGGTGTAAACAAGTACTAAAAGAACCGGACACAGCACCGAAACTATTGCCGACGCAAGAGGGCTTTTTATTTGGCAGTACTGAATACGATAACCGTTATTTTCAGAGCCTGGACTACACAGTTGAGGTATTAGAGGCGGAACTCAAAGAGAACGATAATCAGTTACAAGAATATAAATATCAATCAGATTGGTAGAGATGTTGTCTCTTATTAAAAAGGTAATTGTAAAACACCTTTAACTGTTGAAGTTAATAGATGAAATTTGGTTTCATTGATCAGAAAGGATGGGAGTGAGTATGAGTGACAAAAAAATTAGAATTGTAGTAGCGGGAGATGTTTCAAGAGATACACTGACATGGCCGATAAAATTAAAAAGGGAGGACATACACTGGGAAAGCGGTACGCTAGTTTCTATAGGCAGTGGAAAGGTTGATGGCGGTGCGCTGCTGCTGGCTGATTTTCTCAGGGAAAAGGCTGATATAGAGGTCCTTTCTCAGCAAGAACCGGATAATGAGGTGAATATGTCAGAGAAATTGCTGAATTCTCATATGGATGTTGATTTATTTCCTTCAACCCCTGGTTCAAAAAAAAAGGTCTATAGGATAAAAAACTTCAGGGGCCTTGAATTACCGGATTCAGGCAAGGCAATGCAATTGGAAATGGCTCAGGATGATGAAAATGCGGATATAGTCGTATTTTTTGATCAAGGGAAAGGGTTTTTACAAGACCGCAGCAAATGGCCGATTGCGCTGACAACACCGGATAAGAAGCCGATTGTCATCTACAGGATGAGTACGTCGCCTGCCTCATGGAAAAGTTGGGAATACATCGCTGAACATCACCATGAAAAAGCAGTGGTCATCATTAATGCCAATGCCCTGAGAGATTATGGAATTAATATCAGCCGCTGCCTTTCTTGGGAGAGAACGGCCATGGATCTCAAATGGCAATTGACTTACAACCATAAGCTGCTGCCGCTTTTAAAATGTGCGAACCTGGTGGTGCTCTTTGGCATTGATGGCGCAGTTTGTTTCAGGAATAGTGCAGGCACGATGGAAGCCTCGCTTGTTTATGATCCGGTAGAAATGGAAGATGGTTATAAAAGCAGGTATGCAGGAAGAATGCAGGGAAAATATGCAGCATTTACCGCAGCGATGGCTGGGTCAATCGCAGATGGCCTGAAAAATGGCACGGAAATTCATGAATCAGTAAAATGCGGTGCTCGTAAAGGTATAGCCGCTGCCAGGAGACTTCTTGTTAATGGCTTTAAAGGCGACTTCGGCAAGCCCGGATATGACTTCAAGACCATTGCAGCCTCCGGTCAGGAAACGGATGACAGGCTGGCCGAGGTGGACATACCTGAGACTACTGCTTCGGATGCGCCGGATCCCGATTACTGGTGCATGGTTAAAAACATCAATGAGTTTTCCAT
>NZ_DATCHP010000036.1:0-14372 GCF_036508315.1 Acetobacterium sp. | reverse complement strand
AGCAATCAATATTAAGTCATAAATTATTCCGAGCTTTTATGCAGGGAAGATGTTTTTATTATGAAGTTGAACTAAAACATCGGAATAACTTATTCATCGGAATAATCGATTGCCCAAACTTGGTTTGGCTTTGTAATGGCTAGATTCCTGAGTAAATAAGGATAGATTTTATGCTTTAAGTTGCGTCTTGATAAATTGGGTTTTGGATACATTGCATAAATACCCATATCCGCCATACAGCGTTTTATAAATTTACGGCCAGCTTTAATGCCATCACCAGTTTCAAGCTTTGTTTCAAGCTTTATCTTAAGCTTTCTAACACCCAAATAAGGCATTCTGGTGTGCCAATAATCCAGGCGTTCTTTTACCCTGTTTTCATACTCCAGATTTTTTTCTACAGGCACATAGTACACACTGGTGCGGTTAACCTCTAAAAGGTTACTCTGTCGGGTAATGCTCAGCTTAGAGTGGACGTTTAGTAAACTTCTTCTCGTAATCAGGTCCAAGCATTTCAGCAGATTTTTTTTTTAGCCAGTCAACCTCGATTGTGAGTTGACCGACTTTTGCCAATAATTCATTGCGATCCTGTTCCATTTCTTTTTCTTTGGCTTTGCCTTCTTTAGCATCCCGGCCTTCGGAAAAGACCTTCGCTACATTACCAACAAATTCATTTTTCCAATTACGTAGTTGGTTGGGACTAATCTCGTGCTCAGAAGCAATTTCGCTGAGGGTTTTTTCCTCCCGGAGCATTTCCATCACAACTTTAGCTTTAAATTCAGGTGTAAATTGTCGTCGTTTCATATCTATTTAAACCTCTTGCTTTCTGGCAGATTTAACTGCCTTTATTATAGCAGATTCACTTAGATTTTAAAAATTGTGTCCGAATCCATGGGTTCATTATAGACTAAATTAAATCAGCATCAAAAAACGCAAAAAGAATCACCCCCCTTCAGGATGGTTCTTTTTTTATTTGTTAAAATTTGATAATAAGAAACTTTCAGTTAGTCATTAGGGCGTGGTCTATTGATGCTGATATAAATATCATATTGACGTATCATATAAATTGATATTTATATAAGAAACGTGTCATAAATAAATGATATCCTATTGAAACTAATTACAGTTAATGATATAATTATATCAAAAACTGATAAAGGAGTTGAAAATATGAAAGTTGGTTACATCCGAATAAGCACTGCAGAACAGAATGAAGCACGACAAGAGATTATTATGGACCAGTTAGGTGCGGAGCGTATATTCATTGATAAAATATCGGGTAAGGACACCAATAGACCTGCACTACAAGAGATGCTCGGTTTTGTTCGTAAAGGTGATGTCTTAGTTGTAAAGAGCTATTCAAGGCTTGCAAGATCGAGTGTAGACCTTCTAAAGATCGTTGATGGACTGAGTGAAAAAGGTGTGGGATTCATAAGCCAAAAGGAAAATATAGACACTACAACACCTCAGGGTAGGTTAATGTTAACAATCTTTGCTGGTATATACGAATTTGAGCGTGAGTGCATGTTGGAGAGACAAAGAAAAGGAATCGCAATAGCTAAAGGAGAGGGAAAATATAAGGGACGCAAACCAATTGAGGTGGATCAGTCAGCTCTCGAAAAAATATATTGTGAGTGGAAAAATGGAACGATTAAAGCTGTTGAAGCTATGGATAAACTAAATCTTACTAAGCCAACATTTTATCGAAAGGTTAAAGAATATGAGTGCAAAAATATTCTTTAATAAATCAAGGGAAGATTACAATAGTTATTTTCAGCTTGATTGGCTGCACAAATACAGGTGATAGTGCCTCATGAACAAATCCATATCAGCTAACAGCAGTGAATCAAAATGCCAATACCCCTGTAGATAGTAACGTAGTAACGTCTTTTATCGGAGAACTCAAAGTAACGTTCATTGGAAAACCCCTTTGATATCGCGATGTTTGTTTCTCCAATGTCGAAACAGGTAAAACAGTATGAGTGAACAAAACACAACTACTGCTACCAACATAATTATTACGTAAACAATACAAAAAAATTACCTAAATCGTAATTTTTTTAAGGCAATGAGAGGACATATCATATATAATGAAGGTGCAGTATAAGGACAATAAGATAAGAAAAATATGTAATGATCATAGTAAAGCTGTAAAAGAACTCGGCTTGCGCGTTGGAGATAGACTTCATGAAGTAATGGACTTCATTGAAAATGCTGAAATATTGCATGATGTTTCCCAGATACCGCCTTACCGACTCCACCCATTATATGGTGATCGATTAGGTACATTTGCTATTGATCTTATAAAATCAACGGGATTTCGTCTTATTCTTATACCGATCGATGATGAAGGAAACCCATTTGACACAAAGGACATAAATATAATTTATCGTTCATCGTCAACAATAATTCTCTTGGAGGTGACAAAGCACTATGATTAAAAATGAATACAAATCAAGCATCCTTATTCACCCAGGAGTACACATTAGAAATATCATAGAAGATATGGAAATTAATCAAGAAGAATTAGCTAAAAGATTAGGTGTAACTCCAAAAACAGTAAGTGAAATTGTGAACGGGAAAGCAAATATTTCTAATGAAATGACTCAAAAATTAGCTACTATGCTTGGCACATCTGTTGGCGTGTGGATTAACTTGCAAAAAGCTTATGATGAAAAAATTATTGAGCAAAAAATTCAAGATGAACTGGAAAATGATAAAGAAGTACTCGCTCTTCTCGATATGAATTTTTTCATCAAATCTTTGAAGATTATTGAAAAAGGGTTGCATAAACATAAAAAAATTGAATTTTTAAGAACATATTTTGGGATATCTAGTCTTCAGCAATTAAAAAGTAAAGATTTGTTAGTTAACTGCAGGAAATCCGATTGCACTCCTAATGAAGTGAAAAATATTGTTCCAATCAACGCCTGGGTGCAAACTGCCATCAATTTTGGTAAAGATATCCAAACTCATTCTTATAACAGCGCTCTGTTGAAAAGCTATTTGCCTGAAATCAGAAGTATGACAAAACAGGAACCAACTATTTTTCTCCCCCGTTTAACTGATATTCTTAAAGAGTGTGGCATTGCTTTTGTTGTTCTTCCCCACTTAAAAAATTCAAAAATTAATGGAGCTGTTCGCTGGGTCTGCCCAGAAAAGGCCATTCTTGCCATCAATGCACGAGGAGCGTATGCTGATTTATTCTGGTTTACTCTTTTCCACGAATTAAAACATGTATTTCAACATAAGACAAAAGATACTTTTTTAAATTATTTTTCTGATGGCATTCTTGATGCTGTAAATCAAGCATTAGAAAAAGAAGCGGATGAGTTTTCACAACAAACGCTAATCCCACCTTCTAAATATTTAGATTTTATTCTTGTTAACAACTTCTCAAGAAATGCTATTGTAAGTTTTTCTAGTAGCATAAACATTCATCCAGGAATCGTCGTTGGACGTTTACAACATGACAGTCATTTAAGATTTAATCAATACTTATCCTTAAAAGAAAGATATGCAATTGTTGCATAAATAAAAAGCAGCCGCTTCTTTGTAATCTAAAATAGACGACTTTTGTTTGGTATTATCATTTTTGTTAAAGAATAATCGATTTAGGAGCTGATATTTTGGAGAAGAAAAAATCTACTGATTTTAATATTTACTATCTTAATTTTACCAAAGTCTATGAAATTGCCATGATGATTAATAATGTCATACTTACTACTATACAGAGAGATCAAACTAAGAGCTTTGAGGAACAGTACGGCTTCACGTCATCAGTTTCTGCACAAGGTACAAAAGCTTTCTTAGATGGGATTAAAGCATCTATTTCTGCGGATGCACGCGAAACTACTTTTTCATCGTCCAAGGTAATTGAGACATTAGATGTTAAAACAACAAAATCAATATTACTTCGTAGAGTAATTGAACAGTGTGCCTGCATTAAAACTTTCAATGATAACAGTGAAGGTGATCTGGTTAAGCTTGACAGTGTAAAACTTGAGTTGTTAGACGAAGATAGTTTGCGATCATTCCTTGTCTTACGCAGAGATGCTTTGAAAGGCGTCCGTATTGAGGGAATGGAAGTAAATAACTTAATTAGTTCTATGTTGCAAGATTACGCTTATATTCTAAAAGGTTTAGTAGTCGATAAATCAAACGATACTGAAGCAGAAATAATTATTAAAATCCCTTTAGAAATTCAGACAGAATTTGAAAATAAATATAACATCAATGATCTACTAATTGGTCATGTGTCTATAGTGGGGGTTTATAAAGGTATAGTTTCACAAGAATTTATTTCTTCTAACACATTTACATATCTTCAAGAAATTGGCATGAGGCAAAACACTGAAAACACATCTAAAATCATAAAAAGCTCTATACAATCTGAGGTTATCAAAACCAAAAAAGAAGGTAATCAAAACCAATACTATTTTGTGGATGTTCTTGCGATAATTCAAGATGTTGCATTTAATTTTGAAGAACCTAAAATAACGAAACTTCATTGGTGGAATAAGATTGGAATTTGGCTTAGTAAGTTAAGGAGGAATTAATTATGACACAGTTTACTTTGTATACATATGCCTCATTAACTGAACTCCGAAAGCTTCAAGAGGTAAAAGATGTTTTTCCGTTTATTTTTGCTGAAACAATGAACATTTTAAAGGAAGAACCGGATTCAATTATTGACATTACTGCATTAATATATATCCTGCGTGTTAACCAAGAAAATTTATATACTGCCAACATCAATCTTCGCGAAATGACGGAAGATACAAAAATTATCGTTGAAGAAGCGTTAGCGACTGAAGCTTTGTCAGCTTTCCCACATTTGTTTTCTATTCAAGAGTCGTTGTTTGATATATGTGACACTGAAGCAGATGCAACAAGTGAGTTGTCTCCGTACTTGCGTCAACCAGTATACATATATCATAACACAAACGATCTAGATAAGATTATCCATTACTCTAATGAGAATAGTATCCCTATAACTACTTTTTCACATGTTTCAGGCAATATTAATTCAGAAGTAGAGAAATTTACTCAATCAACAGAATTAGCTCTTTTAGATTTTACATCAGTTATTTATGCAATTGAGGATAACAAAAATTTGATATACTCAGTAGAATTATTTATTAACCATTTTCGAAACCTAAAAGTTATCGTTTTGACAGCACAAGCAGATAGAGTATTTAAATACTTCCCATTATATTTTGATGGGCATAAGCCTATTCACGATATATTGCCTGCACTTGAAGATACACTGACCACTTATGAACAAGACTCAGATTTAAAAAAGATAACAACATTAACTGATCTTGAGTTTTCAAAATTTGCTGATGCTTTCTCTCAAAATTTAATTGGGCATAATAATTTTAAAGATTGTTTTTTCTATAATCTGAAAAATTTTAGAGCCTTGAATATGGTTAAAGAACAAAGCGTGTTTTCGGTATTTCTTTTTGGAGCATCTGGAATTGGTAAAACGGAGGTGGCTCGGTTATTGGCTGCAGGTCTACTCCCAGATAGCTATCTTGCAAAAATTAATTTTCAAAACTACAGTAGTCAAGATGCACTCAATAGTCTAATTGGTAGTCCGGCTGGTTATATAGGGTGTGAACATGGTGAATTAGGTGATAAAATAAAAAAAAGCAAAATAGGAGTACTACTTTGTGATGAGTTTGAAAAAACTACGCGACAAGTATTTTCATTTTTTCTCGAGTTATTAGAAGAAGGAAAATTTACAGATTCTATGGCTAGAGAATATTATCTTGATGGATATGTTATAATTTTCACATCTAACATTAAAAATGAAGCTGAATATAAAAAAGTCATTCCAACTGAATTACAAACAAGATTTGATCTTGTTTGTGAGTTTTTAGAGCCATCTTATATAGAAAAAAAAGAGTTTTTAGATCTTTTATTGGAGCATGCTCAATTGAAATTTGTTGAAAAATTTTCTAAAATACAGATGACAATGCCAGAGAAAGCAGAATTATATAATTTTAGTTACATAAATATCCACGCGCTACGTGATATAAAGCGTGTATTTAATCAACGTCTAATGGATTATTTTACGTCAAAAGGAGTCTAACTTTAATTGAGGTGATTTTGTGTAGTGCCATTCAATTGCTTGCTATTGATTTGGACATTTATAACATATATAACAGGTTCTATTGACTTGAAAATTATAACCCACGTGTTGGGGATTATTTGGGGATTGTTTGTAAAAATTAACTGTATTTTATGGTTTTTTTGCTTGAAATATTAAACGTAAAATTCGAAGAATGGCATATTATTGGGGATTATAAGCAATGAATAAGATGGGCAAATAAGAAGTAACATATTCGTAAGCATATGTAATGCCTGTTCTCTTGTCAGTTTGAAATATGATCGCTGCCATAGTTGATCTCCATTCCTCGTTACGTTAATTGCAATATAACGAGGATAGGCAAAAACACCCTTCTTCAAATGAAGAAGGCAGAAACCAAAACCCGATAAAGGACAAGCCGCCCGGTAAACGCGGACGACAGAAAAAATGGAATCTATAGAATGGACACTGAAAAGTCTATTCAAATAGGTTCTTTTTTTAATCAAAAAAAATGATAAAGAAATAGAGTACAACCTGCATTCCTGGAAACACGTAACGAGGAATTTTGAAAACCCTTTATACTAAAGGCTTAGAGGGACTTTTTAATGTCATACAGCCTCGTTATGTTAAAACCGCATAACGCGAGGAAAGCATCCCTTATTGATGCGGGTTACAGGCATTATCGTTACGTTAATCCGTGAAGGTAGGGTACCATGATATTTTGAAAAAAACTTGAATAAATGGATGATATTTTGATAATAGTTTAACAAAAAGGGTAAAATATTAGACAAAGAGAAAACCTGAACCTCTTTTAGGACAACTTGCTCTGGGTGGAAAAATGGTTTTACCCGTAGGGCAGACCGGACACCAGGAGTTGCTTTTAGTACTAAAGGATCAATCCGGGAATATAAAATATGACGAAATGCTTGTTGATACACGCACAAGACTATTCACCAGTAGAATTTTCGAATTTCAGGCAAGTTAAAATAAAAAGGGTCATTTAAAAATTTTTAAAAAGCTTAATGAAAAAAATAGATGGAGGACCATGACTTATGACTAATGAAATTTACGACACATTAATTGGAAAACATTCAAAAGCGACACAGGAAACATTAATTTGCGAAAACGAAGAGAAAGCCAAACAAGTAGCAGCGTTAATCAGTGCTAAAGAGCAAGCAGAAACGGCAAGTTTGGTTATGAGTAAGGCTTTGAAATACAATCGCGGTTTAATCGAAGCGAGCCTGGACCCCCTCGTAACCATAGGACCCGACGGTATCATTACAGATGTGAATAAAGCAACAGAAAATGTCACTGGGCTTCCCAGAGAAAAGCTGATTGGGACTAATTTTTCAGCTTATTTCACTGAGCCTGATAAAGCGCAAGCCGGATATGAAAAGGCATTTAGCGAGGGTGTGGTATTTGATTATGAACTTGCACTTAAGCATATCAGCGGATACACGACCCCTGTTTTATATAATGCATCAGTATACAGAGATGATAAAGGTTTAATCATTGGGGTATTCGCAGCAGCAAGAGATATTACAGCCACTCTCAAAGCCAATAAAGAACTCACTTATTTAAAGAATAATCTTGAACTATTAGTTAAAAAAAGGGTTGAGGAGTTAGTCATTGCCAATAAAGAACTCGCCTATTTAAAGAATAATCTTGAACTATTAGTTAAAAAAAGGGTTGAGGAGTTAGTCATTGCAGAAGAAGCATTAAGATCGAACGAGAGACAATTGATGGATATCATTGAATTTCTACCGGATGCGACCTTTGCCATTGATATGACCGGGCATGTCATCCTCTGGAACAAGGCGATTGAAAGAATGACAGGAATTCCTGCCTCGAAGATGATCGGTAAAGGCGACGACGCTTACTCAATCCCGTACTACGGAGAAGCGCGCCCGGTATTGGTGGATTTAGTCTTTAAAAGTGATGAGGAGATTATGGTCCGATATCCCAACCTCACCCGTGAAGGAGACGCCCTCATAAGTGAAGTGTATTGTCCTGCTCTTTACAATAATAAAGGGGCATGGATTTTTATCAAGGCCTCACCTCTCCATGATCAGGCGGGCAACATGATCGGTGTGATTCAGAGCCTTCGGGACATTACGGAGACTAAGAATACAGAGGAAGCATTAAGGTCAAAACAGAGACAATTGACGGATATCATTGAATTTTTGCCGGATGCA
The DNA here is from genome assembly GCF_036508315.1 of Acetobacterium sp. Lineage (GTDB taxonomy): Bacteria > Bacillota > Clostridia > Eubacteriales > Eubacteriaceae > Acetobacterium. The sequence continues at coordinate 6,086 of NZ_DATCHP010000036.1, read as the reverse complement.
ACCCTTGCCATTGATACGACCGGGCATGTCATCCTCTGGAACGAAGCAAATGAAAAAATGACGGGAATTCCCGCCTCGGGGATGATCGGTAAAGGCGACTACGCTTACGCAATCCCGTATTACGGAGAGGCGCACCCGATATTATTGGATTTAGTCTTTAAAAACGACGAGGAGATTATGACCCACTATCCCAACCTCACTCGTGAAGGAGACGCCCTCATAAGTGAAGTGTATTGTCCTGCTCTTTACAACAATAAAGGGGCATGGATTTTTGCCAAGGCCTCATCTTTCCATGATCAGGCGGGTAACATGATCGGTGCGATTGAGAGCCATCGGGATATAACAGAGGCTAAGAATGCAGAGGAAGAGAAAGATAAACGGGCTGCCGAACTAGTCATTGCCAATCAAGAACTTACCTTTCAAAATGCTGAAAAAGAGGAACGTGCTTTAGAGTTAACTAAAGCGAACAACTATCTTAAAATGAGTTTGATCAGTTTTAAGAAATTGACAGAAGCCGCCATTGGAGCGATTACAATCATTGGTGAAAAAAGAGATCCCTATACTGCCGGGCACCAACAAAGAGTGAGTAAACTTGCCTGTGCAATTGCCAAAGAAATGGGATGGGATGAGTCATTCATCGAAGGCATTAGAATTGCCGGATTATTGCACGATATTGGGAAGATTGCCATTCCCATCGAGATATTAAGCAAACCCGGAAAACTCAGTGAGGATGAGTTTCGATTAATAAAAGTACATCCCAAAGCCAGTTATGATATTTTAAAAGATATTGAATTTAGCAGGCCCATTGCGGATATTGTTTTGCAGCACCATGAGCGGCTGGATGGAAGCGGCTACCCCAATGGATTGAAAGGCGATGAGATTTGTATGGATGCCCGAATACTCAACGTTTCTGATGTTGTGGAAGCCATGAGTTCATACCGACCTTATCGACCGGCTCTTGGACTAGACAAAGCATTAATCGAGATACATGAACATAAAGGTACACTGTATGACGAAATGGTTGTTGATACATGCACAAGACTATTCACCAGTAGAATTTTCGAATTTTAGGCAAGTTAAAATCAAAAGGGTCATTTAAAAATTTTTTAAATGTTTAATGAAACTAAAAAATAGAGGGAGGGCCATGACTTGTGACTAATGAAATTTACGACCCGTTAATTGGAGAACATTCAAAAGCGACACAGGAAACATTAATTCGCGAAAACGAAGAGAAAGACAAACAAATAGCAGCGTTAATCAGTGCTAAAGAGCAAGCGGAAGCGGCAAGTTTGGCTACGAGTAAGGCTTTGAACTACAATCGCGATTTGATCGAAGTAAGCCGGGACCCCCTTGTAACCATAGGACCCGACGATATCATTATAGATGCGAATAAGGCCACAGAAAATGCCACTGGGCTTCCCAGAGAAAAGCTGATTGGGACTGACTTTTCAGCTTATTTCACTGAACCTGATAAAGCACAGGCTGGATATGAAAAGGCACTCAGCGAGGGTGTGGTATTCGATTATAAGCTTTCACTTAAGCATATTAGCGGGCGTACGACTCCTGTTTTATATAATGCAACGGTATACAGAGATGATGAGGGTAAAGTAATTGGGGTATTCGCAGCAGCAAGAGATATTGCATTCATTCAGAATGCAAAGAATGAACTCACCTATTTAATGAATAATCTTGAACTATTAGTCGAGAAAAGGGTTGCGGAGTTAGTCATTGCCAATAAAGAACTCGCCTTTCAAAACGAAGAGAAGGAAAAACGGGCTGCGGAGTTAGTCATAGCCAATAAAGAGCTCGCCTTTCAAAACGAAGAGAAAGATAAACGGGCTGCCGAACTAGTGCTTGCCAATAAAGAACTCATCTTTCAAAAAGGAGAGAAAGCAGACAGGGCTGCAGAGTTAGTCATTGCCAATAAAGAACTCACCTTTCAAAAAGAAAAAATACATGAACTGAATAATCAATTGGAATATCGCGTCAGCGAGAGAACGGCTCAACTTGAATCTGTGAACAAAGAGTTGGAAGCACTATCTTATTCCATATCGCATGACTTAAAGGCACCTTTAAGGCATATGGCAGGGTATGTTTCTCTTTTAGTAAAGAAATACAATGACTTACTTCCGGAAGAAGGTCATCACTACCTCGATATGATTTCTGTTTCGGCCCAGAACATGGCAGAATTAATTGAGAGATTACTCCAATTTTCAAGGAGTGGCAGAATAGAGATGAATCAAAAATTGCTCAGTATGAATGAAATAGTGGCTGCTTTGATTCAGCCAATCAAAGAGCAGGCCATCGAACACTGGATAGAATTCAATATTGAACCGATGCCTCTGGTTTTTGGAGATCCTGATATGATCAAATCGGTATGGAGCAATCTTATTGAAAATGCCGTCAAATTTTCCAGAAAAAAAGATTTAACAAAAATATCCATTGGGGCAGAAGAAAATGAAAATGATATTGTGTATCATATAAAAGACAATGGAGCGGGTTTCGATATGAACTACACATCAAAATTATTTAAGGTGTTTCAGCGCCTGCATTCTCGTGAGGATTATGAAGGCACCGGCATAGGGCTGGCAACCGTTCAGAGAATTATCGCACGACACGGCGGAAAGATCTGGGCCGAAAGCAAAGAAGGCGAAGACGCAACCTTCTATTTTACTCTGATTAAAAGAAAGGAAAGTGAAAAGACATGCTAATGAATGCGATTCTTTACGTTGAGGACAGCCCCTTGGATATTGAGCTGACTCTGGAAGCCATAAAAGAAAATAAAATTGCAAATCCCATTGTTGTGACCAATGATGGGGTGGAAGCACTGGAGTATTTAAGATGCGAAGGTTTCTATAAAGACAGAAAACCCGGAAACCCCATTTTGATCTTGCTTGATTTGAAAATGCCGAGAATGGATGGTCTGGAATTTTTGTCCATTGTAAAAAAAGATGAAAAGTTCAAGCGTATCCCTATTATTATGCTGACAGCCTCCCGTGAGGAACGGGATTTAGTCAAAGGGTATGACCTCGGCGTAAACGCCTATGTTGTAAAGCCTGTTGATTTTGAATCCTTAATCGAAATAGTTAAACATGTTAACTCATTTTGGATAAGTATTAACGAATCGCCATTGGAATGAAGGTGAAATTATGAATCATATCAACAACGGAAAGGACCGATTGGAAATCCTTTCTCTGGAAGATTCACCGATGGATGCGGAACTGATTTATGAGCATCTGCGTGAAAATTATGAATCGGATATTAATATGGATATTGTGATGAAGGAAGAAGAATTTGTTTCTGCACTATCCTTAAAAAAATATGATCTGATTTTAGCTGACTTTATGTTGCCCGATTTTAATGGGTTTGCGGCATTAGAGCATGTAAAATCAATATGCCCGGCGACACCGTTTATTTGTGTATCTGGTTTTATCGGGGAAGAAACAGCCGCGGAACTTCTGAAACAGGGTGCCACCGATTATGTTGCCAAAGACAAAATGGGTCGGCTGGTATATTCCATAGAAAGAGCTTTAAAAGAAACAAAAGAAAAGGAAGAGAAAGAAAAACGGGCTGCCGAGTTAACTCGGGCGAATGCCTATCTCAACAATCTCTTCAACTATGCCCATGCGTCTATCATCATTTTGGATCCCCAATTACACATCACACAAATCAATCCCGCATTTGAACTTCTCATCGGTAAAAGCGAAAAGGAAATTCTCGGAAAATCCGTTGATATGCTTTGTCCAGACAAACAGGCAACCAAGGCAATCAATTATTTTAAGAACTCTCGGAAAGATAATCCCTGGGAAACCCTGGAAATCGAAGTCATCCATAAGGACGGCTCCGTGCGCACTCTTTTATGGAACGCGGCCATTGTTTTCGATTCGGATGGGTTAACCCCACTGTCAATCATTTGTCATGGCCTGGACATCACAGACAGAAAAAAATCAGAAGAATCAATTCATTATTTAAGTTTTTACGACCAACTCACCGGAATCCATAATCGTAGATATTACGAGGAGGAAATAAAAAGACTTGATACAAAACGAAACCTGCCTTTGACCCTGATCATGGGTGATGTCAATGGGTTGAAACTTGTTAATGATGCTTTCGGACATGCCATGGGTGATGAGCTCCTTAAGAAAGTGGCGGAAGTGATGAAAAAGGGATGCCGCGCTGATGATATCATTTCCAGACAGGGAGGGGATGAGTTTGTTATTATCTTGCCTGGGACCAATAAAACTGAAACAGAGAAAATTATTAAGCGAATGAAAGATTTGTCATCAAAAGAAAAAGTAGGGGGTATTGATATTTCCATTGCCTTTGGATATGCAACAAAAGAAAATGAGGAAGAAAATATTCAAGATATATATATAAAAGCTGAAGATCGTATGTATCGAAACAAACTAAATGAAAGTCCAGGCATCAGAAGTAAAACAGTCGGACTCATCATGAAAACCCTCTATGAAAAAAGCAGCAGCGAAGATCGGCATTCAATCAGGGTGGGTGGGATTTGTGAAGCAATTGCAGTCAGAATGAATTTTGACAGGGCCGCTGTTAATCAGATCAAAACAGCAGGTCTGATGCACGATATCGGAAAAGTAGGCATTGCTGATTACATTCTGAATAAACCTCGAGATTTAACGTCGGATGAATGGGATGAAATTAAGAAACACCCTGAAATAGGTTATCATATACTCAGTTCAGTCAATGAATTTTCGGAAATAGCCGATTATATTCTACAACATCATGAACAATTGGATGGGAAAGGCTATCCGAAAGGCCTGAAAAGCGAAGATATTTCATTACCAGCAAAGATTATTGCCATTGCTGAAGCTTTTGATGCAATGACCAGAGATTGGACGTTTAAAAAGGCATTAAGTGAAAAAGAAGCCGTCAATGAACTCAAACGATGTTCCGGTACCAAGTTTGATCTTGATATAACACGTGTATTCATCGAAAAAGTTTTAGGGATTACTATTAAGGATACTAACGTAATTAACTATGTAAAATAAGTTAAGATGCTTTCAAATAGGTGGGTTAGATATTTTCAACTATATTTATAGATCACCTTGGAAGTATAGACTCTGTGATCAATTCATTTCCAGTGGGAAAAGTATTTTTTCCAAAACAGACGTCAACCACCAATACGTTTAAAGACTTTGTAACGGCAGTCAAGAATAAGGGATTAACTTTAACGGTACCAACTGTTGGCGATACCTTTAATATCGGTGAGGCCACGGTTACTATCCGGGCACCAAACGGCACCGGATATGAAGACGCCAATGATTATTCCATTGTTGTAAAAGTGACCTATGGGAATACATCATTCTTATTAACTGGAGATGCAGAAGCGGTTTCAGAAAGCCAGATGGTATCAAAGGGTTTGGATTTATCAGCTACTGTCTTAAAAGTCGGGCATCACGGCAGCCGAACATCCACAGGAGACAGTTTCTTAGATAAAGTCAATCCTAAGTTTGCTGTCATAAGCGTGGGTAAAGGGAATAGCTATGGACATCCGACACAGGAAGTGATGAACAGACTGCAGGCCAGGGGTATACCGGTTTATAGAACGGATGAGAATGGAACAGTTGTTGCTACCAGCAATGGGACTGATGTGACGTTTAACACAAGTCCGGGAAGTTACAACGGTGCATCATCGGAGTCAATCGAAAGTACAACATCTCAATCAGCATCAGTACCAGAGCCAGTTCCGGTTGCTGCACCAAGTGAAGATCAGAGCATAACGGTCTACACCACGAATACCGGAACTAAATATCATGTTGATGGATGTTCCTATTTAAGTAAAAGTAAAAGTAAAATTCCAATTAGCTTAGGTGATGCTAAAGCAAAAGGATTGACCCCATGCAGTAAATGTCAGCCACCACAGTGAGAGGAGATATGCTATGAAAGTAATAATTGACAGATTCGAAGGCAACTTTGCAGTATGTGAAAAAGAAGATCGGAAAATGATTGATATTGAGAGAAATAAAATTCCCAGTTCAGCTAAAGAAGGGGATGTGCTTGATATAACAAATGATCAAATCACCATTGATTTCAAAGAAACGGAGAAAAGAAAAAAAGAG
>NZ_DATCHP010000035.1:0-11405 GCF_036508315.1 Acetobacterium sp. | reverse complement strand
CGCTGACACCCCATGGGAATGCGTAGCACTGTTAAACAGCGACAAGGGCATTCCCAAAACCGTCAAAGACCGTTTGGACGTGTTTGCCGACCTTATGGTAAAGGTGAAGGAATACAAGATCGATCCCTCCCGGATGCACATTGATCCTCTTGTTGAAATGCTCTGCACCTCTGAAGACGGCATCGGCATGGTCACTGAAGTCATCAAAGAGATCAAAGCACAATATCCTACCATTCATGTCACCGGAGCAGTGAGCAACATTTCCTTCAACCTCCCGGTTCGTAAGATGGTCAACATGGGATTTGTGGTTCTGGCCATGAACGCCGGACTGGACAGTGCCATACTGGATCCCCTAAACCGGGACTTAATGGGCATCATCTTTGCCACGGAAGCTCTTCTGGGCGATGATGAATACTGCATGGAATACATCGGGGCCTACCGTGAAGGCATCTTTGGACCTGTAAAATAATAAACAAGACGAAATACAAAAATTAAGTTGGTATAAAAAGGAGAAATAAAATGTTGACAAAAAAACAGAACTTGCTTGAAGTAATGAAAGGTGGAAATCCGGATCGATTTGTAAAGCAATATGAAGCTTTTGCAATGATGATGAGAACCCCGATTACCCGAATCAAGCCGCCAATCGGTGGGGAAATAGTCAATGAATGGGGAGTAACTATCCGGTGGCCGGAAGGTCAATTAGGGGCGTTCCCAGTTCATGATGAGGAACACATTGTCATAAAGGATATAACAAAATGGCGGGACTACGTTAAAGCACCCTCCGTCGAAGAGTCCGAAGAAAAATGGGCGGTTGCCATCGCCGACGCAGCTGCGGTTGATCGAAATGATCAGTATGTCACTGTTTTTGTTGCACCTGGTGTTTTCGAACAGGTCCATTACCTTATGAGCATGGAAGAAGCATTAATGGCCTATTATGAAGAACCGGAAGCCATGCATGAACTCATTGACTATATTGTGGAATTCGAACTGAAGCTGGCAAAGGAATTTGTTGATCATCTCCACCCGGATGCCCTTTTTCATCATGATGACTGGGGCAGCCAAATTAACTCTTTTATTTCCCCGGCAATGTTTGAGGAATTCTTTGTTCCGGCTTACAAGAAAATTTATGGCTATTACAAAGATAACGGTGTCGAACTGATTATTCACCATAGTGACAGCTATGCCGCCAACCTGGTTCCGGCCATGATTGAAATGGGAATCGACATCTGGCAGGGAGTTATGACAACCAACCATGTTCCGGAATTGATTAAAGAATATGGGGGGGAAATTACATTCATGGGCGATATTGACAGCGGCGTCATTGATTTCCCAGGTTGGACCCGTGAAATCATCGCAGAAAAGGTAGAAACAGCCTGTCGAAGATGTGGCAAGTTATACTTTATTCCCGGTGCAAGCCAGGGATTAAATGTCAGCTCATTCCCAGGTGTCTACGAAGCAACCGATGAAGAAATTGACAGAATGACAAAGGAAATGTTTTAAATTATACCGTTTTAAATGACGAATGTTTTCCGGAGGGAAAGCTTTCGTTCCAGATTCGTCCTTAAAAACAGCTGGAATTATCTGTGAATTCACAGTAGGTGGTTCCTTGAAATAATTCCAGCTGTTTTCGGACGATTTCTTTAGGTATGGAGTTAAATGATAGCATTCATAAGTGAAGCGGAGATCATTTTCGCTATTAAAAGAAAACGATTTCATGCGATTATTAATTATTAGAATAGTTCCCGAGTATTTAAAATTGTTTTCTTCTCTTATATAAATTCGATATTGCGTATAAGAAAAAATCGAATTATTTGGAAAGGAATCGAAAATGGCAGAAAAATTAAAGAAACGCGTCATCTATCTCTATGGTTTACCTTCGTTTGGGTTTCAGATTTTTATATATGTAGAACTCATGTTTTTTTCTGCATTCTTGACAGATGCTGTCAAAATGCCGGTTGCCTTGGCAGGGTCTGTACTCATGATCACCAGTATCTTTGATCTGATTTGGGTTCCGGTCGCTGGAATTATTCTTCAGAAAAGTAATCTGAAATGGGGAAAATTCCGATCATGGTTGCTGATTGGTCCACCGATAGCAGCAATGCTTTATATCCTCCAGTTTTTAAAAATAGGAAGCCCTGTGATAAATGCCATTACTGCATGTATCGGCTTTGTCATTGGCCATTTGGTGTTCGATGTTTATTATTCCGCTCATATAGCGATGAACAGCGCGCTGACGGATAACGTCGAAGAGCGCGTTAAAATGTCTGCCAACAGAGGGGTTTTTAATGCCCTTGGTTCGCTTACATTCGCATATGTCGGAGTTAAAGCCATTCAGGCGGCGAGCATAGCATTCAACGATCCGGCACGTGGTTATCTCACTGTTGTTATCATGGTTGCTTTGATTATGGTATTGTGTTATTGGACGTTTTTTTTCCTGACGAGAGAATATGCTTTTCGTGGAACGATGCTCAAATCCCAGAAAACTGAAGGCATGCCGATTCGTGAAATACTGAAACAATTGCTCCAGAATCCGCCATTAATCGGTTTGCTTTTAATCGATCTTGGCAGATATGTAGGAAAATTTGTCGTCTTGGGTCTGTCATTCTATTATTTTAAATACGTCCTTAATGACCTCCCGGGAATGGCAATTTTTATGACAGGTCTGACAGTTGTTATCCTGATTTCAGCAACACTGGCTACGACTGTTGCGAAGAAATTTGGACCTCATAAGGCTTATGTGGGTGCATTGTGCTTTTTCATTGTTGGTCTGCTGATTACCTGGTTATTTCCATTGTCTCCAACAGCGTTCAAAATAGTAATGCTCGTATCCTTTATCGGTTACGGCCTGCCGGATTCACTTGTTGTGGCCATGTATTCTTCCTGTGTTGATTATGGAGAATGGCGGACGGGGAAAAACGCTCGAGGTTTCATCATGGCACTTTTGACGACTCCAATCAAAGTCGGAAACTTCATTAAAAGCGTTATTATAACAGCAGTACTGGCATCCGCCGGCTACATTGCCGACATGACACCGACACCGGAGCTGATTCAGGGTATTAAAAACGGTTTTTGTCTATTCCCTGCAATAATAATGATATTTGGGATGATCGTCTTTGTTATTCTTTCAAGAAAAATGAAGGACATGGACAATGACATTGCAGCAAAAAAATCGAAAGTTGAATTGGAGATTCTTTGAAGTGGCAGTCGTAGCTTTTTAAGGATTAGACTATCAGACGCCATTGGAACCTGAGGCTGCCCAATGCGTATTATATTTGTGCAATTCGAGTTATTAAAAATAAGAGGGTGTAAAAAACAGTAACGAAACTGTTTTTTTTACACCCTCTTTTAATTATTCCCAGAGAAAATGAATATGGTCGCAGTCAATGGTTTTAGCGATTTGAATGCCTTTGTAAAGAAGGGTTGTGACGCTATGTTGATCGATGCCCAGCATACGCGGAAGAATGCCGTTTAATAAAAACACCATATCGTCCACAGAATCATCAAGCGGTTTTTCAAAAAAATTCAGGAAGTATTCCCGACGTCCACCAAAATCGATAAAAAGAAAGTTATCAAATTCTTTTTCACTGACTACCAGATGATACTCATCAATGTAACGACGGTAAGTGTTGCGAATAAAGTCACCGGCGATTCGATAGTTTGATGCTTTTTTTAAGATCTCATAGTAAAAACGTCGATTATTTTCATTGTTGAGTATTCGGTCAAAATAAATTCGGCTCAATACTGCATGACGAAGGATGGAATTTTCAAGTCCATCTATTTTTAATTCATTAAGACAGGTATCGATTTGTTTATAATACTCCCAATATATTTCATTTACAATTTTGTCCTTCGTTTTAAAGTAATAGGTAAAAAGACCAATGGGTGTATCAGCTGTTTCAACAATATCTTTAATTTTTGTTTTTTCATAGCCCTTGGTATAGAAAAGTTGTTTTGCGGTTTGATAAAGGTGATTTCGAGTCTGGATACCTTTTTCGTACATAGCATTTCTCCTTATGTGTTTATAGTATTAACATAGCATATTTTGAGGATTAGAACAAGGAAGTACAGCAAAATATTGTAAAAAATTAATTTTTATTAAATTATTCGGTAAAAACATATATTTAATTAGAAAACCAAATGAATCATTATCCACTCGATTTTTGGGGGGCTCGGAGATTGCTTTAGGTACATCATCAGACCAATTATTATTTGTGCACACCTTTCCAGACAAGAAATTAAAATTACTCAGATAAATCCTCTGATTTGAAAAATTGCTATTTGAAAATTTAATTATGATCAATAGTTAATGTGTTAGAGGCAGCTGATTGATAAGAAGTTTAAGAATCGAAAATGCCACCATTCACAATTTGTGCACATCAGGGATAACATAATATGCTTAATGGGTATGTTAGAGAAAAAAATAGAATATAAATAAAATAAATTTGAATAATTGGATTGAGAAAACGAATAAATTTTTTATGAACCTCATATTAAAGCGGTTTTCAGTGATCATTAATGCCGATAATCAGCGATATTAATGATCACTGTGAAGTGGTGCTGCGGCCCACCGCCATCAAGAAAAGTGACAATAATTTGATGCAAATCATAGGAATTTGCCGAATAACAAGATAATTTCTTAAGTAATTCTTAATTAAAATCGACCTTTGCCTTAATTAATGTCGTGCATACGGGAGGGTACGCCCAGGGCACACCATTTTTTCGCATATTAGAGCCGTTTCGGCTCTTTTTTTGTTGGAGGAATACCTTGCGTATGCACGACAAATTTAATGAAATTTCAAGTATTTACCCTTAAAAAGGGTGGGGTTTTTTATTTTTTGAAAAAATAGATTTTCATTATTTCTGTTGGTTTTTCCAAAGTGCCATTTGATGATTAAGTGGATGTGATAAATATACCGGTTAAAGGAACCATGGTGTTCGGCGTGTTTATTTTACAATAAACACCTATCAACCCATCACCGGTTAACCATTATCATGACCAGACAAAATGGAACTATTTACAACATCTGTGTCACCGGAAATCCTGAAAAGAATCATCATGAGATTTTAAAATCTTTGGGATTGTTAACTTAATCAAACGCAGGAAAACAACGGTTAATGAGAGAAGGTAGTGACAGAAAAAAAGTAAGGCCTGGAGGCGTTTCAACGCTTGCAGGCCTTACTACTCGAAATATGGGTTACTATAAACAGATATAAAACATTTGATGAAAAAGGTAAAATATAAGGATTAGAAGCAGAGAAAAAAGAAATTTTTTCCAGACAGATTGAGCACACCAAAATTGATTGAGTCATTGAGAAACCGAACAAAAAGTTTCAAATGCGCTATGTTTATGATATAATCATAGCATACTTGAAACACGGGTGATAAAAATGAACTATCAAGAAAAACTCGAATCGATGATTGATGAAAAAGACGGCTTGATTCTGACCAAAGATCTGGAGAAGGCAAACATTCCCCGTTCCTATTTATATCGGGCAGTAAAAGCAGGGCAATTGAAATCCCTTCGCCGGGGGGTGTATCTCAGTGATGATGCCTGGGATGATGCCTATTTCTGGAAACAGGCCATTTACCAGAGAATGATTTATTCCCATGAAACCGCACTTTATTTTCTGGATCTGACTGACCGGGATCCACTGGTAATCACTGTGACCGTGCCCTTTGGATACAACGCATCCCGGTTAAGAAAAGAAGGTATACAGGTGTACAGTGTAAAAAAAGAGTGGTATGAGATTGGAATTGTGACCGTTCAAACTAATTTTGGCCGTGATATTCGATGCTATAATGAGGAACGGACCATTTGTGATCTGCTCAGTCCACGTTATCAGGCCGATTTAGCCTTGGTCACCGAAGCAGTCAAGCGCTATTTCAGAAAAAAAGATAAAAATGTTCCATTCTTGTTAAACTATGCAAAAACATTTGGTGTTGAAAAACGGATTAAAGCGTATATGGAGGTTCTGATGTGAAAACTGCTACCCAGTTAAAAGATAAGATCAAAAATCTGGCAAAAGAGAAAAACCTGGACCCATTGATTTTATCAAAAAACTATATGATGGAGCGTTTCCTTGAAAGGATTGCGTTATCGGCTTATGGAGACCACTTCATTCTGAAAGGCGGTTTTCTCATCGCTTCGGTAGTGGGAATCGATACCCGTTCAACGGTTGATATCGATACCACCTTAAAAAACTATCCAATGGATAAAGAAATGCTGAAAAAGATAATAGAGGAAATTATTCAGATTAACTGTGATGATCATATCATCATGTCATTAAAAAAGTTGGAAACAATCCATGAAGATGGTGAGTATTCAGGAATTCGTGTTTCCATTGAAACAAAAATTGATCGAATGCGCATTCCCATAAAAGTGGATATCACAACAGGGGATAAGATCACACCCAAAGAAATTGTTTACCAATATCCCCTAATGTTCGAAGACCGGTCTATTAAAGTTTGGGCGTATAATCTGGAAACTATCATTGCTGAAAAGTACCATGGAATCTTATCTTTTGGCACCTACAACACACGGATGCGGGATTATTACGATATTCATCTTCTGACACAATTGCAAACACAAACGATCAAACCCGAGGTTTTATATGATGCAATCCATGAAACTGCGAAGAATCGTCAGGGGCTCCATTTACTTACGGATCAGAAGATGATTATTAGCGAGATTCTCATAAGTGAGGACATGAAAAAATTATGGCATGATTATCAGCTAAAGAATTCATATGCTGTCGTATTTTCATGGGAAGAAGTGTGCAGTTCGGTAGAAGGTGTTTTAGATTTGGCATCTGAAGACATAAAAGTTGAGTTATAAAATTAAGATATAAAGAGAAAATATAACAGTATTGTAGACAATTGGTTAATGATCACGGAGGAGGATGTATTTTTGATAGACATTGATTTATTCAGTTGATTAATGTAAAATATTCAGTAATAAGAAAGAGTGAATTTTCGGATCAAGCAGCGTGCAGTTTTATCATCGGCAAAGTCAACAGAAGAAAGAATGATTATTATTAAAGGATAAAAGCCGAATTATGGATTGTTTAAATGGCGAAAACAGGTCTGTAGCTTCACTAAAAAACATGACAGGGAATGGATAATATGAAAATTGAAAGACTGAAAGAAATGATCAGCGGTGGTGAAAGCATCACGGTTGAGTTCAAGAAAAGCAAAACCAAATTGAACCGGGATGTTTTTGAGTCGGTCTGTGCCTTTTTAAATCGTAATGGCGGAAACCTTTTTTTGGGCGTTGATGACAACGGGAGCATTGTCGGCATTGATCAGGCGGCCGTCGAAAAGATCAAAATGGATTTTGTGACGTCAATGAACAATCCTCTGAAAATCAGTCCCACCTTTTATCTGTCAGTTGAAGAGGTTGAAATTGAGGAGAAAATTATCCTCTATATTTTGGTTCCACAGAGTTATCAGGTCCACCGGTGCAATGGAAAGATTTTTGATCGAAATGAAGATGGCGATATTAATATCACCGATAACACGAATCTTGTTTCTGACTTGTATATACGAAAACAGCGGAATTATACAGAAAACCTTATCTTTCCCTTTGCCGAACTATCGGAGCTCAAGGCTGAGCTCTTATTAAGGTTAGAAAAATGGCTGCCAATGAACGATCGGATCATCCATGGATGTCAATGAGTGATTTAGAACTGTTAAAGAGTGCCGGTCTTTATCTTAAAGATCGCCAAAGTGGGAAAGAAGGCCTTACTCTGGGCGGTATTCTTATTTTTGGAAATGAAGAGCTGATTCACGTAGCGTTGCCCCATCATCGAACCGATGCTATTTTACGAAGAGTCAATTTGGATCGCTATGATGACAGGGATGATATTCGGGTTAATCTCCTGGAGAGCTATGAGCGTCTGATGCAGTTTGTCTCAAAGCATCTTAATGATACTTTTTACCTGGAAGGCGATCGCAGAATCAGTCTTAGAGACAAGATTTTCAGAGAAGTTGTTTCTAACCTGCTCATTCATCGTGAGTTTGCCAATCCTTTTCCGGCAAAGCTGATCATTGAGAAAGATCGAGTTGTGACTGAAAATAGTAACAAAACGCATGGGAATGGTGTCATTGATCCGGAGAATTTTTCACCGTTTCCAAAGAATCCCACCATCGCCAGGTTTTTCAAGGAAATCGGCCTAGTGGATGAATTGGGGTCCGGGGTCAGAAACATATATAAGTATAATAAAATTTATTCAGGGGCAGAGCCTGTTTTTATGGAAGAGGATGTTTTCAGAACGATTATTCCCTTGATACCCCAAGCTACCCCCCAAGCTACCCCCCAAGCTACCCCTCAAGCTACCCCCCAAGCTGAGGTTAAAGAGGATCTGGATAGAACGAGAGAAATACTAGAATTTTGTAGAACCCCGAAAAGCAGACAAGAAATTCAAGATTACATAGAAATTAAAGATACAAAAGATTTTAGAACTAGGATATTAAACCCTTTGATTAAAGGGGGACTATTAAAGTTAACCTTGCCGGATAAACCAACAAGTCCCAGGCAGAAGTATTACTCTTAAAGCCTGATGAGGATTGTGAAAGGTTCCAGACACTAAATCATTAACAGAAAGTACTTATAAAAAATTAGAATTTGTTTTCTTCTCGCGCCTCCGGCTTAACGCCCGAGGCTTTTTTGGGTCAGCATTACTGCCCGTAGGTCTTGCGCCCTGGACTACGCTCTGCGCATAAGGCCAAGGCGCTACTCACGGTAGTGGCGTTCGCCTTCGTCCTGTCACGCACGGCAGAGCGAGCGGCTGAATTGCTTTTTGGTTCGATGCTGTCATCGGGGTGTGGGAACGCCGGTGGCGCATCACCTACTGATTCCCACACTCTCTTACTGCGTTGCCGAAAACCTTGCGCACTGACTGCTGTGTACCTCACCTACTATAATGTGCAGGCTTTTCAGACACAAAATTAAAATTACTCAGATAAATCCTCTGATTTGAATAATTGGATCGAGAAAACGAATGAATTTCTTGTGAACCGCATAGTAAAGCGGTTTTAGCGTTTAACCATGTCGATAATAATTATCGCTATGAAGTGGTGCGGCCTATTATCACCTAAAGAAGTGATAATATTTTGATATAAATCATAGGAATTTGCCGAATAATACGATATTTTCTTAAGTAATTCTTAATTAAAATCGACCTTTTGCCTTGATTAATGTCGTGCATACGGGAGGGTACGCCCAGGGCACACCATTTTTTCGCATATTAGAGCCGTTTCGGTTCTTTTTTTGTTTGAGGAATCCCTTGCGTATGCACGACAAATTTAATGAAATTTCAAGTATTCACCCTTAAAAAGGGTGTTTTTTTATAAAAAAATGGATTTTCATTATTTCTGTTGGGTTTTCCAAAGTGCCAGCTGATGATTAAGTGAACGTGCTAAATATACTGGTTAAAGGAACTATGGTGTCCGGCGGTTGGTTCCAACTGTACCGGACAGAAGTTCCAATGGTTCCGGTGTTTATAGTAAGATATAAATACCCTTTTGCAAAAGATTTTCCCCAAGCACCGGTGGGTAATTTTTAGGTCAATCGAATGAGTGAATTTTTCATCCGATCGTTGTCACTATGATGCTTTTTGACTCGTAACATTCGGATATGATTTCAAAGATACGTGTCGATAAAACGCTGCACTGGGTTCATAACGCTTCCAGTGATTTGTTTACCTATCTATCGGTGGAAATGAAACGTGGTACAGAAGGGATGGAGTCAAACGGTGTACTCCCTGAGTTCCATGGCATCGTTGTCCATAGATTGCTGGATGTCCTATTTTAAGTATTATGATATCTTGCATGCCATTTTGCAATGCCCATTTATTACGTGAGCTCAATGGTGTCATGGAAAAACATCCGGATCAAACATGGGCCCATCGTATGCAAACGTTACTTCTTCGAATGAAGAAGGTCAAAGATAACTTCGTGGCTGACCATAAGGAAATCTTAACTTATTATTATCGGCATATCTTCTGATGTGAATATGACAGCATCATTGAAGAAGGCAGAAACAAAAACCTGATAAAAGGACAAGTCGCCCGGTAAACACGGGCGACAGAAAAAAGGGAATCTATAGAATGGACACTAAAAAGTCTATTCAAATAGGTTTTTTTTTTAATCGAAAAATGATAATGAAATAGAGGGGATCAACTGGCAAATGAGTCTGCAACTGAATCCAGAATATTGCTTACCTTTGATAGAGCATTGCTCATGAGAAAAAAAGTGATATATGGCTATATTATTCGGTCCAAGGACCCTGCCTTGCAACTGGTTGAAGTGTTGACCGACTTCGCCTTTTTGAGAGATGCATGCATGGCAATGGGGTTTTAAGGCCTGTCCCAAAGGAGGAAATCTTGTCCTGCCTGTAAAGCGTGTTCGGGAGTCATTGAACGAAATTTCATCGATGTCCGGTCTGCGGCCGGATCTACTGGAAGGGAACCCACTACAAGTGCATGAATGATTTTATTCGGCAAGTGAAGGAAAAAATCCAAATGCATGAGATGTTGTATGATGAGCAATGTACCCCTAAACCCAGCTGCACTCGGGGTTACGAAAAGAACCATCTGCAAACTGGAACCAATGGCAATTTCAAACGCCACATCCATTTTGTTTTTGTAGGCCATCACACTCAATCCTTCATATCGGTAGGGATCAAGGCATCATTGGAATGCACTTTTTCCAAATCACTTTCGAAAGAATAACACAGTATGATGAAAAAAACAAATGAAAAAACCGGAATTGCACAACTCATTATTTCTTTTAAAATCAATTGTCGCCCAATACATTTTAAATGGTTGACAATTGATTTTTGTCTGTGCTACAATCAACAGGCGTATTTCCTACAGGAAACCGTAAAATAAGTTGCTAAAGGAGAATCATATGGATACTACATTTACCACACAAAACATCATACGATGTGCTTTGTTTACAGCCCTCATTGCCGTTGGAGCGTTTATTAAAATTCCCATTCCCGTTTTGCCATTTACCCTGCAATTTTTATTTACAATGCTTGGAGGTCTTTTGCTTGGAGGTGAATTAGGGGCGATGAGTGTTCTTGCCTACATTGCATTGGGTTTAATGGGATTGCCTATTTTTGCCGATGGCGGGGGAATTGCCTATGCGTTAAGGCCGACCTTTGGATACCTCATCGGTTTTTGTATTGCAAGCTATGTTACAGGGACGATTGCAAATAAAGTAGGCAATCCAACATTAAAGCGATTACTGGTTGCTAATTTTATTGGGCTTGTTATTGTATATTTTTGTGGAACCCTTTACTACTGGATCATATCTAATTTTGTGATCAATACACCCATTGGCCTTTGGCCCTTAATTTTCTATTGCGTTATTTTAGCGATGCCAGGTGATATTTTCCTTT
>NZ_DATCHP010000034.1:0-38933 GCF_036508315.1 Acetobacterium sp. | reverse complement strand
ACTTACGAACGCCTCGAAAACGCCAAAATCGAGCTAAATAAGCCATTTGCACAAGACGACGAACTAAACGTCCGCCTCTTGCGCTTAAAGGAGTTAAATAATCTTCTCAGCATGGAAAAAACAAAGGATCCCGAAGAAAATGATGTTGATATTGAAGAAGAAAGCAAAGAGCCGGAAAATATTAAAAACAAAGAAGCAAACGATGTATGGGAAATGGAAGCTTAAATTGGACTCTCTATGAATATTAATGCAGAAAGAGACTACCTAAATGATGACTGTGAAAGGCTGGGAACAGGAAGCCCAGGGTCTCCTGGAGGCTATACTCAACCATTATGGCTGCTAACACCAGCACCGGCCACCTTCGGGTGGTCTTTTTTTATTTTTTGTTGCATAAACAGTGCAACTATTTATAATAACTTGAAATGAAACCAAAATGAAGTTATAATAGCATTAAATTAATATTAAACTTTGAAAGAAGGAGTAATATGAAGAATAGTGTACTAAAAGGAGTTGTTCAGCCTTCCGATGTGGAACAGCTACTGAATAAAATGAATGGATCTTGGGTTTATGAATTTAAGGATGGGAAATATATTTACAGAATAAAAAAGACAAGTTCGACGACAGGTCATTTATTTTGGGAAGAATACATTGGTGGCGGAGACAGTATGGAGTTTGATTTTTGTATTAACGAGATTAATTCAGACGGGATCACTACTCTTTACATGGATATGGACAGTCTTAAAAAACATGGTTTAAGCCCAAATTTTACAACAATACCAGTAAATACATTAATGAACAAACAAAATTCGATTATCTTTTTCAAAGCAACCTTTAATAGGGAGTAAAACAAAAGGACCGCTGTTATGCCGGTCCTTTTTCATTTGAACTGTAAATTCTTTTTTCCAACTCAAGCCACTTTTGGCTATATGCTTTTTCAAGAGTATCAAGATATTTATCACGGTCAATTTCCTTTGCCACTTTAGATCGATAGCAAAAATGAATGACTCCAAGAGCCATATCACGAACCATTTTCAGTTTTTCCGTTTCATTGGCGTTTTCTATTTCAATGTGGGTGTCTTCCAAATAATGTTCGATTGTGCCCTTATTAATTTTCACAAGTTCTCCTCTAAAATAACAAGCGGTAGGTCGCCATTCCTATTTTTATTCAACCGTGGACAACGAATCGATTAAAGGGGAATATCGGAAACGTATTATTCAATAGTAGTTTTAAATGCAGGCATATTGGTTTGCTTTTTTTTTTATACATATTTGTCAAGAAAATTTCTTTACTTCCTAACAAAGTGGGTATAATATAGTTGTATATATAGATGCGTTGACGAAATTGACGTATTCTATTTTGTTTTAGTATTGCAAATGATTACAATTGATATTTGTAGTATATTTTGACGTTATTTACGATGTTGATTCATTTGATGACGTGTCTTTAGGAGGACTATTATGACAAGTATATTTGATATGGCTAATGCTTTTTTATCAATCGAGTCTATGACAAATAAAAAACTCCAAAAATTATGTTATTATGCAAAAGCTTGGTATTTAGCTTTGAAAAATGAAAATTTATTTGATGATGAGTTTCAGGCCTGGGTTCATGGACCTGTTAATTATGATTTGTACTTAGAATATAGAGAAAATGGTTTTAGTAAAATTCCAATGGTTGAATTAAAAGATTTAGGAGATATGCCGGAAGAAGTTATGGATTTTGCGCATAATATATTTCAAGCATATGGACATCTCACTGGCGGAGAGCTGGAAATAGTAACTCATGGTGAAACCCCATGGATTAAAGCTAGAGGATGTTTGGAACCCTGGATGTCTTGCCAGAATACTATTTCTGAAGAAGATATGAAAGATTTTTATCGAAAGAAAATCAATAAATAAATATGTGCGAATTTAAAATACAAATACAAGACAGACCATCTGGAGAAATTCCAAAAGAAAGCATTGATATACTAACGCTTAAAAAAAATCATATCGTGTTTTCTTTTGAAGCTGTTGACACAGGAGGTAAATATAATAAGTATTTTAATCTTGATGGTTCTTGCATTAGATGGGCATCAGATATGATGAAAGTATTTAATGAAGTTTCAAAAATGGGGAGAGCTGACGTTTCTTCGGGCAGATTGAATGGCGCCTTGAGAATTCATCCGCATGATCCTAAAAAGGCTGATTTCCAGCCACCAGATGGAATTGAGTCAAGCGATTTTATGCAAATTCGCTTTGGAGTATCAAAAGGTGGAGTTCATGGGGTATTCTATGAAAATATCTTTTATGTAATTTGGTTTGATCCACAGCATAATATGTACCCGGCTCCCCATCATAAACGGAAAAAAATTATCAAACCACCTAGTACGTGTTGCAAAGTAAGAGATCAAGAGTTGGAAGAATTGCAAAAAGAAAATATAAGATTAAAAGCGGATAATGATGCTTTTGAGGATATGTTTAAAAAAGAATATTAATGTTGATCTAACCGGTTTATTCGCCGGTTTTTTATTTTTTTGAAAAATATGCATTCTTATTTCAACTAAAGGGTATATAATTAATTGAAATTTCCAAGTCAAAATATGATGTTTGAAGGAAGTAGTTCTATGAGTGAAGAATCAAAAGCAGTTGAAGAGATCCCAATCATCATCAAGACCAATGGCAAAGCCTTCATCATAAATGAGATATTCATAGAATACCCTATCATTTTTTATAACACATTTCTTCTTAGCAAGCTGCTAGAACAAATAGATATAACGAAGAAGTTTGAAATAATTGAACGAATTAAAAGAGTGTCGCCTATTGCAGGGCCACATGTCAATCTTAGCGGACGGTTAAATTTAACCGGGAAGAAAGAACCTCTGGAAATTGATTTGCTAATTAATCAACTGAATGACTTCCTATCTTAATTGATAGATTGCATCTCTATTGAACTTTTGGATGATATGTGTAAACAACCACATATTGCAGTTGGTAAAGCATATGGTATCGTCTGGAAAAAAGAAGATTGTTTAACTTAAGTTAATTTGGAGAAGGGAGAACTATTACATATGAAAAAAAAAAAGTTTGTTAATTTTGGCTTTAAAGCCAAAATATTTAGTCTTATTATCTGTGTTGCCATTTTTGTTTTTTTGTATGTTTATGGTTTTAGGATTACATATAATCCGAAATTAGAGACGAGTTGGAATGCAATTGGTGCTATTGGACAGTGGGCAAGTGCTGTTGTTGGTATTCTTATTCCAATTGCAGTTGTGTATATACAATCAATTCTAGATCAAAATAAGAGAGAAATAGGAAAATCAAATTCTGAATTATACAGCGAATTCACAAAATTTAAATCAGAGTATTTAGATAAAATTAAAATCCTGTCTAGCTTAATAAACGAAGATGGAAAACCTAGTATTGAATTAGGCGTTTTAATTGATGCCGCAAAGTATGGCTATGAATATACTCTTAAAGAGAGAGTAATTAAATTTATTAATATCTCAATGGCAGCTCATACAAAGCAAATAGCTAAATACATAAACGTAACTGAAGCAGAAGCTTTCGATTTATTAGAAGAAATGGTTATGAAGGATGAGTCTATCTCTTGTGCTGGAAGACATATTCTTGTCACTGGGTGGCATGTAAAAGACAATATTTCAGAGATATTAAAAAAAGATAATATTTCAGAGATTGTCTGGATTGGTAAAAAACGATAACCGAAAAAGTTGATAAATAAGGAAAAGAAAGGAATACAAAAGATGAGTTTTTTTGATATGTTCAGGAAAAAACCTGAAAAGAAGATATACGAAGAGCCAACAGCCTTGATAAATGGTGATCCAGCCGAAAAAATGCTTTATGAATCTTTGAAAAAAAATAACAATAAAGTAGAATTACACTTGTTATACAATGAGTTTATAGAACTTTATTATAAAAAAAGAAAAGAGGGTGATGAATGGATTGAAAAATGCATCGATTTTTGTTTAAAGGATATTGAATTATATAGAAGTTTTGGAAATGATGATAAAAGACAACTTAGACAAAGTGCAAGAAGAGAAGCCACAAACAAGAATACAATCAATGAGATGTTGGAAATTGGTGAGGATTTAGTGCAAATGACAACTACTTTCGGTTGTTGCGCATTATGTGCAGAATATGAGGGTAGGGTTTATTCAATAAGTGGAAAGAATAAAGATTACCCGCCTTTAGATATTCCATTCAGTGGTGGATTTACCAATATTCATAATGGTTGTTCCCATTCAGTAACACCTTATATTCTAAAATATGACGATAATTCAGATAAAACGAAAGAGCAAAGTAACAGACCCTTTAATATTACCCCTGAAATCATAAGATTGAAAGAAAAATACAAAAAGGAATATGAACAACCAGATTTTAATATTAAATTACTTTCCCTTTCAAGGCTGGCTATCATTTATGAAAAACAAGGAAACTTTAAAAATGCAATAAATATTTGTAAAACCGCAATAAGTTTAAATATTGAAAATGATGGTACAAAAAATGGTTTTAGTGGAAGATTAAAGAAATTGGAAAGCAAACAAAGAAAAATGGAATCTATAATAAAAAATGGGATAGCTTGATAATGACATCGGCAAAGCCTATTGCACTGTTTTTAAAAAAGAAGAAGACTGTGTGGCGGTTCTCATGAAGCTGTATGTAGAATTGATAACAAAACAATAAATTGATGATATAACGAATTTCCGATGGACAATTTTTTTAAATTTTAATCTTTTTTTTAGTTGCAATAAAACATTTTTTGAATTATTATTGATCTATTATGTCTTAGTTTGTGTCATACACATAATGTTGATCAACAAAAGAACGATTTTAAAAGTTGTTTAAAACAATCGCTATTCATAGTAGCGGTTGTTTTATTTTTTTGGAAAAGTACTCATAATTGCACGTATTGTCTCACAAATTTCTCTTGTGAAAATACATAATACAATTGCAATAATATTTATATCCAGAGCTCTACCTCCCTTCGGAAATAGTTTCAATAAATTAAAGACTATTTATATTCATTGAAATATTTTAAGTCCAATCAAACAACCACGTGTATAACACTGGACCAGTATAGTACTATATGTAGAACTGAGCAATGTATTTTTTTGTATTTTTTCTTACATCAAGAAGAGTGCGTGGCTGAACTAATGAAAATGGATATTGAAGTAACCACTAATTTAAAAAAACGCTAACATTCTTGTTGTATGATTTAGATAAGTGTCATAACTTTTAACTTATGAACGTCTCGAAAACGCCAAAATCGAGCTAAATAAGCCATTTGCACAAGATGACGAACTTAAACGTCCGCCTCTTGCGCTTAAAGGAGTTAAATAATCTTCTCAACATGGAAAAAACAAAGGATCCCGAAGAAAATGATGTTGATATCGAAGAAGAAAGAAAAGAGTCGGAAAATATTAAAAACAAAGAAGCAAACGATGCATGGGAAATGGAAGCTTAAATTGGATTTTTTATGAATATTAATATAGAAAGAGACTATCTAAATGATGACTATGAATAAGGCCGGGAACAGGAAAATTGATACTAAAACAATAATTTGAGAAATACGGGGGTGCAGTGATGGCAGTAACATTGCGGCACCCCTGTTTTGTTATGGAAAAAATCAATGAACCCAAAGATATCGTTGAAAAATGTCAGGCTTCTTCTTGGAACAATGTTTTTGAATCATGCAAACATAAGTAATGGAAGCATTCAGGCGATTAAAAAAACTTTTTCAGGGTAACAATGATATAAAAGGATATAGAATTCAGAGGAGAAAAATGAGTGAAATGATGGGTGCTTATGTTACTCACGATAAAACGATGATAAAGGATTTATAATTCATGTAATTCGCAGAATTTATAAGCTCTGTATTAGAGAGAAATGCGAGAATTCTCTAATAAATGGAAAGTGAAAGAAAGGTGGAAACCATGGAAAACATGGAAAGAGGAAATGTATTAGTTATTGGTAATTCAGGAGTAGGGAAATCAACTTTGATTAATGCTGTTTTCGGTGAAAAAAAAGCAGAGACAGGATGGGGTACGAAAGGAACAACAGTTGATCTGAAGATATATGAAAGTAAAATAATCCCCTTCAGAATCATTGATACTATTGGTTTCGTACCATCATTTATTAAGGAACACAAAGCCATTAATGCGGTGAAGAAATGGTCAAAAAACAGTGCTAAAGAAGGCCACGAGGATAATAAAATTAATGTGATTTGGTTCTGTGTCGAAGGAACAACAAGTAAGTTATTCCCTGAGACAATTAAAGACCTTTCAAGAGCAACATCAATGTGGAAGTCAGTTCCTGTCATTGTCGTAATTACCAAATCCTACTCCGATCCTGAAAGAGAAAAGAATATCAAAATGGTAAACAATGCTTTTGCTGAACAAAAAAGATATTCAAAGAATTTGGCTAAAATAATACCTGTTGTTGCATCTACATATGTCCTCAACGATACAGCTTTTGCGGCTCCTCAAGGAATTACTGAATTAATCGATTCGACAAACGAATTAATGCCAGAAGGAATTAAAGCTGGTAAAAAGGATGTATTCACATTTAAACTTA
The DNA here is from genome assembly GCF_036508315.1 of Acetobacterium sp. Taxonomy (GTDB): domain Bacteria; phylum Bacillota; class Clostridia; order Eubacteriales; family Eubacteriaceae; genus Acetobacterium. The sequence goes on along the minus strand of NZ_DATCHP010000034.1, from coordinate 32,360 downwards.
ACAGGAAAAGAGCCTTCGCACATAGCATTGTCGGTACATGCACGGTGTTAGGAGTTACTGTAGGAGCAGTACCGGTTCCTTTTGCTGATGCGTTAATTCTGGCGCCGATTGAAATATTAGAAATTAATAAACTTGCACAGCTATATGAAATAAATAAAGGTGAAGATTCTAAACAGTTCCTTAATTCAATAATAGAAGTTGGTACCGTGAGCATTGCTGCAAAGACTGCGATAAGTGCATTGAAGGCTATTCCGGGAATAAACTTAGCTGCGTGTGTGATAAATGCCATTATTGCAGGAGGTATTGTTGCTGCCATCGGAGAAGGATCAATATATGCGTTTGAAAAAGTATATATTGGCGAAAAGAGCGTGGCGGATATTGACTGGGTAAAGAAAGTGATGGAATTAAGATTATCATCACAATTCATTGAACAAGTAACGCTAATTGCAAAAAAGATTACAAAGATGGATAATCCTAAAGATATTGGAAAGGTTATTACAGATTTGTTAGCAATTGTATTTAGTGTAACGGACAATAAAAAAACAGTTGAACGATAAAGGCGCTAAATAACAACAAAAATCCCTGCCGACCGTATGATACGGGGACGTTTCGGGACCAGTGAGAAAGCCGCGTTTTTTTTGCTGGATTTCCAAAATATAAGAAAATTATTTTTAAAAAGGGCGTTTTTGCTTATTTCCCTTTTCGGGGGGATGGGCAAAAACATGGCCTAATAGCAGCTATGCTGGTATTAGGCCATGTTAGACCGTGACACCAATAAATATTACATTGCTTTATGATGATGGCTCACAAAGTTGTAATCTTAGTTGTGGCAGTACGCTGGAATTATACCTTTGAGGGCTCTCGCTACTGTTGATTTTAAATTATTGTACCTTAAGGCGGTAAACAAGATGCTTCGTTCTACTAAGATTTTAAATCCAAAAGAATGTGGTTGGAAAAATCTAAATTTTGGGTTCGGTGGCCCTATAATATTTGATACGCATTTCTTTAAACATGAAACAGCTGATATTGATTATGTACGTATAATAGCAGATAATTCTAAAAATAAGAATGGTAGTGAAATAAAGCAAGCTTCTAGCAGTATTGTTTCTACTATGTTATTTGGTTTATATGGAGCTTTAATATCTGAATTACAAAACGATTATGCTGTAGATGTTGATTTAGATATTATCATTAAGAGTGGCGTAGTAGTTGAAGTTAAAACTCAGGATAAGTCATTGTTAAAGTACTTAGTTAAGTATATGAAGGTAAACGATCCTAGAGCTAAATACAGAAAACAACGAGGTTTATAAGATGAACTACAGAGAGTTAACAACAGAACAAGTAATGCATATTGGGTAGTTTTGCCTATCCCGCCAAAAAGGTATATTAGGGGCAAAATATTTTATTAATATGGATTTTTGACGTTTTGAAAGTTACACAATGCATTTGTGTAACTTTCACTTTCCTTATTTAGCAACGATTTTGAATATTTTATATGAAAAGCATAAATTGAATGTTACTTAATACTAATAATTGATATTGTTATGTAACATAATTTCTACGTTGCTCCTAACTCATAACCTTAAATATGCTAATATACCTTTTTTGCGGGTAAGGTAAAAACACCCATATTGGCGATAAACTCTGCTTTCCAGCGGATTAACAACTGCTGAGATACATCATATTTTTTAGAGATCTCTGCGAACGTATATTCTTCTCTGAGAATTTCCAGCACGATGGCTGCTTTTTCCTCTGGGAATCATGTTCGTCGTTTTCTACTCATGTGTATAGTTTATCTTATTTTCTGGAATTTGTGTCCAACTATTTGTGAACATTATAAACCAACATTGCAAAAACATTAAATAAAGGAGAAAATTATGGTAAAATATCCAAATGTAACTGATTACATTAAGATACCTCGCATGCTTAAAAGATATAGTTTTGATGAAAAAATGAGAATTTGTAATCAGTTTTCAAGAAAACTGATGGATATGCATGGAATAATATCTGCGGATAAAATGGAAAAGCAACCTTATCCATGGGAACTTGAGACATTTTTATTATTTTGTATTAAAGCATCACCAGAATATCAACATGGAGACTTTAACGGTAAAAATGAAAATAAATTTATTAATATGATTAGAGGTATCCGAGATTTTACTCAGCCTGAGATGATAAAAATTGAAGGAACTATTAAATTTGCAGATTATTTTATTGTTGCAATGAGTTTGATTCAGTTTGAATCACAAGAGTTATTTTATTCTAAACTGTACAGATATTCATATATCTTTAACTTTAGTAATAGTATATTGAATATGAAAGATGAATTTATTAAGAAATTCGGAATAGAATATAATGAATTTATGTATTTTGGCTCCTTTTTAACGTTCTTATATGGCTCACAGAAGTTCATTACAGAAACTATAATGAACTATATAGTGATTAAAATCTTTCCTAAACCATATAAGGAATTGACAATTACAAAGGAAGAATATCTTGAACAATTGGATTCAATAACAGTTAATCAGACAGATTATGTTACCTGTTTAAGACCATCGTATAAATATCCGTTTATACTTTCTAATAATCGCACATATTTACCATTACCACATATTATTGGTAGGGCCGTTACATCTTCATTGTTATATAGAATCACGGAAGGAAATAATAGTTTACGTGAAAAAATAGGGAAAGAAGTTTTAGAAGATTACTTATATAAAATACTTTGTGAAGCAAATATTTATGATGAAAAATATAAAGAACAGGACTATATAGCCGAACATCATAATCAATCAAAAACGCTAGATATTATGCTTAGAGAAGGTGATGAATATTTACTAATGGATAGTAAATCATCAGTTCCTAATATTGGTTTAAGACTATATAATGAAGACAGCCACCAAAAAGAGATAAAAAAACTTACAGAAAATGTAATACAGGTATATAAACATTTAAGAACATATTTTATGAACCATTATAATCCGTTTAAGGGTAAGCCTATTGTGCCAGATGAGAAGCTATGGGGTGCAATTGTAGTTCTTGAGGATAGTTATATTAGGAGAAATATTGTATATGAAAATGCTGCAAAAACATTAGAAATAGAACAAAACAGTGATGAGTATGTATGGATGCAAAATCACATAAAAATAACAAATTTATATGATATTGAAAAGGTTTCTTTTACAGGGAGATCAATAATTTCCGAATTTGCCAATCAAAGAGATAGTGGGTTAGCAGGTGATTACCCATTGGTCTCAGCAATCAAAGAACATCCAACAATAATAAACAAGGATTATTTATCTTTTAAAAAGAATCTTTTAGCTAAATTTATGGATGTGACTAAATTATTGAATGAAGAAGGAATTATTGGTAAATAATTAATGAATTGTGGATGCAAGGTGGAATATAACCTTGCATCTTTTAGTGTCGAAACTTTTAAGTTATGATACCAATAAATCAATGACGTAAAATAGTGGTGTTGAGCGGTGTCAATACTTAGTATCAGAATGTAAGGGGGAATTCGCATGTTTTTTGGTTATGCACGCGTTAGTACACGTGGTCAAATGACGGATGGAAATAGTTTAGAAGTACAAGAAAAACAATTAAAAGAAAACGGTGCTCAGGAAATATTTACAGATAGTTTCACCGGTACTAAATTTAACAGCCCACAATTAGATTTACTACTGGGCAAATTAAAAAGCGAGGACACATTAATCGTGACAAAGCTTGATAGGGTAGCAAGAAGTCTATCACAAGGGAGCACATTAATTAACTTTGTCTAAGGGAGGCAATCATGATATGGATAATCTGATGTCTTTATGTACCAGTTGTCATTCAACTATCATAGCTAAAGAAGGTGGTCGGTGGGGGGGGGTGCAAATCTCCACAACCAACCAACGGAACAGCGGGCCTAGGGCCACGCACACAAAAACCGGAAATTAAACGGGGTATTAACCTAAATATGGAAAAACCCTCAACTATATAGGCAAGGGTTCGCTGAAAGGAGATATATCAAGCAACACTGAAGAAATCTAATTTCCCGGTTTTCCAGTTAAAGGATAAATTCATTCCGTTGCTGATTTTCAGGTTTATACTGGTATGCTCGGGATCAAAATGTAGAGCTTTAATATTTGTTGCAACTACATTTGCAATTCGGATAAGGTTGCTGTTGTTGTTCTTGGGACGAATTTCGTTGTTCATGCTATGGCCTCCTTTCTTTGATAAGTGTTGGTTTTAATTGGTATTAAATTGATTGAGCAGTTTTCTGGCATCTTCATCAAGTCTGTTGCAGGAAGATTTGTCTTTGGCAATCTGATATAGGTCTTTCAGTTTAGAAGAGATGAATTTACCCCATTCGATAGAGTTGCAGAGGAAAAGTTCTTTATCACCTGTGACCAGGTACGCTTCAACGATGTCGGAGAGTTTGTTCTTACCATCTGCATCAGTGTATTCTACTCGATACAGATACAAGGTGCTGTTGATTTTTTTTAAGGGGGCATAGAAGAAATCGTCGGTGATGGTTGCTTTGGTAAAGACCGCATCTCCAATTTTTCGACCAAGTCTCAGTGACAGCCATCCAATCCAGGGTATCCTCCAAGGACAAGAAGGACCAGAATACTCAATCTCCTGAGATAGTTGTTTTTCCGCCTTTTTAACAATGTGATCGGGGAAAAATTCAAACTCATCTGGGGTGGCATAATCTATTGTGGTAGCAATAGGACCGAGTTTACTCCAATCCCATGGATCATAAATGCTGTCAATTTGCTTCAGCGTAAAAATATGCCAATACAGGCTGTCTTCAACAGACATGGAGTAGAGAGACTTTAAGAAGTCAATAAGGCTATTCTCATCTGTGGTGCGGTCTAATGTGTTAAGTGTCAGGTAGTCCATTGATACTTTCAAGTAGTCTGCGATTTTATTCAGTAGATCATAACTCAGATTATAGGTACTGCCTTCAGGTTTTTTTAAACGAGACAGGTAGCCGTGGCTGATAGAGACTGCATCCTCAATGGCACTACGCTTTATGCCCCGCTTCTCTAAAAGCTTGTCGATATTGTTCATGATAATCTGCTGTTGTTTGTATTCCATTAAGCTAACCTCCTGTTTTCTGATTGAATCATATCATAATTTGAAGTATGTGTCAAATTATTAGTAATTTGAAGTAATTGAAGTATACTACAATAAAATGGGGTTTAATACGGTTAAACAGTTAAACATAACTGATTGCTGCAGGCAACTATCGGTTGAAATGAAGATTTGACAGAGTTTTACTCTTCACAATAGATGATTTGAAGTGCTGCTTCACATAAAAAAAATAAAAATATTTTATGAGGTGATAGGAATGGCAAAGGATGGTACCGCACCAGGCGGTTCAAGGGTCGGTGCAGGCAGAAAGCCGAAGGCATTAACCGAAAAAATAAAAGATGGAATGAGCGCTACGGTTATCGAACTGTCGGAGCCATCCTCATTCGAAGGTGCGGTTAATGATTTACTAAATAAGAATATCAGGGTAAATATTTTAAACATAGGAATTATGGATAATACACCCTCCTCAAAACTTATCAGAAATATATTTTTTTCGTTTGCTGAATTTGAACGCGATATGATTGTTGAAAGAACTCAAGAAGGAAAAGAAATTGCAAAACAAAAAGAAGGATTTACAGAAGGACGACCTAAAAAATACAATAGCAAGCAAGTGGATCACGCCGTAGAATTGCTTAAAAACAATAGTTACAAAGAAGTTGAGAAATTAACTGGAATTAGTAAATCAACTTTAATACGAGCTAAAAAGAAATCCGGTTGTTTGCTTTAATGCAATACCTGCTATTGCACACTTAATAAACTAACGATATCTTTATACAACAACTCTGAATTTTGCATCATCGTTTCATTCAATCCATGATTATTGAAACCAGATTAGATTAACGATAAAATAATATGTTTATTTTATCAAATATATTATTTTATTCTAAGCACAAAAAGTGATACAATAAATTTAATCAAATCAGAAATGAGGTGTCTTTATGCCTGTAAGCTATAACAAACTTTGGAAATTATTAATTGATAAAAAAATGAAAAGAACGGATTTAATTACAATGGCTGACCTAAGCAGTGCAACCCTTGCTAAAATGGGCAAAGACCAGCAGGTGAGCATGGATGTCATACCTACTAATGATAGTGAGACCTTTAAATAAGTTATGAGCGAGGACCTGTATCATTTTTGGAACAGAGAAAAAGAAATAATGATGGAGGTAGACCATGGAATATAGTGCCGGAATGGTTTCGAGCTTGTTTTGGCTAAGCGAAACACGAAAGACAGCCGAACTTTTAACAGCAGGAAAAGATTTAAATGAGATCCGGGCTCTTGCCCAGATAGAAAACATCTACCAGGTAAAAAATGATATTCGGGCACGCAAGATTGCTAACGCAATCGTTAAACGTCTTCAGAGTTTACCAATTGTCTTGGTCGAAAAAATTGCAAACAGTGATATTGGAACGGCTAAGCTTCTTATTCTGTTCAGCATTATGAAAACAGATCTTCTTTTCTTTGAGTTTATGCATGAAGTATACAGACCTGCCATTCTTTTAGGCGAATGCATAATCACTGATCGAGCCATCAATACTTTCTTTGATGAAAAAAAGGTCCAGAGTGAAACAGTGGCAAACTGGATAGATACAACAATTAATAAATTAGAAAGATGCTATATTGGAATACTTCGTGAAGCAGGTCTGTTAAAGACTGAAACTGATGAACGAAAAATAATCATCCCACTAGTTGATTACAACCTGAGAAAACAACTGGAAGACAACGGGTTCACACCATATCTTAATGCAGTAACCGGAGAGGCGTAAAATGACAAACATTGAATCACGATTGGATAAAATCGAAGAAAAGATCACCAATGACGATTTTCTAAAAAACAAAGGGCTGGGCAATGAAGTCGGTTATTATATCTTCGACTATGCACCCAGAAATGAACTGATTGTCAGAGGACACATTGCCTATCTTAAAGATAAAATCAATAAATCATCCAGCGGCCTGAAGATTATCGAGTTTGATCTCTACAATATGGTCATCGACATTTTAAAGGACAAGGGTTATCTGGAAAAATGCTTTGATTTTGAAAAAACAAAGGGTCTTGATTTTACCTACGAAGCGATTATTAAAATGCTGAGACTGACCAGCAAATCAAACCTATTGGTGAATCATATTGTGGAAAATACCCTGCCCAATTCTGTGGTTTTCATTACTGGCGTTGGAAAATGCTATCCCCTGGTGCGTTCCCACAATGTCCTGAACAATCTTCATCAGGTCCTCGACAGTGTTCCAGTGGTCATGTTTTTTCCGGGAATCTATTCAGGTCAGGATTTAGAGCTATTCGGTACCATTAAAGACGATAATTATTATCGGGCATTCAAGCTCGTTTAATTCAAATAAAATAATATTTAGGAGGGAAAAAAGATGCGCATTGCAGATATGTTTGTAAAACCAATCGATCGAGACATAAAAGGCGTGATTAAAGTCGGACAGGATGATCAAGACAATATTTTCCAGGAACTGGATGAATACGTTGTCACCAAGGAATTAATGAAACACTTTCGAAACTTTTTTGAAAGCTATAAAAACGGCATCAACGGTCATACCGATAAAATGGGAGTATGGATTTCAGGCTTCTTCGGCAGTGGTAAATCCCACTTTCTAAAAATCCTGTCCTACTTACTTGAGAATAAAGACGTCAATGGGAAAAAAGCCATTGAATTTTTCACCGACGGCAGCAAGCTAAACGATCCGATGATCATCGCAAACATCCGCCTGGCTGAAAATATTTCAACCGATGTGATACTTTTCAATATTGACTCAAAAAGCGAATCGAATTCAAAATCCTCAAAAGATGCCATCATTGACGTATTCATGAAGGTATTCAATGAAATGCAGGGCTTCTGCGGTTCCCTTCCTTTTTTAGCCGACCTGGAACGCAGGCTTTCAGATAATGGCACCTATGAAGGCTTTAAAGCCAAATTTTTAGAAGTATCCGGTGGTCGGTGGGAAGATGCCCGGGAAGATTTCTACTTCATTCAGGATGAACTGGTAAAGGTTTTGTCAGCCCAGAGGATTATGAGTGAAGACGCTGCCAGAATATGGTGCGAAAATGCTCCGGTTTCCTACACCCTATCCATTGAAAAATTTGCTAATCTTATCGGACAATATTGTGAGAGCAAAGGGAAAAACCATCATGTTGTCTTTCTTGTGGATGAAATCGGTCAATACATTGCGGATGATGCCCACCTCATGCTTAATCTACAGACCGTTACCGAAGATCTGGGAACTGCCTGTGGCGGAAAAGCCTGGGTGATTGTCACCAGTCAGCAGGACATTGATTCGGTTGTCACGGTAAAAGGCGGTGATTTCTCCAAGATTCAAGCCCGTTTTGATACCCGGTTGTCTCTGTCCAGTTCGAATGTGGATGAGGTTATCCGCAAACGAATTTTGGCTAAAACCGAAACAGGAACGCTGACCCTCCAATTGTATTACGATAACAAAGACTCCATCATTAAAAATCTCATCACCTTTTCAGGGGAAGTCGAAAAGAAACTATATCGGGATCGTGACGAGTTTGCCAGGGTTTATCCTTTTATCCCCTATCAGTTCAATCTCCTGGGACAGGTTTTAACCGCCGTCAGAACCCACAGCTCTTCAGGCAAAAGTCTTGCCGAAGGAGAAAGGTCAATGATCGCACTGTTTAAAGAATCAGCCATGTATTTTATGGCGGATTCAGAAGGGACCATTGTGCCATTTTATGTCTTTTACAACGCCCTGGATCAATTCATCGATCATACCCATCGCATTGTCATCAAACAAGCTGAAGAAAACACCAAACTCCAGCCAATAGATGTGGAATTGCTTAAAATCCTCTTTATGATCAAGCACGTGAAAGAAATTAAGGCCAACACCGAAAATTTGACCACTCTCATGGTTTCAAACATCAATGATGACCGCATCAACCTCCGAAAAAAAGTGGAAGCTTCCCTAAGCCGTTTAATCATCCAGACACTGATTCAGAAAAATGGGGAAGTCTATATGTTCCTGACCAACGAAGAACAGGATATTAACCGGGCTATCCAGAATGAAACCGTGGAGATGGGAGAAATCATCAACGAAGCCGCCACCATCATTTTCCAGGAGATTATCAAAGAAAACAAGTACCGTTATAATAACCGTTACAATTTTCCCTACAATCAAATCGTCGACGGCCGTTTTTTCAAAAACAGCCAATCCGCGGATATGGGGGTCCATATCATTACCCCTTATAACGATCAGGATTATCCAACCGAATCCCTGCGCATGCTTTCCGCGCAAAATCCGGAAGTCCTAGTCCATTTACCCAGTGACGCCACCTTCCTCGATGAAATCATGGAAACCCTGAAAATCAGCAAGTACATGACCAAACAAGGTGTGGCACTGGACAAAAACTTTGGCAGCATTAAACGGGCTAAGCAAGATGAACTTATTGAAAAGAAACAACGGATTCGTATTTTCATCGAAGAAGCCATTAAAAACGCCGATCTGTATGTGTGTGGCGCTCAGACAACCATTGCATCCAAAGATCCGGAAACCCGAATCAATGATGCCCTGAGCAAGCTGGTAAACACTCGATACAACAAACTCTATTACATGGAAACCCAGCCGTCAGCCTCGGACATTGAGGCGATTTTCAAATTGTCGAATTTAATCAATTCCAATAACCCAGCCACCCAGGTGGCTAACAGTCTGGCATTGGGTGACATGTTAAACGCTATAGAGCTTCTTTCCCGTCATACTAAAATATCCCTGAAATCCCTGTTGAAGCATTTTTCAGAAGCGCCTTACGGCTTTATTGACTGGGATGTCCGGTGGCTTGTGGCCATGCTCTTTAAACAGGGGAAGGTGAGCCTGATTTTAAACAGCGAAACCTTATCGCCTCTGGATGTCGACCCCAAAGAACTGCTGAAGATCCTGTCCAAAAATGACTATGCTGAAAAGCTCCTCATTGAAAAGCGGGACCATCCAACGACTCCCCAAATCAAATCGGTCAAAGAAGTGATGAAAAAGCTCTTTTCAATGACATCGGTCAGCGATGAAGAAGACACCATCATCAAGACTTTTAAAACAAGGCTGGCAAACAAAAGCGGTGAGATTAAAAACCTGTTGGTTGAATACCGGATTGAAACCAGGTTTCCAGGAAAACAAGTCTTATTAAGTGCCCAGGAGATGTTTGATGAAATTTTCAATATCACAAACGCCCTGGCATTCTTCAAGTTTATCTATGAGCATCATGATGATTTGCTGGATATCGCCGACGATATTGAGCCCGTGATTAGTTTCTTTGGCAGCGAGCAAAAAGGAATACTGAAAAAAGCATTTAAATATATGGATATCTATGAGAAAAGCAAAAATTATATTGTCGACCAGGAATTAAAAGATGCCATTGATGATATAAAAACCATCGCAAGAAAAACAACTCCCTACAATGAGATTTTCAAACTGCCTGATTTTTTGTCGAAGTATGAAAAACGACACATCATTCTCATTCAAAACGAGGTGAAACCCATCCGTGAACTCGTTTTAAGTGATGAGAAGGAAGTGCTGCATGAACTTATAACTAAGGAAGTTAAGGATAAATTTGAAAGTCGTTATGTGGCAATCTTCAGAGAAATGATTGATAAGCTGGAACACTCAAATGAAATCGTCACGGTCAAGAACATCCGGTACGAAAGCGATACTTTGAGAAAACGCTTTTTGAAAGAGATTTATGAATATAAGACATTAAGTGAAAATGGTGGCGGAAATGGTGGCGGAGGCATTAAAAAAGGACGTAAAAACATAAACATTAAATCAATGGCAATTCCCAAGACAGTAACTATTGAAGAAGTGCAAGATATTGATATATTCATCCAAACCATTAAAAAAGAATTATTAAAAGAGCTTGGAAATAATAATGATACCATCATCAATTTAACCATTTAAGGAGGACATCCAGTGAATAAGACAGCTATTAAAGAGTTTGCCATCGAAGCACGAAAAAAGCTCATAGCATCGGTTAAAGACAAGGCCGGAAAAATTGGGATTACGGTCGACAGCATCACAGAAGCCATTACAACAGGCAATGGCTTTGCCGTCTTACCAACCCATTTCGGTACAGAAACAACCCTCGCCGGAAAAGAACTGATTCAACGGGACAATGTTATCAAACAGATTAAGGAAAAAGGCTATGATTCCGTTATGGAGGAAGTCGCCTATACCTGGTTTAACCGGATTATTGCGGTGCGCTTTATGGAAGTCAACGACTACCTTCCATCAAGAGTACGGGTGCTGTCCTCAGAAAAAAAAGATCAGTTAGAGCCGGATCTGGTGACCCAGGCACCGAATATTGAACTGGATCTCACCGAAGCCGAAAAAGAAGCGATCTTCAATCTGAAACTGAATAATGAAATGGACAGCCTTTTTCAGATGCTCTTCATCAAGCAATGTAACGCCCTGGGAGAAATCCTTCCTGAGCTCTTTGAAAATACCTCTAAGAATGATAGAGACTATACTGAAATTCTTCTGGATATTTCATATACCAATGAAGACAGTGTTATTCGGGATCTACTGAAAATAGATGAAGCTGACTTTTTAGATGCGGTGGAAATCATTGGCTGGATGTATCAGTACTATAATACCGAGCCAAAAGACGAAACCTTCGCTCTTTTAAAAAAGAATGTTAAAATAACCAAAGAGCGGATTCCCTCAGTTACCCAACTTTTCACCCCCGACTGGATTGTACGATATATGGTGGAAAACTCCCTGGGTAGGCTATGGCTGGAAGGTCATGACAATCCTGATTTAAAAGAAAACTGGAAATATTATCTGGATGAAGCCGAGCAGAAACCGGAGGTGTTGGCACAGCTTGAAGCAATAAGAGCAGACTCTAAAAACCTAAACCTGGAAGATATAAAGGTCATGGACCCAGCGATGGGCAGCGGCCATATATTGGTTTATGCCTTTGAAGTCCTTATGCAGATTTATAGAAGCTGTGGTTATACCGCAAAAGATGCTGCTAAGTTGATCATTGAAAAGAATTTGTATGGTTTGGACATTGATGACCGGGCTTTTCAGCTTGCCTATTTTGCAGTGTTGATGAAGGCTAGAAAATATAATCGTCGAATTTTAACCATGGGAATACAGATCAATCTCTGTGGAATCTTGGAGAGCAATACCATCAAACCCGAGATTTCAGATTTTTTAGCTCAGGGTGATAAGTCCCTTCAAAAAGATGTAAAAACACTTCTTGACGTATTTATTGATGCCAAAGAATACGGGAGCATCTTGGATGTACAACCCCTTGATTTTGCTTCACTGAATAACCGAATCAAGGAAATAGAAGTAATGGTTTATGACAATATTATGGATCTGATTCATCGGGATGATGTGATCAATCAATTTGCTCTGCTTTTAAAACAGGCAGAGATAATGGCTCAAAAATATGATGTTGTTATTACCAACCCACCTTATATGGGCAGCAGTGGTATGGGTGTAAAACTCGGGGATTATGTAAAAAAGAATTATCCTGATAGCAAGAGTGATTTATTTGCAGTATTTATCGAAAAATGCGGACAAATGGCAAAAAAAAATGGATTAAATTCTTTAGTCACAATGCAATCCTGGATGTTTTTATCAAGCTTCGAAAAAATACGAAAACAGCTTTTAACGAATAAAACAATCATCAATTTAATGCATATGGATAATATGGTTATGGGAATCGCATTTGGCACAGCTGTTACGATATTTAGAACCAAAAGTATTAATAATTTCAAAGGAACATACAATCAAGTAAAATATGTTGATATAGATGATAATAATCAACCTAAAGAATTTCCTGTTGCGGGAAATTACTTTGTTCAAATTAATCAAGAAAACTTTTCAAAAATTCCTGGAATGCCAATTGCTTATTGGGTGAGTGAAAATACATGCAATCTCTTTATGAAATCCCAATCATTAAATGAAGTTGCAAGAGTAAAACATGGTTTAACAACTGGTAAAAATGAATTATTTGTTCGCTATTGGGCTGAAATTCAATATACAAAAATTGATTTTTCAATTAATGACAGAAAGAATATTAATTGCTCAATTGCAAAGTATTTCCCATACAACAAAGGTGGTTCTTTTAGAAAATGGTATGGAAATGCTGAATATGTTTTATGGTATGACAATGCCGGGCAGAAAAAAATGTCATCACTTTCAGGTCATCGACATGATGGTAAAGCGGAATATTTTCATGAAGGAATAACATGGTCATTTATAAGTTCAAGTCATTTTGGAGTAAGATATACACCTACAGGATTTATTTTTGATGTAGCTGGTTCATCTTTATTTGCAGAACATGACATGACAATGTTTTTAACTGGATTACTGTGCTCCAAACTTGGTAGCTATTTTCTAGAAATTCAAAATCCTACATTAAATTTTCAGGTAGGAAATTTAGCAAGAATACCTGTTAAATTTGGAGTAGAAAGAAAAGAATATATTCGAAATATCACAAAAAAAAATATAGGTATTTCAAAAATCGACTGGGATTTTTTCGAAACCTCATGGGATTTCAAAAAGCATCCATTGCTTACGTTCAATACAACTGAATATCTTGAAGAGTTTCGCACCCATTACCATGATGAAGATGAGCCTATGGTTGATATTTGCGCATCCATAGGTAAAGGAAGCCTGAAAGATGCTTTTGCAAAGTGGAGCTATTTCACAGAGATGCAATTCACCCAACTCAAGTCCAATGAAGAAGAAATCAACCGAATCTTTATCGAAATCTATGGTCTGGAAGACGAACTCACCCCAGAAGTAGAAGATAAAGACGTGACCATTCGCAAGGCTGATCTTGGCCGGGATATCCGTTCTCTGATTTCCTATGCTGTGGGATGTATGCTTGGGCGTTATTCCCTGGATATGGAAGGTCTTGCATATGCCGGTGGAGAGTGGGATGCAAGTAACCATTCTACTATTATACCGGATAAGGACAATATCATTCCCATTACCGACGAGGAATATTTTGATGATGACATGGTAGCCCATTTGGTAAAATTTGTGAAAGTGGTTTATGGGGAAGAAACTTTGGAAGAGAATCTGGACTTTATAGCCAAAGTTCTGGGAAATAAAGGCAACACCTCCAGAGAAGTACTGCGTAATTACTGCCTGAAAGACTTCTATAAAGACCATGTAAAAATCTATCGGAAACGGCCAATCTACTGGCTCTTTGACAGCGGCAAGGAAAACGGATTTAAAGCCTTCATCTATATGCACCGTTACGATGAAGATAACGTAGGCCGTGTTCGAACGGATTACCTTCATAAAATCCAGGCAAAACTGGAGGATGTCATTAACGGGTGCAATTTGGTCTTAAACAGTGATGCTCCGGCAAGTGACAAAGCCAGCGCGGTTAAGAAAAAAGAAAAGCTTATCAAGCAATTGGCAGAAACCCAAACTTATGACCAGGCCATCGCCCACATCGCCCTTCAGCGCATCCCCATTGATCTGGACGACGGGGTGAAGATGAATTACGCCAAATTCCAGGATGTTGAAGTATCCAGCGAAGGAAAAAAATCGATTAAAGTTAATCTGCTGGCGAAAATTTAGGAGAAAAATGAAAATATATAAATACAGTCTAATTGTTACATTTTTCATTACAATAGTTTCATGTTTCTTAATCATATGCCTTAATAATGGCAGTATTGTTCTTTTTTTAGAATATATAAGAAATAACATTGAAACTAATATTAATATCTACAATAGTATTATATTTGGAATTTTCACAAGTTCAATAGTGAGCTTCATTATTTCAATTATTGGCTATAATATAGAGAAAAATCGATTAATTAAAAATATTTGGATCAATTCGAAGAAGCTCTATAGAGATTTTAATTTATTGATATTTAATAATATTTTTTCTGATGACATACAAGAAACTGAGTTTGTTAGTATAATTATAAAATCATCCTTCAACCAAAAGGTTGAAGAATGGAATAATTATTATCTGTTATCATTTGTAACAACGAATAATGAATTAGATTTTATTCACAAAAAAAGCAATTTAAATAAACTGGTAAAATATGTGCAGAATGATATCGCACAATTAAACATTATTGTAGATTCTTTTATGAGTATTTATGTGAATGAACAGGTTGGAAAACAAGTGGCTATTGTTGATGTTGAAAAGCTACTTCACATAATAAAAAAGCAAGATGAAAGTTTGTTTATTGATACTATCCAAAAGCATTTAGATGATTTGTTTAAATTTTTTAAACCAGAACAGGTTGATCCACTATGAATAAGTAACTAATTTCTAATAAAGGTTAAGAAAAAATACATTGAAAATTTAAATGGCAAATAACCTGAACTTAAGACGAGATTATTAATTTTATTGATCTTAAACGGTCACTAATTGTTCTAGATGATGAGGTAAAGATCAATTATGTGAATTTATGGATATTGAGCATTCTATGAAGCGGGAAAGACGATTTGATATGGATATTTTAGATACAAAATGAGAGAGATTGAGAGTGTATGTTGTTATGGAATTTGAACTTATACTTAGTGATATTAAACAGCTTTTGGAATTAGTAGTAGAAGATCAAAACGTAGGATGTGTTTATAATAAAGAATTAATTTATGAGAATTATTCAAAAATATTTAAATTATGTGAAAACATAGAATTTTTAAAAGATACAGCAATTGGAATAGAAAAATGTTATCAATTAGGAGAAGATTTTGGATATCAAGCCTCTTATAAAACAATTGAACACAGCATGGAAATAGTGAAAAATCGAATTGGAATCTACAATCAGCATGAAGAGAAAGTGTTTATTCAACCTTGTTTTATTGAAATAAAGGGTCGAATAATTGATGAAATCAAAAATGCAAAATACTTAATTTGGATTGCTGTTGCATGGTTTACAGATATTGATATATATGATTCTTTAATAGAAGCTAGAAATAGAGGCTTAAATGTACAAGTAATTATGTTAGATGACAAAGGTAATAAGACAAACGATGGAAAATACAAACTTGATTTTAGTAAAAAAATTGCAGTTGGATATTCGAAATCGTATATGAGTTCCAGAAAAAATTTACATCATAAATTTTGCATAATTGATTTTGAAAAAACAATTACCGGCTCTTATAATTGGACAATTAACGCTACAAAAAATGATGAAAATGTTGTTATCATAAAAGATGTAGAAACTGCTAAAAGTTATGCATCTAAGTTTGTTAAATTAAAATCAGAAATATTACAAGAGGCAAGAGCATGAACCTGCAAACCATACAAGATCTATTAAATAAAGAATTCTTCGGGGATGAGCGCAAACTGGTTTTCTGGTATGACGACAACGGGGAGTTTGATGAAGACATTGAGACTCTGGGATTGAATAACGCCAAAGTGTATCGTTTAACCGGGGATAACACCTTATATACCAAATACTTTTTAGAGTGTATGGATCAGGAAAATAATTATCTGGTTTATGCACCCTTTGCGAAGCCCGGGGATAAGGACAACCATTTGGCGGACATGTTTTATTATTCCCGGCAGTTCTTTACGGATCGGGTGTCTCTCTTATGCAGCACCTATGGCATACCTGTCAAACACAAGGATCAATTATCCCAGTATGGCAAGTTCTGGAAAGCCAATGAACGGATTGATAAGTTTGTGGCCCTGGGTATTGAGGAATACAACCCGGAAATCATTGAAATTGGACTTCTTTCCGTTTTGGCCGGGGTTAAAAGTCCCAGCTTTGATGAGATTTTAAAGAAGCTGATCACCATTGGCGGTTTAACGGATAATAAAGTTCTGGCTGAGTTTCAGAAAATGGATTTAATAAAGGTCTTTTGGGATTTATGCGCCCGGTATTATGGCTATAAAGAGGAGAATCCGACCTTTGAAAAACTGGTGCCCACCCTGCTTGTCACCTATACCGCCACCTGTTATAAAGGCGAATTACCAAAAGGCTGGCAGTCGTTTATCTCTCATAAGAAAAATGATGTAGCAATTTTTATTTCAAATCTCATGAACAACATGCTGTATAAAGACCAGTATGATGAGATTGCCAGAGAAATCGCGGTTAAGCTCAGGGTTGGGGATTTTCTGGAAAATGTTCCGGCAGAAAACTATTTTGAGTGTGATACCTTTGAAGACTTTGATCGGCAAATCATCAAAGCCATGGCAGCGGGTCTTGTTTCCAATGAGGAACCTTTTTCAGTGGAATATCGGGAAATTATCCGAAACCGCAGCAGTAAAAAGCATTTTTCAGTGAAATATCAGCATTACTATAAAGCTCTGGATAAGGCGGATCAACTCATTGCCCACATTCAAAGCTTTGCCAGGGATGTGCCCAAGGATGCAGATGCGTTCATGGTGTTTTATACCAGCAAGTGGGCCAATATCGACCGGTACTATCGTGGCTTTTATACGGCTTATGACCGGATTGATGGGAATGATGCCCTGCATGACCTCAGAAACTGGGTCGAGAACCGCTACACCAATGCCTATCTTTTGAAATTGTCCATTGGCTGGGCGGATGCCCTGGAAAAGGTCAATACCTGGGATGGGTTAGCCGGTGAAAAGCAGGCTGATTTCTACCGAAAACAGGTGGATCCTGCCGTAAAAAAAGAAGCCACTGTTGTGATCATCTCGGATGCCCTTCGTTATGAATGCGGGTTGGAGCTCAACAAACGCTTAAACGAGCGGGCAAACACCAGATCAGAAATATCCCCGATGATTTCGGTGCTGCCGTCCTTTACCCGTTTGGGCATTGCTGCATTGCTGCCTCATGAAGCCATTACCGTCACCTCGGCCTGTGACGTCCTGGTGGATGGCATGCCCTGTATCACCAGCGATCAACGGGAAAAAATATTCAAATCCCATAACCCCTTATCCGTTGTCACCTCCTATAAAGATGTCATGTCCATGAATCAGGAAGCCCTTCGGAAACTGATGAATGGACAGAAGGTCATTGTGGTTTATCATAATCAGATCGATGCCCGTGGGGACCATATGGCCACGGAAAATGAGGTGTTTACAGCAGCGGATGAAACGATCAATGAAATCATCAATCTGATCCAAAAGCTTACCGCAAATAAATCCTTTACCAATTACATCATCACCGCGGATCATGGCTTTATTTATAAACGGGACAAGCTGGACGAAAGCGATAAGGTCAATTTGCCAAAGCCATCCGGGGCCTTTATCAATAAGCGGTTTATTTTAACTAATGAACCCCTGGATATTAATGGCACTCTGACATATTCCCTTGATTATCTGGGTGCCCAAAATAAGGATGTGTTTGTGACGGTTCCCCGGGGTGTCGATATATTTAAAACACCCGGTGGCGGCCAGAATTATGTCCATGGAGGTGCCAGTCTGCAGGAAATCGTGGTGCCGCTGATTAAGGTGAAAACAGAAACCAGGAAAAAAGAAGTGGAAAATGTTGAGGTGGAATTAATCACGTTAAACCGCAAAATTACAAACCTCATTGTTTACCTGGACTTTATTCAAACCGAGAAGGTATCGGATCAGTTACGGCCTGTTAAGGTATCAGTTTACTTTGAAAGCGAGTCCGGAGAAAAAATATCCGATCGGGAAATCATTGTGGCAGATCGCAAAGAGTCAGCGGTTGACAAGCGTAAGTTTAAAGAAAAATTTAATTTTAGAAATCAGAAATACTCAAAAGATGAAAAATATTATCTGGTTATGAAAGATATGAAAACGGACATGGAAGTAGCACGGCATGAATTTATCATCGACATTGCATTTGCCAATGACTTTGGATTTTAGGATGTAAGGGGTAATGGAATGAATGAATTGTCTGAAAAACTCATTGATGTTTTTGCCGGAAAGATTGTCAGGAAGGATCTGACTAAAAAAATTAAAGAGGGCGCCAATGTTCCCATTTATGTGCTGGAGTACCTGCTTGGCATGTACTGTTCAACCACCGATGAAGAGTTGATTGTCCAGGGGGTCACCAATGTTAAAAACATCCTTTCTGAAAACTTTGTCCGGCCCGATGAAGCCCAGAAAATCATTTCCAAACTGCGGGAACGAGGCAGTTACACAGTCATTGATAATGTTTCCGTAAAACTGAACTTTCGCAACGATGTTTATGAAGCCGAGTTCTCAAACCTGGGAATAAAAAATGTGCCGGTTCCTGAACAATATGCCTCAGAGTATGAACGTTTATTGTGCGGTGGCATCTGGTGCATTATTCAATTGGAATATTTCTATGATGAAGGGGATAAAAGCCGATGTCCTTTCATTATTCAGAAACTGACCCCCATCCAAATGCCAAACCTTGATTTAAATGAGGTACTACAAGGGCGAGAACACTTTACCAAAGAGGAATGGATCGATGTGCTGTTGCGTTCCATCGGAATGGAACCCTCTAAATTTAATGATCGGGTGAAATGGCTGCTTTTAACCCGGATGATCCCTCTGGTTGAAAACAACTTTAACCTCTGTGAACTGGGTCCCCGGGGTACCGGGAAATCCCATGTCTATAAAGAAATTTCACCCAACAGCATATTGGTTTCAGGGGGACAAACCACCGTTGCCAATTTGTTTTATAATATGTCCAATCGAACCGTGGGACTTGTGGGCATGTGGGACTGTGTGGCCTTTGATGAGGTGGCAGGGATTACCTTTAAGGATAAAGACGGGATTCAGATTATGAAGGACTATATGGCTTCCGGTTCGTTTTCAAGGGGTAAGGAAGAAAAGAATGCTTCAGCGTCCATGGTCTTTGTAGGGAACCTTAACCAAAGCGTGGATGTTCTCCTAAAAACATCCCACCTGTTTGATCCCTTTCCTGAGGCAATGGCCTGTGACAGTGCCTTTTTTGACCGCATGCACTGCTATGTCCCAGGCTGGGAGATCCCAAAATACCGACCGGAATTTTTCACCAACGAATACGGCTTAATCACTGATTATCTGTCCGAATATTTACGGGAGCTTCGAAAAACCTCGTATGCGGATGTGTATGATCAATATTTCAAGCTGGGGAATAATCTGAACCAACGGGATGTGATTGGAGTACGTAAGATGGTATCCGGCCTTATGAAGCTGGTTTATCCCCATGGGAAATGTGACAAGACCGGGGTTGAAGAAATATTACGACTAGCTCTTGAAAGCCGTCGCCGGGTCAAAGAACAGCTGAAGAAGATCGGCGGCATGGAATTTTACGATGTGAATTTTTCCTACATCGACAATGAAAGCTTTGAAGAAAAGTTTGTTCCGGTGCCTGAGCAGGGTGGCGGAAAGCTCATACCTGAGGGTTTGCATAAGCCCGGTCAGGTTTATACGGTCAGCCGGGGGAAATCCGGGATGATCGGTGTCTTTAAGCTTGAAACAGAGATGGTGGCCGGCTCCGGTAAATTTGAACGCACCGGATTTGGTTCCGATCGGGAAGCCAAGGAAGCAATCGAAACGGCTTACCGCTACTTAAAAGCAAATAGTAAAAATATCAGCGGCACCATCAGCACTGCCACCAAGGATTACCTGATGCACTTGCAGGATCTCAACGGGATTGGAATTACCAGTCAGTTGACTCTGGCTGCCCTGGTGGCTTTGTGCTCGTCTGCCATGAAAAAGCCGGTCATCAGCAGTCTGGCGGTTCTTGGTAATCTGAGCATCGGGGGAACGATCATCAAGGTAGAAGAACTGGCCAATGTGCTTCAGGTCTGCCTGGACAGCGGGGCAAAAAAAGTATTGCTTCCCATTACCTCAACTGTGGATATGGTAGCGGTGCCGCCGGAGCTTATGGGTAAGTTTAATCTGATCTTTTACCAGAGCCCTGAAGATGCGGTGTTTAAGGCATTGGGTGTGGAATAATAGAAGTGTTCTTGAAAGGAAAGTATGATGAATCAAAAATTAAAAAATAAAATAGAAGCTAAAGATAAAAATATTAATTCACTACTGAAAGATCAGAAGTTTAGCATTGATTATTTTCAACGAGAATATCGTTGGCAAAAAAAACACATCGAACTTTTTATAGAAGATTTGACAACGACCTTTTTGAAATCTTATAACAAAAATGATAAGCGTTCGGATGTAGCTAATTATCAAAACTATTATTTGGGACCTGTGATCTTTAGTAATGATCCATATAGTGGAAAAAAATCGATTATTGATGGTCAACAACGGATTACATCGATAACGTTATTTCTTATCTATCTCTATCATTTACAAAGTGGAAATGGAAATAATGTATCAATAACCGAACTAATATACTCAGAAAAGTACGGGGAAAAGTCTTTCAATATGTCAGACTCACTGAGGGAACCATGTTTAAAGGCATTATTTGATGTTGGTGAATATATACCAAAGGATATTGATGACGAAACAGTTCTAAATATGAAAGAATGCTATACTTATATTGAACAGTCATTCCCGGAAGAACTCACAAAGGAAGCTTTACCATTTTTTATTGACTGGTTTATAGAAAATGTTGTTCTTGTTGAGATAACCGCTTATTCTGACGAAAATGCATATACTATATTTGAAACTATGAATGACCGTGGTCTTAATCTGACATCCACCGAAATGCTTAAAGGTTATGTGCTTTCAAAAATTTCGGATGTAAAACAGAGAACTGATATAAATGAAATATGGAAAGATCAAATGCAAAAGCTTCATGAAAATGATGAAAATGAAGATCAAGCCTTCTTCCAGGCATGGTTTAGAGGAAAGTATGCTATTAGTATCAGATTAGGTCAAGTAGGTTCAGTAGATCAGGATTTCGAATTAATTGGTTCTCGTTTTCATAACTGGTTTAAAGAGAATGATAAAGCTTTGTTCAATTTGAACACTTCAGATGAATTTTATGATTTTTTTAAATACCAATTTCAATTTTATGTAGAGGTGTACTTAAATATCTTAAAGGCTCAAGAATCATTTAATCAAAACATGCCTCATACAAACTATATAAAAAATTGGGGTATTGCGGAATCATTACAAAATGCATTATTATTAGCTCCTATTTGTTATGGGGATGATCAAAATAATGTTGAAAAAAAATTAGATTTTACATCTCGTTATATTGAGACTTTTACCGTAAGACGAGCGGTCAATTACCGAAAGTTCGGACAATCGTCTATTAAATATTCTATGTTCAAAGTTATAAAGCGCATAAGAGATAATGATTTAAAAACATTAGGGATTATTCTTTCAGATGAGGTTGAAAAAATACCGGAAAATTGGGATGGGATTTGTGAATTTGGAATGCATGGTCAAAATAGAAAGTTTGTAAAACATTTGCTTTCACGAATATCAGGATATCTTGATGAGCGAATAGGTAAAGGTAATACCTATGTTAGCTATCATCATCCTAATGGGAAACAATTTGAAATTGAACATATTTGGGCGAATAAATTTTCAGAACATACAGATGAGTTTTCACAAGAAAATGATTTCCAGAGTTGGCGTAATTCTATAGGTGCGCTGATTCTTTTGCCACAAGGTACGAATCAATCCTTTAGTAGCGATAAATATGATGCAAAGGTTGATCATTACATAAAGGAAAATACATATGCACAAACACTAAATCAAAATTACTATGTGAAAAACCCTAATTTTTTAAACGTACCTGAAATCCAAAAATTAGGATTTAAACCTCATAATCAATTTAAAAAATCAGATATTGAAGAACGAGAGAAATTAGTAAAACGTGTTTGCGAAAATATATGGTCAATAGATTATTTTATAATTTAGTAATAATTGATATAAATCTGTAACTTTTTAGAAGGTTTGAATATTATAGGAGGTAGTATGACTCGGAGAGCTGAAGGAAAAGAAACCTGGCATAGACTTTTAGAATGGGATCGGGGGCAAGCTTCTGCCGAACGATTAGCTGCAATAATACTAAATAGTGATGGCTTTCAAGATATCGATCCATCTCACCCATTGGGTGGGCGTGATGGACTAAAAGATTTACTCCTTTCTTTTAATGGTTGTAATTGGATTGGTGGTGTCTATTTTCCAAGAGGGCAAAAGAGCTTTTCAGAGATAAAAGAAAAGTTCAAACATGATTTTGATGGTGTTAGTCAAAATGGAGCAAGTGGATTTGTGTTTGTTACTAATCAAGAATTACGACTATCTGAGCGAAAAGAACTTAGTGAAAATGACACTCAAGTTGATGTGAAAATATATCATTTGGAACGGATGGCAAGCATACTCAATACTCCTATTCATTATGGTGTGAGGTTGGACTTTTTGGATATTGATATGACTAAAGAAGAACAGCTTGCTTTATTTGCTGTAAAAGATCAAAAGATGACCAGAATCGAAAATGCTTTGGAGAAATTTTCTATTGATTTGGAAAATTATAAAGTAATCCATCGTATTAATGAAAATGATGATTTTGAAGATAATCCACGAAGTATGGAAGAAATAACAAATGCAGAGGATGAATTTTTTGATAAGGTATGGTTTGATAGACATCTCGGATTAAAATACCGAATTGAACAAGGGCAAACTACTGCTGAGCCTGAAATTTGGGAGGGAGCTTTGACTTCCGCACAAAAAGTGGTTGAAAAATATGGTGAAGAAAACTTAGGCCCCTATAGTGATTTTGAGTGGGGTATGATAAATGGAAAATTATCTGCTATACGATGGGTTCTAGGATCGGAATGGGATATGTTGGATTCATAAAAGAGGACAGATCAGTTCAACTTCTGCTTTCATTATGGTTTATATAAGAAAACTAATTTGGGCCGTTTTTAATAGATTGGAACTAAAAATTCAATTTAAATAGTATTAATTAAAAAGAGGTGCATATGTTAAAATTCATCAACAAAGATCTTAAGGAGAAGACGAGAAGTTGTCTTGAATACTTAGAAAGCAAAGATGTTGAATTAGAAAGATTTTGTGGTTTTGAAAATATCAGTGAACCTGAGTCTGTCTCAAATAAGTACGTTTTGGAAGAATATAATGATCAAATTATTGATGAAAACTACATTATATCAGTATGTTTGGATGAGTCTGATTTTAATTTAGAAATGACGTTAATTGAGTTCATAGATTTGATTGAAGAAACAAAAGAATCTAAAATGATTAAAAATATCAAATGTATTTCTAATAAGCACTGTTTAATAAGGAATAAATTGACTGAAATAAATGAATTCGAAGAGTATATGCGGATTAGCAATCTTTTAGAGCATACATTAGAAATATTTAAAATTGAATCTGAAATTAAAGGAATTAAATTTTCATGTGCTATAAAAAAAGGGATAACTCTTTTTGGTATCTTAGTTCACTTAGCAAATAATTACAGCGATTATTTGCCTTCGGTTTTAGGTGAAGATATATTTATTGAGATTTCATTTTGTGATGAGAGATTAACAGAAAAACAAATTGAAGAAATATATAATGCTTATTGTTTTGAGATAGGGGCATCGCATGGAATATACTTGACCCCAAGTCCAAGACCAGAAGATGATTTTGATGAATTTGATTATGAAGATTCTGACGATAATGATTATATTTTAAGACCATTAATGTTAGGTCCAGGAATGATGGAAATACAAAAACTTTTCAATCAAGCTAATGAAGTAAATGATAATCCTGATTATTCAATAATCCAATACACAAAAATAATTGAGAATGTTTCTCAAACAGTTATCAGAGAAGGAATTACTCAGTTAGCATATACTAAATTAATGAGTTCAAAAGCGTTATGTCCAGATGCGGATTATATCAGAGAATTAGAAACATTATTTATTGAAAATAAACAAAAATATGAAAAGGATAAAGAGGCAATAAATGCGACAATTGAAAAATGCTGTGATATTTTTGAAATTTCAGAATATGCACCAAAATTTTTAGATAAAGTAAAAAACCTAAAAGAAAATATAAATAGACAAAATAGTAAGAAAGAACCTTTGATTAAAGCAGCATTGGAATCATTAGCTGAAAAAATTACTGCTACTCGAAACTCTATTGTCCATGCAAAAGCGAATTATGCTTTAACGGGAAAAGAATGTCCTGAAGAAGATAAAACTGAGTTTGCCAAAATGTTAAGAATAGTAAGCATTCAGGTAATAAGGTGGTTTGCCAACATTAGCAATTCATCCAAAATTACATAGTAACATTTATGTGGACTAAGTTCTATTAGGAGGAGAATTCTAGGAGTTAGCAGTTTCAAAATTGTTTGAAAGCTTCACTTGTTTGATACAATATTGAATATGAATTTCTTATACATCAAAATGGTGTACTGCCTCTGAAGGTGTGCTTATTTGTCGGACATCATAAAAAATACTCCCTTCTTTTACCATTTTAATAGAAACAATGTTGATCCGTTTAGGCCTAATACCAGCGAAGCTATTAATACAAGGGTAAACTTTAAAAACCAGTAAAATAGCCATTCTAAGACAATGTTTTTCCATATAATTTTCATTATTTTTTGATAATTCATAATTTAATCAATACGTTGATATTACTACATTTTAGCTTTTACTTTGCACTTATTAACAGCTTCGCTGGTAATGGGGCTGACAAGGGTGTTGACGTTTTTATTTCCACCGCATCCTATTTGCTCAGGCTGAAATTTAATTCAAACAACTTAGTGTTTACAATTTAGACGATTGTATATTGAAAGAGAGTTCTTATGAAAAAAAAAGGTTTTAATTCCGATTATTCAATTTTAATTATATTCATAGCCACTGCGTTGGTAATTCTGATTCCATTTGTGTTATATCAACAATATAAAGGTTCGAGTTCAATAGATTTATCTAGCATGTTATCATATTATGGTTCAATATTCGGCGGATTGGCAACACTCATCGCTGTCTTAATGTCAATCCACCTTTCTAAGGCGCAAATAGAAGAAGATCGCATTCTATCCTGCAAACCATATCTCCAAGCCAGTTATAAACCTTATGAACCAAATAATACATCAACCCAGACTACAGATTTAAAAGAAATTTATCTGAATGTTGATTTAACTACAAATCAAATCAACTCAAGTTATGAATTTCTATGGGATCGGGATGTAAGTGGGAATTCAATTAATAGCAAGGTTGAAAAGGCTATTATACAAGAGCTGCATAATAAAAGAAATTATTATTCAATTGAGTATACTTTGACCAATGTTGGAGCTGGAAATGCCGTAAATTTGATAACGACAATAAATGGGGAGTTTAATTATGCAAGTCCTCACATGGCGATACCAGTTAATAAAAGACAAACACTATTTATACGCTTCAGCAATATGGAAAATAAATTGGAAGAAAGATGCATAACATTCTTATTCAGATTTTCTGATATATACTCAAAAGTAGTTTATGAGCAGACGGATGAGATTTTTATTAATAGAGTAGAAGGTAAAGTTCTTTCTTCACGACAAGAAAAGACAATGAAGCCACCTATTGAATTACTTGATTACACAATTGAAGATTTACTGAAATTAATATAATTGACGTTTCTATTACATCTTCAGCCAACACTTAATAAGATGGTTTCAACCACGCCCTCGACTTAGCGCTCGGGGATTTGGACACTGCTGTCGTGGTTTTGCGCGCTGTCTCCACTGTCGCTTCAACAAGGCTAAATAAAGGTTATCATTCTCGCCTTCGTTCCGTCCTGCCAGGCAGAGCGAGTGGCTTGTTACAGTGTTTTGTTAGCACTAAGTACCTGGGAATACAATAGTATTTACTCTTCTTTCAACAAAATAGTCAATAAAAATTCATTGACTAAAAAGCTAGGTATCCGGACTGGGCTCATCGTAATGATAACAAGACCGAGTTATAAGTGAATTTGATTTTGATCCTAGCAAAAAATGGTTATCCACCGGTACCTAAGGATGAAGTTTTAAAGAGATCTTTGAGTAGGGTGAGAGGATGTGTGTTTCTGGTTAGTATAAAATACATAAACTACTTTGGGGTTGTTTACACATATCGTCCAAAAGTTCAAAAGAGATGCAAGTTATCAATTAGGGATCTCGGCAACAGCAATAAAAAATAACTTTAAATCAAGTGATATCAATATTTCTGCAATTCTGTTATAAATAATTTTATTTTTAAAACAAATATCCCTACGTAAAGGTATACTTTTACGTAGCACAAAAAAACATATAAAACTACATCTGTAAAGCATAACAAACCATTTATGTATATCTACGCAAAATATATATACCTTTATGAAGATGTTTTAAGTCTCTGATGGTGTGATTCAGACTTATGTTAGCGAGACCCCAATAAAAAAAGACCGGCGATTACGCCAGATTTTTTTTTGTAAAAAATGGTGATCCCGACTGGACTTGAACCAGCGACCCCTACCGTGTGAAGGTAATGCTCTCCCAGCTGAGCTACGAGATCACTTTAATTATTATATCATGATCTATACCCTCAAACAATCACTAAAATGGGTGTTTTTGCCCATCCCCCCGAAAAGGTGGAATAGGCAAATTATTTAAAAAATATTTTAGGTATTCTACGCCAATATCTCTCTGAATCACACCAATGGGATTAAAAACAGTTATCATCAATCTTAAGAAAAAAGGCATTTCTTTGTTACGCAATATCTTCCTATTATGAAATAACAAGCTACTTCCTCCACTAGGATTCTCAATAATTTCAGTTCAGTATATGTTGATAGAAAATGTATATTTTCTTGATTATCGAGGTCAGAAAGAAATACCGTTAGGCTATGATTATGAGGCTATCGGATTATTATAGATTAAGAATTATTTGATGATTTCAACTTCTGCTAAGGGCCATTTGCAGAAGTTGAACGATCTTATTTAAAATTTTGAAGATAAAACAACAAAAGCATCTTTCAAATTAGAAATGGTTTTTAACGGCAGCGTCAAACAAAGCCCCGGCAATTTTATAAATGAAAGAACTGCCTAAAGCTTACTTTTTTGGATGGCTTTACGTTCATCAGGTCTTGACACGGTGGCCGCTCCGCTCTCACCGTGCCTGCCATACGTTATCCCTCTACCCACGCCCCCGGCTTAACGCCCGGGGCTTTGTTCGTGTTGGCCTCCACTGCCGTCAGTCCTCCGCCCTGGTCTCCGCTATCACTGCGACAAGGCTAAATTTACTTCAGACGTCTCGCATTCGTCTTGGGATGCCCTTCTGCATACAATCTAAAAATACCCAACCGGATGGATCACGTGATCTTTTTTCGGATCCAGACAGCTCATTTGATCGCCGATGGTGATGGCTCGACGTATGGAAAGATTCCCAAATCGTTTTCGAAGATGATCAACGGTATTATCCAGTTGCTCCATTCGCATTCTTTCTTGCTCACGTCCAAACACATCTAACTGGATGGGTATTGTATCCGGGACTAAATCAGCTACCCGAACTCCCAGAGAGCGGATATCTGAGCTGAAATCGTAGTTTTGTTTGAATAAATGGATGGCAGCCTCGGCAATCTCATTTGTTATATCCGAGGGTTTGCTCAATTTGGCCTGTCTGGTGAAGCTATTCAATTCTTTATTTCTCACATGAATGGCCACCGTTTGACAAAAACACCCGGTTTCCCTTAGTCGCATGGCTACGCTCTCTGTGAGCATATACATAATCAGCTTGACATCTTCTAGGTTCTTGAGATCCCTGGGGGTGGTAATACTATTGCCAATGCTTTTAATAATCCGTTCATTCCCGTTATAATCCTCATCAAAGCACTTCACCGGGCTGTCATCCAGTCCATTTGCAAATCGCCATAATACTGCGCCCATTTTTCCAAATTGAAGCACTAGAAAATCAACGGAAGCATTGGCTAGCTGACCAATCGTATAAATGCCATATTTAAAGAGCTTTTTCTTTGTGGATCGGCCCACGTAAAGTAAATCCCCAACTTCCTGTTCCCAGACAATCTGTTTGAAATTATCTCGATTGATCACTGTTATTGCGTTGGGTTTCTTATAGTCCGATCCAAACTTGGCAAAAATTTTATTCCAGGACACCCCGATGGATACAGTTACTCCTAATTGATCCTGAATGTCATGACTGATTTTCCTGGCAATTTCCTCACCGCCACCATGGAGTTTGGCGCTGTTTGTGACGGACACCCATGCTTCGTCGACGCCGAACGGCTCAACCTGATCTGAGTACCGATTGTAGATCTTTCGTGCCAACCGGGAGAATTTCAAATAAAGATCATAGTTCGGTGGCAGGATTACCAGATCCGGACATTTGGCTCTGGCTTGCCACAGCACTTCTCCTGTTTTAACTCCGGCTTCCTTTGCCTTTTGGTTCTTGGCCAGAATTATACCATGCCGTTTTTCAGGATTTCCTCCAACAGCCACAGGGAGATCCCTCAACTCAGGATGGTAAAGGCACTCCACATTTGCGTAGAAACAATTTATATCCGAATGTAAAATAACCCGTTCCATTTTTTCACCCTCTTTTAACCTTGAGTCTCATTAGTACGTATGTTCTTATCTTATAATATACCCATCTATGATAATTTGTCAATATAAACACATCACATTTTATCATTAAAGAATATTATATTGAATCTTTGACAAATGGTCCTTATGAGAATAAAGCAACTCAATCATTCATATTATTTTATAATACTTCTATTTCCAATAACACCGGCTTATGGAAATGGGGTATATGGTTATTATTTTAAAAATCACGTCACAGGAAATTGTTATATCACTGATCACATCAATGATGCAGAATTGTATATGAGTAGGGTTGATCCAAAGACGATTTGTCAATTTAGCGGGTTAAATGACCGAAACTCAATCCAATTCTGAGGGGGTATTTTATTATGTTCTGTTGCTTCAGAGCCTTTTTATGAGGAGGTTGTGTTTATTGATGGGGTATATGGGGTACTTAGAATAAAGCACGGAAATATTACGCTAAAGATTTAGAAATCATGAATTTGTTAATTTTTGTACTCTAAGATTATCACCAAGGGCAAATTGGAATGTCACAGCATACAGGATAAATGGGAGCATCTGTGTCATGTACTGAAACGTACTTACCATCATTGGTAAGCATAGAACAAAGGCTGCACGGCCTTATTTCTATATATAATCTGCTAATATATATTTTCAGGGGCTAGGCAAAAACACCCAAAATCCACCGAGCGTATTGATGATGCAAATACAACGATTATGACACTGGACAAAGCAATAGAAAAAGGCGGAAATACCAGGAGTGTTTATGATGAAAGGGGAATATTAATTTTGTGAATTTCTCTTTATAAAAAAATATATGATTAAACGATTTTTACTAACGGCGGTGAATGAATTAGTATATAATGAGGATATATTTGACGGAGGTGAAATTTTGAAAATTGCTTATGACTTAACAGTTGTCCCTGAAGTGGCTGAAAAATTTAAGATAGCATTGAGATTAGACGATGAAAATTCTGATGAAGTGATCGAAAATTTTATGCTGAAATATATCTCAACAAGCTTTGCTAAAGCTGTCAAAAATCCTAAATTAATGAAAAAATTGAAATCATTAAAAGATATTGAAACAATAAAAAATGAATTGCCAAAAGCAATAATTAGAATACCCAAATGGGCGATGAGTCCAAATCAAACCAATCATAAAATAATAAAAGCTTATTTTGAAGTGGAAAATGAAATGGGTTGCGTTTCATTAGAAGAACTCAAAAGACGTTGTGGAGATGAAGACAAATATCCAGGTACTTATGTCAAAGATTTCAAAGGAAACTTTTATCAGATGAAAACAGATGCCTACAAATCACATGGAAAAGTCTTTGAATTAGAAATGGACAATGTCGTTATCTGGAAAGAAATTGAAGAAAAATTGATGGAGTATAAAAAATATTTCGAGAGAATTTAAAGAAATTGAAAAGGAGAACTAATGAACACAGACATAAAAACTAATAGAATCGATACCCGATTAAAACTCTCGCTTTTATGGATATTTTTGCTGCTCAATATGGCTTATGCGGATATCCTTTCTTTAATGGACGCCACTTCGCCAATCAGAAACATAATGGCTGGAGCTCCTATGCCATCCGGAGGGCTGCTGGCAGGTGCAATCGTGATGGAAACAGCGATTATTATGATCCTTCTATCCCTGGTATTGAAGCGAAATGCAAATCGCTGGGTAAACATCATCATTGGTTTGTTCAATATTGTATACATCGTTACAGGCGGACATGGTTTGTACTATCTGTTTTTTGCATCAATAGAAGTTGCGAGTATATTGCTGATTATCTGGTTTGCATTGAAATGGCCGAAGCCTGAAGTGAAAGCCGTTTCGCCAAACAAAGAAGGCGTACAATCATGACTTCAATCAATAAAGACGCAAGACGGGCAGGGCTCTTATACCTCGCATTTGTCATAACATGCATCTTTGCCGGGGTTGTTCGTTCCAATCTGATTGTATTGGGGGATGCCTCAAAAACAGCCGATCTTCTTGAAAATTCAATGTGGCTGCTTCGCATCAGTTTTATCGTCGATTTGGTCTCAGCCGTTTTATTCCTCCTGGCAGCCTGGGCCCTCTACGTCCTTCTGAAGCCGGTTCACAAGGACCTCGCCCTTCTGTTTCTTCTGCTCAATGTTGCGGGGGTTGCCGTACAATGCCTCAGTTTGCTGTGCCTGTTTGCACCTATGCTGATAAATGGCAGCGCTGATTTCCAGAAGGCTTTCCAGCCAAATCAACTTGATGCACTGAATCTGCTGTTCCTCAACCTTCACAAAAGCGGCTTTGTCATAGCCCAGATTTTTTACGGTACATGGCTTCTCCCGCTCGGTTATCTGGTATACAAGTCCGGCTTCCTTCCGAAATGGCTTGGAATACTGCTGATTGCCGACTTTTTCGGCGTTATGATATGGTTTTTCCAGTTTTTCCTTTTGCCTGGCTATGACATAATTACCTATCCGGGATTAGCTATCAGCTTCATTGCGGAATTCTCATTGAGTTTATGGCTGTTAATCAAGGGTGTGAAGACAATACCTTAGGGGGAACTAAAATGAGAAATGTGAAAAAATATGTACTGATGCTTCTGGGCATACTCTTTATTTTCTGCCTGGCCGGCTGCTCAAATACGGCTCATAATACCCCATCATCTACAACCAGTCCTCAGCAAACAGAAACAAACCAGCCTGCAACCAATGACACAACACCTCAGAATGACAGTACGACCACGGTGAGTCCGGACATACCAACTGTCACCGGAGAACTTAAGGTTCACTTCATCGATGTGGGTCAGGCGTTATATAGGGTAAAAGTTATATAATCAAACTAATTGTTTAGATACTATATTAAATCGTATAGTATATTTTTTTCGATTGTTCCAATCAAGTATATACGGTATAATATATAATTATAACTAAGTAATTAACATATAAGGAAG
>NZ_DATCHP010000033.1:0-17900 GCF_036508315.1 Acetobacterium sp. | reverse complement strand
AAAAAGCGTTAATGCTTCTTGAAACCGAATAAACATTCG
Source organism: Acetobacterium sp. (assembly GCF_036508315.1). Taxonomy (GTDB): domain Bacteria; phylum Bacillota; class Clostridia; order Eubacteriales; family Eubacteriaceae; genus Acetobacterium. Next base: position 17,861 of record NZ_DATCHP010000033.1, on the reverse strand, counting down.
ATATTCAGAATCATAAGTCCGTATGACAATTATTTCATCAAATTTTATGCATCACAGCGAAGTGGTAAAACCTGTCCAACCTTGTGTCAATCAATGATGCATAATGGTCCTCGCTAATGATTGCAACAAAAAAAGAAGTCCCGATGGGACTTCTTTTTTTGTATTAAGCTTGAAGCTTACATCATTGGCATTCCGCCGCCGCCCATACCGCCTGGCATGCCGCCCATTTCTTCACTTGGAAGATCTGCAACAGCTACTTCGGTAGTTAGGAACATTGCTGAAACGCTGGCTGCGTTTTGAATGGCTGAACGTGTTACTTTGGTTGGATCAATGATACCAGCCTTAAACATGTTTACAAATTCGCCTTTTATAACATCAAAACCAACACCTACTGCCTTGCCCTGCATTTGAGATACAATAACAGAGCCTTCTAGTCCGGCATTTTCTGCAATTTGTCTCATCGGTTCTTCAATGGCTCTGCGAATAATGAAAGCCCCTGTTTTTTCATCGCCTTCAAGTGTTTCAATGAGTTCATCCACTTTTGCGATAGCATTAATATATGCAGTACCACCACCAGAAACCACGCCTTCTTCAACAGCAGCTCTAGTCGCATTTAAAGCATCTTCAATTCGATATTTTCTTTCTTTTAATTCAGTTTCAGAAGCTGCTCCAACCTGGATAACAGCAACACCGCCTGCTAGTTTAGCAAGACGTTCCTGTAATTTTTCACGATCATAATCAGAATCTGTTTCAGGAATTTGAGCTTTAATTTGACGAATTCTTTCATCAATGGCGACCTTATTTCCTTCACCTTCGACGATGATGGTGTTTTCTTTGTCAACTTTAATTTGACGAGCTTTTCCTAACTGCTCAATGGTCACTGTTTTAAGATCAAGACCTAATTCGTCAGAAATCACTTCGCCTCCGGTTAAGGTTGCGATATCAGCTAACATTGCTTTTCTTCGATCCCCAAAGCCTGGTGCTTTAACGGCGATACAGTTAAAAGTTCCTCGAAGCTTATTAACAACCAATGTTGCCAATGCTTCGCCTTCAACGTCTTCAGCAATGATCAGAAGTTTTGAACCTGATTGAACAATTTGTTCTAATATTGGTAAAATTTCCTGGATATTGGAGATTTTTTTATCGGTAATTAAAATGTAAGCATTGTCTAAAACTGCTACCATTTTTTCTGTATCTGTGACCATATAGGCTGATAAGTAACCACGGTCGAATTGCATACCTTCGGTAAATTCTAATTCAGTACCCATACCTTTGCCTTCTTCAACAGTGATAACACCATCGTCGCCAACTTTGTCCATTGCTTCAGAAATCAATAATCCAATTTCAGCATCACCGGCAGAAATGGAAGCAACCTGAGCTTTGGCTTCTTTGCTTTCGACAGGTTTGCTGTTGCTTTTTAATTCTTCAACAACTGCAGTCACTGCTTTTTCAATGCCTTTTTTAAGAACCATTGGGTTTGCTCCGGCAACAACGTTACGGTTTCCTTCACGAACAATGGCCTGAGCCAATATTGTTGCGGTTGTGGTACCATCGCCGGCAACGTCATTTGTTTTGGTAGCAACTTCTTTTACAAGCTGTGCGCCCATATTTTCAAATGCATCTTCTAATTCAATTTCTTTTGCAATAGTCACACCATCGTTGGTGATGGTTGGTGAACCATAGGATTTACTGAGAATAACGTTTCTTCCTCTGGGTCCTAATGTCACCTTTACTGTGTTTGCCAATTTATCTACGCCAGCAATTAATGATACTCTGGCATCTGTACTAAATCTAATTTCTTTAGCCATATTATTTTCCTCCTAAATTTTAATTATTCTACAATTGCTAAAATATCGGCCTGACGAATAATTAAATATTCTTCTTCCCCAATTTTAACTTCACTACCTGAATACTTAGAATAGATGACTTCATCATCTACCTTAACGTCTAATGGCACTTTTTTGCCATCAATTACTTCCCCGGAACCAACTGCAATAACTTTGCCTTGCTGTGGTTTTTCCTGGGCTGAACCCGGCAGAACAATTCCACCAAGGGTTGTTACTTCTTCTGCTTTAACTTTAATAACTACTTTGTCACCTAATGGTCTTAAACTCATTTTTTTCCTCCATTTAATTATCTTGGGTACATTGTACCTTTTTGTTTCGGTTATTAGCACTCATTCATCACGAGTGCTAATAGTATCTTAAATGATTTCACCTATGATTGCAAGTTGTTTTTTCATTTTTCTCTATCTTAAATTTTTTTAAGATTGTCTTAAACTTATATTCTGGTCCCGATTTTTAATCCCGGTATGGCATTAAGACTGAGGTCACTTGCTCCCCCATTAATATAATTATAATAGGCCATCGAACCAATCATTGCTGCATTATCGGTACAAAGAATGGGGGCAGGAAAATAAAGGGCCAGTCCTTCAGTTGCTGCTGCCTCAGTCATTTTTTCCCGTAATAAGCTGTTGGAAGAAACCCCACCGGCAATGCAAATGGTTTTCATATTAATGGATTTTGCACAGGCAATGGTTTTAGCCACCAACACCTCAACCACTGCCATTTGGAACGATGCTGCAACATCGTTCACATTAATAACCTCATCCTTCATTTTTTTCCTGTTAAGATAATTTAACACTGATGACTTTAGTCCGCTGAAACTAAAATCAAAGCGATCCTTATCTAAAAATGCCCTGGGAAAGTCAATGGCTGAAGCGTTGCCTTTTTTAGAGGCTTCATCAATGGCGGGTCCACCGGGGTACCCCAGACCCAGTACCCGGGATACTTTATCAAAGGCCTCCCCGGCCGCATCGTCTCTGGTTTTTCCTAATACTTCAAAGGTCTGATAATCCTTGACCAGAACAAGATGGCTATGACCACCGGATACCACCAATGTGAGAAATGGCGGCTCCAGTTCAGGATATTGCAAAAAATTTGCGGCAATATGCCCTTCAATATGGTGGACACCAATCAATGGTATATCCAAGCTATAGGCCATGGCTTTTGCTGTGGATAACCCGATTAAAAGGGCTCCCACCAAACCCGGACCGTTGGCGACTCCAATGGCATCGATATCCCCTAAGGAGAGTCCGCTTTCTTCTAAAGCTTCATCAATAATATAAGGAAGTTTGATCACATGATTTCGTGATGCAATTTCAGGTACCACCCCTCCATATTTTTGATGAATGTCAATTTGGGAATAAATCCGATTGGTTATTATTTTTCGGCCATCTTCAACAATAGCCACCGATGTTTCATCACAGGATGTCTCGATACTCATTATTTTCATATTTACCTCAGTTTAATTTTAATTTTCTTTTTTTTAACAGAATAATTCCGGTTACAATAGCTGTAATTCCCTGGGGTATAGCTGCATAAAGAACCATCCGGGCAATGAGATTAAAGAAAAACGGCCCTGGCACAATCCAGATGAGCAAATCAGTATCCGGGTTCATAATCCATAAATCATTGAAAAAAAACAATTGATGAAACAGGGTAAAGGCGCCATCAAAGTTCAGGGTGAAAACACCTCCAATGATAAGGATAATCACCAGGGCTATGGCTGATCCAAAAAAAAGACCTTTGATCAATGCCCTTCGATTGTCTTTTAATAAAAACACGAGTGCTATCAAAAAAAGAAGAAGGGCACTATTTCGAAAGGTTAAAGCGCCATTTAGCAGAGCTCTGACATCACCCATATGAGTCATTTCCTGTTCGTTGAAAATTGAAACCGGCGCATCAGAGATAACCCCCTTTACGGTTAAGTGAGCTTTAATATCAAAATCAGATCGTGTTCCCTGAAGGTAAGACAAAATCTCATCAACCACGGATTCTATATCCGCCTCAGCAATGCCGGTATTTTTTACCACATTGTTTTCTTCAACTTGCTTCATGAAAAAGCTCTTGTCAAAGGATGCCCATTCAATGGCAGTAATGAGAACAATCAAAGGAAAAAGTATCCCGATGATTATGGAAAGGAAACGCGTTTTATTTCCCAAGGTCATACCTCCACATAATAATCCCATCTATTTTATTGTCATAATAGTTTTTTCTGACCCCAGCTTTTTCAAATCCATTGGCTTCATATAGAGCAATGGCGGCTTTGTTATCAGCTCGGACTTCAAGTGTCATTGCCGGGCAACTTTTTGTTAATGCCCACTGACCCATTGCCTTTAAAAGGCTTTGGGCCACGCCACAACGACGGTTTTTTTCCAAAACCCCGATGTTCGTAATCTGAGCTTCATCAATTACTGCCCAGAACCCCCCAAAACCAATGATTTCGCCACCCTGTTCTGCCACCATATAATTTGCCAGCATATTATTAACTTCACCTTCATAGGCTTCAACTGTCCAATTATGCTCGAAGCACTGTTGATCCACCAAAAAAACGCCCTGTAAATCTTTAGATTCCATGGGTCGGTAAATAATTTTCATTTATAGTTTTCTTCAGCATAAGATGGCCGAATGTAAACCGGCTCAACATCCCGATAATGACTGATTTCCCCTTTTAATGCCCGTTCCAGAACAAGCGCAGCCGCCGAGGAGGCTCGATTCATATTCAGATAGTTCGGCACGGCTTTCCCCTGAGGGCATCCTTTCAAAAGAACTTCTGAAAACCTTGGTAATCCGTCGCCTAAAAAGTAAATATCCCCCGGGTATTTTTGGAGTTCTTTTATAAGATCATCAATTTCCATAACAGTGTCCGGCATATCCCTGACCAGACGCCCCTGGTCAAAATGGAATATACCGGTGTAAGTCTGGCTGCGCTGGGCATCAAGCACCGGGCAAATCAACCCTGTGGAACAGGGAATATTCATGGCAAGACTTTCCAGGGATGATACTCCTACCACAGGTTTATTAAGAGCCTGAGCAAAGCCTTTAGTGGTTGCCATACCGATACGAAGGCCTGTAAAGGACCCAGGACCGGCAACAACTCCGAAAACATCAATGTCTTTAATGGATAGACCCCCATCGCATAAAAGGTGGTCAATGGCCACCATAAGCTTTTCCGAATGTTTTTTCTGATGATTGATAATGACTTCGCCAACCAATTTCTCTTCATTGAGAATAGCAGCGGAAGCAACAATTGTGGAAGTATCAATGGTGAGTATATTCATATATTATTATCATTCCTTTATTAATTTTTTTGCACCCGGAAATCAGCTAATACAGAGACCGATTTCTATTTTTTCTTTTTTGCAAGTTCTTTGAAATCACTGTCAATTAATAACAGCTTTTCATTTGAAAAAATGTCATCCGGTATTAATTTTTGAGCTTTATCAAAACAAACGCCCATTTTTATGGCAATATCAAAAAATTCATTTTCAAAGACATGCTCTTCAAAATGATCACGAAGAATATCCATTGCATCCTCATTATTGACAATATCCCTGATTCGGGAATGGATGGTTATAGAATCATTTTTATTTCCACTAAATAAGCTGCTTATAAAACCTTTTTTCTTTTCTTTAGTGATAATAAGATCCTCAAAAGTCAGATTATCCAAAGAATCATCACCGTTAACCAGATCCAATATTTTTTCGATACTTTCTTCAGTGAATATCCCCTTGGAAAATTCGATGAGCTTTCTAAGCGGTGATCCCTGAATCATGGCCATAAAGAACGCATCGTTTTCATCAAAGTTCAGTCCCATAGCCGCTTCAAAGCCAGCAAACAATACTTTGGCAATGATCCGGCCCCGTTCACTTTTTTCAAAATCACCTAGATAAGAATATTGGGTAAGCGGACGCCAGGTCGCTTCCTTTATTATTGTTTTTTTAACAATTGGCAAATTCCGGCTGGAGGTTCCAATATAAATGTCATGCTCTCCGCCTTCATACTCCCAATGTTTGGTTGTTGGATTATAATAGGTGAAGTCATCTAAGCTGAGTTCAAAACTCACTTCTACCGACGCTCCTGCTGGAATAAAAACTTTTTCAAAACGACGCAACTCCCTTAATGGTCGGGTAATTTGTGTATTCTTCTTTCCGGTATACAGTTGAACGATTTCTTTACCATCCAGATTTCCGGTATTGGTCACCCTACATTTAACCTCGATTGTTTTTTCCGGGTCAAGAGACAGGGGCTCTGCTTCAATCATTTCATATTTAAAGGTGGTATAGCTAAGGCCATAACCAAAGGGATATCTCACCCTTTTTTTAGTATAATCATAATATCGGTACCCAACAAAAATACTCTCTCCATAAATAATTTCATCCTGTAACCCAGGAAAATTAATATAGGCCGGTGTATCTTCCAGCTTCAATGGAATGGTTTCTGCCAGTTTTCCGGAGAAATTGCATTTTCCAAAAAGCAGGTCCGCAATGGCACTGCCTCCGGCCTGACCGCCAAGGAACATTTCCACAATGGCTTTTGGCTTGTGCTCCCAGCTCATGTCAACCACACCGCCATTGGATAAAAGGACAACGGTATTTGGCTGAACATGACATATTTTATTTATTAAAGAAATCTGTTTTGCCGGAAGCTCCAGGCTGGTTCGGTCATAGCCCTCGGATTCGTAATGATCCGGAAGCCCCATAAACAATAAAGCCATATCCGATTGAGTAGCTAATTCAACGGCTTCATCTTCTAAATGAACCTGTTTTACCACTTCATCATGAACATATCCTTGGTGAGGCAGTATTTTAATATTGGGTTCTGCTAATTCTTTAATCCGGTCATAGGCCTCATCAATTCGATAGGGATTGATTTTTGAACTCCCACTGCCCTGATAACGCGGATCAAAAGCCATACACCCAATCACAGTCAGTTTCTTAATCTTTTCCGGATTAATTGGAAGGATTTTATCCTCATTTTTTAATAGAACCATACTTTCAACAGCTGCTTTTTTAGCAATTTCATGATGCTTTTTCACATCAATAACAGGAATTTCAGGGTATTGTGTGCGATTTTCTTTCGCTCTGAATGAAAAAGCAATCAATCGTTCAGTCATGGCATTCAATGCGGTAATCTTCAAATGACCTTCCTTGATACGGTCAAAGATCTTTTTGTTATTAACGCCGCCATTCCCGGGCATTTCCAGATCCATGCCGGCAGTTACGCCTTTAACCCGATCATATACAGCACCCCAGTCTGAAACCACAATGCCGTCATAGTGCCACTCATCCCTGAGGATCTTTTTTAAAAAATGGCTATTTTGAGATACAAATTTTCCATTAACACTGTTATAAGAGCACATAACCGCCATGGGTTTGCCCCCCTTAATAGCAATCTCAAAAGCCCTTAAATAAATTTCTCGCAAAGCTCTTTCATCAATTTTTTCATTAACCGTCATGCGATGGGTTTCCTGATTATTGGCAATAAAATGTTTAACCGTTGACCCTACACCCATGCTTTTTGCCCCAAGAATAAAGTTTTTCCCCAAGGTTCCTGATAAGAATGGGTCTTCAGAAAAATATTCGAAATTTCGTCCGCATAACGGTGATCGTTTAATATTGATCCCCGGGCCAAGAATGAGATCAACACCTTCAGCTCGAGCTTCCAGGGCAATGGTCCCGGCAATTTCTGCTAAAAGATCATTATCCCAGGAACATGCAGTCAAAACCGCCGGCGGAAAACAAGTGGCTTCCTTAGCCCCGGGTATGCCCAATATATCTTCGTCCTTTTCAACACGTATGCCATGAGGACCATCAGCCATTACTACTGGTTCAATGCCAAATTGCGGGTAACTCATTGTTTCCCAGGCCGTTCTGCCCGAACATAGGGATGTCATTTCTTCGAGACTCAAATTTCTTCTGATTTTTGTAATTAGCCCTTTATCCATTTTACTCTACTCCTTTACGGATTAATTCAAGTTTTCATTTTGTTTATTTTTTTTCCCCATTGATTTTGATTTTTGGGCACAGGCGTCCACTGCGGAGATAACAGCGTCCCGAAACCCTTTGGCTTCCAAAACCCGAACCGCTTCAATGGTAGTTCCGCCAGGGGTACAAATCTGATCTTTTAACTTTCCCGGGTGTTCCCCTGACTCCAGAACAAGCTTTGCCGCACCAAAAACAGCCTGGGCCGATAATCGGTAAGCCTGATCCCTTGGGAAACCATGGAGAACCCCACCATCAGCCATGGCTTCAATCAATAGCATGGCATAGGCAGGCGCTGAGCTGGCAATCCCCGGAACAACCTCCATTAACTTTTCGCTGATGATTTCTACCGTGCCAAAGCTTTTGAAAATAGCCATAATATCCAAAATATCCTCCTGAACCATTTGATCATCCGGGCAAATGGTGGAGTCCGATTCTCCGACAAACGCAGGTGTGCTGGGTTGGGTTCGGATAACTTTGGTTTCTTCTCCTAGAATACCCTTAATATCATTAAAACTAACACCCACAGCGATGGAAATTATGATAACAGTTGATTTAATGCTTTCAGAAATTTCTTCCAGAACCTTACCATATAAATATGGTTTAACTGCCAGCACTAAATAGTCTGACTTCACTGCCACTTCCTTGTTTGAACAGAGTACACTGACACCATATTTTTGTGCCAGCATTCCTCGTGGGCCTTCGATGGGATCAAAACAGAGAATATTTTTAGGTAAAAACAGTTCACTCTTGATTAATCCACCAATCATTGCACTTGCCATATTTCCACAGCCAATAAATCCAATTGTACTTTTCATCTAAACTCCCTATATAACGCTATTTTAAAATTATTTTAATTGTCTTTTAATGATTATTTTAGACCTTAATTTAGTTGAGTGCAAATTTTAAATGAAAAAACCCACTAATTCTTAAAATATTAATGGGTTAAAACATCTCGCTATTAAAAATTGTTTGAGGCTAAAGATAAAAGCGTCAATAAAAATTTTGCGAGGACAATTTTTTAGTCTTGTTTTATGCATAATAATGCGTCGATGTCTACATTAGTAAAAGCGGTATGCCTAATTAAAACTTGGCAATATCCGTCCGGTACTGGGCCCCGTCAAAGTGAATTTTATCAATGTTGTCATAAACGGTTTTTCGAGCTGCCTCACGGGTTTCCCCAAGGGCTGTAACGCCAAGGACCCGACCACCATTGGTTTGAAGCACACCGTTCACCAGTTTGGTACCAGCGTGGAAAACAACACAATCCTTAACGTCTTCAATGCCAGTAATCACTTTTCCTTTTTTATAAGCTCCAGGATATCCTCCTGATGCAATGACCACACAAACCGCTTCCTGATGTTTCCACTGAATATGGCATTCTGAAAGTTTGCCATCTATTACAGCCTCCATAATATCAACTAAATCAGAATCCATGCGCATGAGCACACTTTGGGCCTCAGGATCACCAAAACGGACATTAAATTCAAGCACTTTAGGGATGCCGTTTTCAATCATTAACCCAATAAAAAGAATACCTTTAAAGTTCATGTCATCAGCAATTAAGCCATTGATAATGGGATCCAAAATGGTTGCCTTAATTCGCTTGTTCAAAGCATCATCATTAAACAGAACATTCGGGGAATAAGTTCCCATTCCTCCGGTGTTCAGGCCTTTATCACCATCATATGCGCGTTTGTAATCCTGGGCGCTTTCCATGGGAACGATGGTTTTCCCATCCACAAAACAAAGCATTGAGGCTTCCTGACCGGTAAGGAATTCTTCAATAACCACCTTATCACCAGCTTCGCCAAACTCACGTTTCTCCATGATCAATTGGATGCCATCTCTTGCATCCTGTTCATTTTCAACAATGAGAACGCCTTTACCTGCAGCCAACCCGTCGGCTTTAATAACCATGGGATAGCCGTAAATGCCAAGATCCTTGAGGATTTCCTGAATATCCGTATATTCTTTATAACCTGCTGTTGGAATGTGATGACGAAATAGGAATTCTTTGGTAAACGCTTTGCTTCCCTCAAACTGGGCGCACTGCCGATCTGGTCCAAAAACCCTGAGACCTTCGGCCTCAAAGGCATCTACCATTCCCATGACCAAAGGAACTTCCGGTCCTATAACCGTTAGATCAATGGCCTGTTCTTTTGCAAAGGCCAAACAACCGGGAATATCCGTAGCAGATAAATCCAAACATTCTGCCAGGTTTGCCATTCCCCCATTTCCCGGGGCTGCATAGATTTTTTCAACCCGGGGGCTTTGGGCTATTTTCCAGGTAAGGACATGTTCACGCCCACCGGAACCAATTATTAGTATTTTCATATGTCTCTCCTTGTTCCATGTCTCCAGGCGGGTACTACCCGCCCCTACGGCACCTTCAATAAGTGATTGCCAATGCAAATTTAATGTTTAAAGTGACGCATGCCGGTAAAGACCATGGCGATTCCTGCTTCATCACAGGCTTTTATGGAGTCTGCATCCCGTCCTGCCCCTCCGGGTTGGATGATGGCAGTAATTCCTGCAGCGGCGGCAGCTTTGACGCAATCATCAAATGGGAAAAAGGCATCCGAAGCCAATACCGCACCCTTTACCGATTCACCACCTTGACGGATGGCATTTTCAAGAGCCCAGATACGATTCACCTGTCCCGGGCCATTGGCAATAAGGCATTTGTTTTTAGTCAGGCTAATGGCATTTGATTTTGTATTTTTTACAGCCTTCCAGGCAAAGAGAAGCTCTGCCAGTTCTTCGTTTGAGGGCTTTCGACTGGTAACGAATTTTAATTCTTCAAACAATAAGGTATCCCGTTCTTGTACCAGCAGCCCCCCCAAGACTTTTTTAACCTCAAAACCAGGTTTGTTGGCGGTGATGTTTTCTACTGCCAGCAATCTCAAGTTTGGCTTCGCTGATAAAATTTCCAGAGCTTCTTTGGTAAAACCAGGCGCCACAACCACTTCTAAAAAAGTTTCGATCATCAGTTTAGCCGCTGGTTCATCAATTTCACGGTTTGCAGCAATAATCCCTCCAAAAATAGAGATGGGGTCGCTTTCATAGGCTTTTTTATAAGCAACCGCTATGTGCATATCACTGGCAATTCCACAGGGGTTGGCGTGTTTAACAGCAACAATCGTGGGTTCTTCACCATATTCTTTGAGAATTTCCAGGGCTCCATTGGTGTCGTTGATATTATTATAAGACAGTTCTTTTCCCTGCAGTTGTTTTGCTGAAGTGAGGGCGCCCTTTACCGGCACAACTTCACCATAAAAAGCTGCTTTTTGATGCGGGTTTTCCCCGTATCTTAAATCTTGAATTTTTTCAAAGGTCATGGTGATGGTTTCTTTTAAAACCTCACCATCTTCTTTTTTTCTTAAAAAGTCGGCAATCATGGTGTCGTAATGTGCGGTGGTTTCAAAGACCTTAAGTGCCAGCTTATAACGTGTTTCGAGCTGTGTTTTTCCATAAGCTTTCAGTTCTGATAATACTACAGCATAATCCATTGGATCCACAACGACGGTTACATCGTTAAAGTTTTTTGCTGCTGAGCGAAGCATGGTTGGGCCACCGATATCGATGTTTTCAATGGCATCTTCAAAGATAACCCCTTCTTTTAAAATCGTATTTTTAAAAGGATATAAATTAATAACCACTAAATCAATGGGAGTAATCTCTAAGTCTGACATTTGTTTTTGGTGATCTGCATTGTTCCTTATGCCTAGAATCCCGCCGTGAATTTTAGGATGCAGTGTTTTTACACGACCATCCAAACATTCCGGGAATCCGGTAACTTCTGAAACACTGATAATGGTAAGGCCTACTGCTCTTAATGCTTTGGCTGTACCACCGGTGGAAAGAATTTCCCAACCCATTGCACTTAATGTTTTGGCAAATTCAACGATGCCACTTTTATCTGATACACTTAATAACGCTCTCATTTATTCCTCCAAAATTTTAAATTACAAGTTACCATCTATTTGAGATTTTTTTTATGTGTTTATTTGGTTTCGTAGGGGCGATTATTAATCGCCCACTGCCGTTGATGTATGAGCCTGACGTTTGCTGGCGGGTACTACCCGTTTATTCTATAGCATGGTCTTTGTTTATTTCAATCGTTTTCTTACAATACGGCCATTAACTTCAAGCTCATCCAGACAAATTGCCTTTACTGCCCCGGGCAAAAGCTGATGTTCGATTTCCAGAACTTTTTTCTGAATGGACTCCGGGGTATCATCATCCGCTACCTTTACAGTTTCCTGGGCAATGATTGGGCCTCCATCAGCGACCTCATTTACGAAATGAACCGTGGCCCCTGTTACTTTGACACCATAATTGATTACTGCCTGATGGACACGCATGCCATAAAAGCCTTTCCCGCAAAAAGAGGGAATCAGAGCAGGGTGAATGTTCACAATGGCATTTGGGTAGGCTTTAATAAAGTTCGGGGTCATGATCCTCATGTAACCTGCCAAAACCACCAGCTCAACGCCGTGGCCCTTTAATCGTTCAATTATTTTTTCATTATAGGTTTCATTTTCCGGATATTCTTTAGGATCCAGAAAAACTGCATCAATACCAGCATTTTTTCCACGTATGAGACCATAGGCATCCGCCTTATCGGAGAGTACAACGACAATTTCTCCATAAACGTCATGAATATGATCAATGAGTTTCTGAAAATTACTGCCGCTCCCTGAGACTAATACGCCTATTTTTTTTAAAGACATAGGTTGATTTTTTCCTCACCTTTAATGACAGACCCCAGGATCACTGGGTTTTCCCCTTTTTCTTCTAAACCCTTAATAAAGGACGCCACTTGATCTGACGGTAAAACGGCCACCAGGCCAATGCCCATATTAAAGGTAGAGTACATTTCCCGGGACGAAATTTTTCCGGCATCCTGGATAAATTTAAAAATCGGCAATGCTTTAATCACCTTAGTATCCACCTTGGCACAAAGGCCATCCGGCATCATTCTGGGAATGTTTTCATAAAATCCACCACCGGTAACATGGCTCATTCCTTTAATACCACAGGGTTTAATAAGATCAGCCAATGCTTTAACATAAATCTTCGTTGGAGTTAAAAGAGCTTCCCCCAGGGTCATTCCCAAATCTTCAACAAAAGTATGAACATCCATGGAATGGTCCTTAAAGAGAACTTTCCGGATAAGTGAAAAACCGTTTGAGTGAACGCCTGAAGAAGGTAGGCCCACAAGGACATCCCCTTCGCCAATGTTTGCACCGGTAACAATATCCTCTTTTTCAACAACGCCAACTGCAAAACCAGCCAGGTCGTATTCATCAAGAGAATACATATCCGGCATTTCAGCCGTTTCTCCGCCGATAAGTGCCATATTTCCCTGGATACAGCCTTCAGAAATGCCTTTAACAATGGTGGCAACTTTTTCCGGATAATTTTTCCCACAGGCAATATAGTCTAAAAAGAACATCGGCTGTGCACCCTGACATAAAATATCATTCACACACATGGCCACACAATCAATCCCAATGGTATCATGCTTATCCATCATAAACGCCAGCTTAAGTTTGGTCCCCACACCATCAGTACCTGAAACCAATACTGGCTTTTTATAACCCTCCGGGAGTTCAAATAATCCCCCGAATCCCCCTAAATGAGAAAGCACCTGGGAATTAAACGTTTTTTGTACATCTGCCTTCATGAGCTTTACGGATTTATAACCGGCTTCAACATCGACCCCGGCTTCACGATATGCATCCGCTTTTATTTGATTATCTGACATATTTCCTCCATTTATTTATATTAATCATTTGCGTTTTGAACTGGAACTTCCATGGGATATTTCCCATCAAAACAGGCACGGCAGAATGTGGTTTTGCCACCCACTGATTCTGTAAGCCCATCAAGGGAAATATAGGCCAGCGAGTCTGCCCCTAATATTTCACGGATTTCCTCAACCGTTTTTCTTGCACCAATTAGGGATTTTCGCCGTGGGGTATCAATTCCAAAATGACAGGTGTTGGAAACCGGTGGACTTGTTACCCGGAAGTGAATTTCTTTCGCCCCGGCCTGTTTTAAAATATCCACCAAATGTTTAGCTGTCGTTCCCCGGACGATGGAATCATCAATAATCACAACGCGTTTGTCCTTAATGTTTTCTTTCAGTGGGTTTAATTTAATGCGCACCCCTTCTTCTCTCAGCTTCTGGTTAGGCTGAATGAAGGTACGACCAATGTATTTATTTTTTATGAGTCCCACGCCATAAGGGATTCCAGATGCCTCAGCGTAGCCAATGGCAGCGCCAATGCCGGAATCCGGAACCCCGATGACAACATCCGCCTCTACAGGGCTTTCTTTTGCAAGAATTGCTCCGGCCTTATGACGTGCCAGATAAACAGAGATTTCATCCATTACTGAATCGGGACGGGCAAAGTAGATAAGCTCGAAAATACAGGCTTTCTTACTAACCCAATTGTTTTGCCCATAGCTGGTGAGACCATTTTCATCAATCACAACAATTTCACCAGGCTCAACATCTCTTACAAGCTCGGCTCCAACAGTATCCAGTGCACAACTTTCAGAAGATAAAAAATAATCCTCATCCTTTTTTCCAATACAAAGCGGTCGTAAACCATAAGGATCCCGAACCCCCACCAGTTTATCCCCAACTGTTAAAACCAGAGCATAGGCGCCTTTGATTATTTCTACCATGCGTTGAATGGCTTCAATCAGCCCATGGCGAAGACCACGTGCCAGGATATTCACCATAACCTCAGTATCAATGGTGGTTTGAAACACCACCCCGGAATCCTCGAGCATGTTACGAAGTGCGCTGTCATTGATGAGATTTCCGTTGTGCGCCAAAGCCATTTGGCCGGTACTATGGTTGACGGTTAACGGTTGGGCATTAATAACCCCATCCTCACCTGAGGTGGAATACCGCACATGACCAATTCCGATATTTCCCTTGAGTTGTTTTAATACAGGTCCCTTGAAAACATCGCTCACCAGACCTGTGTCTTTGTGAGACGTTATTTTTCCATCTTTATTAACAGAAATTCCGGCACTTTCCTGACCTCTGTGCTGAAGAGCATAGAGACCGTAATAAATATAGGAAGCACAATTGTTTTCTCGAACCTTTCGATAAACCCCGAACACGCCGCATTCGTCGTTAAATTTGTCGTTCATCATTGGTATTTTTTTCCTCCAGGTATTTTTTGTTCGTTTTTCCTTATTATTTCTTTTCTTAATTTTCTCTTTAAGATTTGACGCGTTTTAGCATTTCCACGTAAGCTTCTTCCACATTTCCGAGATTTCTCCTGAAACGGTCTTTATCTAATTTTTCATTGGTTTTCACATCCCAGAAGCGACATGTGTCCGGTGAGATTTCATCTGCCAGAACAATTTGTCCATCTGCTGTTTTTCCAAATTCAATTTTGAAATCAACGAGATTAATCCCCTTTTCCAGAAAATAAGCCTTTAAAATTTCATTAATCTTAAAGGTCATTTCTCGAATGGTTTCTATTTCTTCTTTCGTTGCTAATTTCATGGCCAAGGCGTGATAGTCATTGATTAAAGGGTCCCCGAACGCATCATTTTTATAACTGAATTCAAAAATCGGCGTTTCTAATTTCAGGCCTTCTTCCAAACCGACACGCTTGCAAATGGAACCTGCTGCCGTATTACGAATGATCACTTCCAGTGGGAAAATAGTAACGGCCTTCACCAATTGTTCTGAATCAGATAAAAGTTTAATAAAGTGGGTAGGAATGCCTTTTTCTTCAAGCATGGTATAAATCAGTTCTGTCATTTTATTATTGATCACACCTTTTCCGCCGATGCTTCCCTTTTTTTCCCCATTAAAAGCGGTGGCATCATCCTTATATTCAATAATGAACTCATTGGGATTATCTGTTTTAAAAACTTTCTTTGCTTTTCCTTCGTAGAGCTGTTCCAATTTTTCCATCTTAAATCTCCTTACTATTTGTATTGCAAAATTTTACAGTATTTTTTGAACCTTTTCGTTTTTGGCAACAACCTCATCATTTAACAAAATCTTGTAGGCCTTCATTTTCTCCCGGATTTCAGGATATTTAATAGAAAGCATCTGGGCCGCTAATATGCCTGCATTTTCTGCGCCATTCACTGCTACCGTAGCTACCGGCACCCCAGAGGGCATTTGCACAATGGATAAGAGCGAGTCCAGACCTCCCTGAAAGGAGGTTTGGATAGGAATACCGATAACAGGCAGTGGTGTAATACCGGCAATGACCCCGGGAAGATGCGCCGCCTTTCCGGCAGCGCCGATAATAACTTCAATTCCCCGTTCTTCCGCAGTAGCCGCATACTCAAAGATTTTTTGTGGATTTCGATGGGCAGAAATAACCTGAACATCATACTCAATTCCAAATCTCTCAAGAGCTATTAAACATTTTTTCACAACATCAAAATCGGAATCGCTTCCCATAATGACTGCGACCTTTGGTGTATCACCCATTTTAACTCCTTTACTTTGACTTTATTTTATCTATTTTTATTTGAAATAATTCACGCCGGCTTTAAATATTTGCTGATCCATTTTCCCGGGAATATTTTTATACAATCCATTTCCGACTCGCTCGGAATGACCCATTTTACCGAAAACACGACCATCCAGGCTGGTAATTCCTTCCACTGCATAAACAGATCCATTAGGATTAAAGCTGCCATTCAAGGTAGCTTCTCCTTCAAAATCCACATATTGGGTAGCAATTTGTCCGTTTTCGATTAAAGTCTTTAATACCTCATCATTGGCTGCAAAACGGCCTTCTCCATGGGACATGGGAATATGATAGACTTCCCCAATCTCAGTGTTTGCTAACCATGGGGATAGTTTAGAGGCAATTCGTGTCATTGGAATGTTTGAAATGTGACGACCAATGCTATTAAATGTCAAGGTTGGCATAGCCTCGGTAATGTCGCAAATTTCGCCGTTAGGTACCAGGCCAAGCTTAATCAGAGCCTGGAAGCCGTTACAGATGCCAAGAATCAAACCTTCACGATTATTAAGGAGATCCATAACAGCATCCATCATTTTTGAATTCCTGAAAACCGCAGCAATGAATTTACCTGAACCATCCGGTTGATCCCCGGCGCTGAAGCCCCCTGGAATCATGATCATCTGAGATTCCTGAATCTGCTTGACCATTTCATCAATGGACTCAGTAATGGCTTGAGCCGATCGGTTCCTGAAAATGGTGGTGACTGGTTTCCCGCCAACATTTTCAAAGGCTCTGGCTGAGTCATACTCGCAATTTGTTCCTGGAAAAACAGGAATGAAAATTTGCGGTTTCCGAAATATTGGTGAACATTTCAGCTTTGTTATTTTATCAAAGCTCAGGGTTTCCACATTTCCAAAACCATCAACCTTTTCCGGATAAACTTCCCGGAGTGGGGCTTCCCATGCCTCTGTCAGTTCTGCCAGGTCAATCGCTTCATTCTGATAAACCATTTTGCCTTCACTGTTGGTATGTCCAATAATGGTTCCCCCATCAAGCGGTTCCTTGCTTTCCACAAGAATACTTCCAAATAATGAAGCAAAAAGTCTTTCCTGTGTAAAACAGGAAGCCAGGTTAATCCCAATACCGTTTCCAAAAGCCATTTTCGCCACGGCTTCCGCAATTCCTCCCAGGCCGATGGTTTTGGCACTGACAATATTTCCAGCCATGGCATGGGCTTGAATCGTTTCATAAAGTTCTTTAATGCCATCCAAATTAGGAATGCCGTTTTCTCCCATTGGCAATTCAAATAATTGCAGGATTGATTTGGGTGATTTTAGATCACTGGTTATAATAGCATCAATATGCGCAGTGGTCACCCCAAAAGAAATTAATGTGGGAGGAACCGTCAGATCTTCAAAGGTACCTGACATACTGTCTTTTCCACCGATAGCAGGTGTTCCCATTACTTTTTGTACTCTGTGAGCCCCTAAAAGCGCAGCAAATGGACGTCCCCATTTAACCGGATCTTTTCCCAGACGCTCAAAATATTCCTGGAAACTCAAACG
>NZ_DATCHP010000032.1:0-16216 GCF_036508315.1 Acetobacterium sp. | reverse complement strand
AAGTCTGGTTGAAAAAACCAGACAGAAATTCAATGTGTCCATTTCCGAAATTGACGAACAGGATCATCATCAGAAAATTGTTTTGGGAATCGCCTATGTAACCAATGAAGCGGCCATGGCGGATCGCATGATTGATCAGGTGCTTTCGTATCTTGAAAAAAATACCGACGGCGAGGTATTTATTCTTGAGCGAGAATTCCGGTGAGCAGACGGAACGATACAAACGAAACGTATCAATAACAGCAGTGTGTTGCCGGTGCCAGGCACACTTAAGTTATTGACTTAACTTATTGAGATATCAATGGGCATTTCCAGCATAAAATTTAATGTTTCTATCCATTTGTATTTTCCATTCTTGATAACAACAGCGTAATTGATCGGAAGGAATTGCTGTTAGAGACTGGACAATAAGAATTCAAGAATTCAAGAATTTATGAGGTTAAGAATGATTAGAGAAATCGAACAGAAGGATTTAAAAGAAGCTGTCAATTTAGTTAATACCGTTTTTAATGAATTTGTAGCAGGTGATTATTCCCAGGAAGGGCAAAAGACATTCCGTGATTATTTAGAATTTAAATTTGAAGAACTATCCCAGGATTTAAATAACGGTCATAAAAAAATGTGGGGATTTTATGAAAATGAAAAGATTATTGGCGTGATAGGGACTCGTGATCGTTTTCACATTTCACTTATGTTTGTCTCCAAAGACCATCAAAAGAGAAAGGTTGCCTCAAAACTTTTTACAACAGTTGTGGATTCATTAAAAGAAGATGAAAACAGCAAGAGCTTTGAAATGACAGTAAATTCTTCTCCCTATGCTGTAAAGATCTACGAGCGTCTTGGTTTCAGGGCAACTGACAACGAGCAGATTAATAATGGTATCCGCTTTACACCGATGAAAATGATTGTAAAATAATTATGAAAGCAGTGTTTATAGGTTGGCTGGACCCACTTTCGGTGCCAGGCACACTTAAGTTAATACAAGGAAGTCGCTGGCATAATTTAGATGACAAAAAGATGGAGTCAGACATTTTCTATCAATTAAATGCAAAGGTCTATGATGTACTGGATATGACTTGCTTTAGAAAGGCAGCCTCCAGTAAAAAATGGAATCCAAAGGATTTGAGGATTTTCTGAAATATGACATGCATCATTATTTTGGTCAATATGGTTTTAGAATCAACCAAATAATCCAAGGTGATTAATTTTCACAATATTGAAGCGAAATATCAAGCATTGAATCAACTTGTGATATAGTTTATAAAACCTTGCCGAATAAGATATTCAAAGGCTTTTCAGCAATGGTGCCAGATTCAACTTAACATATGAATTATAAAAACGTGAAACCTGTGCCTGACATTAACTTATAAACTTATTGACGATACTAGGTAGTATGGTCGAGCCAGGTCGTAGCATATAGTGGGGGGCGAAGCCCACTATAATGTGCATGCTTGTCAAGACACGAAATCAAAATATTTAAGATAAATCTCCTTTCCTGGGAGGGACTGTTCTTCTATTGGCAAGTACAAGTCTGACATGAGAGTGAAATCACTTGTGTTTATGTGAGTTGCGTATTTATGTCCGAAATAGACCATTCAAAAATTGCTGTCCATCCATATAAAAATACTAACCCTAGTTTTCATATAATATAGATTATGACCCTTCAAAAGAAGTGAAACGAATCGTAGAGGAATATGTAAAGAAACATATAAGGTGATGATTTGAAGTTGTTTGATGTAGTTCCGGGTAATTTTTTCTCAGTTTTATCTTCCAGCAATCGGGAGATCTATTTTGATGCGCTGATGATTCTACACGAAATGTTCAAGTTTGAATTGAATATTCGAGTGGATGACTTTATCTCATCTCTGATCTCAATCTTAGAGGACAGATCTTTTGAACTAGAGGAAGATGATGAGACGCAAGAAGGTGGGCTAACCCTAAGTGGAAAAGCGCGTCTAATTTTAAATCGTTTTGTCAAAACGGGTTGGGTTGATAAAGAATTTCTAGATGGTTCTTTTATCGAAATCATCACGCCCCGCAGTTATGCGATTGCTGTCATGAAAGCAATCAGCGATTTGGGCAACAGTTCACTGCAGGAATACAACTCTCTGGTTTTTGCAACCTTTTCCGGTTTAAAACAGGCCAAAATGGAGAATGAGTCACATATGTATGAGGCCGTTTTATCTGCAAAAGCAAACACAGAACAATTGCAGTATGCACTACGAACGCTTTATCATGGGATACGCGGATTTCTTCGGGGTATTGTGGAACAGCAAGATGTCAATCTACTTCTGCAGGATCACTTTGGCGAGTACAAAAAAATGTCGGATCGCATCTACCATCCCATTAAGACAATGGACTCTGTTCACCGGTATATGGGTCCGATTCAGAGTTTTTTAACAGATATACTGGCTGATGACGCCCTGATGGAAACGATGCGTGATCGCGCTATAAGTATAAAAAAGTATGACGATGAGGCAGCAGCCGATGAAGAAATTATCAAAGCGATTGATTATATATTGGATGCATATCAGACAGTTGGCGACCTTGTTAGCGAGATAGATCGTAAACACAGTATCTATACTAAGAGCTCCATTGAGAAAATCCAATACCTGATGACCGCAGATCAGACTATAAAAGGGAAGCTTGCAGAACTGTTAAAGACATACGCGAGCACAAAAGATGATAAACGAGATCAACTTGCTGAGATTATGGAGAAAAACATTTGTATTAACAGGCAGGAGTTTTTTGATTCACAGTCCTTATATCATAAAAATGTTAAAAGCCGACGCGTAAACAGAACGCCGCTCACCATAGAGTTAGATGATTCCTTTACTGATTTTGCAGAAGAATACTTTATGGAACAAATAAAAAAAGGATACTCTACTGCGAAGATCCGCGCTTTTGTTGATAATCTTTTTAGCGAGGGTGCAAGTCGGATTGAGGCTAAGAATATTGAAATATCAGGTGATTCCGATTTTATTCTACTCATTTTGGCTGTAATTCGTGAAAGTGACAGAGGTATGCCATATACTGTTGAGATAGGGAAAGGAAGAATTCAGCAGAATGGATATGCTATTCCTAATATGACCATCATTAAAAAGGAGGTGCCAAGTAATGTGGAGTGAGATTTTTGAAGCCTTGTCCAATTTCGAAAAGGGTGAATTTCGTAGGCTGGCAAATTACCTTCTGTCGCATACATATCTGGTCCGCGATGTGTATAAACCTGATAAGCAATGGACTGAGCCTAACGGGGATTATAGAATGGTTAATCGTCTGTTTGAATGTATGCGCGACTATTTTTCGGCTTCGGGTTGGAAGCTGGGAAAGGATGATAACTATGGTGTTATTTCACTTATAAACGAATATGATCACAATCGACTGCGTATGGATCGTTTTACGACACTGTTTCTTTACACATGTCGATTGATGTATGAAGAAGGTCGTGAACAGGGTGATAACTTACACATTGTGCGAACAGATACAGGCACCATTATTGAGAAAATGAGAACGCTGGGACTTCTCAATAAAGGAAAAACAACACAAAAAGAGCGGCTTGAAGCGCAACGTGCCCTTTCCCATTTTAACATTATCCAAAAAACCGAAAACACAGCTTGGAGCACTGATGGAAATGGTGTGTTAATTTTTCCATCTATTCTGTCCATTATTTCCAACCAGGGAATTAACGACATGATGATGGAATTAGAAGAACTCCAAACTGAAAATGCCGAAATGGAAATGTTGATAGATGATGAAGAACCGGAGGACTTGGAATGAAAACTTTACGCAAACTCCTGCTGATTCATTGGCATTATTTTAACCATGAATTAATTGAATTCGGTCAGCTTAATTTTCTCACAGGAAAAAATGCTTCAGGAAAATCTACTATTATTGATGCTTTGCAATTGATATTATTGGGAGATACAAGCGGCAACTTTTTTAATAAAGCGGCAAGCGGCCGTGGAAATCGAACTTTAAAGGGCTATCTCATGGGCGAATTGGGCGATGATGAAGATTCTGGTTTTCGTTATATTAGAAGTGGTGGCAGATTTACAAGTTATATTGTATTGGAATTCTATGATACAGAAAAGAAACGGGCCTTTACGGTAGGGTGCTGCTTTGATATACATTCAGAAAACGACATACAAAAACGTTTTTTTCTTTATGATGGTGAAATGCATCATAATGGATTTTTGAATGGAAATACACCAATGGATATTACGGCATTGCGCAGTTACCTAAAAGAATGCTATGCAGGTCATTATGAAACAACTGATATTGGGCGAGATTTCAGAACAAAACTATATGGGAAGCTTGGCGGTTTACGCGATCGATTTGCAGGGATTCTTAAAAAGGCTGTATCTTTTAATCCCAATGTGGATATTCAACAATTTATTTCTGATTTTGTGTGTGATACGCAGCAGGCTGTTGATGTGAGTTATATGCAAGAAAACATCAGAAGTTATAAGCGGCTAGAAGCAGAAGCCGATGTTCTCAAAGAGCGAATTTTATTGTTAGAAAGTATTGTGGATGCACATCAAAGATATATCTCACAACGAGACAATGAACAACTATATTCTTATTTAATTGATCGTGCGTGTGCAGATATGAAAAGAATCGAACTTGATTTAAATCTGTCGAGCGAAAAAAGTGTTTCAGAGCAACTAGATGTATTAAATAAAGAAATAACGGAAGAGGATTTTCGACTAATAAAACTCCGTGAGCAACGAGACACATTGAATGCGCAACTGTTAAATGACAGTACTGCGCAAGCCTTAGACACAATTGATCGTCAGATCACTGAAAAAGAGTGCCAAATCCAAACACTCCGAACTGAATTTGATAAGGCTCTTGCTATCCTAGCGTCGCATATTTCAACATGGCGGAAATACACTGAAGCAATGCTTCAAAAAATCGGATCAATAGAAATAAGCTTATTGCAATCAGGTATAGCATCTCGCATCAGCGACATCTGTATGGAAGGGCGTGACTTTCTCAACGGTAGCGAGTCCTTGTTAAATGTGGATATAGATACTGTGCTGAATGTGGGCAAATCCGGGCTGATTGAATTTTCTACTAACTCTGACAATTTAAAAAGGCATTCCATCGAATTGGCGTCGCATTTGCGGGAAGAGCAGGATGATTTGGCAAGGCTGCGATCGGTTCTTTTGGTCGAACAGCAATCACTTGAAGTTGGAATTTATCGTTTCCCGCAGGATGCGCTTGATTTGAAGAAGGCGTTGATTTCTCGTTTGCGCACGGTTGCCAAGTTGGACGTCAATGTGCGTATTGTTGCGGAAACCGCTGAAATTAAAAGTGACCGCTGGCGTAATGTTATTGAAGGTTATCTCAATACGCAAAAATTTTACATCATTGTGCCACAGGAATATTTTAAAGAGGCTCTAAAAGTCTATGATACAATAAAACGTCAACAAGCAATTTATGGCACTGGTATTGTCGATATTGAAAAACTAAAACGTTTAAATCCCACAGCAAATATGGGAAGTCTGGCAGAAGAGATTGAAACAGATGACTTGGATGTAAAAGTTTTCTTATATTACACATTAGGGCGTGTTCAAAAGTGTGACAATGTGAGCGAGTTGCGACGGTTTCAGACTTCGGTGACTGACGAAGGTATGTTATATCAGAACTTTGTTGTCAGGGCAATGAATCCTGATCGCTGGAAAAAACCAGCCATTGGCCAAAGCGCTATTCAAAGACGACTTGAATCGGTTAAAGAAGAGATTGCTTTTTTGACGGAGCAAGTCGCCGTTTGTGCTGGCATAAAAATTGGTCTTGATTATATCAGTGCATTAACTTTGTTGAGTAATACTGAAATAGAGCGTATCGTTTTAGCTGCCGACAACTTTTCTTTTATCCCCACGATTGAATCGGATTTAACCACACTGCGAAAAAGCCGTGAAGCAATCGATACAAGCGCTATTGATTCCTTGAAAAATCGTATTACCACTTTGGACGAAAATATATCAGAGCTTGATAATTTACTACGTCAATACTCAGAAAACAGAGGAAAATTTGAAGAAACACTGCGCCACCTAAAAGAAGAAACCATTCCCAAACTTACTGAAGAACAGGAAAAGAAGGAATCAAATATTGTAACCGGATACAGTGACGAATGGATTAGAGAAATAAGTTACCCTAGATATATTCAAGAATTATTTTCAAGAGGAAAACCCGATAATATTGCTGACGCTTTCCCTAGAGAACGAAGTAGAACCAAGAACGCTAAAGAGCAGGCTTGGGAACAAACAACAGAATTTCGACGTAAATATAATGAAAAATATAAAATGGGACTTGATATTAAGGCAGAAAGCAATGGTGTTTATGATGACGCTTGGCTGGAGCTCACCGATAATAAATTATCGGACTATTTAGCTAGAATTACTGATGCTCGTTCAAAGGCCTTTGAGCAATTCCAGGAAGACTTTCTGAGTCGATTACAAAACAATATAAACAATGCCAAACGCCAAATTGACGAATTAAATGTTGCATTGAAGGGAGCTTCTTTCGGTGAAGATACCTATCGGTTTCGTATTATACCTAAATCAGAATATAAACGTTATTATGACATGATTGTAGATGAAATGCTTCTTCAGGGGGGATATAATCTGCTTTCAGGACAATTCAATGCGAAGTATAAGGATGAAATTGCAGATTTATTTGCAATAATTACCAACGAAGACGGAACTGGCGGTTCAAAGGGGAGCGTTGAATATGAAAAACGTGTGCATGAGTTTACAGATTACCGTACATATCTTGATTTTGATCTTGAAGTGGTAGGGAATGATGGTGTATCGCAACGGTTATCAAGAACACTTGGTAAAAAATCTGGTGGTGAGACACAAACGCCTTTTTACATCGCTGTACTGGCTTCCTTCGCTCAACTGTATCGTGTGGGAAGAGAAAAAAGCTATAAGACATCTCGACTGATTATTTTTGATGAGGCCTTTTCAAAAATGGATGGTGAACGAATCGTCAGGAGTATTGAACTGTTACGGAAGTTTGAGTTTCAAGTCATCTTATCGGCTCCTCCTGATAAAATGGGCGATATTGCAACACTTGTCGATAAGAATCTCTGTGTTTTGAGAAACGGAGAACACACTTGCGTTCGGAGTTTTGATCCAAAACAAATTGAGGGAATAATAAATGAGTGATAAAATTCAGAAAAACATACTTTGGGCATTACTTGACAAATATGAGCGAAGTAATTCTTTCAGAGACAAGAAGCAACAAACGCGTAGAATTCTTTTACATTTCTACGATGATGGCAAAAGTGATTTTCCATATTATGATATTGAGCAAAGTGAGCGGCGCATTTCTGTAAATCGAGCAGTAAGAGATTTGGCTGAATTGAATTTGCTATCTTTTGAATGGATGAAAGGCGAACGTGATCACATCATTTCAAAAGTGTGGTTAAATACGGATGATCTTGGATTTGTATATGCTAGTGCCGAGCGTAAATCTAAAAGTGATGTTGTAGATGAAATCTGTATGGAGCTTCTGGATATGCATAAACAGGTGTCATCTCCATGGTTCAAATCCTATTTTCAGGATGCTTATGCTACAGTTTCCAAAAGACGTAGTATTGGCAGATCTATTCCTACTGATAAAGAGGAACGACATCTCCTATTTAAAGCTATCTGTGGGATTGATAGGATGAATGAAACTGAAATTACCGAAAGAGTATTTTCGATACAGTGTTTTGGTGACTCAAAGAAATTTGAGAAGTCGGCAAGGTCTCGTATCATCAGTATTCTAAGAACGTACTTGGAGTGTGATGATGACACACGTGATGGGGATTTACTTCGGCAGGTTGGGATTGTCAAATATCCTGAAATATTTGAATTTTGTGGAAATCTCAGTCTGGTGATTGAATCAAAAGTGGTTGCTTTTGCTCCGCTTCGTCTTGGAAGCAGCATCAGTATATCTGACTTGGTAAGGGGGGAATTAATTATTTCACCTGATGTAAAACGAATTTTGACCATTGAAAATCGAGCGAATTATTTTGAATATATTCAAAAAAGCATGACGGATGATGAACTTGTTCTTTACCATGCGGGACAGTATAGCCCTTCTAAAAAGCTGTTCTTCCTTGCTATTAAGGAAAAGATGTCAAAGACCTGCATTTGGGAACACTGGGGCGACATAGATTATGGAGGATTTAGCATGTTAGCGCGTCTAAGACGTGAAGTTTTGAATGGGATCAAGCCATTTCGGATGAACTCAACTGAACTAGTAGAATATAAATACATGACCGCCTCGATAACAGCGGAATATGTAAAAAAACTAAAGTCACTGACTATTAAAAACGAACTGCTGGATTGTGTGGATTGTCTTGATTATTTAATTGTAAAAAAAGTCCGTTTAGAGCAAGAATCTATGCTTGTCAAATCGTTAGATTAGCTATCAAAGTTCATTTTATAGTAGAGAACATTTTCGCATGAGATCAGATGTAAATGGTGAAATAAACCATACCGATTTACGCCAAGGAAAAACAGAACCATATTAGAAAATGAAATGCAGAGTTTAAGCGGAGGAGAATGGGGAGTATCGGGTTTAGGGGTGAAATAATTTAATAGACCTTATTGGCGAAGTGTTCAACTTAACTTATAATTTGCAGCCAATAAAGGACCTTGAGAAAAGTTCTGAAAATAGGATTGGAAAGGGTGATTTGATGACAAAAATTGATATGGAGATAATATTTAAGACAGATGGAGAATATTGTATTCAAGAGCATCTACAACTTTACTATGAGGTTGGGCATGGATTCGGGCAAGGTAAGTCTGGTGATTATGATTATGTTAGAGTATTTAGAAAGTTTGATAATGGAAAAAGAGAAATTACAGTATTTGATAAACTAGTTTACCATCTCAGTATGGTTCATAGATTTTCATATGAAATTACGTCAGACAACAAAGTTATACATGTAAGAATAAATAAAGGAACCAATAAATACAAGTAGATAATTAAGAACTTCCTTTCTTGAGAACTCGAGGAGGAGTCTATCATCACTTTCGGTGCAAGGCAGTGCGGCCGAGCCAGGTCGTATCATATAGTGGGTGCGAATCCCGCCGGGAAAGGAAGACCAACCACCCGTAGTTAGCCTTGGAGCTTAGACACCTGTGCCTGACACCAACATATAAATGCTACAAGTAAAGGCTTATGAAAACGAGGGCTTTACAGTTAACTGAGATACTTATACAAGTAAAATTGAGGGATGAGCAGTGAAACCTGTGCCTCAAACTAAGGATAATTAACAATAAATTAAATAGAAAGAAGGTGTGGCTATGCCAGAAACGCATCTGATTCAAAGTCGTCAGACTTGTAAGCTTGGATTGATCATTGTAATTAGGCAACTTTTTCCTCAAGAATGCCTTAAAACCGCTTATTCAATTATTGAGGGAGTGTTTTGCAGGTTTAAAGATTCCGCCATTTCAATAAGAGAAGTCTATCAGATTGAAAAGAAACTAAAAGAATGGATTTTGGGAAATCCTGAGATTGACTTTTTGAAGCATGAGGGAGGCTACTACTTTTATCAGGCCGATGGCTATGTTGTTAAAATGATTTATCCCTGCGAAACAAGCGTTAAAGATATAGATCCGTTCTGTGTTATTCCGTATGCGGGCGGTTTTATTGTAGACTTTGGAGACATTCGCCGCGATCTCAATACCCCGTTGATTCCGCCCGATAAACTGTCGGCAATGTATGATAAGACCCAGCAATGGCTGAAAAATATTAATATCGAATTGCTTAATGATGTTAACGACTATATCGCCAGCAGCGCCAGCCTGAAGCTGCTGGGAATGGCCGAAGCCCTGCATGAAAAAGAGATATCAGATATTGCCGTTATGATTCTTCAACAGAAGCGGGCCCTGCGTGTACTTCTGATTTCAGGACCATCCTCTTCCGGGAAGACTACATTTGCGCAAAGATTATCGACACAGTTAAGTGTGAACGGATTAAAGCCGGTTACGCTTTCTTTAAATGATTATTTTGTGAATCGGGAAGAGACTCCGCTTACTGAGGCAGGCAAGCAGGATCTCGACTGCATGGAAGCTTTGGATCTTCCCTATTTGCAGCAGCAGCTCACCGAACTGATAGATGGAAAAACGATTGAAACACCGATCTTTGATTTTAAAACCGGCCATCGTTCCACCCAAACAAGACGACTCCAAGTAAGGCACGATGAAATACTTGTCGTCGAAGGGATCCATGCATTGAATCCGGTATTGTTTTTGGGTATCAACAGGAACATGCTGTTTAAAGTCTACCTCAGTTCGCTTTTTCAATTAAATATCGACTTGGAAAACAGAGTGCCGAGTTCTGAAGTGCGGCTGATCAGACGAATCGTCAGAGGAGACCGATTCCGTGGTACGCATCCAGAGGATACGCTGGATCAATGGGAAAATGTACGGCGCAGGGAGTATATAAACGTGTTTAAATTTCAGGAAGAATCTGACGTGATGTTTAATTCGAGCCTTCTTTACGAATTAAATGCCTTGAAAATTTTTGCCGAAGCATCCCTTAATAAAATTACGGATAACAGCCCCTATGTGAAGACAAGGGACCGTTTGCTTAATATACTTGCCTTCTGTGAGCCAATGAATACTGAGAAAGTCCCTTTTAATTCAATATTGCGTGAATTCATCGGAGGTAGCATCTATTCTGAATAATTATATTTAATCGATGCCATTTAAAACACGATCAAGCTCCTCTGCAATCACCTGATAGCCGATGCTGCCGGGGTGAAACTGATCGGCCGCCAGATAGGTTTTCAGATGATACTTAAACTGGTGCACCTCAACGATACCTTTTACCTGGAAGGGGACCGGCGCATCAGCCTTGGCGTCTGACGGTGCCAGGCACACTTAAGTTCCAGCTGTTCACACTAAAGATGTCGGAGGTTGAAAAGGCAAAAGTTGCCTATCACTTTGTCAGAGATGAAATTCCTCATTCCTTTGACTGCAATGCCAGGGTCATTACGGCGAGCGCATCGGATGTGCTCATCCACCAAACGGGAATTTGCCATGCCAAAGCAAATTTGCTGGCTGCACTGCTTCGGTTTCAGAATATTCCAACGGGTTTCTGTTTCCAGCATATCACCCTTTCCGATGATGATTCCCTGGGATATTGTGTCCATGCTTATAATGCGGTTTTTTGGAGGACCATTGGATCAGGCTGGATGCAAGAGGAAACAAGCCAGGTGTGCATGTACAATTTTCAATGTAAGTATAAGAACTTAGGGAGGATGGTGGTATTTTATTTCTGGAAGCCCTTTATTTATCGCTTCGCAAATTTAGCTTTTGTGAATGGTTAGATCAACGGCTTTAAAATCAGTCTACATCCGGGTTTTGAACCCGCCGTTTTTTAAAACTCTCCAGGGGATACGATTGACACCGCACTGATCGATCAGGTTTATGTTGTCATTGGAGCATGATGTGAATAAAAGAGCCCAAATTAAAATATTTGAGTTAAAAGAAATTACAAGGTTTAAACTTTTTTAAATTCTTATTTTATAGACGATAAGGCTAAAGCCCAAAAATTTTATGTCGATAAACCTAATGCCAATCATAGATGATATTGTATTAGGAATGATATGCGTAAACGTTGTCAGGTTGGTTGTTTAATCCTATTAATGTACTATTGTTCATATTTGTTTTAAGAAGGAGCGGATCTTATGTCAAAAACTAAAAAGTTTCTTATTGTTATACTATGTATCCTAATGACAGTTACCTTTACTCAATGTTCTACAATAAATCAAGAAGAGAATCAAAAGAATCCTATTGATAGTGAAGAATCAGAACAAATTAAGGCTGACAAGCCATTCAAGGTAGGTATTGTATTATCTATAGGAGGTTTGGGCGACAAATCATATAATGATTTAGCATATGAAGGCATCCGACTTGCTCAAGAAAAACTTGGAATAGAATATAGTTATATTGAACCTGCCACCACTATTGAAACTGAAATGGAATTTGGAGCGAATCATTTACGGCAGTATGCTAAGGAAGAATATGACCTTGTAATAGCTACTGGATTTCTATTTGAAGATGCTTGTGAACAGGTTTCAAAGGAATATCCAAATGTAAAGTTTGTAATTATTGATTCAGTTGTTTCTGAACCAAATGTAACTTCTCTTACTTTTAAGACAAATGAGGGTTCTTTTCTTGTAGGAGCTGTTGCAGGCATGAATACAAAAACAAATATTATAGGATATATTGGGGCTCAAGATACTGATATATTTCGAGAATTTCAAAAAGGTTATGAACAGGGAGCAGTTTATGCTAATCCCGAAGTTAAGATTATTTCAAGAATTATTGATGGAGATAACCCTTTTGCTGTTCCTAACAGAGGATATGAACTGGCTAATGAGCTAATAGAGCAGAAAGCTGATGTGGTCTATACAGTAGCTGGTTCAACTGGGATAGGGGCGATAGAAGCCTGTAAGGAAAAAGGAGTATATGCAATAGGTGTTGACAATGATCAGGATTATATTGCAAAGGGGACTGTAATCACAAGTATGATGAAAAGAATAGATACTGCAGTTTATACTACTATAGAATTGGCAGTGAAAGGGGAACTGGAATCAGGAATACTTGAATTCAATATTGCTAATGGCGGTATTGACACAAGTGAGTTTAAATATACGAGCGATAAATTATCTGATGGCACATTAGAAAAACTTGCTCAAATAAAGAAAGATATAATCAGTGGAAAAATTATATTGAATTAAATTGATATAAAAAAGGAATGTGTTATTAAATTAATACCAAGGAGACTGCTATGGGAAGAATTTCATTTAGAAAAGCAATAATGATAGTTAGCTTTTTGGTTTTTTTTATTTTCTCGCTTTTCATGTTTTTTTATTTTGAAAGGATTTATTATCAAGACATAAAGGAACGTTTGATTTCCGAAAACAGTTATTCTGTCAAATCGGCCAAGCAATTTTTGGATGCTGAAAAAGACAGCATTGCAAAAGATGCAAGGTTTGTTGTAAATTACCCGGCAACACATTTTGCATTTGTGAATGGGAAATATATAGATTTTAATTATGAGAGTGCATTTGATATCAGTAATCCTGAACTTGAGAATATGAGCGCCTTTAAATATAAGGAATTATCGTTTCAATTAAGCAGAATACTCAGTAAGACTTTATATGCATCAAGTATTTCGGATATAAATGTCTCGTTTTTTGATGGGAATGCGACACCATTGTCTGATGTACCCGGTATTGAAAACAGTTTTATGGATACAGGGAGAGAGAACTATATCCATTACATGATCAGCGATGAAAACAAATTTTCAAGCATTGAGCCACTCGGAGTAATAGCTTTAAAGGATGAAAGATTATTTTTGAAAGGGATTGACAGGGTATATTCTGGTGAACCCAAGGGAGTTACAGTGGTCACGGTAGAATTAAGAGACTCAATTCTGGACAAAATTAAAAATTCAGTTAATAAGGAAATTGTAATATTGGCTGAAGATGGAGTGAAATTATCTACCTTAAACATTGATGAAAATGCTTTCGGAAATATTTTCAGTACCTCTGAAAGTGGGAATATTATATTTAAAACACTGAAAATAAATAATAGGGAAATGGGATTTTCCTTTTACCCCATTGAAGATTTCGATGGCAAAATAATTGCTTATATCGGGACAGGTTTTGATATGAATACCGTTAATGATATTTTCATTAATAGCATGATTCGGTTTATTCCTGTTATTGTGATTTTTTCCCTAGTGCTTTTTTTAATTCTTTATGCTTTGTTGAGACAATTATTAAAACCTCTAAGTGAGATAATTAGCATAACTGAAAAAATCAGTAAAGGAAATTATAAAATAGAATATCCATCTAATAAAATAATTGAATTCACGAAGATACTTGAAAGTATAGGTGAAATGTCAGATGCTATAGAAATTAGGGAAAATAAACTGATAACACTTTCTAGTATAGATAAACTCACCCAGATATATAATCGTCAAAAAACTGAAGATCTACTCAGATTAGAAATTAAAAGATCAAATAGGTATAATTATTCTCTTTCAATTATCATGCTTGATATTGATAAATTTAAGGAAGTAAATGATACCTATGGTCATAAAGTCGGAGATATAATTCTGGAAGAATTTGCGAATATTTTAAAAAAAAATATTCGTACAACTGACTTTATAGGGAGATGGGGTGGGGAGGAATTTTTGATCATATGTCCCGAAACAAATATCGAAGGAGCTGAAGCTCTTGCTAATAACTTAAGAAGAGAGATTGAAGAACACAAATTTCCTATAATTGTATGGAAAACAGCAAGTTTTGGAGTTGCTGCATATATGCCTGAAGAAGAGATTAATTCAGTCATGAAGAGAGCTGATGATGCTTTATATAAAGCAAAAGAATTTGGAAGGAATAGAGTAGAAATAAGTAAATAATAAACAGCAAGTTTGGAGAGACCGGTGCCTGAGAGACCGGTGCTTGACATTAACTTATAAACTTATTGACGGTACTAGTACAGCATTGCGCAAATTTCTATGAATTAAATTGTTAATGGTACGCCTGCATAGGTCCATTTAAATGGATGTGCCGTATGTTCCACAAATTTCTGGATACTTTGCATTAATTCCGCTATGGAAGAATAGCTTTTACGCTTCAGAAGCTTGCGGTTGATGATTCCAAACCATATCTCGATCTGATTCATCCAGGAACAGTGTTTAGGCGTATAAACAAAACGAATTCTGTGACTTGGGTCAAGTAGAAACGCTTCCCGGCTTTGCATGCTTTTTAATAAATTGTGTGCCTGACACCATTAACTTATTCAACTTAACTTATTGAGATATCATAGGTATTTCTAGTTTGAAATTTAATGTAACTAGACATTTGTATTTTCCATTATAGATAGCAATAGCCTTATTGTTCGAAAGTTTGCCACTGATGACTGAGCTGTTTACGATTTTTATTGAGTTCCAATTTGAAAGGAGAACGAGAATGAATGAATATAATCAGATTGAGAATGCTGAACTTACAAGCTTGCCAAACATTGGAAAAGAAATGAAAAAGCAGCTTAATGCAATTGGGGTCAACGACTGGGCCGAACCGGTCACTTAACTTATTCAACTTAACTAATAAAAACACAATGATTAAAGGAGATACAGATGATTAAACCGTTGACAGTAACAGAACTAAAAAAAGAATTAAATAAGATTGATCAGAAACAGCTTGTCGAAATCATTGTCAGCCTATACAAAAACGATGAAAAGGCGAAAGATATCTTGTGTCTGAGATTGAGGGGAGAAGACTATCAAAACGAGTTGTTAAAAAAGTACAAAACTAAAATGTACGATCTTTTCTTTCCCCGCTCTAATCCAACAATGTCTTTTTTGAAATCAGCCAAGGCATTGATCACGGATATTAAGAAGATTGGCGATGATGAAATGAGCCTTGAATTGATGCTTTACTATGTCGAGTGTGGAAATGAGTTTACGAATGCCTATGGTGATATTGATGGCCCTTTTTACAATAGTCTTACCAGAATGTATGAACAATTTGTAAACCAATTAAATGCCAAAGGTACCGAATCGATCAATTTAAAATATCAGGAAAGAATCAATGATTTAGTCGCAAGCTCTGCCGATATCGGCTGGGGATATGGTGATTATCTATTGGAGAAGTCATATGAAATCGAATGGTTTGGGGAAGAAGAAAATGACTAACCTGCCTGGATGACATGACAAACGAAACGGCCCATGTCATGGGGAAATTACCAAATTTATCATGCCAAATAGAATTTGATAGGACAAACAAAACGGGTATAAAAGAAGTCTTTAAACTACCGGTGCCTGCGAAACCTCCGAAAAACGGCCAAAAATTCAACGTTTCCCAAAACCATGAATGAATATTCATGGAGTTAAAAAGAAAAGTCCGGATTAGCAGTTGATTTTTGGTATTAGTTGGTAAAAGACAGTTGCATCAAATAGTTGGAGACCCTTATCGATGTTTTTTCTTTTAAATGGTCACCATTTCTTTTTCAAGGTACAACAAAGTAACCATCCTTATAATATTGAAGGCCATGTTTGCCATGGTAATATGGATCTTTGCCCCTTTGATTCTGAGATATCGGCATCTTCTCAGTCCATGGTTTCTAACCATGGTGGCAAATCGCCTTTCTACCTTATACCTTTTATTATATGCGATGTTAAATTCTTC
>NZ_DATCHP010000031.1:0-13485 GCF_036508315.1 Acetobacterium sp. | reverse complement strand
ATGTTAACACGACCCTTTCCCTGAAAGAGATCACCACCTATGCCAAGGCTTTTTTGGGTTCAAATAATAAGGAATTTTTGAATTTTCGCGTCCCTACGGACCAATTTGTTCGTGATGCTATGATTAACAACGTTTCCTATGTTGTCCCAAATACCCTTGCCGATAATGTGATTGCACTACATGCGTTTATTTATGGCCCAAAACAAACTGCCAACACTGATGGAACAACATCCGGCACTGACGATACTGGTACCAGTACCAGTGTTTATACTCCCTATATCCCTACGGAAGAACTTCTTACAATCAGTGATGCCATTAACTATTTTGCCGGGTCTCAGTGAGTTAATATTTTCAAACCACCAAATTCTTCAAATTTCGTTAGAGCACTTCTGAATTTTTGAGAGTTCTCTAATGAATGCCCTTTTTCTTCGATTAAAGTTATTTCCAAATTACTGACTCTTTAATGTAAATTATACTATTTCTATAGTATAATTATAATGTTAACCTCGGGTTAACTTTTCATTTTCAACCGCATTGCATATTTTTGCAATAAATGCTATTTCTATTAAACAAAGCACCTGATAAGCCACTCTCATAGCTATTATTGAGAACATGGCCATATAAAAATTAAAGTCAATGATTGGAGATTTATGATTTATCTGGATTATGCAGCGGATACACCTGTTAATCATAAAGTTCTGGATTCTTTCAGTACGATAAGTGAAAAATATTACGGTAATCCCAATGCAAAACATAGTGCCGGAAAGCAAGCTAACCGAATAATTGAAGAATCCACTGCAGAAATTAAAGAAATTTTAGAATGTTCTGATATGGAAGTCATTTATACATCAGGCGCCAGTGAAGCAAATAATCTTGCTATAAAAGGTGTTGCTAAAACCTACCGGGAAAATGGCAAACATATTATCTCGACTTCCCTGGAACACTCTTCAACCAGTGGTTCATTAACCTGGCTGCAGTCCCTGGGTTATGAAATTGATTTAGTGACGGTAAAAAAAGACGGCACCGTAGATATAGACCATTTAAAGGAATTACTTAGAAATGATACCATATTAGTTTCCATCGTTTATGTCGACAGTGAATTAGGGGTGCGTCAGCCTGTTGAGAAAATAGGTGAAATACTGACAAATTATCCCAACTGCCATTTTCATGTGGATGCTACCCAGGCTGTTGGAAAAATTCCAATCAATTTAGATAATATGGATTTGGTTACTTTTTCCCCTCATAAATTTTTCGGACTTAAAGGAATGGGGGTATTGCTTAGAAACGAACATGTCATTTTAGAACCATTAATTCACGGCGGGATCAGCACCAGTATCTACCGAAGCGGAACCCCTGTTACCGCAGGGGCAGCGACAACAGCCCTGGCATTGAAACTCTGTTATGAAAATAGTGAAGAAAAATTTCAACTGGTAAAACAGAAAAATGAAATGCTGAAAAGTGCACTAAAAAAATATCCTCTGGTCCATATTAACAGTACCCACTATTCACTTCCCCATTTTCTTAATGTTAGCATTAAAGGGGTAAAAGCAAAAACATTTCAATCAATGCTTAGCAGTTATGATGTCTGCGTTTCTACAAAATCAGCCTGTTCAACAGAAAACACACCTTCAAGGTCCGTGTTCGCTGTGACTGGTAACCGGGAACAGGCACGAAGTTCATGGCGAATCAGCCTTTGCCATTTAACGGAAGAAATTGAGATCCATGAATTTTTAAAAATATTTGATACATGTTACAGTAATCTCACATATAAATAGGAGCAGTCAATGGTAAGATATGAAGCAATCGAAAAAAGCATAAAAAAGAAATTTCGCCACAGTATCTGGTGTCGTTTTACTAAAACAATTAATGAATATCAGCTGGTAAATAAAGACGACAAAATTGCAGTGTGCATCTCCGGTGGCAAAGATTCTATGTTAATGGCCAAGCTTTTTCAGGAACTCAAGAAACATAATAAGTTTAATTTTGAAGTGGTCTTTCTTGTCATGGATCCCGGTTATAATCCCATTAATAAACAGAGAATTTTGAATAATCTAAAAACTTTAAATATTGAAGCAACCATTTTTGAAACTCAGATTTTTGAGTCAGTGGCTGATATTGATAAATCGCCTTGTTACCTTTGCGCCAGAATGAGACGGGGTCATTTATACCGTAAGGCCCAGGAGCTAGGCTGTAATAAAATCGCCCTGGGGCATCATTACGATGATGTTATCGAAACCATTTTAATGGGCATGCTTTATGGCGGACAGATTCAAACGATGATGCCAAAACTGCGAAGCAATAATTTCGAGAATATGGAACTGATTCGACCCATGTACTTAGTCCGAGAGGAAGCTATCATTCACTGGAAACATCATAACGACCTTGAGTTCATACAATGTGCTTGCCGATTTACCGAAAACTGCACAATGTGCGATAATTTGGGTGGTGGTTCGAAGCGCCAGGAAATGAAAACCCTCATCAAAAAATTCAAGAATACCAGCCCCTACATTGAGGCCAATATTTTTAAATGTGTTGAGAATGTTAATCTCAAAACCATCATTGCCTATAAAAAAGACGGAAAAAAGCATCATTTTCTGGATGACTATGATTTAAAGGAATAACGTCGATTTAAAACCTGCAAAATAAAAATCAATCGGAAACGTTTAAAAACCATCCCTGCTTCAGGGATGGTTTTTTTGTAATTTTACCAGATTATAAAGTGAAAAGTGATAGTGCAGACCTTAATTTAAATTTGTGCCGGTTTGATAAACATCATAAATTTCAGCAGCAATTTGTTCAGGTAAAAATCCATAACATGCGTAAAGCGATGTTAAATCGCCCTGCTCCATCAAGGGGTTTTCAATGGCACGAATCACCACTTTTTTTGATTGCATACGATCATCCTGAGCAAATTCACATGCCAGTTTTTCGCCGATGCCTCCGCTTTTGATACCTTCTTCAAGAATATAAACCATTTTTGCGCACTCAATGACTGAAAATATTTTCTCGAAATCAAGGGGATAGACCTTCACCAGTTTTACCAAACGAACATGAACCTTATCTTTTATTAATTCAATGGCATCATGGACATTTTTAGTAATTCTCCCATAAGTAATAATGACGGCATCATAGTTATCGGGTGAAAAATCACAATA
This sequence comes from Acetobacterium sp., assembly GCF_036508315.1. Classification (GTDB taxonomy): domain Bacteria; phylum Bacillota; class Clostridia; order Eubacteriales; family Eubacteriaceae; genus Acetobacterium. The sequence goes on along the minus strand of NZ_DATCHP010000031.1, from coordinate 10,330 downwards.
GCTCAGTTCGCCGCAGGAAATATAATGGCTGCGATCATAGCGTAATTCTGATCCTTTAGGATAACGAATAACCACTAAGCTTTTACTTTTGAACCCATATTGAAAGGCCTGGCTCATTTCATCATATGTCTCCGGACTGAATATTTCAATTCCCGGTATTGAGGTTAAGTAGGTACAATCATAAATTCCCTGGTGGGTAATCCCATCACCGGGTACCAGCCCGCATCGATCCAGTGCCATAACCATCGGCAGTTTCTGGATGGCAACATCATGAATCAGCTGATCATAAACTCTCTGGATAAATGTTGAATAGATGGCGCAAACCGGGGTTTTCTGATTCACTGAAAGGCCTGCACAAAAAGTAACAGCATGCTCTTCCGCTATTCCCACATCATAAAACCTTTCGGGATATTTTGCTCTGAACCCATTCAATCCTGTCCCACCTGTCATAGCCGCTGTAATTGCACAAATTGATTGATTTTCCTCAGCCTCTTGGCAGAGTATTTCTCCAAATACCGAAGAAAAATTCCGATCTTTTTTTTTGTCGTCAACCCCTTTTTCTAAATCAAAAGCCCCTACCGAATGATAATTTTCCGGATTATCCTCTGCCGGTTGATACCCTTTGCCCTTAATCGTCTGGACATGAACCAGGCAGCATTCATTCTTATTTTTTGCTTCATTGAGTACTGTTTCTATTTTTTTAATATCCGTTCCATCAACAGGGCCGAGATAATCAATTCCCAGATGTTCAAAAAAGTTTTCAATCACGATTACATTTTTGACATGATTCTTGATTTTTCTGGTTCCACTGACTAAGCCCCCTCCTACTAAAGGTATTTTTTCAAAAAACGACTGGGTTTTATACTTTAAATTAAAATACTTTTGGCTTATTCGTATTTTAGTTAAATACCTTGATAACCCCCCTACATTGGTGGATATTGACATTTCATTGTCATTGAGTATAATAATCAGTTTCAAATGATTCTTGGTGCAATTATTCAAGGCCTCATAAATCATACCGTTGGTAAATGCACCATCACCGACAATGGCAATAACATAGTTTTCATTTCCATCCAGGTGATTCGCTGAGGCTAAACCTAATGCGGCGGAAATGGATGTTCCGCAATGTCCTGCACCAAAGGGATCATAAATACTTTCTTCACGATTTGTAAAGCCCGAGATACCCTTCCATTGACGCAGCGTATTAAATTCATTTTGTCTTCCGGTTAGCAGCTTGTGAGCATAACTTTGATGACCAACATCAAAAACAATTTGATCCGTCGGGGCATCAAAAACCCGATGGATCCCAATGGTTGTTTCGACGATACCTAAATTAGATGCTAAATGCCCACCGTTATTTGATACTGTATCAAGAATTTTATTTCGAAGTTCATCTGCAAGGTTATCAAGATCACTATAAGATAGCTTTTTAATATCCTTTGGCGATGAAATGTTTTTTAGTATACTCAATTTCTACAATCCTTTCCCTGAAACAATAGCGACTGCTTATTCTAATATTTTTTTCTTATCTGTTTTCTTTAACTTTCATTATAACATATTCCAATAGAAACTGTCTTATTTAGTATAATCTATCCAGACATTTGCTTTGGAAAAGCAAAGAAAAACCCAATGGAGTCAATCTCAATTGGGTCGGGCCATTGACTGCCGCCAGTTTTGCAATAGCTGATAACAGAAATGTTATTCAAGGGTTATTGCATCTACCGGACATTCCTCCAATGCCTCTAATGCACAGGATTCAAATTCCTCCGGAACCACATCTACCATGACAATTGCTATGCTGTCTTCATCCAATTCAAATAGATCAGGGCATTCCGATTCGCAGAGTCCGCATCCGATACAGGTTTCTTTATCAACAATAGCTTTCATTTTAAATCTCCTTTTCTTAATTAATTTGTATATCAAAAATATTCCCGTCTTTCTTTTTATCATACCCTAAATTTTTAAACATAATACATTCGGGAAAAAATAATTCTGATATGTTTGGCTTTTAGTCTATAAATCCCCAGGAGATGCCATATCTTCCAGACTTTCTCACCCAAACATAAATAATTAAACTTTTCTTAATACTTCAAATTTATTTTTAATAAATTCTTTATATGTTGCATATGCAACAGCTCTTTTGGTTGGATTATTGTATGCTTAGTTCAAGAAATCGATAATGTCCTTGAAATTAGGATTTGTCAACAATCTGCCTCGTAGCAATACGAGATAAGGCATTTTTAAATGCTTAATAATATTTTAGAAAGAGGTAAAAATAATGAAAGATATGTTTTGTTTTCAATGTGAACAAACGGCAAAAGGCACCGGCTGTGAAGTCAAAGGAGTGTGCGGTAAAACAGCTCCAGTGGCAGATCTCCAGGATAATTTAGTAGGGGCAGCCATTGGTTTGGCCCGTGCAGTAACAAATACAAAAGCAACCGATGCAACCGATAACTGTATTGTTAAGGCTTTATTTACAACAGTAACCAATGTCAGCTTTGACGAAGAAAGCCTGGACGCCATGGTGGCCTGTATTGAAAAAATGAAAACGGATCTTGATCCCACGGCCAAAAGCTATGATATGACCAGGTTATGGGAAGAAAATGAAGATATTCGTTCCTTAAAAACATTAATTCTTTTAGGTGTTAAAGGCATGGCATCCTACGCTCATCATGCAGCTGTTTTAGGCTATAAAGATCCTGTTGTTAATGCCTTTTTCTATCAAGCATTGGTAGCTGTGGGTTCAGACATGGGAATGGCAGAATTACTGCCCCTTGTTTTAGAAACTGGAACCGTCAATCTTGCCTGTACGGGACTTTTAGATAAAGCCAATACCGAAACCTATGGTACACCAATACCAACTGAAGTGACAATGACCATTGAAAAAGGACCTTTTATTATTATCACCGGCCATGATTTACGTGATTTACATTTGCTGTTGGAACAGACAAAAGGCAAAGGCATTAATATCTATACCCATGGCGAAATGCTGCCGACCCATGCATATCCTGAGCTTAAAAAATATCCACAGCTTAAAGGAAACTTTGGGACGGCTTGGCAGAATCAGCAAAAAGAATTTGACAACGTTCCGGCCCCGATTCTGTTTACCACCAACTGTCTGATGCCGGTAAAAGATAGCTATGCGGACCGTGTTTTTACAACCGATGTGGTTCAATACCCATCAATGGTGCATATCGGAAAAGATAAAGACTTTACCCCGGTCATTGAAAAAGCACTGGCACTGGGCGGATACAAAGAAGACCAGGAAAGAACTGGGATTAATGGCGGAAAAACATTAATGACCGGTTTCGGACATGGCACTGTTTTATCTGTTGCCGATAAGGTCATTGCGGCGGTAAAGGCCGGGGATATCAAACACTTCTTCCTGGTTGGCGGTTGCGACGGTGCAAAAACCGGACGAAATTATTACACCGAATTTGTGGAAAAAGCGCCAAAAGAATCCATTATTCTGACCCTTGCCTGCGGCAAATACCGGTTCAATGATTTAGATCTCGGTACCATTGGCGGATTGCCCCGAATCATGGATATGGGACAATGTAATGATGCCTACTCAGCTATTCAGGTAGCCGTTGCCCTGGCAGGTGCCTTTGAATGTGACGTCAATGATTTACCGCTGAGCATGGTGCTTTCATGGTATGAACAAAAAGCGGTTGTTATTTTATTAACCCTTTTAGCCTTGGGCATAAAAAATATTTTACTCGGACCTTCACTGCCGGCATTTATTTCACCAAAGGTACTGAATGTACTGATTGAAAAATATAATATCGGAGCCATTTCAACACCGGAAGCTGATCTGGCAAAATTGTTAGCATAATCATCTTTAGGTTATAAATCAAAAATTCAATCTGACATCTTTAGTCGCTGTGAGAATTATCACGGCGGCTATTTGCATTTAAGGATACAATTAATAAAAATGGAACTAAGTAATTGCGAAAGTATCGTTAGCTTCGCTGTCTGTTTATGGGATATCGAATCAATCAGAATACTCACCGAATGACTAAGTTTTTTGATAAAAAAAGATCTCTGGGAGGATATCCTCCCAGAGACTCAGATTTCATATCAATTTAGATACTTAAATTATTTTTGAATGCAAATCCACCATATAAATTTTCAACAGTGTCTTGTATTTTCGTTGACCATGATCGGTGTGGAATAGGTACCAAAGTTGGAATCTCTGATGGTAGGTTTTTAACCATGGTAATGGAGGTTCCTACTCCTTTTTTACTCACTATTTCAACCGAGTCCATTAATGTTTCAATAACAAAAAGACCGAAGCCACTTGCCAATGCATCTTCATTGTCACCAGGTAATTTTACCAAATCGGGTTCAAAACCAATCCCTGTATCACTAACAGTAAAAGTCAAATCTTTTTTTCCGATAATATAGGTTAAATCGTAAGTAGCTTCTGGGACTATGCTATGACAAATAGCATTTGTGCAGGCTTCAGATATTGCCACTTGAAGATCTTCTACGTCTCCGATAGAAAAACCCATGTTAGTTGCGACCGATGCAATAGTCAGTCTTGCGAGACTCACATATTCCTGGTTTGCCGGCAGCATCATTTTAATTTTTTTCACTCTCATCCTCTTCTTTCTCATCCTCTTCTCTCTCATAATTCAAACTAATTTAAAAAGTTGAACCCACTCGGATTCATAAATAATTTTCGCCGAAAATCACATTTATGAATACTGAAAATACCGGTTTTATGACATTTCAGAGTATTTTTAAAATATTGCAGGTACCCTAAAACATTCGTGTTTATAGATGGTGATTTAATTCAAATTTAATTCTACATTATTTTTTTAGAATAATCCTTAAAAACATTAAAAAAAACGAACATTTTTAATAACAAAGAATCATTCATCTTTAATAGTTTTCTCTCAGCCTTGCGGCACCCCAGCAGGTTTACAATATTTTATTTTTTTCAGTGCATCATAAAATAAACTTTGCAAAGAGTCAAATTGTTTTACAAATACAGATCAATAATAAACTCCCCAATTGAGTAAATCTCAATTGGGGAGTTTATTATTGACAAACCCGTCCCAGGGACAATGCTAAATCGTTATCTGCATGCTCGAACAGGCTGCCGCCTTTTCGCCATGATGCAGACAACTGATGTTACAATTGTCTCCAGGACTTACTTTACTAAATTTTTAGACAACATCCATGAAAGCAGCGATGTCGTTGTCATCGGATGCAGTTTAAAATCAACCTTTTTTTGTCATCAGATCAGATGTGCAATTGGGACACCGCTGTGCCCTTGCCGGTATTTCCGTACAGCAATAAGGACATGTCTTTGTTGTTACTTCTGGCTCTTCTGTTTTTTTAGTTTTTCTCAAGCTAGCTAATTTGTTTAAACCCTCTATCATCATAAAGATTACAAAGACCATAATCAGAAAATTAATGACTGCCATTAAAAAAGAACCATATCGAATTTCAACTCCCATAATCGGTAAAACAAAATTGCTGAAATCAGTCTTGCCAAACAGGCCAAGGATTGGTGATATAATATCATCTGTAAACGATTTGATTAGTCCAGCAAATGCGGCCCCGATAATAACAGCTACAGCAAGATCCATCACATTTCCCCGAAGGGCAAACTTTTTAAATTCTTTTAACATATTCCTCATATTCATTAATCCTTTCGAATAGATTTACCCCTGTGAATATATCTATTTTTCAATGGACTGTCAAGGATTTTAATCAATTCATTTCTAACCTTTAGTTCCAATCCAGAGATAAACAGTTCATGCTGAGCAAACCGATCTGTGCTTTTACCCCTGAACCTTCAAATTTCGCCGAACCCATCCGCGACTTTGAAATTGATGGATAGTTTACCTTATTTAATTAACTGATAATAGTATTGTTTCATTAGTTGTAACACCGGGTTCGATAAGATATAATTAATCAATATTGAAAGGGGAACTTTAAATGGAATGGGAAAAACTTTTAACAGACAAACGCCTCGGCAAAAAAATTAATCCGCCCTATGATCCTGTGAAGTATTATATGAGTGAATTTGAAAAAGACTATTGGCGTATTATAAACAGTGCATCTTTTCGTCGATTACAGGATAAAACCCAGGTATTTCCTTTAGATAAAAGCGATTTCGTCAGAACCCGTCTCACCCACTCAATCGAAACATCATCACTGGCTAAACAATTGACTGCAATGATCACTAAAAATATTGCCATTTACGAAAAAGATACCCCATATAAAATCTCAGCGGCTCAGGCAGCCTTAGCCGGGGACATTGCAATGTGTGGCGGCCTGCTTCACGATATCGGCAACCCGCCATTTGGACATTTTGGTGAAGTCATTATCCGAGACTGGTTCAAGAACAACCTGGAAGAATACGCTTATAAGGGCAAGCCATTAGGTGATATTCTAAGCCCGCAAATGAAAAATGATTTATATATTTTTGAAGGCAATGCCCAGGCACTTCGCCTGGTTATAAAATTACATCATGTTGATAGTGAGTTTGGATTAAACTTAACCACCTCAGTCCTGAATACTGTTGTCAAATATCCTGCTGATTCGTTGAGTGTTAACGGAAAACATGCCAACGTAAAAAACCATAAAATCGGGTATTATCTATCTGAAAGCGACGAGTTTTCAAAAATCACCGAGGACACCGGAACAAATATTAAGAATTGTTATTGTCGTCATCCGCTGACGTTTATTCTTGAAGCAGCAGATGATATTGCCTATGCCACTGCTGATCTTGAGGATGCATTTAAAAAAGGTTTTTTTTCGATTGAAACATTTATAGAATTTTTTGAAAATGAGCTTCATAAATATGAAAAGCAGCTCACTAAAGAGCAAATAGAAAAATCAAACTTATTAATTGAAAAATTCAATGAATTAAAGGATCAATTTAAAAATGAACGCAGTAAAGAAATACTGATTTTTCAAAATTGGATCAGTCATGTTCGGGATTGGCTTCTGTATTCCGCAGCCTATGGCTTTACCCATTCATATACGAAAATTATGGAAGGCACTTTTAAAAAAGATATTTTTGGCGAATCTTTTCATGGGGGAACCATCCGTATATTAAAAAGTGCCATGTATGAATTCGTCTACTCATCGCCAAGTATCATAAAAATGGAGTTGGCGGCACAAAGTATATTAAATGCATTACTCGATAAATTTATTCCTGCTGTTATCTATTACGCAGAGGATTGTGCAAAAGATCCCTTGCATAAACAAACCAAGGCTAAACGAAATTTAACCGATTTAATTTCTGAGAATTACAAAGAAAATTATTTGAAATCAAAAACAGACGATCCGGACTATAACCTGTACTTGCGATTACTTCTTGTTACCGATTTTATATCCGGCATGACGGATTCTTATGCGAAAAATCTCTATCAGGAACTGAGTGGACTGTATTAACAGGTGTGGGGAAATAGTGATAATACATGAACGAATCAATATTTCTTTTTAAATAGAACCCAAATTCAAAGAAGAGTTAGGAGTGGAAAAATCCCCCTGGCTCTCCTTTAATTTTTCGATATTCACTATTCTATTATTCAAAACCTGCACTTATAATATTCCACTATTACTTATCACTACTCGCTTTCAACTTCTTGAATTTCGAAAAGGCAGACTATTCCTAAAGCACTGTTATTTCTTACCATTTTTTTCCCGACGTGCGAAATCGGCATCAATTTCTTCTTTCCAATTCTCGGCAATGGGTTTATTTGCCCGAATATAGCTGACAGCTTCGCTGACCGCCTGGTAAGTTCAGCCGTGTTCCCTCACCGTCTGCATTGTAGTTAGCGGCTCGGTCAGCGCTGATGCCAAATCTTGCAGCTGTGGAAACAGCATCAATGTTGGCACCAAGGAAAATGAACTCCCAATCATATTTTGCTTTCTGACCTTCTATCATTTTTTTGATCTTTTCATATGTGTACTCACGACTGGCGTTTTCCATACCGTCGGTGGTGATCACAAACAGCACCTTATCCGCCCGTTGATCTTCATCGGTGTGACGCTGTACGTTTCCAATCTTATGAATGGTCTTTCCGATGGCATCCAATAATGCAGTGCACCCACCCACAAAATATTCTTTCTCGGTAATCGGTCGGATACCCTTAATACTGATTCTGTCATGTAAGAGTTCGTATTGATCATCGAACAATACGGTGGTGACAATGGCTTCCCCAGGATCTTCCTGTTGTTTTTTAAGCATTGCATTGTACCCGCCGATTGTGTCGCTTTCCAAACCTGCCATAGAACCGCTTTTATCCAAAATAAATACTAATTCAGTTTTGTTTGTTTTCATTTTATCCTCCACTTCTTTAATAACTAAAGGATAACAAATTCAAGAGACGAATGGGTCGCCTTCAAAGCGACACTTATGCTCCGAGGAGAACCTGGTCGAAAGCAAACAGTGCCTCGTTTGAATCGCCGCCACGCCATATGGGACCAACCGCATGGATAACGTGCCTGGCAGGAAGGCTATAGCCTTTTGTGATCACAGCTTCGCCAACATTGCACTTACCGATGCTGTCGCATTCCTCTTGCAGTTCTTCAGCTCCGGCAACTGAGAAGATGGCACCACATACGCCGCCTCCCATTTTAAGGGAACTATTAGCAGCGTTGACAATGGCGTCAACAGGCATTTTTGTTATATCGTTTCGGATTATTTCCAGAGTCATATCAGTCGGTATCCTTTCTATAAATGACTTGCTATCATATGCACAGGGGTTTTGTCTCTGCATATTCCCTACGCATTAATGGTACTGGGAAACGCATTGCAATGAATAAATGTGACCATGTAAATATTTACACTTATAAAATAATTCTACAACTTATTTCTATCTGATGCAATTAAATTCGACTGTATTCTTCGAGTATCTTTCTTTTATTGAAAATATCTGATCCATATATTTTTCGATTTTCATTTATAAGTTTTTTGTATTCAATGCTCTCATGGCATTAAAAACAGCAATCAGCGTCACGCCGGTATCAGCAAACACAGCTTCCCACATGGATGCCAGACCAAACGTACTCAATATCAGGAATATGGCTTTAACGCCCAGTGCAAATACGATATTCTGAAATACAATGGTGCGCGTTCTTCTCGCGATTTTAATGGCATCTACTATTTTGGATGGTTCATCGGTCATGATGACGATATCCGCGGCTTCTATGGCTGCATCCGAACCCAGACCTCCCATGGCCATTCCGATATCGGCTCTGGCAAGTACCGGTGCATCGTTGATCCCATCACCGACAAATATAATCTTTCCTTTAGGAGATTTTTTACTTTCCAGAAATTCAAACTTTTCGACCTTGTCAGTCGGGAGTAATTCTGAATAAACCTCATCCAAACCTAACTGCTGTCCAATCTTGTCCCCGACAGTCTTTAAATCTCCGGTAAGCATGACTGTTTTTTTAATGCCAAGGGCTTTAAGTGCTTTAACTGCCTGGGCCGAGTCTTCTTTTACTTCATCTGAAATAACAATATTACCGGCATACTTATTATTTATGGCGATATGGACAACGGTTCCTAACGTCTCAACGTCTTTAACCTTAATGTTTTTACTGTCCATTAATCTGATATTGCCGGCAAGGACTTCTTTTCCGTCCACATTCACCTTGATTCCATGGCCCGGAATTTCCTGGCATTTTGCAATTCTATTCTTATCTATTGCGGTATTGTAAGCACGCATCAATGAAAGCGAAATCGGGTGATTTGAATAACTTTCAGCGTATGCCGCAACTTCTATTAATTCTGCCTCGGTATAGTCATTTTCCGGATTTATTTCGGTGACTTTAAAAACCCCTTTGGTTAATGTTCCGGTTTTATCAAACACAACGGTTTCCACATCATTTAGGGCTTCCAGGTAGTTGCTGCCTTTTATGAGGATCCCTCTCTTTGATGCCCCTCCAATGCCGCCGAAGAATCCCAAAGGGATTGAGATCACTAGGGCACATGGGCAGGATACCACTAAAAATACCAGGGCTCTGTAAATCCAATCAGAGAAGGTGGCTCCGGGAATCACCAGTGGCGGTATGATTGCCAGGGCCAGGGCGCTAAAGACCACCACCGGCGTATAGTACCTTGCGAATTTTGTGATAAACTGTTCTGTGGTTGCTTTCTTACTGCTGGCATTCTGAACCAAATCCAAAATTTTGGACACCGTTGATTCGCCGAAATCTTTTGTTACTTCAACCGTCAACACACCATTTTTGTTAATAAAACCGCTTAATGCATCTTTTCCAGGCTCCAATTCCCGTGGAACGGATTCACCGGTTAGGGCTGAGGTATCAACCATTGAAATGCCGCCAATGACCTTGC
>NZ_DATCHP010000030.1:0-6276 GCF_036508315.1 Acetobacterium sp. | reverse complement strand
CCGGTAAGTAATCATTTCAGGAATTTTGTAGGTGGTATCCACATGAATGAAAGGAAATGGACAGTGTCCGTAAAAGGCTTTTTTTGCCAGCCACAATAAAACCGTGGAATCCTTTCCGATGGACCAGAGCATTCCCAGCTTCCCCAACTTTTTATAGGCTTCTCTGATAATGTATATGCTTTGTGCTTCCAAACTGTCTAAATGATCCATTTTTTTCTCCTCTTATTAATTAATAATCACGGTGACTGCAAAGTATCCCGAGCCGCCTGTCAGTTCAGATGAACTGACAGGCTCGCAAATTACCTGGTTTTTAAACGATTCGCAATGACCTGTTCTTAATACGCGTTTGAATTTTTCTTATTGATTTCAATAATTTCCTGTGTTTTATCCGGTTTTTCGATAATCCATTTTAAAATCTCATTACTGTCCTGGGTATAAACCGTACTGCCTCGTCCGCCGATATCCGCGCCCAGATAAAAGTGAATAGCTTCTTTTTTACAGGATTTAACACAGGAAGTACATCCCCAGCAATCTTTGGGATATTTGATATAAGCTTTTTCCTCGGAGTCGAAATGAATCAGATTTCCGGGACATACTTCAAGACATTGTCCACAACTCACACAGGCAGCCTTGTTAATTTTAATGCTCATAGATTTCTCCCTTACCGACCAGGTTTCTGAAAGAAACCGTTAATTTTCCATCTTTCCATACCGAGTTCACGTATTTTTCCCAGTCATTGCTTTTTTGTGGGTAACTCAGATTCTCGGCAAAACAATGCCATCGGGTTTCTTTTCTTGCGCCTAAATGAGCAATCACCGACTGACATAAAACCAGTCTTTCTTTAAGCTCATACAAATGCATCAATTCCTGGATGTCACTAACGTGACATGTTTTTGTCAGATTTTCCAATTCTTCAATTTTAACCCTGGCAATTGCCAACTGATTTTCATTGAATTGATAATGGGTGCTGATGCCACCGGCATAGGTATCCATAACCTTCTGCATGGCTTCTTCCAAGTCTTCGACGGAAAACAACCCGGTTTCATTTTCAAAATAAGCTTCCAGTTCTTTTTTCTTTTTTGTCAGAAAACCTTCCCAGCAATCAGTATGTTCAGATTGTTTCTGTTTCTCCTGCTGAATCTGTCTTAGAGCTTCCAATGCGGCGATTTCTCCCTCAACCAGGGCACCGGTCACATATTTCTGAGGACATCCGCCGGCAACATCTCCGGCGGCAAATAAACCTTTAATAGTGGTTTCACGTTTGTTATCCACCCAATATCCGCTGGCCGTATGCCCGCCCATAATATAAGGCTCGGTTCCTTCAATCTCAACATTATTTTCATTGGGCCCGGCCTGATCTTCCATCCATTTTAGGGTTTGGCTGGGAGCCATATTCAGATAGGCCTTCATCAGACTTTCTTCGGCTTCTTTGCCAATACCGATGGTTTCCAGATAACAGGGGCCCCGGCCTTTCACCGTTTCTTTGACAGTGCCGTAAACCCTTTGGGATGTGGTATTTCCGTATTTTGTTTCATATATTTCTCCCAGGGAATTGACCTGTTTTGCGTGCACCCCCTGGGCCAGTGTCCCGGTCGGGGCAATGGTATCCTTACAGCGAAGGGCAATGAAACGCATCTCAAAAGTCGTCATTTCCGCACCGGCCAATATTCCCATTGCATAGCCTGCGCCGGTATTAAAAGGCGGGTACCACATTTTATGCCTTGAAAATCCGGGATTATTGGGACGATATAACCCGCTGGCCCCTCCGGTTGCGCACATTACTTTTTTAGCAAAAATTTCATAAAAAACATTTTCCTTAATATCAAAACCATAGGCACCATAAATGGTCTGATCCTTAACCAGGTACCCAATAATATTAACATGATTATAGACAGTAATATTATTGTGTCTGGCTACTTCAGCTGCCAACAAGGGCTTGATGTTTTCACCGTTGATTTTTATATTACGTTTTCCCCGGGTGACATAATCGCCGTTTTCATCCTTTAAGATGACCAGTCCCATGTCTTCTAAATCATGGGTCACCTGATTCAGCTTTTCAGACATGGACAACAATAAATCTTCTCTGACAATCCCCTCGGCATCAGTTTTCGCATAGTCAACATAGTCCTGGGGTACTTGTCCCGGTGTAATATAAGCATTAATGGCATTGACTCCGGCGGCCAGACAGCCACTGCGTTTAATGTTTGCTTTTTCAAAAATACTAATGGAAAGTTCCGAGTTTGAAGCAGCTTTGATTGCTCCGAAACAACCAGCGGTTCCTCCTCCGATAATCAGTAAATCAGTCTGTATGGTTTTTGTATTCATCGATGGTCCACTTCCTGTCTTTATTAAATATAAAACATGTCTTTGTCGTCTATGGCCTGGTTAAGTGCTAAATAGGTTGACTGATCGTCAAATAAGTAAATGCGATAAATCAGCACCTTGACCGCTTCCCCGACTTTAATCTCAGCTTCGGTAAGTGAACGGTTTGCGGTTAAGAGCATGCCTTTCACCCTTATCTGCATTTCCAGATAACTCCCGCGATAGAATACCGATTCCACAATGCCATCTTCCAGGGCTAATTGATATTGTTTCTGTTCACCTATTTTGTAAACACTCAGGTATTCTGGTCGAATGACTGCATTAAGGTCCTTTTCTGTATTCTCAAATCCGATTAATTCGACGTGATTTTTAAGAACTGAGGATTGTCCAATGAATTGAGCAACAAAGGGTGTGTCCGGATTTCTGTAAATCTCAATGGGTGATCCGATTTGTTCGATTTTACCATTGTTGGTGACAATGATTTCATCGGCCACTTCAATGGCTTCATCCTGGTCATGGGTTACAAAAATGCTGGTAATACCAAGCCGGTCAATCATTTTTCGAAGCCAGCTTCTTAATTCCAGGCGAACCTTGGCATCCACAGCCGCAAATGGTTCATCCAGCAGGAGTAACTGAGGATTAGGAGCCAATGCCCGGGCAAATGCAATACGCTGCCTCTGGCCGCCTGACAGTTGATGGGGATAGCGTTTTTCAAGGCCTTCCAAACCGATCAGGCTGATCAGTTCGGTAACCCGATCTTTAATGAAACTTTTCTTTTTCTTTTGTATTTGCAATCCAAAAGCGATATTGTCATAAACCGTCATATAGCGAAATAATGCATAACTTTGAAATACGAAGCCGATGCCGCGTTCACTGGGGGCAACGTCATTTATTTTCACGCCATCCAGGATAATGTCACCACTATCCGGGCTTTCCAGTCCTGCAATCATGCGCAGAATCGTGGTTTTACCGCTGCCGCTCGGACCCAGCAGGCCAATTAATTTTCCTTTCTCTACTCCGAAAGAAACCTCTTTAGATGCCTGATAGGATCCGAAGTTTTTATTGATATTATTTAATTCAAGATACATCTTTAATCCCCTCTTTTTTACCCATATATTCTACGATATTTCGAAGAATCAAAACAAGAACCGCCATGATTACAAGTATGGAAGCCACTGCGAAAGCAGCTGTAAATTGATATTCATTGTATAAAATTTCCACATGCAGTGGCAATGTGTTGGTCTTGCCTCTTAAATGCCCTGAAATAACTGACACGGCCCCAAATTCTCCCAAGGCTCTGGCGGTACATAGAATAATCCCATACAACAAAGCCCATTTAATGTGAGGAAATGTGACTTTTCGAAAAATAGTAAATCCACTTGCCCCCATTAATGCTGCGGCCTCTTCTTCCTCAGTCCCCTGGGCATTTAAAACCGGGATGAGTTCTCTGGTAATAAATGGAGAGGTTACAAAAATCGTAGCCATTATAATTCCTGGGACCGCGAAAATAATTTTGATATTCAAGAGATCTTCAATACCGTTTGCCCAACCCATACGACCAAAAGTCAGGGAAAATATTAAACCCGCAATGATTGGAGAAATTGCAAAAGGAATATCAATTAATGTTGTCATCAGCTGCTTACCCTTGAAATGATATTTTGTAATGGTCCATGCCGCAAATAGCCCGAATGCGGTGTTCACAACCACAGCCACAACGGTGGCCTGCATGGTTAAGGATAACGCCTTAATGGTATATTCATCGGATAAAGCCGCTGCATAAACAGCCCAGCCATCACTGATCGCTTTTGTTAACACCACAGCCAGTGGCAAAATCAACATAACGAACAAAAATAACACAGCTATACTGATTAATAAAATTTGAATGCCATTCTTTTTTATATTCAATTTGCCACCTCCTATCCTTTGGAAAATTTACTGGCATAGACTTGAATGGAATTAATGAAAAATAAGATCGCGAATGAAATTATTAACATCACCAATGCTATGGCCGTAGCCGCTTCATAGTTAAATTGTTCTAACTGACTCATAATCAAAAGCGGTACAATTTCCGTTTTAAAAGGCGTATTTCCGGCAATGAAAATCACACTGCCATACTCTCCAACGGCTCTGGCAAAAGCCAGGCCAAATCCGGTCAGCATGGCCGGCATGATTTCCGGAAAGATAACCCTGAAAAATATGGTTCCCCTACCTGCTCCCAGGATAGAAGCGGCTTCTTCATATTTAGGATCCAATTTTTCCAGAACCGGCTGGATGGACCTGACCACAAATGGAATACCGACAAAAATCATCGCCAATATAATTCCGGTTTGGGTGTAGGATATGGCAATTCCAAATTGTGCAAAGAAACCGCCGATCCAGCCATTATTAGAATACAAAGCGGTAAGGGCAATCCCTGCCACCGCTGTGGGCAGAGCAAAAGGTAATTCAATGATACCGTCAACTACCCGTTTCATAGGAAAATCATACCGTACCAGGACCCAGGCAATCAGCACCCCAAAAGCACAATTGATCAGCGCCGCAATCAGTGCACTTATAAGGCTTACCCGAAATCCTGCCACTATCCGGGGGTCCGTAATAATCTGAAGGAACTGGGTAATATCCATTTTCGAACTGGTTATTACAATTGACACCATGGGAATCAACACGATCAAACTCAAAAACGTCATTGTGATCCCCATAGAAATTCCAAAACCCGGGATCACCCTTTTTTTCTTTTTTAACCCAATCATGTTATGCACCACGCCTTTTCCGTTCTTTTTTTTAAATCGATTTTGAAACTATTTAACTTTATTTTGAGTAAATTTCATCAAAGACTCCACCATCGTTAAAGTGGGTAGCCTGGGCTTTATCCCAACCGCCAAATATTGGATCATCAATGGTCACAAGATTAACATTTAAATCAAAGACGCTGGAAAATTCGCTTAATATGGCTTTATTTGAAGGACGATAATAATTTTGTCCTGCGATTCGCTGGGCTTCATCTGAATACAGATAACCAAGATATTCTTTTGCCACTTCCTGAGTTCCTCTATTTTTTGCGACTTCATCCACAACTGCCACTGAAGGTTCTGCGAGAATACTGATGCTTGGTGTTATTATCTCAAATTTATCCGGGCTTTCTTTCATTGCCAGATAGGCTTCATTTTCCCATGCAAGTAAAACATCACCCTGACCGTTTTCTGCAAAGGTTGTTGTTGCCCCTCTTGCCCCAGAATCCAAAACCAATACATTCCCGTATAGAGCTTTGATATATTCCTTGATTTTTGGTTGATCGCCATTATAAAGCTTATTTGCATAGGCCCAGGCTGCCAGATAATTCCATCTCGCGCCTCCGGAAGTTTTCGGGTTTGGTGTAATAACCCCAATACCTTCTTTGGTTAAATCACCCCAGTCGAGAATATTTTTAGGATTTCCTTTGCGAACCAGGAAAACAATGGTTGATGTATAGGGGGCACTGTTGTTTGCAAATTCATCCTTCCAGCCGGGATCAATGAGTCCAGCTTTTTCAATGGCAGTGACATCAGATCCAAGTGCCAGAGTCACTACATCAGCCTCATTTCCTTCTATAACAGAACGAGCCTGTGTGCCCGAACCTCCGTGAGACTGAACAATTGTGACATCCTGTCCTGTTTTATCTTTCCAGTATTTAGCAAATACCGGATTATAGGCTTCGTAAAATTCCCTTGTTGGATCATAGGATACATTGGTAATTTCTACAGGTTTTGAATAATCAGGTGTTGAACTGGCTGAATCTGTTCCATTTTTAGTACAACCAATAATGCCACCTAACCCTATTGTTAATACTAATAAAATAATGCCGAGCTGTTTCATTTTCATACAATTTCTCCTCTCATACCTGTCTTCTATGGGAAGACAGCCTTTCATTAATTTGCGTTCTTTTTAATTCATAGTAAAATACTATGAATATACATT
>NZ_DATCHP010000029.1:0-92951 GCF_036508315.1 Acetobacterium sp. | reverse complement strand
CCCTTTTTCTTAAACTGTGTTATCATAAACGGAGATTCTTAAAATTAATTATATTTTAAGATAATCTTCTTTGGATAACATCCAATCATTATTATACCATGAATACCTGATTCTTTTGTACTCTTATCCACTAAAGCTTTTTTTGGTATATATTTACAGAAAACTTAACCCCCTTCTGTACTTTTATATAATAATAAATAAAAAGGAGATTTTTATGAAAACAAGACAGGAAATTAAAATGATTTCCAAAAAGCAATTTTCTAATACTTATTGGATTTCCGTTGGTGCAACTGTTCTCGCTCTGTTAATTATTTCTGTTGCCTCTTATGTTCTTTCCTTCCTTATTCTACCTATTTACTTACTCGTAACACTGCCCATGGTGGTAGGTCTTAACTACTTCTCGTTAAGCATTTACCGAGGCGAAACCCCTACCATTGAAACCATGTTCACCTCTGGCTTTAGCAATTACGGACGAAAACTTGGGGGAATGCTTTGGATGACCCTCTTTACTATTCTATGGACCTTGCTTTTTATTATCCCCGGTATTATTAAAGCCTTTGCCTATTCCATGACGCCTTATATTTTGGCGGATCACCCCAATGTCAACCCCCAGGAAGCTCTAAAAATTTCAATGCGGATGACTGAAGGTTATAAAGGGGATATCTTTGTGATGTACCTTAGTTTTATCGGATGGTTGTTGCTCAGCGGCATTACTTTCGGGCTGGTTGGGATCTTTTTATTCCAACCCTTATATGTACATCTCTTTAGCTGGCCTTTATGAAGAAATAAAAGACCATGCCTTGGAAACCGGTACTGTTCATGCCACAGAATTAGCTTAGTCAAAATTAAGAAAAAAAAAAGCCTTACGCCGAAACATTGAGTTTTTGTGTGAGGTTTTTCTATACACAGAAATTTTTTTTAAACCAACGGTCTATTTATTTTTATAAATTAAAATACCAGATTCCTTTATCAATCACCCGAGCCGGGATTCCCACCGCTGTGGATTCATGGGTTGTATCCTTTAATACCACTGCATTGGCCCCAACTTTTGTTCCGGGAGCTATGTAAATATTCCCTAATATTTTTGCCCCGGACCCAACAACCACGCAATTTCCAAGGGTGGGATGGCGCTTGCCTTTATCTTTTCCGGTTCCCCCCAGGGTCACACCCTGATAAAGGGTTACATTATCTCCGATAATGGTTGTTTCACCAATCACCACACCCATGCCATGATCGATGAAAAGATTTTCACCAATTTGCGCTCCGGGATGGATCTCAATGCCGGTTTTTCTCCTTGCTCTCTGGGAGACCCAGCGGGCAGCAAAAAAATGTCCTTTTTCATAAAGCCTATGTGACTTTCGATAACTTTTTAAAGCTTTAATATGAGGGTATAAAAAATAAACCTCAATGGCAGATCTCGCTGCCGGATCTTTACGCATGGTCACTTTAATATCTTTCATTATTGCTTTAAAACCTGAAAACATATGCTTAACTCCTTTAATTCCAAGTATTCCACCTGGAATTAATTAAATTATAATTTGGTCGCTATTTTTTGTCAATAGATTTTACATAAAAACCCTTTATTTTTAGGAAGATTCATGCTTTAATAGTAACTACTAAAGCATGAATAGTGAAAAGAAACAAGAAATTTGGAGGTACCTTATGAACGAAGAATTAAAAGAAATACTAAAGGCCAAGAAAGGCTTTCTCTGCGACATGGATGGTGTGATCTACCACGGCAACCGTCTTCTACCCGGTGTATCGGAATTTGTAAACTGGCTATATGCCGAAGATAAAAATTTCCTATTCTTAACCAACTCCAGTGAACGCTCCCCGATTGAATTAAAAGAAAAGCTAAACCGACTTGGTTTGGAAATTGATGAAAGTCATTTTTATACCAGTGCTTTGGCAACCGCTAAATTTATAAAAGATCAGGCCCCGGGATGTTCCGCCTATGTTATTGGAGAACCGGGACTGATTAATGCTCTTTATGATGCAGAAATCAGCATGAACGATGTCAATCCCGATTATGTGATCATCGGTGAAACCCGTAATTATAATTATAACAATATTCTCAGGGCAGTGAGACTTATCCAAAAAGGTGCGAAGCTCATCGGTACCAACCCTGATTTAACGAGCCCTACCGAGAAAGGCATTATTCCCGCCTGCCGTGCTTTTGTGGCTCCCATTGAGCTTGTCACAGGTAAAGCTGCCTATTATGTGGGAAAGCCAAACCCCTTGATGATGCGTACCGGCATTAAACGTTTAGGTGTTCACAGTGAGGATGCTGCTATTATTGGAGATCGGATGGACACGGACATTATTGCCGGAATTGAATCAGGACTGACAACACTTTTGGTTCTCAGTGGGGTTTCCACCCTTGAGACTGTGGATGATTTTCCTTATCGTCCCGATCATATTTTAACCGGAATTGATGAAATTGTTGCCGGTCTCGGGTTGAAATAATTTTTTTATAAATAAAATTCATAAAAAAGGTCAAATTTCCATGCTGAGGTGGCTCAGATGAAAATTCGACCTTTTTTTGTCAAACACTATTTTTTTAAAATCTCAATTAATTGATCGATGGTGCTTTGAATATTGATACCGGTAAGAAAGGCGTGGCCATTTATGATGGGAATATCTGATTCTCCCTCTAGCTGGCAGGTACAGACAATCGCGTCCGGATGAAGTTCCTTTGATTTTTTAAAAGCCTCCGAGACTCTTGCCTTAACTGTTCTGCATTCAATCCCATACTCTCTGGCAATTGTTTCAATCTTTTTTGCCACGACAGTTGAGGTTGCCAATGCTGTCCCACACGCAACTAAAACAAGTTTCATTGATTTTCCTCCCTCTTTCAGGTTGTTCAATCCGCTATTCTTGAATAATTTTTCTAAATCTTTTTATATTTTCTTTCATATCGCCTTTAAAAAGGCAGGAACCCGAAACAAAAATATTAGCTCCGGCATCGGCTATTTCTTTAAGGTTTTTAAAATTCACGCCACCATCAATCTCCAGGTCAATGGGACGATTATTGATCATTTTCCGACAGGCTTTTATTTTTTCGGTGGTTTTTTGGATATAACTTTGTCCCCCAAAGCCCGGGTAGACAGACATTAACAGGATCATGCTCACCTGATCAAGATAAGGTTCCAGTAATGTGACTGGTGTATCTGGTGATAAAACAAGTCCGGGCTTCACACCTTTTGCCACAATGGCATCAATACAAGCCTGAATATCCCCCTGGGATTCTACATGAACGGTAATGATATCCGCACCGGAATCGGCAAATTGATTAATGTACTTCAGTGGTTCACTGATCATTAAATGAACGTCAAATAGCAGAGTTGTGGTTTTTCGAAGCTGTGCGACCTGATCTGGACCCATGGTAATGTTTGGTACAAAGTGTCCATCCATAATATCCAGATGAAGAAGGTCTGCACCACTTTCCTCAACTTTTTTTAAATCTCTTTCAAGATTGGCAAAGTCTGCACTGAGCATGGATGGTGCTATTTTAAAATTCATGAATTCTTCTCTTTCTCGTTCATCATTAATTTTTTATTAACGCTTAAATATATTGAGTAATTAGATTGTATACGGTTTTGGAATTCTCAGCATCTTTTATTTCTTGTAAAACCTTTTCATCTTGGATGATGGTAACAATAGTTTGCAGCACATTTATTTGTTTTACCGGATTATTAATGGCCAGTAAAAAAATAATTTCTACCGGCACCTCCTCTTTTGGGTTTCCCATTCCTAAAAAAATTATTGGTTTTTCCAGGGTAAGAATTGAGATGCCTTCATTAACCACATAGCCTGCTTCTGTATGAGGAAGTGCAACCCCTACGGATGTGGGTAATCCGGTCGGAAAATTTTTCTCTCGTTCCATAACAGCCCCAACAAAACCGTCACTGACAAAGCCTTGTTCTTTCAGCGGTTTTGCAGCCATTTCTATGGCTTCAAATTGATTTTTTGCAAAATAATTTACTTCTATTCGGTTTTCCTGGATTAATGACTCCATTATTCTTTTTCAGTATCAACCTTGAGGCTTATTTGTTGGTCGTCTTCTTCCTCAAAATCATCCACTACCGTCTCCTTATAAACTTTAGATATTGTTTTAATGGATTCTTCGGGTTTAAGCTTCATAAGTCGAACACCCTGGGTATTACGCCCTACCGCTGTAATATCATTGCCTGAAAGCCTGATTACAACACCCTGGTTATTAATCATCATAATTTCACCATCACGACTAATCACACAGAAACCAACCAACTTTCCGGTTTTCTTGGTAACCTTATAGGTCTGAACACCTTTTCCGCCACGCTTTTGTGAGCGATATAAATCCGAAGCGCTAAGTTTTCCATAGCCGTTTTCACTGACACAAAGAACAAATAGCTCTTTTTTTACAATATCCATTCCCACAACAACATCATCTTTTCGAAGATCAATACCCCGTACTCCAATGGAGGTACGACTGATGGATCTCACTTCTTCTGAATTAAAACGAATGGCATAACCACTTTGAGTTCCCATAACAATTTCTTCATCCTCAACAACCAGGCGAACATTAATGAGCTCATCTTCTTCTCTGAGATTAATGGCGATAATGCCATTTTTTCGTGATGTATCATATTCTGTTAAATTTGTTTTTTTAATGATTCCCTGTTTGGTTGCCATAATCAAATATTTATCTTCGGTAAATTCTTTGACTGGAATCATGGTTGCAATTTGTTCCCCGGCTTCCAATGGAAGGAGGTTAACAATAGCAGTGCCACGGGCGGTACGTCCGCCTTCCGGTATCTCAAAAGCTTTTAAACGATAGACTTTGCCAAGATTGGTAAAGAACATCAGATAGTGATGGGTAGTGGTGGTAAAGAGATGTTCCACAAAATCATTTTCCCGGGTACTCAGGGCGGTAATCCCCTTGCCGCCGCGTTTTTGTGAACGATAATTGTCTGCGGTGATCCGTTTTACATAACCGATATGGGTCATCGTAATAACGACTTCTTCTTCTTCAATAAGATCTTCAATTTCAAAGTCTTCCACATCAATATCAAAAGCAGTTCGGCGTTTATCAGCAAATTTCTCTTTAATTTCCAATAATTCTTCTTTGATAATATTTAAAACTAACTGTTCATCCGCTAGAATGGCTTTTAATTTGCCAATGGTCACCAGTAGTTCTCGATATTCTTCTTCGATTTTTTCCCGTTCAAGACCGGTTAAGCGTTGGAGACGCATATCCAAAATGGCCTGGGCCTGGATGTCGGATAACATAAAACGTTCAATTAGTTTTACTTTTGCTATTTTTCCATCAGCTGCAGCGCGGATGATTTTAATAACCTCATCAATATGATCCAGTGCAATTTTTAAGCCTTCTAAAATATGAGCTCTGGCTTCCGCCTTTTTTAAATCGAAAATGGTTCTTCTGGTGATAATTTCTTTTTGATGCTCAATGTAGTAGAATAACATTTCTTTTAAATTAAGAACCTTGGGTTCATTCTTAACCAATGCCAGCATAATAATTCCAAAGGTGTCCTGTAATTGGGTATGCTTGTACAATTGATTGATAATAATGGTTTCATTGGCATCCCTTTTTAAATCAATGACAATGGAAATCCCTTTTTTAAGATCAGTTTCATCCCTTAAGTCTGAAATGCCCTCAACCTTTTTTTCCTTGACAAGATCTGCAATTTTTTCGACTAATTTGGCTTTATTAACCATGTAAGGAATTTCGGTAATAATGATTTGTTTTTTTCCTTTTTTGGTTGTTGTAAATTCGACTTTTCCTCGAACCTTTACCCTGCCCCGGCCGGTGCGATAAGCACTTTTAATGCCTGATTTTCCCAGAATAATCCCTGATGTTGGAAAATCAGGGCCTTTGACATGCTTCATGAGCTCATCAATGGTAATTTCCGGATCATCTATAAAAGCCACGGTTCCGTCAATAATTTCGCCCAGGTTATGCGGTGGAATATTCGTTGCCATTCCCACCGCAATTCCTGAAGAACCATTGACTAAAAGGTTGGGGTATTTTGCCGGTAATACCGTTGGTTCCGATTCTGACTCATCAAAGTTTGGGATAAAATTAACGGTTTCTTTATTAATGTCCCGAAGTAATTCCATGGCAATTTTACCCATTTTTGCTTCGGTATAACGCATAGCCGCCGGACTGTCCCCATCAATGGAACCAAAGTTTCCCTGACCATTGACGGTGAGGTATCGGGTTGACCAGGGCTGAGCCATACGTACCATGGCTTCGTAAACAGCGGTGTCACCATGAGGATGATACTTACCTAAAACATCCCCGACAATACGAGCCGATTTACGAAAGGATTTTTCTGGTGACAATCCTAACTCACTCATGGCATACAATATTCGGCGATGCACCGGTTTTAAACCATCTCTGACATCCGGTAAAGCACGTCCGATAATAACGCTCATGGCATAGTCAATATAGGAATTTTTCATTTCTTCTTCTATGTTAACGTGTTTTATTCGATCAAATTCAATTAATTCTTCCATTTATTTTTTTACTCCCTTATGACTAAATGTCCAGATTCTTAACTTTCCTGGCGTTACGTTCGATGAATTCCTTTCGTGGCTGAACCTTGTCACCCATAAGAATGGTAAATATTTCATCAGCATAGGAGGCTTCTTCAATATTAACCTGAAGAAGGGTCCGCACACTGGGATCCATGGTGGTTTCCCACAGTTGGTGAGCATCCATTTCTCCAAGACCTTTGTAACGCTGGAGGCTGACTCTGGAGCGATCTTCCACTTCTGCTAATTTCTTTTCGAGACCGCGATCGGTATAGGCATAATCAACATGTTTTCCCCGGGTTATTTTATAAAGGGGTGGCTGGGCGATATACACATATCCGGCTTCTATCAGCCCTGGCATATAGCGGTAAAAGAAGGTTAACAGCAGGGTTCTGATATGGGCCCCATCCACATCCGCATCTGTCATCATAATAATTTTATGATACCGGGCTTTTTCAACATTAAAATCTTCTCCAACCCCGGTACCAAAGGCGATAATCATGGATTTTAACGAATCGGTGGTTAAAATTCGATCCAATCTTGCTTTTTCGACATTTAAGATTTTACCACGCAGCGGTAAAATCGCCTGGGTTTTAGAATCTCGGCCGGATTTGGCAGAGCCACCAGCCGAGTCCCCTTCGACAATGTAGAGCTCGGATAAAGCAGGATCTTTTTCACGGCAATCGGCTAACTTACCAGGCAGGGCGGTGGAATCCAAAGCACTTTTTCTTCTGGTAAACTCACGGGCTTTTTTTGCCGCCTCTCTGGCTCTGGCTGCGGATAATGTTTTTTCGATAATACTTTTGGCAATTCCCGGGTTTTCTTCCATCAGGGCTGACAGCTGATCTCCCACAATGGTTTCAACAATCCCTTTGACTTCAGTATTTCCCAATTTTGATTTTGTTTGTCCTTCAAATTGCGGATCCAGCAGTTTGATGCTGACAATGGCTGTTAGACCTTCTCTGGCATCTTCACCTGTAAGATTCTTATCGTTGCCTTTTAAAAACCCGTTTTTTCGGGCATAGCTGTTAACACTCCTTGTTAAGGCACTTTTAAACCCATTAAGATGGGTTCCCCCTTCCGGGGTATTAATATTATTGGCATAGGAAAAAATATTTTCGGAATAACCAGTAGTGTATTGAAAAGCAATTTCAATGGCATAATCATTTTGCTCTTTTTCAAAGTAAGAAATTTTATCATACAATGGATCTTTATTGCGATTCATATATTCCACATAAGAATGAATCCCACCTGAATAGCAATAGGTTTCTTTTCTTTTCGGATCATCTTTTTCATTTATAAGTTTTATGGAAAGTCCCTTATTTAAAAAGGCCAGTTCTCTCAGCCGATGCTCTAAAATATCAAAATCAAATTCAGTTTCTTCGAAAATATCTTTATCCGGTTTAAAATAAATGGTGGTTCCGGTTCGGTTGGTGGTTCCGGTAACCGTAAGATCACCAATGGGTTTTCCTTTTTCAAAGGTTTGAAAAAATATCTGACCTTTTTGTTTGACCTCAACGGTGAGCTTTTCAGATAAAGCATTAACAACTGAAACGCCAACACCATGGAGACCTCCGGAAACTTTATAGCCTCCGCCCCCAAATTTACCGCCGGCATGGAGCACTGTCAGTGCCAGTTCGACACCGGTTTTTCCCTGGGCATGATTCATTCCGGTTGGAATTCCACGGCCATCATCCACAACCGTAATGGAATCATCATCATGGATGGTAACCGTAATATTTTTGCAAAAGCCTGCAAGTGCCTCATCGATACTATTGTCGACAACCTCATAAACTAAATGATGCAGCCCCCGTAATCCGGTGTTTCCGATATACATTCCAGGTCTTTTTTGAACAGCCTCCAGGCCCTCAAGGACCTGGATCTGATCTGCGGTATATATATCTGTATTCTTTTCTGACATTTGTTTCCTCCTAATTTTCATGGTTTTCTGATGTGATTTTATTTACCTTTCCCTGCTGAATATGAATGACATTTTTTTTAAAAGGCATTTCATCCCTCTGTCTTATCACATCTTCGGTACAGGTAATAAAGGCCTGGGTTTTATTTAAAAGTTTAATAATACTTTGACGCCTGCTTTCATCAAGTTCTGAAAAAATATCATCTAAAAGCACCACCGGATATTCTCCGGTGTTTTCATAGTATATCTCTATTTGGGATAATTTAAGTGAAATAGCCGCCGAACGTTGTTGACCCTGTGATCCATAACGTCTGGCATCTTTCCCGTTAATTTCAATAAGGATATCATCCACA
Source organism: Acetobacterium sp. (assembly GCF_036508315.1). Taxonomy (GTDB): domain Bacteria; phylum Bacillota; class Clostridia; order Eubacteriales; family Eubacteriaceae; genus Acetobacterium. The sequence continues at coordinate 84,143 of NZ_DATCHP010000029.1, read as the reverse complement.
TGAGGTCCGTATATGGTGGACCCTCTGTTAATTTCTTCTTCCCGGCACCCTTCCAGGCGTTGTTTGAAAATATTTTTAAGTCTCGCTGCATCTTCGAGTGAGTCAATAATATTATTTTGATAATATAGCGTCAGGTTTTCATTTCCCTGACTCAAGATTTTATGAATAACACCGGCCTCCTTATTTAAACGATGTAAATAACGAATCCGATGGTTCATCAGTCGCGTGCCAATGCTGACGAGCTGTTCATCCCAAACACTGAGAGTTTCTCTGAGACTGGGCTGATAGTGAATATTTTTTAGCAGTGTATTTCTTTGATTTAAGACCTTCTCATAATCGCGAAGCAGATAATGATATTCCGGTCGAAATCCGGAAATTTCCTGATTTAAAAAACGCCGCCGTTTATCAGGCCCTTCTTTGACAATTTTCAAGTCTTCCGGTTCAAAAAGAATGGTATTGAAAACCCCATTAATTCTGTCTCTTTTCCCTGTTTTGTCATCCAAAAGGATTTGGCGTTTTCCTTGATTGCTTTTCATTGTTATTTTGTGTTTTACGCCAGCACTTACCACATGGGCATTAATAAAAAAGTCATCCTGTTCCCATTGGGCAAGTTCTGACAGATTCGAAGCACGATGACTATAACCACGGGACAAAAAAAACATGGCTTCAATCAGGTTTGTTTTTCCCTGGGCATTTTCACCGACAACAACATTTATGCCTTTTTTAAAATTAATCACTTCATGTTCGTAATTTCGGAAATGAATCAATTGTAAATCTTCTATGAACATTAGGAGCGCGGCCCTTTTACCTCCAGGGTTTCGCAATCCTTAATTTCAATGATATCACCATTTCTTATTTTTTTACCTCTTTGTTTGCACAACTCTCCATTTAAACGAACCAATCCATCGGCTATCATAAATTTTGCATCACTGCCATTTTGGACAATTCCAGCAAATTTAATGAGTTGATCCATTTTTATATACTCCGTTGTAATTTCAATAATTTGCATGTTTTACCTCACTCATTATATTTTTCACAAAAATGAAAGAGAACGTCATAAATTCCCTTTATTTCAGCCAAAATTGATTAAATTTTCATATTATAAAGATTTAACTAAGACATTATAACATAAAATAAAAAACATAGTCTGAAAAACCAGTCATTTAACGCAAATAAACCCCTGCTTTTTCAAACTATATCATTCTACTCTTTTAGTTTTCTTCCGCAACTCGAACCGGTAAAATAAGGTAAATAAAATCATTCCCTTCAGCAGGAAGGAGAACTCCCGGTCCAACAGATGTGGTCATATCCATAATAAATTCTTCGCCATCAATTACCCGCAAGGCATCAATTAAAAATTTTGAGTTAAAAGCAATTTTTAATGACTCCCCACTGTTTACAATCGGTATGATTTCAAAAACATCCCCAATATCTGCATTTGAAGTTAAAATTAATTGATCCTGATTAAAATCCATTTTAATGAGATTATTTTTACCTTCTCTGGCCAGCAGTGCTGCCCGTTCGCTGCTTTCCAAAAGCAAGCGACGATTGACACGAACCTGAGTTGTTTTTTCAACTGGAATAATCTGTTTATAATTAATAAACTCACCTTCAAGTAGCCTTGAAGTAAACTGAGTATTGTCAATTTGAAAAAATATTTGATTTTTTGAAAACTTTACAATCACTTCCCCTGTATAGTTTGATAAAACCTTATTAATTTCAGATAAGGATTTAGAAGGAATAATCACACTGAGATCTTCTTCCAGACTTTCCTTTATTTTTCCTGATCGTAAGGCAAGACGATAACCATCTAAAGCAATAAGATTAATATCATTACCTTGCAACTCTATTTTAACCCCGGTCAGTACCGGAATATTTTCATTGGTAGCAACAGAAAATAATGTTCCTTTGATCAATTCTCTTAAAACTGATGATTCAATGGAAAAAATATGATCTTCAATTATTTCAGGAAAATCCGGAAATTCATCGGTTGCCAAACCTTTTAAGGTAAAGTTTGATAAAAGACATTCAATCTTCATTTGGTTATGGTCATCACTTTCAAAAAAAACATCAGAACCTGACATCTTTCGAATGAGTTCACCGGTAATGGTAGAAGAAAGGACGATCGCACCTTCTTGTTCCACTTCAGCAGGGATAATAACTTCTACTCCTATTTCTAAATCCGTGCTTCTTAGTAATAAGTTTTTATCTTGAACACTAAAAAGGATGCCTTCAAGAATCGGGAGAGTTGTTTTTGAAGATACTGCCTTTTGGGCTATATTTAAAGCCCCCATTAAACTTTCTTTTGAACAATTAAATTTCATAAGGATACCTCTATTTATAAATTTTGGAACACCCCTTTAGTTATAATACTATATATAATTAATAGTAATAATAGTAGTAGGGGGTGTGGATAGTGTGGATAACCTGTCAAAGCTCTTCAGTCAATCAAAAATCTTAATTTTCACAAGGGGATAAGCTGTGGATAAACAGTCAATAATAATGGTAAGGACTGTTGATGGATTGTTGATGATTTATTCCCCTTGGATTTCTCTTTCTATCCTGAGTATGAGGTTTTTAAAGTCAGTATTATTTTCCATTTCTTCAGTGATTTTCTGACAGCCATGAATGACAGTCGAGTGATCTCTGCCACCAAACTCATCACCAATACGAGGAAGAGAAAGATCGGTAATGTCTCTTGTAATATACATGGCGACTTGCCTGGGCAGGGAAATGGCCCGGGTTCTTTTTTTAGAATTCATGTCTTCAACGGTAATATTAAAGTATTTTGCTGTGACTTCCTTAATATATTCGCTGGTAATAATAATATCTTCTTTTTTTCTGAAGATATCCTTAAGGGCGTTTTTAGCAGATTCTATATTAATAGGGGCATTATGAAGTTTTGAATAGGCAAAAACCGTTGTTAATGCGCCTTCAAGCTCCCGGATATTTGAATGAATGCTATCTGCAATAAAACTTAAAACCTCATTAGGAATTTCATCACTGAAGGATTCAGCTTTTTTTCGGATAATGGCAATTCGTGTTTCAAAATTAGGTGCATAAATATCTGTAATAAGGCCACTTTCAAAACGTGAACGAAGACGTTCCTCAAGGGTTTGTATTTCTCTTGGTGGCCGATCGCTGCTGATGACGATTTGTTTGTTTTCCTGGTGAAGGGTGTTAAAGGTATGAAAGAATTCTTCCTGAGTTCCTTCTTTTTTGGCTAAAAACTGAATGTCATCAATTAACAGAATATCAGCATTACGATATTTATTTCTAAAGGCAATATTCGTCTTATTTTGAATGGCATCAATGAATTCATTGGTGAATTTTTCACAGGAAACATAAATAACTTTTTTTTGTGGCGCATAGGACAAAATATAATGCCCGATTGCCTGCATCAGATGGGTTTTGCCTAAACCAACACCGCCATAAATAAATAAGGGGTTATATCTTTCTGAAGGTGCTTCAGAAACAGCCACACAGGCGGCATGAGCAAAACGGTTATTTTCACCGATGACAAAACTTTCAAACGTGTACTTCGGGTTCATGGAAGTACTGCGATTCATTGAGGTATCATCTTCTCGGGAAGTGACTGTTATGGGGTTTGTTAAATTGGTATTGGGAATCATTGCATCTTTTTCTTTCAATACAATCTTAACCTGTCCTACTTTGCCCGTTACTTCGGCCAGGGCATTAGTAATGAGCGGAATGTGACGGCTTTCTAAGATGCCTTTTTCAAATTCATTTTCAGTTAAAAAATAATAGGTGTTATTAATGTAGTTAATGGGTTTGATTTTTAAAAACCAGGTATTAAAGCTTGTCGAGCTAATGTCAGGTTTAATAATTTCCAGGGCTGAATCCCATATTTTTTTAAAAGAAGTGTCCATTAAATTGAACCTCCGTTTTCCTAAATTTAAGAATATCTCTGTGGATAAATAGCTAATTTATGCACAGAATATCTATTTTAATGTGAATAGGTAAATAAATCAAGCGAATAATTGGAATAACTGTTGATAAATAAAAAAAGTTGTCCATATGGAAAACCCGGCAATGATGAGAATATTAAGAAAACAACACAAGTTATCCCCAACTTATCAACAAAAAACGTTATTCTGTGGACAAACTTATGTAATATCAACTTTTATCCACAATTCAGTGTTACCAGTATAACAAATTGTGGATGAGCATTCAATCAAAAATAGAATAAACCTTTAAATTGGGAAATTCCATTAGTATTTTAAAGAATTAATAATATATCTTGACAGAAAATAGGCAAGATTATATAATTCTAGGGTAAAAGTATTATAAACTTATAAACAAATGAAGATAAAATGTAAGTCAGGGGGTGTCGAATTGAAAAGAACTTATCAACCAAAAGTAAGACAACGTAAAAGAGAGCATGGTTTTAGAAAAAGAATGTTCACTAAAAGCGGTCGACTTATTTTAAAGAAAAGAAGACAAAAAGGAAGAGAAAAATTATCAGCATAGTCCTTTCCAGACCGTTTTTTAATAAGCGGTCTTTTGTTTAAAAAAAAAAGGAGAATTCCTTTGGTGAAAATAAATTCCCTAAAGAAACAAAATGACTTTAACCGGGTTTTTAAAACAGGGGAAGTATTTGGAAATAAAACTTTCGTGATGTATTATCTGAAAAATATGATGGAAACCAACCGACTGGGAATTGTGGTCAGTAAAAAGATTTCTAAAAAAGCGGTTGTCAGAAACAAAATCAAACGAAGAATTAAAGAGGCCTATCGACTTAATGAAGATTCTTTTTTATTAGGTTACGATTTCGTTATTATCGCTAAAGGATCAAGTGAGAAAGAAAAATACAGTCATTTGGAAAAATCATTAAAACATTTGTTTTATAAGAAAAATCTCATGAGGCGATGAAATGTTAAAAAAGCTTCTAATAACAATAATCCGGGGGTATCAAAAATTTCTATCCCCCTTTTTAGGAAATAATTGTCGTTTTAATCCGACTTGCTCAGAATATTTTATTTTAGCCGTTGAAAAATACGGTGTTTTCAAGGGAATCTACTTGGGTGGAAAACGTATTGTCAAATGCCATCCCTTTAATCCCGGGGGATATGATCCCCTTCCCTAATGCCATGCATCCAGGGAAAACTACTTTAAGGAGTTAATGAATGGATTTTCTATACCAGAGTTTTGGTTGGGTCCTTTTACAGATTTATGATATTATTGGACATTATGGCTGGTCAATTATTATATTTACATTGTTGGTCAAGGTAATACTGCTTCCACTTAATATTAAGCAAACTAAATCCATGAAGGACATGCAACGTCTACAGCCTGAAATTAAAAAAATAAGTAAAAAGTATAAGAATAATAAGGAAAAATTAAACGAAGAAACCCTGAAGCTGTATAAAACATTTAAGGTAAACCCAGCAGGTGGTTGTTTACCCTTATTATTACAATTCCCGATTTTAATCGGTCTTTATGGAACACTGAGATCACCTGAAACTTGGGTATTTCCCCATGGTATTATCAACTCCATTGATATGTCCTTTTTATGGATTCCCAATCTTGGGGCTCCGGATCCACTTTACATATTACCAATACTAGCAGCAGTATTCACTTTTATTACCCAAAAGTTTACGATGTCCGCTACCACCATGAATCCGGATGATCCCAATGCAAAAACCCAGAAAATCATGCTGTATGCAATGCCGATCATGATTGGTTATATCTCTATATCCATGCCGGCTGGGGTTGCTTTATACTGGGTTGTCCAGAACATATTTACCTTTTTCCAACAATTTTTCATGTTGCGAATGCCGGAACCTGATTTTTCAATTGAAGAAGCAGAACGTCGAGTGGCTGAAGCAGAAAAGGAAAAACGCGAAGAACTGGCAGAAAAACGAGCTGCTCACAATCCAAATGCAAAAAAGTCAAATGTAAAAGATCAGGACAGCGAACATAAAAAACCTTTGACGCGGCCTGCTTCAGGTAAAAAAGTTCAAAGTAAAAAAAAGTATAATCAAATGCCGGTAGAACAGCGTAAGATGCCAATAACAGAGATTCCGGAAAGAAATCCTTCACAGGAAGCTGATTATCAAAAAGCCAAGAGACGTTACGAAAACAAGTAAATAGAACCCAGAATACTTTTAAGCTAAGGAGAGGGATAATGAATAAGACAGTAACAGGTACCGGTAAAACCGTTGAAGATGCCATTAACAAAGGCTTACAGCAATTGGGTGTTACCAAAGATCAGGTTGAGACAAATATCATTCAAGTACCAGATAGTGGTTTAATGAAACTTTTCGGGAAAAAGGAGGCCATTGTAGAAGTGACCCTTCTTAATGATCCTGTCCAGAAGGCCACTGATTTTTTAACTCAAGTGTTTGAAGCCATGAAAATCCCCTGTTCCTTCAAGACGCGTCTTGAAGACAATGTCTTATTCATTGACATTGAAGGAAATGACATGGGAATTCTCATCGGTCGTCGAGGACAAACCTTAGATTCTATTCAGTACCTTGTGAGTCTTGTGATTAATCGCCATAGCGAGGATTATGTCCGTGTTGTTCTTGATACCGAGGATTATCGGGCTAAAAGAGAAAAAACCTTAGAAGAACTGGCAGAAAAAATGGCCGAAAAAGCCATCCACTACCAAAAGAAAATGATACTCGAGCCCATGAATCCGTCAGAAAGACGTATTATTCATGCAAAACTCCAAAATCATGATAAGATATATACATTTAGTGAAGGGGAAGAGCCCTATCGTCGTGTGGCCATTCAACTTAAAGACAAAAACTAAACATCATTTAAAAGCACTAACGATGAAAAGTTAGTGCTTTTTTTAGTTTTAAAAAATTACTTACTTGTCAGAGTGCTTAAATTATACTATTATGAGTGATTAGAAAAGAATTAATAAGTCAGGAGAACAATGTGGAAGTCTTATTGCTTAATGACGATACCATTGCTGCTGTGGCCACCGGTTTAGGTGGGGCAGGCATTGGCATCATAAGAATCAGTGGAAAAGACGCGGTTGATATTGGTAATGCGCTTTTTGTAAATCCTAAAGAAAAAACGCTGTCGGAAGCATTAAGTCATCAGCTTTTATATGGAAGAATTATCGATCCCGGCACAAAAAAAGAAGTCGATGAGGTTTTGATTTCTAAAATGAAGGCTCCCCACTCGTATACTGCGGAGGATGTGGTCGAAATAAATTGTCACGGCGGGATTGTACCCCTTCGTAAAATACTAAGTCTTGTCATTAAGGCTGGTGCACGCTTAGCGGAGCCGGGAGAATTTACGAAGCGGGCCTTTTTAAATGGACGTTTAGATTTAACCCAGGCCGAATCCGTCATGGATATTATTAACGCCAAAACTGAAAAAAGTTTGGAATACTCGGTTGCCCAGCTGAAAGGACGTTTGTCACAAAAACTTGAAGAGTTGGATCGTGCTCTTGTTGGAATTCTGGCCCATATGGAAGTGAATATTGATTATCCTGAATACGACATTGAAGAAATCAGCTATGAATTCGTTAATAAAGAGATTCATAAACTCATGAAAATCATTGAAGGTCTTCTTTTAGTTGCCCAAGCAGGAAAGATCTATCGTGAAGGGATTACCACTGCCATTCTGGGAGAACCCAATGTCGGGAAATCATCCCTATTGAACACCCTACTCATGGAAGACAAGGCCATTGTAACAGAAATACCCGGGACAACACGGGATACCATTGAAGAATATATTAACATACAAGGCATTCCTTTTAAAATTATTGATACTGCCGGGATTCGGGAAACGGATAATCTGATTGAAAAAATTGGGGTCGAAAAATCAAAAAAACTGCTAAGTCAAACCAATTTGGTTATTTTTATGCGGGATATTTCTCAAGCGGTATCTCCGGGAGAGAAAGAGTTACTGGAACTCTTAAAAAACAGAAAGACCATTTATATTGCCAACAAAACAGACGCTCTTAAAAAAGAAGATTGCAAAATTCCAGAGCCCTGGATTCCCATGTCTTTACTTAAAGAGCAGGGGATAGAGGTGCTTAAAAATAAAATGGTTAATATGGTTTACGATGGAACGGTTAACCAGGATGCCGATTATCTTATTACGAACACCAGACATATTCAATTATTAGAAAAGACCAAAACCAGCTTAGAAAATGCAATGGTTACAATGAAAACTAAAATGCCAATTGAACTGGTGTCCATTGATATTATGGATGCCCTGGAGTCCCTTCGAGGCATTACCGGAAAAGCGGTTGGCATCGATATTATTAATCAAATTTTTAAAAATTTTTGTATTGGAAAGTAGAGGAGAAAAAATGACATACCTTGGAGGAGAATACGATATAATCGTAATCGGAGCCGGACATGCAGGATCAGAAGCGGCACTTGCCAGCGCCCGACTTGGATGTAAAACCCTTCTTTTAACCCTGAATTTGGATTCAGTGGCGATGATGCCTTGTAATCCATCCATTGGCGGCACCGGAAAAGGACACCTTGTCCGTGAAATTGATGCTCTTGGCGGAGAAATGGGAAAAAACATTGATGCCACCATGATTCAATCCAAAATGCTAAACACCGGAAAAGGACCGGCAGTCCACTCATTGAGAGCCCAGGCAGATAAAAAAGCCTATCAGTTTCGAATGAAAGAAGTGATTGAAAATCAGGAAAACTTACTGTTAAAACAGCAGGAAGCCACCGAAATTTTAGTGGAAAAGGGTGAAATTATTGGGGTTAAGGTTCATACCGGGGCAGTTTACACTTGTAAAGCGGCCATTATCTGCAGTGGAACCTACTTAAAAGGCCGGATCTTTATTGGCGATATCCAATATGACAGTGGTCCCAGCGGTTTATTTCCGGCCATGGCCCTATCGGATAGTTTAGAAAAAAATGGTATTGAGCTCCAGCGCTTTAAAACAGGCACTCCCGCTCGCGTTGATGCCAAAACCCTGGACTATTCAAAAATGGTCATTCAATTGGGAGACGATCATATTGTGCCTTTTTCATTTGAAACAGATCACATTGATATGGAACAGGTCCCTTGTTATTTAACCTATACCAATCCGGAAACACATCGAATTATTAATGAAAACATGAAACGTTCGCCTTTATATACAGGAGATGTTGTCGGGGTTGGTCCGCGGTATTGTCCTTCCATAGAAACAAAAGTCCTTCGTTTTAAAGACAAAGAAAGGCATCAGATTTTTATTGAACCAGAAGGACTAACCACCAATGAGGCTTATATTCAGGGAATGTCATCCTGTTTACCGGAAGATGTTCAAATTGCTTTATACCGAACCGTTCCAGGTATGGAAAAGGTCGAGTTTATGCGCTCGGCTTATGCTATTGAATATGATTGCATCCATCCAACCCGATTAAAACCTTCGCTGGAATCCAAGGATATTAAAGGGCTTTTCTTTGGCGGTCAGATTAATGGAACCTCCGGCTATGAGGAAGCGGCTGCCCAGGGATTGGTCGCAGGTATTAACGCCGCTCAATATTTCAAGAACGAACAACCTTTTGTTATTGATCGCTCGGAAGCTTACATCGGGGTTCTGATCGATGATATTATAACCAAAGGGATTGATGAACCCTATCGGATGATGACATCCCGGTCTGAATACCGATTATTACTTCGTCAGGATAATGCTGATCTCAGGCTGACCCCGATGGGATACACCATTGGTTTAATCAGTGACCGGCGTTACGAAAAGTTTTTAGAAAAAAAAGCAGCCATTGCAAATGAAATAAGTCGTATTGCACAAGTGATTGTCAAGCCAACGGATGAAAACAATGCCCGGTTAGATCTTCTCAAAAGTTCAAACATAAAAAATGGGGTGTCATTGACTGAATTAATCCGTCGGCCGGAAATAAAATACCTGCAAACCAGAACCTTTGATCCGGAACGTCCGCTTCTTCACTGGAGTGTTATCGAACAGGTTGAAGTACAGATCAAATATGAGGGATATATTAAGAAGCAGTTACTTCAAGTCGAACAGTTTAAAAAATTGGAAAACAAATACATTCCAAAAGGTCTTGATTTCAGGACAATCAGCGGACTTCGGATTGAGGCCATTGAAAAGCTTCACGAGATTAAACCGCAGTCCATTGGCCAGGCTTCTCGTATTTCAGGCGTATCACCGGCAGATTTATCGGTTTTATTAGTTGCACTTGAACAACGAAGGCGAAACCAGGACACATACAAGGGAGAAAATAAAAATGATTAACAAAGTTGAAAAACTCATAAAAGCAGGGGCTGAACTTGAGATCAGCATTAGCAACACTCAAGGTGAGAAGCTAATCACGTATATGGAAAAGATATTAGAAATAAATAAACAAATTAACCTGACCCGGATCACAGAAGAAGATGAATTTATTAAACTCCATCTCCTTGATTCGTTAACGCTATTAAAATATATTGACAATCCAACCGCTTCCATATTAGATGTTGGTACGGGAGGCGGTTTTCCCGGAATTCCCCTTGCCATTATGATGGCAGATGCCACCGTAACTTTAATGGATTCAACAAAGAAAAAACTCATGGTGGTGGAAAATATTGCAAAAGAGTTAGACATCAACAATATAAAAATCCTTCATGGCCGTGCTGAAGAATTAGGTCAAGATCGAAAATACAGGGAAAGCTATGACGTTGTTACATCTCGGGCAGTTGCGAATTTAACACTTCTGTCAGAATATTGCTTACCACTGACAAAAATAGGCGGAAAGTTTTTACCGATGAAAGGGCGCGAATACCAAAACGAAATCAAAGAAGCGGAAAAACCAATTGAGGTTCTAGGCGGGAAAATTACGAATGTCGAAGAATGTTTAATACTGGAAAGTGATTGGGTTCATGTTATAATAGTCATTGAAAAAATAAGAAAAACCCCTCGCATTTTACCAAGAACAAACGGGAAAATAAAAAGCGATAAGTTCCCGCTGTTATTGAAGTAACAAGAAGAGTTAAAGGGTTTTGTGATAAAATCTTATCGAGGTTGCAACATGTTTCACGTGAAACAACTATGGAAATTAATAACTTATATAGATGAAAAAAATCGAGAGTCATGTCAGGTTAAAAGATTAATGGTTGATAATCAAACATCCAGACTGGTTCATATCTGCAAAAGAGTGATGTTTCACGTGAAACATCACTAAAAAAATATTTGGATTCGTTAAACTGGGATTAATATAAAATCAAGAAATAAGGAGTTGTGGCATGACAAAAATTGTGGCAGTATTCAATCAAAAAGGCGGGGTTGGTAAAACAACTACGGCTATTAATTTAACCACTGCCCTTAGCATGGAAGGATACCGAGTGCTTGTTGTCGATATTGATCCCCAGGGAAACACCAGCAGTGGATTTGGCATTGATAAATATAAACTTGAAAAAAGTGTTTATGATGCCATTATTAATGGCGATAGTTTAAAAGAAATTATCTTAACAACCACCTTTGAGAACCTCCACGTCCTTCCTTCCCACCCGGATCTGGCAGGAGCAGAAATTGAATTAGCTAATTTGCCCCAGCGGGAGCTCCGGCTAAAAAATATCGTAAAAGACGTTGAGAAATATTACGATTTTATTTTCATTGATTGTCCGCCGTCGCTCGGGTTATTAACGATTAATGCATTAGCAATTGCAAACACGGTTTTAATCCCAATTCAATGTGAATTTTATGCTCTTGAAGGCGTAGGCCAGCTGATGAATACCATTAGTTTGGTAAAACAGGGCCTCAACCCTGAGTTGGAAATTGAAGGTGTGGTAATGACGATGTTTGATAGCCGCACTAATCTTTCAAATCAAGTCGTTGACGAGGTTGTGGATTTTTTCAAAGAAAAGGTTTATGAAACAATGATTCCGAGAAATATAAGATTGGCAGAAGCTCCAAGTTATGGACACACTATTTTTGAGTATGCAAACGCATCAAAAGGATCAAAAGCATATCTTGCCCTGGCAAAAGAGTTTATCCAGAGACAGGAGTAAATATGGGAAAAAATACAGGGTTGGGAAAAGGTCTCAGAGCACTGATTCCAAATGAGGTAATTCTATCTGCTGAAGGTGAGGATCTGGAGGTTGATATTGAAAAATTAGTATTCTATGTAAAAACAAGCAACATCCGCCCAAATCCTGAACAGCCCCGAAAGAACTTTGATCGTGGAAAACTGGAGGAGTTAGGGGCTTCCATTAAGGAACATGGGATAATTCAGCCTTTAGTTGTAAAACCTGATGGCAAAGGTTATACTATTATCGCCGGGGAAAGACGCTGGCGCGCAGCCAATATCGTGGGGCTGAAAGAAGTTCCTGTGATTGTGCGAGATCTTCCGGCGGAAAAAGTTTTGGAAATTGCAATAATAGAAAACGTCCAAAGAGAGAATCTCAATAGTATTGAAGAAGCCCTTGCCTATGAAGGTTTAATGGGAAGATTTAATCTTACCCAGGGGGAGATTGGTATCCGCATCGGAAAAAGCCGTGCTGCGGTGGCAAATACATTGAGACTATTAAAACTGCCGGATTCAGTTCGAGATGATGTTGCCCGGGGAAAAATTAGTTCCGGTCATGCCAGAGCCATTCTTTGTTTGGAAGAGACGGAAAAAATGGAGGCCTTTTCTAAAGAAATTATTGAAAAAGGATTTAGCGTTCGAGAAACCGAAAAGCGTATTAAAAAACTTCAATTAGAAGGAATCGTTGCACCACTGCAAAAGAAAAAAATCGATACGACTGCGTATGTTTTGGAAATAAAAGATGGTTTGGAAAAAAGATTTGCTACAAAGGTTAATTTTAGTAGCCATGGGAAAAGTGGGAAAATAGAACTGTCTTATTTTTCACTGGAAGAGCTCGATCGAATTTTAGCGCTGTTAGGATATGAAAAAAAGGAATAGGAACAATTGACTGAACATTCGGTGTTTTTATAATATGAAATGGAGATAACTTATGAATCAAATAAAAAGAAAACGACGACTGACTGCCATTGAAACAGCAGTTCTCGGCAACATAGTGTATTTAATTATTGTTATAATTTTTAAGAGTACTTTCGATTTCATTGGTAGAACCAGTGGATTCAACTATCTATATAATGGAATTGAACTGGGGGTCATTGCATTGTTTTGGATAATTATATTTGGACGTAACTTTAAAAACATTTATGCAGGAGAGAAACCACAAACTTTCAAATACATTTTCTTCATGCTTTTTCCTATAGTGATTTTAACAGGGGCCTTAACCTTAGTTTCATTGCTTTGGCCAGGCCAAGACACCAATAGTATTTGGAACCAATTTGCTTTTTTAGCAGCCCCAACGATTTTTTGGTATTTGCCCTATGGACTTATTTATCAATTAATGGGAAGTTATGTTTCAATCTTTATATTTTTCGGGATCGCATTAGGTGTGACTGTTCTATTTCAAATTATCGGGATTGTAATAGGTCGACGTATGGGTCGTAAATATCAGGAAGAAACCCTGGTAGAAGCAGCGGGAGAGAAACGCGTTGTTCCGAGATTTCAAAAAGTGAGAAAAAAATGGGACGGAAAAGGAAAAAAACCTCAAAAAGTCAGCATTGGTATGGAACGGCTTTCTGAAGAAGTGATCAGCGAAGGTTTCAGACCTGAGGAACAGGAACCTGTGACGATGACAGAAGTGAAAATTGCTGATACAGCGCCACAGGAAGAGTCAGTGCTATCAAAAGTATTTGATGAAGAAAGTGTGAGTCCGGAAGCAATAAAAAGCGAGTCGGTTTCCATCAAAGAAACAGTTACTCAAAAAAATGAATCGGAAAGCGTTGAAATTATCGCTACTAAGAAAACAATTATTGAAAATCAGTCAATGCCGGAAGCCATTGAGAGTCCTGTTGTTAACGAAAAAACTGAGGCAGTTATTACGTTGGAAAAAACCCTTTCAGAAGAATGGAAGCAAACGCATACTGAGGATCCGGAAAAAACAGGGAAAAAGCAGAATAAACATAAAGAAACAGAAGATAAATCCTTTCTTAAAGAAACCAGTCAAATTCGAATTATCAATGAAGATGATATTGAAGAATATTACAGGAATAAAAAATGAGTTTGACAACAGTAGACTTTATTTGTATCCTGGTCTGTATTGTTTCAGGACTCATTGGATATCGGCGAGGTGCAATAAAAACCCTAATTAGTTTCGGGGGATTTATTGCATCTTTTGCCATTGCGTGGATTTTTTCATCCATGCTGGCAGATTGGCTTATAAGCCTGGGTGTGTTTAACGGATTAGTGAATATGGTTAACATAGAAGCAGTGGCTCAATCGATTGTAAATGGGGTTGGCCAACAAGGTGTTTTCGCCAGTGGTTCAGTGGGAGAAGCCATTCTCACAGGAGGCCAAAATATTACAACCGAAAGTGTCAGTATGATCACCCAGGCTCTGACCTGGGGGATTGCCTATATTGTCAGCTTTGTGATTTTATTATTAGTAAGCGGCATTGCTTTTGGAATCCTCCAAGCGATTTTTAGTGGCGTATCTCAAATACCGATTATTGGTGGCATAAATCGACTCTTGGGAGGAGCTATGGGGTTTATTCTGGGTCTCGGTTTATGTGTCATTGTAATTTGGATTTTAACTGCACTTAACACCTTTACCGGTGGTGCGGCAAATCTTCCTAACTTTGAAGGAAGTGCCATTTCTCAAGTGGTAACCCCTTGGGTGACGAATTTAATCGTATTAAATTAGGGAGCTTTTATGGATAGTTTATGGAACGGTTTTAAAGAGCTGATCTTTCAAAAGGATGGTTCAAATCTTTTTGAAAAGATACTACTTTCAGTCGTGGTATTGGTGACAGTCGCCATTTGCCTGAATGTTTTTTACAAAATCATCGATGGTATTTTTAATGACGATAAACCAGGGATTGAGGTCCGAGAGGCCAGACGACTGGTGACGCTGAACAATGTGGTTAAAACCTTTGCCAGAGCTTCTGTTTGGATCGTGGCCATTATCATGATTCTAGGTCAGTATATGGACGTCGGGTCGTTGCTGGCAGTCGCCGGTATCGGAACCGTTGCCATTGGTTTTGGTGCCAGGGGAATTGTGGAAGATGTGATGAGTGGTTTTGTGATTATCTTCGAAAACCAGTTTTGTGTTGGAGATTATATTACGATTGATGAAAAACATTACGGTATTGTAGAATCGATTGGAATTCGAACTACAACCATACGGGAATTTACCGGAGGACTGTTTATTATTCATAATGGAAAAATTGATCGGCTGGTCAATTTTTCCAAAGGACATATTAAAGCGGTGGTTGAGGTTGGGGTTTCCAATAAAGAAAATATAAACAATGTTATTGATATTATTAACGCAGTTTGCAGTGAGGTTTTTGAAAGTCATGAAGACCTCTTTAAGACCTGTCCTGAAGTTGTTGGGGTTACCCAAATGGACACAAACGGAATGATCATTCGCGTTATCTCGGATGAGGATGCATCTGCCAAGGCTAAAGCTGAAATCATTCTTCGCCAGAAGATCAAAGAAGCTTTTGATCTTCACGGCATTGAAATTCCCAGCACTGTAGTATAGCTTTTTACATAGGAATTCGAGGAGAGTAGTATGGAAATTAAAGAGTACACCTTAGGTGATCGTGTTGAAATGAAAAAAAAACATCCTTGTGGCTCTTTCGAATGGGAAATCATACGGCTGGGGGCAGATATTAAAATTAAGTGTTGTGGCTGTGGACATATTGTTATGTTGCAACGCTCCAAGTTTAATAAGCAAATTAAAAAAGTGCTCCAAGACGAAGTTAAAGGCTAATAATGGGTTTTGATTGTGACTACAATATAAATATAAATAAAAGCCTTGCTTCAATTCTGAAATATGATATAATAAAAAGCTGATATCCTTGCTTGCTGGAAAAGTGAGCCATAGTCCATGAGGAGGTGAAATGGAATGAGAAAATATGAAACATTATTTGTTTTAAAACCGGATCTTGAAAAAGAAGTCGTTGAAGAATTAATCGGTAAAGTTAAAACCATCATAGAAGCAGATGGTAATGTAGAAAATGTTAATGAATGGGGCAAAAGAAAATTAGCCTATGAAATTGAAAAAAAATATCAAGAAGGATACTATGTATTAGTTGAATTCAATGCTGAAAATTCAGTTTTGGATGCACTTGATCATTTATACAAAATTAACGAACCATTTATTCGTAGTATTGTTATTAAGAAAGAAAAATAGGGGGCATTTTTGTGAATAAAGTAATTTTAGTAGGAAGACTAACCAGGGATCCTGATGTGAAAAACACCACCACAGGAAAAGCGGTAGCCACTTTTACCCTAGCTGTTGATCGTCGTTTTAAAAACAAAGATGGTCAAAAGGAAACTGATTTCGTACCCATTGTTGTATGGGGAAAACAGGCAGAACTTGCAGGTCAATACTTGTCAAAAGGCAGCCAAATTGGCGCGTCAGGACGACTGCAGGTAAGAAATTACGAAGCACAGGATGGCCAAAAACGCTATGTGACCGAAGTTGTTGCAGATGAGATTACATTCTTGTCATCACCTAACCGTAAAGAATCTACCGGTGGATACCAACAAGCTCCGGCACCAAAAAAAGATAACAATATGTCAGCAATGGGTTTGGATGAAGATTTCCATCTGATGGCTGACGATGATGATGTACCATTTTAAGATAGGAGGAAAAAACAATGCCAAAACCATTTAAAAAAAGAAGAAAAGTATGTGAATTCTGCGAACGAAAAGTAACAGAAGTTGATTATAAAGATGTCTTAACACTGAAGAAATTTATTTCTGAACGTGGTAAAATCTTACCACGACGCGCTACCGGAACCTGTGCCAAGCATCAAAGAAAGGTAACTGAAGCGATTAAGCGTGCACGAAATGTTGCACTGTTACCCTACTCAGCAAATATCTAATAAATTATTAAGAACTGTTCATTCAGGGAAAGACCTGGATGGGCAGTTTTTTTAATATTCGGGTTTATGGTCAATGAGAATGGGAAAAAAAGATGGGTATTTTATATTATTGTGATATAATAGTTAAGTTAATCTGGGAATTGCCTGCACAGGTTTACCAGACAATAAATATGAACTTAACCTATTTGGAGGATCAATGAAAACTCGAGGAATTACAGAGGGAGCTATGTTTTGTGCCTTGGCAGTAATACTTGCACTAGCCAGCTTTTATGTCCCTTTTCTTGTGATATTAATATTTTTTATTCCCGTTCCCATGGTGGTTCTCGGACAACGACAAGGGCTGAAGGTCAGCGTTATTGCCAGTATTGCCGCAACCATTATTATTGGTTTGTTTTTAGGACCGGTAAATGCAATTCCATTTGGAGTCCTTTTATTCTTTGTTGGCTGTAGCCTGGGCTATGCCTATCATCGGAATGTCGGACCCATTCAAAAAATAATTGTCGGATACCTTGGCTTCGCATTAGTAGTGACTGCCGTTATTATCAGCTATCAATTTCTTGTAGGGGTGGATTTTATAACATTTATATTACAAACATTTGAAGTCAGCACCCAGCAAGCTTTGGCCTTGTATCAAAATGCCGGGGTGATGGATGCAAGTCAGTTACTGCTTGCCAAGGAATCCCTGGATGCTCAAATTAATACCATGAAAATGATCATTCCGTCGGTCATACTTTTGCTGCCACTGGTATTTTCCTTTATTAATGTAGCCAGCTCTGATGCCATATTAAAACGTCTGGGATATAAGGTGAAAGCGGTTAAACCTCTTTCACAATGGGAGATGCCAAAATCGCTTAAATACTTTTTGTTGCTGTTTTTGTTTGGTTCTTTCATTATCAGTGTTTTTCAAGTGACGGCAATCCCGGAGATTTACGTTTTGAATATTATGAATTTGGTCTATCTGGTTTATTTTGTTATGGGATTATCACTTATCTTTGATTTTATGGCATATAAAAAGCACACTAACATGGCCTTGAAAATCCTCGCAGTTTTTGTGGCTTTACTTTTACAGTTTGTCGTGACCATGCTTGGAGTAGCGGATACCTATATGGAAATTCGTAAGATTTTTCGAAAGGGGAGCGAGGCTTAATGAAAGAATATAAAAAAGAATTGTTCATTTTTGCCATTGTCACGGTTGGTGTTTTATCTTTTGTTTTGGGATTCTACAATACCTATTTCAGTGTTTTAGGTTTGTTTATATTTGTGGCACTTTTGTTCTTTTATAAAAAGAGCAGCCATCAAGATGAAATTCAAATTAATAAAGCCATTGATGAAATACATGGTGATTTAGATAAAATCAATCAGGAACGTATGTATGAAATGCCTATTTCCATGGTCATTGTCGATGGTGAAGGAATTATCTATTGGTATAATCAGGCCTTCGGAAAAGCTTTTAAAAAAGAAAAAGAACCACTGTTTAAAAAAAATATTGTGGAAGAGTTGGGGTTTAATTTATCTGAAGCTGTGAAACATGATGATTTTACCTTTCATTATGATGATCGGGATTATGGTGTTGTGACCAATGCTTTTACTGACACGGTTCATAGTTTTGAGCTCCTTCATTTTTTTGATGTTACCGAACAAAGCAGGCAGAGTGAGCTTTATCGAAAAACATCTCCTTTATTCTGTGATATTGTCATTGACAATTATGACGATATCATTGAACAAATTCCAAGCCATGAGCGATCCGCAATTTTAGGACAAGTCGATTTAAAACTCAATGAATGGGCTAAAAAATTGGGAAGCGTTATTATAGAATATGAAAAAGATCGTTATCTGATGATTTTCGAACGGGGGAAAATTTGCGCGCTTCAGAAGGAAAACTTCCAAATCTTAGATGCGGTTCGAGAAATTGAAAATGATGAAAAAATTCCCATTACCCTGAGTATAGGGATTGGGATATCAGAGAAAATATTAGGAATAAAAGAATCCCAGGAGATTTCCCATGCGGCCCTTGATATCGCATTGGCCCGTGGCGGAGATCAGGCAGTGGTGCGTCAGGATGAGAAAATGTCCTTTTATGGCGGAAAAAGCGAAGCCACTGAAAAACGAACCAAGGTCAAGGCAAGGGTCAAAGCTCATGGTTTAAAAGAACTTATTAAGGAAGCTGACCAGGTTCTTTTAATGGGACATCAAAATCCTGACATGGATTGTCTGGGAGCCGCAGTAGGTTTACTCGGTGCCTGTCAGGCTTTAGATAAAACAGGGAAAATAGTCATTAAGGAAATCAATTATTCGATTAAATCCTTATTTGAGTATCTTTTGGAAAATGAAGAATATCAGGATGCTTTTATTACACCAAAAGAAGCCGAAGCCTACAGCAAAAAAAATACCTTGCTGATTATATTGGATACCCAGAACATTGATTATCTGGAATCCCCGAACTTGATTGAAGAAATGTCTAAAATTGTGGTGATTGATCATCACAGACGATCAGGAAAATTTATTAAGGACACCCTGATGAGCTACACCGAGGCCTATGCCTCTTCAACCTGTGAACTTGTTACAGAGCTTCTTCAATACTTTGAGGAAAAGAATGTTATGAGTGAGGTGGAAGCCAATGCACTGATGGCAGGAATGTGTATGGATACTAAAATGTTTACTTTAAAAACCGGGGTACGAACCTTTGAGGCGGCTTCTTATTTAAAGAGAAAGGGTGCAGATACCATTATCAGTAAGATCCTTTTACAGGATGATATTAACACTTATACTGCAAAATCGGATGCAGTGAAAAATGCTAAAATTTATTTTGACAATATTGCCATATCAACTTTTGAGAATAATACTGATTATGGCAAACTCATCGCTTCACAGGCTGCGGACGAGCTTTTAAATATTAAGGGGATTGTGGCATCCTTTATTATCCTGAAAAGTGATGAAGGTTTAACCATTAGCGGACGATCCATGGGTGAAGTCAATGTGCAGCTCATCTTAGAAAAATTAGGCGGCGGCGGACATCTCGCCATTGCAGGAGCACAGATTCCAGACGAAAGCAGTCTGGAAACAGGCAAAGACCTGGTGCTGGAAGCCATTGAAAAATACAAAAAGGAGAATGAAGTAAAATGAAAATTATATTATTGGAAAATGTTAAAAATGTTGGGAACAAAGGGGATATTGTTGAGGTTAAAGACGGTTACGGCAGAAATTTTCTCATTAAAACAAAAAAAGGAATCATTGGAAACAGAGAAAATATTAAAATAGCTCAACAGTCCAGGGCTGATGAAGAAGCCCGATTGGATGAAGAGCGGGAAGAAGCCGTTGCATTGGCGAAGATTCTGGATGAAACAGAGATTAAGATCACCGAGCGCGCCGGGGAAGATGGAAAGCTTTTCGGTTCTGTGACCAGTAAAGACATTACCGAGGCCCTGGAAAAAGCCAAGGGAATTAAAATTGATAAGCGTAAGGTCGAGCTTGAAATGCCCATTCGAAATATTGGCCGCATCGAAGTAAAAGTGAAAACTTACCAGGGCGTTATCGGAAACCTGACGGTTATTGTTGAAGGCGAAGCCTAGGAGAGAAAGCCGTGATGAATCCAAAGGTACCGCCCCATAATATAGAGGCAGAGCAGTCGGTTTTAGGTGCTATTCTCATGGATGAGTCCAATATTGGCCGGGCAGAAGAGTTTTTATCCCCTGATGATTTTTATCGAGGGGCACATCGTGAGATTTATAAAAGTATGTTGGATCTTCATAATGAGCGCAAGCCAATTGATACCGTCACTCTGATGGACTCACTTAGAAATCATGGGGTCCTTGAAAAAATCGGGGGTATTGGTTATCTCAGTGAACTCATTGAAATGGTGCCAATTCACAGAAACTATCTTGAATATTGTCAAATCGTTCATGAAAAAGCAGTGATTCGAAGCCTTATTCATACCGCTACCCAAATTTTAGAGGAAAGCTACGGTCAATACGATAAGGTTGGGGACGTCATTGAAAGAGCGGAACAGGAAATATTTAAAGTCTCACAAGGGCGTCGTACCGGGGATTTCGAAAGTATTCAGGAAACTTTGGGTACCACCCTTTCCCAAATCGAGGCCATTGAAAGTAATAAAGGAAAACTCACAGGTGTTGAAACCGGATTTGCCGAGCTAAACCATATTACCTCAGGTTTGCAGGATTCTGATCTTATTATTGTGGCGGCACGACCTTCCATGGGTAAAACTGCCTTTGCCCTTAATATTGCTCAGAATGCAGCGGTTAAAGACAATTGTTCTGTGGCCATCTTTAGTTTGGAAATGTCCAAGGAACAATTGGTTCAGCGGATGCTTTGTGCCACATCACTGGTTGACAGCAACAATGTGCGAACCGGAAATTTAACAAAAGAAGACTGGGAACGCCTTGTAGTGGGATACAATACCCTTTACGGGGCTGATATTTTTATTGATGATACGGCCGGAATCACCATTTCTGAAGTCAGGTCCAAGTGCCGACGTTTAAAAACAGAAAAGGCCCTGGATCTCATTGTCATTGACTACATCCAGCTTATGAGTGGCGGCGGAAAATCTGAAAACCGGCAAAATGAAATTTCTGAAATGTCCCGAGGGCTCAAAGCCCTGGCCAGAGAAATGAAAGCGCCTGTTATTGCATTATCCCAGCTCAGTCGAGCACCGGATGCCAGAGCCGATCATCACCCGGTGATGTCGGATTTACGTGAGTCAGGTTCCATTGAGCAGGATGCCGATGTGGTCATGCTTCTTTTCAGAGAGTTTTATTATGATAAAAATCCTGAATTAAAAAACATTGCCGAAGTGAACATTGCCAAACAACGAAATGGTCCTACCGGAACCATTAAGCTGGCATGGATCCCTGAATATACGAAATTTAATGATTTGGCAGTAGGTTTTGGTGAAGATGACTACGGTCCAGATGTTTATGCTTAATAAAAGGAAGTAACGGATATGAAATATGATGTTATCATCATCGGCGCAGGTCCAGGGGGTATTTTTACTGCCATGGAGTTGGCCAAAAATAATAAAAACTTAAAAATACTGATGCTGGAAAAAGGGAATTCCATTGAAAAACGGATTTGCCCAAAGCGTAAAACCGGGGTATGTGTTGGGTGTAAGCCCTGTAATATTACCACTGGTTTTGCCGGAGCCGGTGCTTATTCGGATGGGAAACTTTCCTTGTCACCGGATGTCGGCGGCGAGCTTCCCGAATACATTGGTTATAGTGAAACCGTTGATTTGATCAAATACACGGATAACATTTATCTTCATTTTGGTGCAGATGGACGAGTCCATGGCCTTGATCATCCTAAAAAAATCAGAGATATTCGAACTAAAGCCATTCAGAGCAACCTAAAGCTCATTGAATGTCCCATACGCCATATGGGCACCGAGGTGGGATACATGATTTATCAACGGATCCAGAACCATTTACTGAATGATCTGGGAATCGAGATTAAATTCAGAACCCCGGTTGGAAGCCTTATCGTTAAAGATAATGAAGTCACCGGAGTAACGGCAAAAGGCGAAACCTACTATGCCGATAAAGTGGTTGTTGCCGTGGGCAGGGATGGTTCTGAATGGTTTAAAGCCATGTGTGATGATTATAAGGTGAAAACCATAGCGGGAAAAGTCGACATTGGCATTCGTCTTGAAACACGCAATGAAATTATGCAGGAAATCAACGATGCTCTTTATGAGGGTAAGCTGGTTTATTATACACCAACCTTTGATGACAGTGTTCGCACTTTCTGCTCTAATCCCGGAGGAGTTGTTTCCACCGAGAATTATGATAATGAATTAGCGGTTGTCAACGGGCACAGTTATAAGGCGGAACATTTAAAAACCGATAATACCAACTTTGCTTTATTAGTTTCCAAGTGCTTTACCGAGCCGTTTAAAGAGCCTATTGCCTATGGTAAACATATTGCCGGGTTAGGAAACATGCTCACTGGGAATAGGATTATGGTTCAGCGGTATGGGGATTTTCTCCGTGGACGCCGGACCACCGCAGAACGACTCCTTCGAAATAATATTCGTCCTACGCTAATGGATGCGGTTCCCGGGGATTTATGTCTGGTACTGCCTTATCGTATTATGAAGGATATTGACGAAATGATCCAGGCCCTGGATCATGTGTCGCCAGGACTTGCCAGTGAAGAAACACTTCTTTATGGGGTAGAGGTGAAGTTTTACTCAAATAAGGTTGAAGTGGATAAAAATTTCCAATCCAGCGTTAAAAATCTGTATGCCATCGGAGATGGTGCAGGGGTAACCCGAGGGCTGATGCAGGCTTCGGCTAACGGGGTTTTTGTTGCCCGAAACCTGTACAAGGTCTAAAGATGACTGGAAAATTGTATATTGTAGGCACTCCTATTGGAAATCTGGATGATATGAGTATCCGGGCGTTAAGAATACTTAAAGAAGTGGATCTCATTGCCGCCGAGGATACCCGTCATTCCATTAAGCTTCTCAATCATTTTGAAATACAAAAAAAGATGGTGGCTTATCACCAGCATAATGAACAAAGATCCAGCGAAGGACTCATTGATCTAATGAAACAAGGACAAAACATTGCCCTTATTTCCGATGCCGGAATGCCCTTGATTTCCGATCCCGGTTCAGTGCTGGTGAAAAATTGTGTGGCCCAGGATATTGCTATGGAAGTCGTTCCAGGTCCTAATGCCGGGCTTTGCGGTTTGGTGCTTTCAGGTTTGGATACCCGGCAGTTTCTCTTTCTCGGGTTTCTGGGAAAAGAGAATAAAGCGATTAAAGAAGGCCTGGAACGGATCAAAGCCTCGGTCGTTACCGCGGTTCTTTATGAATCGCCCCATCGTTTATCGAAAACCCTTGAAATTTTAGTCAACAATGACTTAGGTCACCGCCAGATGAGTATTTCCAGGGAGATCACCAAGCGATTTGAAGAAAGCCGATATGGCACCATTGAAGAACACCAGGCTTATTATCAGGACCATACCCCAAGGGGAGAGTATGTGCTTTGTATTGAAGGCAGAACCCAGGAAGAGGGAACCCCTGGTCAAAATATGGATCTGAAAGCCATGACCATCAAAGAACACCTGGACGTTTACATCCATGATGGAATGCCCGAAAAGGAGGCCATGAAACAGGTGGCTAAGGATCGGGGACTTTCCAAACGGGATATATATAACGAAGTTAAGAGATAAAAACAGGTAATTGGGAAACGCAATAAACATCCAGGATCCTTATCATCATTTCGGATTCAACAAAAAACAGCAAAATAAAAGGAGCGCCTATGTCAGAAAAAACTTTTTACATTTCGACCCCTATTTATTATCCCAGTGGTAACCTCCATATTGGACATACCTATACCACTGTCGCGGCAGATACCATTACCCGGTTTAAAAAGCTGAAGGGCTATGATGCCTATCTATTAACCGGAACGGATGAACATGGCCAAAAGATTGAAAAAGTCGCAGAAGAGGCAGGTATGACACCTCAGGCCTATGTGGATGACATCGTCGCCGGAATTAAAACCCTTTGGGACACCATGAATATCAATTACGATCAGTTTATTCGGACCACTGACCCTGAACATGAAAAAACCATTCAGCGTATTTTTAAAAAGCTTCACGATCAGGGGGATATTTACAAATCCAATTATGAAGGCTGGTATTGCACACCATGTGAATCATTTTGGACCGAAGGCCAAATTGTTGAAGGCAATTGCCCGGATTGCGGCCGACCTGTGGAAAAAGCATCTGAAGAGGCTTACTTCTTTAAGATGTCAAAATATGCCGATCGTCTTTTAAAACACATTAATGAAAATCCTGGTTTTATTCAACCGGAATCCAGAAAAAATGAGATGATCAATAATTTCATTAAGCCGGGACTTCAGGATCTTTGCGTATCCCGAACCTCTTTCACCTGGGGTGTTCCTGTGGATTTTGATCCCGGTCACGTGGTTTATGTCTGGATTGATGCCCTTCCCAACTATATTTCCGCCCTGGGCTACCTTAACGATAAGCCGGATCTTATGGATCGGTATTGGCCGGCGGATGTGCATTTAGTGGGAAAAGATATTATCCGATTCCATACCATTTATTGGCCAATTATTCTGATGGCTTTAGAATTACCTTTACCTAAAAAGGTGTATGGTCATGGCTGGATTCTGCTAAAAGGCGGGAAAATGTCAAAATCTGTGGGTAATGTTGTGGATCCGGTGGTATTGGTGAATAAGTATGGCGTGGATGCCCTGCGTTACCATGTGCTTCGGGAAATGAACTATGGCTCTGACGGCGTTTATAATGAAGACCTTTTAGTCAGTCATATTAATTCAGACCTTGCCAACGATTTAGGAAATTTACTCAGTCGGACCCTGGCCATGACCGTGAAATATTTTGACGGGGTTATTCCTAAAGAACGGGAGACTGGGGAATTTGATGAGGACATCATCAACCTAGCCGAAAAAACCCCGGGCATTGTCAGCGAATTCATGGATAAGCTTGATTTCAGCCGGGCCCTGGAAGAGATTTGGAAATTAATATCCCGTTCAAATAAATATATTGATGAAACCCAACCCTGGGTACTGGGAAAAGACCCAGAGAAAAAAGCACGGTTGGCTCAGGTGCTGTATAATCTCACCGAATGTTTAAGAATTGTCACCGTGCTTATTTCATCAGCCATGCCTGAAACAGGAAAAAAAATTGCAGCGCAGTTAAAATGTCCGGATGACTGTTTAACATGGGAAAGCATCCAGATTTTTGGCGGATATCCTGAGGGAATTAAAGTCGAACGTGGCGAGGTTCTCTTCCCAAGAATTGAACTGGAGAAAAAAGAAGATGCTTCTAAAAAAGAGAATAAGAAAGAAGTTAAAAAGGAAATGCTAAAAGATAAAGAAGAACTTCCCGAAGGGCTCATTACCATTGATGATTTTGCCAGAGTAGAGCTTCGTGTTGCCGAGATTGTGGCCTGCGAAGCCCATCCGGATGCCGACCGATTATTGGTTCTCCAATTAATGGTCGGACAGGAAAAACGTCAGGTTGTTTCAGGGATTGCAAAATATTATAAGCCTGAAGAACTTGTCGGGAAAACCGTGATTTTAGTGGCAAACTTAAAGCCGGTAAACCTTCGTGGACTGGAATCCAATGGAATGATTTTAGCGGCAACCAAGGGAAAGAAACTTTCTTTAGTCACAGTGGATGGCATACCCTCTGGTGGAAAAGTTTCTTAAGAAAACCCTGAGAACATAAAAGAATAAAATAACAGAAAAAGCCTGAGAATCCAAGTTATTCATGACTTGGATTTTCAGGCTTTTTATTGTATTGGTGTATATATAAATCTATAGGCTCTTCATAGTGTCAATATATTCTTTTTTATCGCGAACGCCAACGAAACGGTTCACGACTTCTCCGTTCTTAAAGAAAACCACGGTTGGAATGCTCATTACTCGGAATTCCTGGGCAAGGGTTTGGTTTTCATCCACATTAATTTTGCAAACTTTCATGCCGGTTGGAAGTTCCAGAGCAATTGCATCAATGGTAGGAGCAAGACCTTTACAGGGACCACACCATTCGGCCCAAAAATCTATCATCACAGCGCCATCAAAAGACAGTACTTCGGTATTAAAATTTTCCTTGTTCAGGGTTATTATTTTTTCATTGGCCATTTTTATTTCTCCTTCTTTTGCTAAAGTGCTCCATCATTATATAATACCTTTGATCAAGATAAAAGACAAATTTCTATAATTAAGAAAGATCCTTTGTGTTAAAATAGAAGGATGAAGAAAAGTATTTTAAAAAAACAATTAGATCATTTGAATAAAAACAATCATTTTCGTTTTCATATGCCCGGGCATAAAGGCTCTGGAAATGACTTTGATATTTTCACCTATGACACCACAGAAATACCCGGAGCAGACAATCTTCACGATCCTAAAGGGGTCATTGCAGAGGTTCAGGAGAAATGCGCAAAGGTTTATGGAAGTGAAGAAACAGCTATTCTTGTGAATGGCTCAACCACCGGCATCCAGAGTGCGATTTTAGGAGCCTGTTCTCCGGGGGAGCAGCTGATTGTGTCAGCCAATTGTCACCGATCTGTTTTTGGAGCCCTGGCGCTGGGGCGAATTAAAGGGGTGTTTATCACGCCTGAATTTGATGAAGTTATGGGCTTCGCAAAAGAAGTGTCTTTGGATAGTGTAAAGGAAGCCATTATAAAATACCCACAGAGCCGTGGAATGATATTGACCAACCCTACCTATTATGGGACAACCAGTGATGTTAAAGCTATTGGAGAGTTCCTGCATGGCCTGGGAAAATTTCTCATTGTGGATGAAGCCCATGGGGCTCATTTGCATTTTAATAAAGAACTTCCTCTGGATGCCATTGCCGCTGAAGCAGACGTGAGCATTCAAAGTACTCATAAAATTTTGGGATCTTTAACACAGAGCTCATTAATTCACTTCCAGGGAAGTCGGATCAATCGCCAACAGGTGAAGTTCTTTCTTTCCTTGCTCCAAAGTTCATCTCCCAGTTATCCACTGATGATTTCAGTGGAAGAAGCGGTGGATCAGGCTTGTGAAAAAGGGACAGAAATATTTAAAATAATAATCGATGCCCATGAGGATTTTTCCAAAAATCAAAGTCCGAACGCCCCGATTTCTCTTTACAAAGGGCATGACTCAGACAGCGGTTATGATCAGAGTAAATGGCTATTTCATACCCGGGGAATTTCAGGAGACCTGATAGAAGAGATTCTTTTAAAAACCTATCGTATTCAATGTGAACTTTCAGGCAATGATCATGTGTTGGCCATGACAGGCATTGGAACTACCCAGTCCGATATAGATGCATTAACCGGGGCCATCGACGATTTAAATAAAAAAATATTGTCAGGGGAATTAAAGGATCATGCTATTATTGCAAGTCCCGATTTACCAACAGAAAAATTGATAGCCGGAGCATTAAAAACTGAAGTTCCTTTATGGAAAGGAATTTATGATGAAAAAGAGAAATGCCCGTTGGCAGAAGCCAATGGGCGATTAGCAGGGGATTTTATTATCCCCTACCCACCGGGAATTCCGGTACTGCTTCCGGGGAGTCGAATTAATAAAGAAATGATTGCAGGTTTAAGCCATCTCATGGATAATGGGATTATAATAGT
Source organism: Acetobacterium sp. (assembly GCF_036508315.1). GTDB lineage: Bacteria > Bacillota > Clostridia > Eubacteriales > Eubacteriaceae > Acetobacterium. The sequence goes on along the minus strand of NZ_DATCHP010000029.1, from coordinate 56,137 downwards.
TGGTATCAACAAAAACCGGGAACTCTTACTGCTCGAGGAAAAAGGAGTCATAAATGATGCATAAAGGAAAACTCATTGTTATCGAAGGGGTGGATGGGAGTGGAAAACAAACCCAAACCGAACTTCTTTACAAGCGATTAATTGATAATGGACAAAAAGTGATGCTGCTTTCCTACCCCCGATATGACAAGGCGTCCTCGGCTATGGTAAAATTATATCTCAGTGGTGCTTTTGGAGAGAATCCCGGGGATGTCAGCCCTTACATTGCATCCACTTTTTATACTGCCGATCGGTATGCATCGTTCAAAGAAGATTATGAAGAATTCTTAAATGATGGCGGAATTGTTTTAGCTGACCGATATACCACATCTAATATGGTCCACCAGGCTGGAAAAATAAAGGATCCCATTGAGCGCAAACGATTTTTGACCTGGCTATGGGATTATGAATTCAATCTATTTGGGCTACCCATACCGGACAGGGTTTTCTTTTTAAATATTCCACCTGAGATTAACCTAAGATTAATGAAAAATCGTACTAATAAAATCACCGGAAAAGCTGAAAAAGACATCCATGAAAAAAGCCCGGAGCATTTAACAGATGCCTATGAAAGTGCTTTAGCATTAGTCGATGAATACTGCTGGACTGAGATACGCTGCATTAATCAGGGGGAACTCAGGAGCATTGAAGATATAAATGAAGAAATTTGGAACGAAATAAACAAAAAGGAGCGTAAAGCTGATGATTGAAAATCAATTTACATATTTAACAATGGCCCATTCGGATATAGATATGATCCTGTTAAAGAATTATTTAAGCGCTAATGGTATACCGGTCATTACCCGGGAAAAGGGTTTTGGTGGTCCTATTCGCAGTATTTTTATGGGAAGCTTTTCTCCGGCCCATATTGAAGTCTTTGTGAAAGAAAGTGATTATGATGAGGCCATGATGCTTATTGATTATGAGGAGTTCAGCGCTGAACTGGATGAAGAATTTTGGATGGAAGAAGAAGACAAACCAAAAAAATCCCATTAAAAATTGGAAGGGAAAAAAGATGCTTGAAAAAATTCAGGGACATCAAACCATTACAGAGCACCTTGAAAAGGAAATTCTCACAGGTGGGGTAAGCCACGCCTACCTATTTTCAGGTATTGATGGTGTAGGGAAGAAAAAAACTGCCCTGGAATTTGCCAAGGCGCTACTTTGCATGAGTGCGGAGAAGAAGCCTTGTGGTCATTGTTCAGTTTGCAGTCAAATTGAGCATGGGAATCATCCTGATGTTCAGGTGATTACATCAAAACAAGGTGAAACAACGATTAAAATTATTCAGGTTCGGGAAATGATCAGCGGACTGTCAATAAAGCCCTATACCGGAAATCAGCGAGTGGTTATCATTGATGGTGCTGATCATATGACACCGGAAGCCCAAAATAGCTTACTCAAATCGCTTGAAGAGCCGTTAAGCTATAATCTTTTCATTCTATTAACCAGTCATCCCCAGTCCATTTTGACCACCATTCGTTCCCGATGTCAGAGTTATTATTTTCATCCTCTGGATAACGACCTGGTGGCTGAGATCCTTAAAGAAGAAACTGAATATGACCGAGAATCCATTCAAGGGGTGCTACATCAAGCTGGAGGTTCTCCTGGGATGGGGATTTATCTTTTGGAAAACAGTGAGATTCAAAATGAAAGAAAACATTGCTTAAGGGATTTATACAGTCTTCTAAAAGGTGATGAGCTTAAAGTATTTTCATTGGCAGATACCTTATCAAAAGATAAAGCCACCAGTGAAGAAATCCTGGTTTTTTTAATTCAGTGGTTTTATGAGGTAGGGCTCCTTCTCCAAAGTCTTGAATTACCCGGAGCGGTGCAACCAGACAAAGCTCATATTGCCTACTTAAAAATACTGAATTATGAAAAGAATCAGGTCATCCTGAAAACTTTGTTTGATATGATGATGACTTTACAATATAATGTTAGTTTAAGACTACAGTGGGAAAAGGTTTTTATTAAAATAATGGAAACTCAGAAAGGATACAACTAATGGGAAAATCAGTCGTCGGCGTACGATTTAAAAAAGTTGGAAAAATATATTACTTCGATCCGATGGAATTTGAATTAAAACAATTTGATCCAGTGATTGTTGAAACCGTCAGGGGAATTGAATACGGACAGATTGCTCTGGAAGCCCGGGAAGTGGGCGAAGAAGAGATTGTGGCACCGGTAAAGCCGGTTATCCGTAAGGCAACTGAAAAGGATACAAAAGATTTTGAGAAACTTAAATCAAGAGAATCCGAAGCGAAGGAAATTTTCATTTCGAAAGCACAGAAGCACAAGCTTGAAATGAAGCTTGTTGATGTGGAGTATACCTTCGATCATAAAAAGGCGATTTTTTATTTTACTGCTGAGGGACGGGTAGACTTTCGCGAGTTAGTTAAAGATTTAGCATCAATTTTCAAAGTTCGTATTGAGTTAAGACAAATCGGCGTCCGGGATGAAGCAAAGCTTTTTAAGGGTCTCGGAGTTTGTGGTCGAACCACTTGTTGTGCCCAATGGTTAGGGGAGTTTACACCGGTTTCAATTAAAATGGCAAAGGAACAGAATCTTTCCTTAAATTCGACTAAGATTTCAGGTATTTGTGGTCGTCTGTTATGTTGTCTGACCTATGAACAGGAATTTTATGAAGAGGTATCAAAAAGGCTTCCTAAAGTGGGACAACGTGTTATTACCGCAGATGGTGAGGGAGAGGTCTTTAAACTCAGCATTCTGGAGGAAACCGTTTTCGTCAAAATACAGATAAATAAAGATGAAACTGAGGTTATGAAGTATAAGTTAGAGGAAATTGAAGTAAAAAAATTCGAAAAAATAAAAAAAGATAAATAATCATCTTGATTTTAGAATTAAAAAGGATATAATAAGAATGTTCTTAATGTTAAAAGGAGGGTTTTTCAATGGCTTATAAAATTTCAGACGAATGTATAGCTTGTGGATCTTGCGAGGATGTATGTCCAGTAGAAGCAATTTCTGAAGGCGACATCTACGTAATTGATCCAGCTAAATGTACCGACTGCGGCGCATGTGCGGATGAATGTCCAGTAGAAGCAATTGCGGCTGAGTAATTAGCAGCAATCAAAAAAGGACACCTTTTGGATTAAACAAAAGGTGTCTTTGGCGTTTTAAGGTAAAAATAATAGTTAAAAGTTTTCTTAAGTGTGGTAGAATGTCAAAAATTCGGGTATTTAAAAGACATAAAATAAAGAAAGTTGATATTGTTATAATATCAAATGGAGGAAGAAAATGCAAAAATATGTATGTGATATTTGTGGTTATGTGTATGATCCAGCCACCGGAGATCCAGATAATGGCGTAGCAGCAGGAACCGCGTTTAAAGACATTAAAGAAGATTGGGTTTGCCCAGAATGTGGCGTTTCCAAAGATGACTTCTCGCCAGAAGACTAAAATCCATTAAAAAAAATGATCAGCAAAAAGAGCCAAGGCTCTTTTTTTTTATGGTATTTATAGCTCATAAAAATATTTGAGACTGTTTTATTTCGTTTGGTTCGGGTATAATATGAGTATTATCATACATGAAAGGATAATCACTATGGAAATTTGTGCTATTATGGGAAGTCATCGGACTGGACACAATACTCAAAAAGCCTTGGACTTTTTTTTAAACGAAATCCAGGGAAATCATGAGGTAAATATCTATAATGTTAATAAAATAAACGTACAGCCGTGCAGGGCTGATGATTATTGCATACCGCATCAGGGAGAATGTATCATTAAAGATGATGATATGACAGAGATCTATGACAAATTTATAAACTGTGATTTACTGGTGATTGCAAGCCCTGTGTATTTCAGTGCTTTCCCTTCCAAGATTAAGTCTATCATTGATCGAACTCAAATGATTTATAATCTAAAGGATCGTTCAATTGTCAAAGAAAAGAAAGTGGTTGTCATTGCTCTTGGGGGTGCAAAACACTATCCACGGCAATTTCAGGGGGTTGATAATACATTGGAATGGTATAAGAAAGCTCTTAATTGTACCGAAATTGGCTTTGTTCAGTTTTCCCACACCGATGAAGTGGGAACCATGGAAAATAAGGCATCATTGAAAGCTCTGAAAGATCTTGGAAAAATAGTCAACGAATTAGCAATAAGCAAATAAAAACAGAAAAGGAGAAACGATTATGGCAAAGATAATTGATGCAAAAGAATTTGGTAATCTTGTATTAAAGAATAAAGGTGTTGTATTGGTGGATTTTTTCGCGACATGGTGCGGCCCCTGTAAAGCTCTGGCGCCTATATTAATAGAAGTTGGGGAAGAACTTAAGGATAAGGTTCAGATTTATAAGGTTGATATTGATCAAAACCAGGCTCTAGCCCAGGAATATAAGGTTATGAGTGTACCGAACATGAAGATCTTTAAAAATGGCGAAGTTGTAGAATCCATTGTAGGCCTTCAATCAAAGGGTGTATTAATTGAAAAATTAAATTACTATGCTGGATAGTCAGTATTTTATTTAAAAGATCATCTCAATAAATGAGATGATCTTTTTTTTTTGCAGTTTAACCGTTAGCTAATTAAAATAAGAGGCTTACATGTTATAATGATTTAGCAAATTATTGAGAGCTATTCTCGATTGTAAAAAGAGCAGGTTAAATGATTTATAGAAGATCTCAAAAGGAGAATAAAATGTATAAAAACGAAGACATTGAATTAAAGATAGAAGGCATTGTTTTTCCTGGAAAATCATGGGGAATGGCCGGTGAAAAGAAAATAGTAATAAAAAATGGTCTGCCAGGCCAACAGGTATTGGTACGCATGAAAAAGAATCGAAAAAAATATGAAGGTCAGATTGTAGAAGTTTTAGAAAAGGCGCCCAATGAAATTGAAGCGCTTTGTAATGTTTTTTCTAAGTGTGGAGGATGCACTTATCAAAATCTGCCCTATGTTGAGCAATTAAAACTCAAAGAAAATTATGTGCTGACACTTTTGGAAGAAGCAGTAATTGCAGATTTTGAGTATGAAGGCATTACCCCGAGCCCTGAAGTATTTGGATACCGCAATAAAATGGAATTTTCTTTTGGTGATAATGCAAAGGATGGCCCGTTAATGTTGGGACTTCATGAACAAGGGAGCTTTTATAATATTGTCAAAACAGACGATTGCAGGATAACGGATAATGACTTTAATCTCATCCAAAAGGCTGTATCGAAATTTTTTTCAGAAAGTGGGCTAACTTATTTTCACAAACGAAGCCACATCGGATTTTTAAGACATTTAGTCGTGCGTAAGGGCAAATATACCGGAGATATTTTATTGAACCTTGCCACAACAACCCAAGGGGAACTGGATGAATCGGTTTTTGTTAAAATACTCATGGATCTGCCGTTAGAAGGTCAGATTCGAGGTATTCTTCATACCAAAAATGATGGGGTTGCAGATGTGGTTAAAGCCGAAACCTCAACAATCCTCTATGGAGAGGATAAGATCGAAGACAAAATTTTAGGATTAACCTTTGAGATTTCCAGTTTTTCATTTTTCCAAACCAACACATTAGGCGCTGAAAAACTGTATTCGGTTATTCGGGACTTTGTCGGACAAGGTCAAAATGAGGTTATCTATGATCTGTATTGCGGAACCGGAACCATTGCCCAGGTTCTAGCCCCGTTGGCACAAAAAGTAGTAGGAATTGAATTAGTACCGGAAGCGGTTATGGCTGCCAAAGCTAATGCGGAGAAAAACGGGCTCTCAAATTGCAGCTTCATTGCCGGGGATGTAATGGTGGAGGTGGAAAACCTCTCATACAAAGCCGATGTGATCATATTGGATCCCCCCCGAAACGGCATTCATCCCAAAGCGATTTTTAAAATTTTGGATTTTAAACCTAAGCTGTTTGTATACGTGTCCTGTAAAGCCAGTTCTTTAGCCCGGGATCTGCCATATTTTGTTGCAGCCGGTTATGTAGTTAAAAAAGTACAGTGTGTGGATATGTTTCCTCATACCGGGCATGTGGAGACCGTTGTATTGATGGAGAAAAGATAGGCATATTGATTTTATAGGGATAGAGCATGAAAATTTTAAATTACTCTTGTTTCTTTTTGCCCATGCTCTTATAATTAGATTATCAACTTTGTCTGGTTGAAATAATTTGAAAAGTGGTAAAATCAATGACAAAACAAGAATTGATCGATATCTTCAACAATGTTCAAAAGAAATTTGATGACGAAATCACAGAAGATTATTTTCTTCAACGACTGAAACCTTATGCTGACAGTAACGGGCTAATTGATAATCATAAATTAGTCATGTTCGCATACAATGAATCATTAGCATCCTCAAAAGGGTTTCTCTTCGAAATCCTTGCTGAAGTATTGGTAGACAAAGAATAGAACGCATTGTTAAAAACCGAAAAAAAATAAGCCTCTACCAAACGGTATGGGCTATTTTTATGCCTGTTTTACAGAACTGAGATAATCAAGGATGCAAGTATGGATAATATTGTTCTCATCGGCGAGAAATGAATCTGATTATAAATTTCTGACTTCAGCAGCGGGAAGGATCCATATTGATTTAAGCGACGTTTTACAGTTTAAAAACTTAGAAAAACATTGCCTTCATTTTTTGAACAAAAATGGCTTTGTCATTAAAATTGATATATTTGTTTTTTTTTACGATTTATGGTATTCTTTTATGGGTGTCAAGGTATCAGGAAAGAAAAATAGATGAGGGAAATGTGAGCTTAAAATGAAAATACTTAGATATTTACTGATTTTTGTTCCAATAAGTATCATAGGAGAATTTCTACATCTTTCTCCGACATTAATGTTTGTTCTTGCGGCTTTGGCGATTATTCCGTTGGCAGGATTAATGGGGGAAGCAACAGAAGAAATAGCCTTCTATTCCGGGCCAAGGATCGGAGGATTTCTCAATGCAACCTTTGGGAATGCAACAGAGCTGATTATTGCTTTTTTTGCGTTAAAAGCAGGACTGTTTGAGGTCGTCAAGGCGTCTCTTGCCGGTTCGGTCATCGGCAATATTCTCATGGTGTTAGGTCTCAGCATGCTCGTTGGAGGAATCAAATATAAATCACAGTCTTTTAATAAAAAATCCATTGAAGTTTCTTCAAGTATGTTATTATTTGCAGTCATTGGATTAACGGTCCCAGCAATTTTCACACATACTGTTGCATCAGATCTTCTCAATACACGGTATGAGGGATTAAGTGTTATTGTTGCAGTAATTATGTTCAGTATTTACCTTTTAAGTTTATACTTTTCGTTCTATACCCACAAGGATATATATTTTGTGGAACATGATGAAGACGCGGTATCAAAATGGTCTCTTAAAAAAGCAATAACTGTATTAGTGGGAGCAACGGTACTCATTGGTATAGAAAGTGAGTTATTTGTAAGTGCGGTTGAACCCATGACCCAGGCGGTTGGGCTGAGTGAATTTTTCGTGGGTATTATTTTAGTACCGATTATTGGAAATGCAGCAGAGCATAGTACCGCTATTGTTATGGCATATAAAAATAAAATGGATGTCGCCGTTGAAATTGCTATTGGTTCAAGCTTGCAGATCATCCTTTTTGTGACACCGGTCCTCATATTTCTCAGTTTAATATTTACTCCCATGAGCATTGTATTCAATGAGTTTGAATTGGTCGCGTTATTATTTGCGGTTTTCATTGCCAACAGGGTAGCCAGTGATGGTGAATCCAATTGGCTGGAAGGTGTTCAGCTTCTTGCAGTCTATTTGATTATGGCCGTTTCATTTTTTGTGTTATAATTAAGAAGTGAAAGAAAAACTGAAAAGGAGAAAAATGTATGACTCGGATAAATCGTGTTAAAAGAGAAGTAATCAGATATATTTTCCTTTTTATTGGTTCAATCATTGCAGCAGTAGGTTTGGAAATATTTCTTGTTCCCAATAATATCATTGACGGAGGTGTTATTGGAATTTCAATCATTGCGAGCTATCTCACCGGAGTTCCTCTCAGTGTGTATATTATTGTTTTGAATCTTCCGTTTCTTATTTTTGGATATAAGCAGATTGGGAAGACATTTGTTTTTTCTTCATTATTTGCTATAATATCGTTATCATTCTGGGTGTCAGTTTTTCATCCCATACCTGGACTTACCAATGATATCCTCCTTGCAGCAGTATTTGGAGGGATTGTTTTAGGAATTGGCGTAGGTTTAATCATACGTAACAGTGGTTCACTTGATGGAACTGAAATGGTGGCCATTGTTTTTAATAAACGCACATCATTTTCCGTCGGCGAGATTGTTATGTTCTTTAATTTATTTATCCTAAGTAGTGCAGGACTTGTTTTTGGATGGGACAGGGCAATGTATTCACTTCTTGCCTATTTTATTGCTTTTAAAGTTATTGATGTGACCATTGAAGGTTTAAACGAGGAGAAAGCGGCTATTATTGTCTCGGATAATTCCTATGAGATTGCAGAGGCAATATTGGCCCGATTAGGAAGGGGTGTAACCTTTCTTGAGGGTAAGGGAGGGTTTTCTAAAGAGCCTAAAACCATCATATACTCAGTGATTACACGCCTGGAGATTGCCAAATTGAAAGCGATCGTATATGAAATTGATGAAAATGCATTTCTCACCATCAATGATGTCTTTGATGTGATGGGCGGAAAACAAAAAAAGCGAGCAATACATTAGCATTACGGATTGCTTTGGAAAAGCTCCAGGTCCTCAAATGTTTTTTTAGTACAGTTATAGGAGAAAGAATAATGCCAGAGTTAAGAAAAATACTTGTTTTTCTTTTTGTTTCCCTTCTGCTTATTTATACGTTTAAACTTCTTTACGCAACCCGATATAAAAAGGATAAATCATATATTTTTATTATCATGATTTGTGGTTTATTCCTATTAGTTGTTGCTACATTTTCAGATATGATTGCAAGTAATGCATGTATTGCCTATATTTATGTAATTATAAAATTATGTTTTACGTTGGGCTCAATATTATATATTATTGGGATAATACTATGGATGGATTTCACTAAAAAAATCATCGATGAGCTTGAAAAAATGGCTTCTACAGATTCCCTAACAGGAGTATTGAATAGAAATGGTTTTCTGAAAGTGTTTGATAAAGTGATAAAAAATATGAAGTCATTCTCTATTATAGTATGTGACCTCGATGGCACTAAATTAATTAATGATAACTTAGGGCACATAGAAGGTGATCAATTTATAATTAATTCATCTCAAATAATGGTTGATTCCATCAGAGATCATGGTAATATTTCAAGATTTGGCGGAGATGAGTTTATAATATTATTGAAGGATCAGGAATTACAGGAAGTTGAGACAATCATTGATAATATTAAAATGAAAGTTTTAAAGCTTTATCCACAATATAATAGTGGTGTCAGTATCGGTTATTCTTCTTTTCCCAAAGATGGCCAAAGTTTCGATGATTTATTTAAGGCCGCCGATACTAGGATGTACAGAGATAAAAAAAAAACATCCAATGACTTCTGAATAAATTTATTGAGAAAAAAAAGAGAGCTATACGAAACCAGTTTTCAGGTTTGTATAGCTCTCTTTTTCATAAATAATTTAGATGCAAATTCCTTACCCGGCAAGTTCGTAAAACCGCCGTAATAAAGCCACTCCATTGGGATTATGTTGATTTGAGCCACAGATGGAGTCATTTATGCATTCCGGATGAAACTGCACGCCCCAGACTTTTTCACCAAAAGAAATAGCATGAAAAGACTCGAAATCATTTTTTGCAAGAACACAGGCATTTTTGGGTAATTTTGTTACCGTTTGGGAATGAGATGCATATGCAGAAAACGTAGATGGCAATACACTGAGCAAGGGGTCGTTTTTTCCTTCTTTAGTAAGCTGAATTTCAACTTCCCCTTGTTCTTCGCCTAATGCGTGATAGTTTACGGTTCCACCTAGGGTATGAGCTAAAAGCTGATGTCCAAAGCAGATTCCCAGGATTGGTATATTCTTCTGAATAACGTTTTTGAGCCACTGTGATGTAGCGACACTCCAGGGTTCAGAGTCGGTGACCATTGATGGTGAACCGGTAATAATGATCGATGAGATATCTTCCTTGAGAACAGGTCTTATATTTTCATAGACTGAGATAACTTTTACATCTTCATAGGGAATTCCTGCACAGCTTGCAATGCGAACATCACAATCACCGCATTTTTTAATCACTGATTTATTGGAAACCCCTGTTTTAATAATAAGTAACTTGCCCATAAAAATACCTCGCTAATTCTATATATAATTATTTATATCATATTAAACCGATATGATATAAATAATTATAATCCAAAAGTTAAAGAAAGTCAAACTATTTAATAAAAAGACTTAGCAGTCAACTGAAAAAATGATATGAATGAAAGGGAGAGGTTGGAAAACCGGGATTGAAGTTTAAAGAGTTTGCAGGTACCATACAAGCTAATACTCAAGCTATCAATCAATGGCTTGGCAAGGGATTGACAAAATATAATAGAGTGATTGATTGACTGGAAAGGCATTATATAGGGGGCTATACCATTTGTGGATCAATCAGTTGACAAGAAAATTGACAAGAAATTGAAAAACTATTGAAAATAGAAAATGCGGAAATTAGCGATTTTCCGGTATTGATTTTCATTTAAAACTGCCACTGTTACCGATTGATTGGTTTGGGAATAGTTGGAAAGAAAAAGGACTGTTGCAAGGAGCATTTCCTTGTAGCAGTCCTGATTTTATTAATGTAAATATAAAATTATTGCGGTATAACTGAGGATGAAGACTTATAACGGCATAATTGTTTTTCCATACTCTGCATTGATAATCTGTCCCATTGCATTGTAAATAGCTGAAAGACCACAAACGATTCCAACATATCCGGCAAGGGTATGTAAAGATTCGATACCTGTGAAGTTAGCCAGAGCAAGAAGTAGGAATAGAATAGTCAGGGTACCGAATACTACCTGAGTAGCGCGGTTATGCTTTAGAGTTGCAATGAACATAAATCCGGTGAATATGCACCAAAGTGCTAAGTAATATCCCAGGCTCATAGGATCCACAGCATTTATTCCAGAAAATGGATTAATCCAGATTAAGATTAATGACCACCAAAAGAATCCATAAGCAGTGAATGCAGTTGCGGCAAAGGTGTTGCCTTTCTTGAATTCCATAATCCCTGCAATTATTTGAGCAGCGCCACCTACGGCAAAGCCCATTGAAATAATAACGATTGAAAGAGGAATGAAGCCGGCATTGTGTAAATTCAGTAAAACGGTTGTCATACCAAATCCTAAAAGACCAAGAGGCCCCGGATTAGCGATGTTTGATTGTGTTGTTTGTGTTGACATTTTTTCAGTAACATCCTTTCATGATTTATTTGTTAAAAAATCCACTCGGCATAGGATATCATCTTTCTGTCCAAAAATCAATAACTATTTAATAAATTTACTATAAGAAAAAGATGCTCTCATAGACTAAATTCAATGTAACAAAAAAAAGCCCCAGCGGGATAAAAAAAGGCGATGAGCAGAGGTGATAAACATGGATGATAGTCATTTACTATGAAAGAGCTAACAGATCTTCCAGGAAAAGCACTTAAGCGATTTATCAACCAATTGACAACACCTTGACAAGGATTTGCTGAATGCGATAAAGTCCTTGTATCGCTGAAAACGAGCAATATAAACAATTGTAACTGCTCTAAATTCAATCAGTTGAACAAGTTGTTGATCAACTGATTGACAAAAATTGAGGGATTGCTTTAAAATCTTTGGAAGCAGAAAAACCTTAATGGAAATGCTTTGGATTAAAATAGATTAAAACCAGCAGATCAACCAATTGGTAATAAATTGGCAGGAATTACAAAGAGGTGAAAGTTCAACAGCGATGAAAGTTGCTGAGTGTTAATCATTTATATAAAAAGGTCAAGGCAATACAACCCTTAGTTGCAATCATTTGAAACCCATATTTTCAATAATATTGCTTGACAAAAAAAAAATTTGGGATATGATAAATATTGCTACCTTACGATAGGTAGGCAACCTGAAAGAGAGGTTTTATCCTTGGAAACAAAGAAAAAGATTATGAACTCGGCATTCAGATTGTTCTCTGAAAAAGGGAATGAATTTTCATTAACTGAACTAGCAAATGAAGTTGGGATAAAAAAAGCTTCTATTTATGCTCATTTTGCAAGCAAAGAAGTTTTACTTTATGAAGTCATTGACCAGGAAATTTATGAATACTTTTTTGAGATTGATGAGCAAAGCCGTGATTTAAAAAGTACCTTCTATATGATATTAAATTATTATAATAAGTCTAAAACAAAGCGATATTTTTGGAAAAGACTATTATTGTTTCCGCCAGCAGCCTTTGAAACGACACTTATCCAGAAAATAAATAAGCTCTCTGAACATCGGTATGAAATAATAAAAGACTTAATTAAATCAAATATGGAAACGGGCATCATAAAACCTCAGGATCCGGGAACAGTCCTATACTCATTTCTTGCTATGATTCATGGGTTGGTATCAATCACAATGATTTATGAATCAGAGGATTTAACAATAAATTACGATGGACTATGGCAAAATTTTTGGAACGGCATCAGTTAAGGAGGTCAGAAAATGTTACTCATCATTCAAAAAATTGGCGAACAAAACAGTTTGTTTCTGGTTGCTATTTTACTTTATCTCATTGCTGCTGTTGTATCTCTTATTTTAATGAAGCAACATAAATTGTGTAATATCGCTTCAAATATCATATGTATGGTTGCAGCTTTATTTGGAGCTATCGCTTCAATAATCAAAATTTTTTCAGGTACAGCACAAACAGATATTCCCATGCTTCAATCCACAATTCCACTCATATCAATGGAACTAAAAATTGATAACCTTTCCGCTTTCTTTGTACTTTGCCTGTCGGTTCTTGTTATATGCGTGTCACTATATTCGATTGGCTATAATTCCCATTACTATGGCAAAAGAAATGTGGGATTCTTTAATTTTCTATATTCAACCTTTATTTTGTCAATGCTCTTCGTCATGATCTCCGGAAATGCGATATTTTTCTATATTGCCTGGGAGGCAATGTCTTTAATTTCATATTTTTTAGTTATTTTCGAGTCGGAGCACGAAGAAAATCAAAGAGCCGGTAAGCTTTATATAATTATGACGCATCTGGGTACGGCATTTTTATTAATCGGTTTTATGATAATGTTCAGTTATACAAAATCCTTTGATATATTTGGAAGTTCAGCTGCCATACCCGAATTTGCAAAGAATCTGATGTTTGTTTTTTTCCTGATTGGATTTGGTACAAAAGCCGGAGTGGTTCCACTTCATATCTGGTTGCCCTATGCACATCCGGCGGCACCCAGCAATGTGTCTGCCTTAATGTCCGGGATCATGATTAAAACAGCAATTTATGGAATGATACGTTTTATATTTTGTTATTTGCAGATACAGGATGTTTGGTGGGGGGTTGTTATATTATGTATCGGTATTATTTCCGCGGTTCTTGGGGTTGCTTATGCATTAATGGAGCATAATATTAAAAAGCTTCTGGCCTTTCACAGTGTTGAAAATATTGGAATTATCCTGATTGGATTAGGCGTATCCTTTATAGCATTTGCTCAGAACAATGAATTTTTAGGTGGACTGGCTTTGGTTGCAGCACTTTTGCATACCTTTAACCATACCCTGTTCAAAGGAGGTTTATTTCTTGGGGCCGGGTCCATACAATACGCCACTCATACAAAAGATATTGATAAACTGGGTGGATTGATTAAAAAGATGCCAATCACAGCGGTTATGGTATTGTGCTTTTCTCTGGCAATATCTGCAATTGTTCCTTTTAATGGATTTGTAAGTGAATGGCTCACTTATCAATCACTGTTTTTGAATATCGGTTCGGTTTCAGGAGGACTTAATATTCTATCGATCCTATCAATCGCTGCCCTTGGGTTGTCAGGCGCTTTGGCGGCAGCATGTTTTGTTAAGCTCTTTGGTATTTCTTTTTTAGGGCTGCCAAGAAGTGATCACGCATTAAATGCGAAAGAAGTTCCAGTTACAATGAATATCGGAATGGGAATACTTGCCGGGTTTTGTCTTGCAATCGGTCTTTTCCCTGCCTTTTTCATTAATATCGTTGATAAAGTTGTTTTCAGTCTGATCGGGTCATCAATCATGGGAAACCTTCAGGTCGGATTTTTAAACGCTTATTCGCCATTGCTTGTCTCAGGAAACAGTATTACTCCGGTAGAAATATTGATTGCTTTAGCAGTTGTCATTCTGGCGGCGCTTCTGATTACACGATTAATCGGCGGAAAATATGTTGAAAGAAAAGTCGGAACCTGGGATTGCGGCTTTGATGGACTTAATTCAAGGATGCAGTATACCGCCACTGGATTTTCAAAGCCCCTGAGAATTGTTTTTAGTATTTTATACCGACCCGGAAGAAAAGTTGAAATAGAGGAAGGGGTTTCTTCTTACTTTCCAACCTCAATTAAATATAAAGTATGGACAGAACCGATTTTCGAAAAGTATTTTTATGATCCGGTGTTGCGGTTGGTAAGAAACTTTTCATCGAAGATAATATATTTGGTACAGACAGGAAGTGTTCATGCTTACCTGATATACATTTTCATAGCTGTTTTAGCATTAATGCTTTATAACAGGCTTGCATAGAAGGAGATTCAGTAATGATTGAGGCTACATATATAATTGTTCAAATATTCGTTATTATTCTGGTTGCACCATTAGTCAATGGTATTATAAAAAAAGTCAAGGCATTAACCCAAAAAAGAAAGGGCGGACCTCTTTTACAAATGTATTTTGATTTGTTTAAAATGTTTGGGAAAACTGCGGTTGTATCGGATGTATCTTCATGGATATTCAGGGTGACCCCTTACATTGTATTTTCCACAGCAGTCGCCGCAGCCCTTATGGTTCCGGTTACGACGCTGATTAAACCGGTGTGGTATCCGGGAGACATCATTATGTTAGTCTACATATTCGCCCTGGGCAGATTTTTTATGATGCTTGCAGCTTTGGATACCGGCAGTACATTCGGAGGCATGGGTGCCAGCCGTGAGGCGATGATTTCATCACTCATCGAGCCGTCAATACTGGTTTCATTAATAACAGTTGGGCTCATTGCTAAATCAACTGCTGTTTATCAGATTATGATTTTTATGCAGGATGTGAATAATCCTTTAATTCATCCTGTTTATATCATGGCTTTCTGTGCACTGTTTATTATCATTATTGCAGAAACCTCGAGAATCCCTGTGGATGATCCAGGAACACATCTTGAGTTGACCATGGTCCATGAAGCCATGGTCCTTGAATATTCAGGAAGAAGTTTGGCATTAATGGAGCTTGGCGCGGCCATTAAGCAATTGGTATTTATTACCTTGCTGGTTAATATTTTCATTCCTCACGATCAGATCATCGGTCTGACAGGATTTGGTGCTGTTGGAATTTCACTGCTGATTTATTTGATAAAAGTTGTTCTGGCATCAATACTCATTGCCATAGCCGAGGTCAGTACCGTCAAACTCAGGCTTTTCAGCATTCCAAATCTTGCGGCGCTGTCGTTTATCTTATGTTTTATCGGATTTTTACAATATTTTGTTTTTGGAGGATAAAAATGTCGAATTATCTTGATGCATTATCAGTTTTAATCTTAACATCAGCTTTTATTCTGATGGGAAATAAAAGAATCAAATCCTATATTAATACCTTCAGATTTCAGTCAATCCTGATTGCCCTGTTAACAGGAATCATGGGAATAGACAATTTCTATAAAGAGGGAAATATTGATATCCTAGTGGTTTGTTTGGTTGTAATAGCCGTTAAAGTCATATATATACCTTTTCTTTTAAATAAAACGTATGAAAAAGTTGAGTATAAGGTTGAAAAGGATTTTTTTCTTAATATACCGATACTCATTGTCGGCTGTTGTTTTATTGTGGTATTTTCCTATTTTTCAATTTCAACGACTACCGGAATAAACTCGGGAACAATCAATACCCAAGTTGTGAATTCAATTTCACTTATTTTAATCGGTTTGTTTTTTATGATCAGCAGAAAAAAAGCAATCGGTCAAATCATCGGATTTCTGGTGATTGAAAATGGGATTTTTGTCACAGCTTTGTTTGCCACTCAGGGAATGCCATTTATCGTAGACATCGGCATATTAATCGACATATTGGTTGCAGTCATCATCATGGGTATCATGGTGTTTCGAATCGATGAAACGTTCGGATCTACTGACACAAATAAAATTAGAGATTTGAGAGGATAAAATAATGGGATTTGTATTACTGGCAGTACCAGTCATTGCAGTTGTGCTATTTTTTCTTTTAAAGAGAAAGCACTACCAACATGCAATCAGCGTAACTGCTTCAATTATCCTGATGCTGGCCGCGGCAGTTTTGACCCGGGACGTTATGCTTTTTGGGACAGTTGAATATTCTGCTTTAGGTGGTTTTTTTTATATTGACTCTTTGAGTATTATCGTACTGGATATCGTCGTCATTATTGGTTTTATGACAAGCGTTTATTCCATTGGTTATCTGGAAGAAGAATTAAAGCATGAGAAGCTTGATGAAGGCAGACTTCGAATTTACTATATGCTGATGTACTCTTTCATCTTTACCATGTTACTTGCATTGACCGTTAAAAATATCGGAATTATGTGGGTAGCCATTGAAGCCACCACACTGGCTTCTGCATTTCTTGTGGGTTTTTATAATGGGAAGGACGCCATTGAAGCCGCTTGGAAATATGTAATTATCTGTTCTGTGGGAATTGCCATAGCACTGCTGGGCATCATATTTTTGCAGCTTTCATCCATTGGCGTTTTAGAAAGCTCCCAGTTTTTGGACTGGACAGCATTATTTAACAATGCAACTGATTTAAAAGGTCCAACATTAAGATTGGCTTTTATATTTATTTTAATCGGCTTTGGAACGAAAGCAGGGCTGGCACCCATGCACACATGGCTTCCGGATGCACACAGTCAGGCGCCTTCACCCATCAGCACACTGATGTCGGGGGTTTTGTTAAACGGCTCAATGTACGGCATTATTCGAATCGTCGCCATTATCAACCATAGCTTTGGTAGCAGTGTCTTTGTTGGCAGAATTATGATCACCATCGGGGTTTTGTCTGTTGTCACTGCCGCAATATTTATTTTCACCCAAAATGACTACAAAAGACTGCTTGCCTATTCGAGTATAGAACATATGGGAATTATTGCCATTGCAATAGGATTTTTTACCCCGCTATCCATTTTCGGAGGATTGCTCCATATGATCAATCACTCATTTACAAAATCAATGCTGTTTTTGTCGACTGGGAACATACTGCAAAAATACCATACAAAAGAAATCCCGAAAATAAAAGGAATGTTTAAATTGCTCCCTGTGACAGGAACGGTATTTCTGCTTGGATTATTTGCCATCGGAGGAACACCGCCCTTTAGTGTTTTCGCCAGCGAATTAGTGGTGATATCATCGATTTTCCAGGAAAATAATTTTTTCGTTGGAATACTTTTAATTCTTCTTCTGGCAATCATTTTTACAGGAATTGTTCTAACCATGTTTAAAATGTTTTATGGCAATGATATTCCAAAGGATACAAGCCCGGGTGAATTAAATATTCCGGGAGTTTTTGTGATTGTTGGACTTTTAGTGATTATAACAGCTACGGGTCTTTATATACCAAATGAGTTGAGAGAGCTCATTGATAATGCTGTAAAAATAATTATTGGAGGATAAACTTTTAATGGACACTGAAATAAATATAAAACTAATGGAAATCTTTTCTGATGATATTATTAAAAGGTTGACTTGCAACTCTAATGAACTTTATATCACGATTAACCCTTCTAAAATATTGGAAGTTTCCAACTATATTAATAGTGAAATGGGTTACCCTCTGGTTTTAATGTTTGCCAATGACGAAACCGGCTTAGGCGAGAATTTTGCAATCTATTATGTCTTTGCGGACAGAGAAAGAGGGCTGTTTTTAACTATTAAAACCTTAATTGACCCGGCAAAAATGACCTTTAAATCAATCACCGGAGAGGTTCATGCAGCGGCACGTTATGAGCGTGAAATCAAGGATTTATTTGGGCTGACTCCGGTAGGACATCCCAATCCAAAAAGACTGGTGTTTCACGGCAACTGGCCGGATGAGGCATTTCCCATGCGTAAATCCTTTGATTTGAAACACAAGCCCGATTTAGCCAGAGAAACAATAAATTTTGCTAAAGTGCTCAGTGAAGGTGTTTATGAGATTCCGGTAGGTCCGGTTCATGCAGGTATTATAGAACCCGGGCATTTCAGATTCAGTGTTGCAGGTGAACCCATCATTAATCTTGAAGCACAATTATATTTTGTACACAAGGGCATTGAAAAAATGTGCGAGGGACAGAGCATTGAAAAGTGTTTGTATGTGTCTGAGCGCATATCCGGGGATGAAAGCTTTACAAACTCAGTTGCCTATTGTCAGGCCATTGAAAAGATTGCAAAGATCAAAATTCCGGAAAGAGCCGAATTTACCCGGGTTATTTTTGCGGAGCTTGAACGGCTGACAAACCACCTGGGAGACCTAGGAGGAATATGCACGGATGTGGCCTATGGCTTTGCTGCCTATCAATTTAGAATGATGAAAGGCTGGGCTTATTTAATTGCAGATGAACTCTGCGGTATGCGGTTTTTAAGAAGTGTGAACAAACCTGGCGGAGTAAAAAAAGATTTTATTGCCGGCAAGGAACTGAAACTCATCGAAGATCTGAAAAGAATAAGAACGGAGTTTAAGGACACGGTTGAAATCATCAAATCAAACACGCTGTTCATTGACAGAGTCGAAAACACCGGAATACTGAGTAAAAAAATTGCCACCGATCTAAATGCTGTAGGACCTGCGGCACGGGGATCCGGAATTTGTTATGATGTTCGGAAATCTTTTTCAAATGCGGCTTACAGGCAACTTGAATTTAAAATACCAAAGCATAACAATGGGGATGTTAACTGCAGAATCAATGTAAAAATAGAAGAGTGTTATCAAGCCATTGATTTAATACTGCAAGCCATTGAAATAATGCCAAAAGGCAGTGTTATTGAGCCTATTCACCGGGTAGAGCCTTACCAGTTCGCTTTTGGTATCACAGAGTCACCAAGAGGAGAAAACATCCACTGGGTGATGACAGGCGAAAATAACACACTGTTCCGGTACAAAATAAGAACACCATCATTTTGCAACTGGCCGGCATTGTGCCATGCCGTAAAGGGCAATATTGTACCTGATTTTCCCCTTATTAATAAGAGTTTTAATTTGTCATATGCTGGAAATGATTTATAAAGGAGGACAAAATGTTTAAAATAATCAAGAAAATACTAAAGTACCCAAGACTGACACAAAATTATCCCAAATATCCTCTTAAATCAATTCCGTTTATAGGCAAACCAGAAATTGATTTAGAAAAATGTACTCGATGTGGGGAGTGTGTGAAACGTTGCCCTTCAAATGCCATTGTGTTGGATAAAGAAGCAAAAGACATTGGCATCAATTATGATGACTGTGTATTCTGTAGTTTATGTGAAGAAGTTTGCCCGGTTGGGGCAGCACAAATGACATCAAAGTTTGAACTTGCGCAAAAAAATAGAAACGACCTCAGGAAGAGTCCAATCATCATTGAAGAAAGCCGGTTTTTAGATCAATCATACGAATTAGTGTGCAGTGAGCTAAGGACAAATATTAGGAAGACCTTCGGAAGAAGTCTTCATATAAGAGAGGTGGATGCAGGGTCCTGCAACGGCTGTGACAGTGAAATCAACGCTTTGAGCAACCCGTTTAACGATATTGAACGATTGGGAATTAATTTTGTAGCATCGCCAAGGCATGCAGATATGCTGTTGGTTACAGGTACAGGAACAAGAAATATGCAACGGGCACTGGTTAAGACATACAACGCAACCCCTGATCCAAAGCTTGTGGTTGCGGTCGGCGCCTGCGCCTGCAGCGGGGGAATATTTAAAGATACCTATGCCACAGGCAACGGCATTGACTGCATTGTTCCAGTTGACGTCTATATCCCCGGCTGTCCGCCAAGGCCCCAGGCCATAATTTACGGTATATTAAAAGCCCTGGACAGAGTTTAACCAAGTAATATTTTGAATAAAAAATCAGCCCGGCAACTCACGACTTAGGTCATGAGTTGCCGGGCTGTTATTATGCTTAACTTATTTTTTAATTTTACATTCTTTGTGTGGCATCCAGCGCCAATGCAGAACGCAGGCATTCATCCACGAACATGGTCAGCTGGAAACACAAAGGGCTTCCTTTCATTTTTTCAGAAGCGTAGCTTAAGCCGTTTGTTTTCTCGTCCAAAAGAGGATGGTCTATCTGCTGGGGATCTCCAAGCAAAACAACCTTTGTGCCTTTACCGACCCGGGTGATTATGCCTTTAACCTGTTTTGGAGTAAGGTTCTGGGCTTCATCGATAATTAAATAGGTATGGGTAATCGAACGCCCTCTGATAAAGTTCATCGCTTCTGCAGCAATGACGCCATGTTCAAAAAGTTCTTCGATTTTGCGATGGGCTTCAACCTCATTTTGAAATCGCGATTTATCGCTGCGGTCCATTAAAACCTCTAAATTGTCAATGATGGGGCGTAATAACGGGGCAATCTTTTCCTGTTCGCTCCCAGGCAAGAAGCCAATATCATCATCAAACTGCACGTTTGGACGGGTAATTAAAATTTTACGATAGCTTCTTAAATCCGGGTCCAGAGTCTGATCCAACCCTGCCGCCAAAGAATAAAAAGTTTTTGCCGTTCCGGCAGGGCCTTTGACAATGACCAGGGGCGCTGTTTTTGCATCCTGCATTAAAGCTTCCTGCAAAAAACGCTGGCCGACGTTTTTAGGTTTCACGCCAAATGGTTCCTGATTTGAGCTTTTTAAGGCTACGATTTTTTTCCCGTCAAACCGGCCAAGCAATGTTTTCTTTTCCTTTGATTCTGAATGTATGATAAAAAATTGATTGTTTTCGGGTGATATATCACATTTATTTCTACCGTCCATCACATAGAGTTCTTCAGGTAAAATTCCTTTTTTTTTGAATTCATCCATTATTGCATCTGGAGCATAGACTTCCATTCTACCGGTATACTGTTCTTTAAATACAGGGGACTGTTCAGCGGTAAAATCCTCGGTTGGAATAGTAAGCATTTGAGCTTTGAGCCGTACAATGATGTCTTTAGTAACAAGAATAACCGGTTCGTCTTGATTGATCAGACCTTTGCATACTTTCAAGATCCGATTATCATTGGTATCATTTTTAAAGCCGTAGGGAAGTTCAACTGAGGCAAAATTTGCTTCAATTTTAATGATGCCACCTGTTTCAAGCGGTACACCCTCAAATAAATTCCCGATTTGTCTTAAACCCTCTAAAAATCGAATCGATTGCCTTGCATTGGCACCACGTTCACCATCATCGTTTTTAAGTTTGTCCAGATCTTCCAATACAGCTATTGGAAGTACGATTTTGTTGTCTTCAAAGGACAACAATGCGTAAGGAGACTGGATTAACACATTAGTATCAAGAACATACGTTTTTTGCATAAAAACCTCCATAAAGTCTGTTTTATGTTTTTTGTTCCATTTTAACTTTACCATAAAAAAGGAAATGAAATGTTGGCTGCATGTTAAATTTACTCAAGTATATTTTCATAAATACTTGAGTTAGCATAAAAGGGCAAAAGAATACAGAATAACGAGTTCAAAATTAATAATATTGACAACGAGATCACTTGTGGATAGAATTAGAGTCAGTTATCGATAAAGAGAGTGTAAAAAATTTAAATGTTAAGATTTAACTGTACAGGTAAAATAAAAAATAAGGGGGATATGAAATGTTAAACATTGCTTCGCGTATTGATAAACTGCCAATGACGCCTATGCTAAAGAAAATTCTTCTCTTGACTGGTATTGGCTGGATGTTCGATGCTATGGATCAGGGGATGATATCCGGGGTTATGGCTGCCATAGGGACAGAGTGGGCCCTGAGCATCACTCAGTTAGGCCTTCTTGGCAGTATAGGACTGTTGGGAATGGGCTTAGGAGCTGGATTATCAGGTATGGCGGCGGACAAATGGGGAAGAAGAACCGTCATTATGTGGACTTTAATTATTTATGGCGTAGGAAGCGTACTTTCCGGCTTTGCTGTTAATTTCACCATGCTTTTAATATTGAGATTTATAACCGGCTTTGGCCTTGGCGGTGAATTACCGGCTGCGTCCACTTTAGTCAGTGAGTACTCACCAACGAGAATACGTGGTCGAAATGTTATTATTTTAGAAAGCTTTTGGGCCTGGGGCTGGATTGTAGCTGCACTTATTGCTTATTTGCTTATTCCGGTTTACGGTTGGAGAATGGCTTTTTTTATCGGTGGCGTACCGGCACTATTTGCTGCTTATTTAAGACAGGCTGTTCCTGAATCCCCACGTTTCCTGGAGTCAGTCGGAAAAATCAAAGAAGCGGATGATTTAGTCAGCAAAATGGAAAAACAGGCAGGGATCAGGGATCAGTCTGTAGACCACTCCACACCATTACAAAACCAAGTCAATAAAGTGCGCATATCATTTCTGGATTTGTGGTCAAAAAAATATGTCAGAACCACAATAGTCTTGTGGGTGATCTGGTTTGGAATCAATTTCGGTTATTACGGTTTTGTTTTATGGACACCGACCCTGTTGGTGGCCAAAGGTTTTACTCTGGCAAAAAGCTTTGAATTCACACTCATTATGTGTTTGGCGCAGCTGCCGGGATATTTCAGTGCGGCATATCTGGTCGAACGGGTTGGACGAAAAAAGGTATTAGCCATTTACTTTGCCGGTACAGCATTGGCAGCCTGGTTGTTTGGGCATGCCGGAAGTATCAGTGAAGTTTTAATATTTGGCTGTTTACTTTACTTCTTTAGTCTGGGAGCATGGGGATGTGTTTATGCCTATACTCCAGAAGTATATCCCACCGCTTTCAGAGCCAGCGGTTCAGGTTGGGCAGCGGCTTTCGGCCGGATTGGCGCGTTTATTGCACCGTTTATCGTACCGGTTATTTATAAGTTTTATGGAACAGAAACGGGTTATACCTACGTCTTTATCATGCTGACAGGAGTATTTGCAGTGGTTGCTCTGGTTGTAGCACTCTTTGGAAGAGAAACCATGGGCTTATCGCTGGAAGAAATTTGCGATAGTTAAAAATTCATACAAAATTTCAAAGTATTGGCTACGAATGAAAATCAACGACAGGGCTCGGAATTTAACCTGGCTCCTGGCGTTTTTTTATTTTAATAACTTTTCTGATATTTTCAAGACCGTCATGTGGTAATGTTTTTAAAAATAAAAATTAATGGGTATATAGTAATTGAGTTATTATAAAGTTAAATCCATATTAAACAAATTAGCTGAAAACATCCAGAGAGAAGAAAACAAAAATTGATTTTACTCCAGGCTCATAAAAGAAAGGATCTATATGCTTACATTCGACATATCAAACCATTATAAAGGAATTGGAGTTTCTCATGGACTTGATCGGGGACTTCTAGTGTATAGTGACGATAATTTGCTATTGGAAGAGGGAATGGGCCTTGGGGCCTGTGCGTTACAAACAGATGGATATACCTATTTCACATCAATAAAAAGCATTAAAAAAGTGAAAGATTCGTTTGAGGTGGAATGCACCATAGACAAGAAACTTGTATGGCAGGTATTAGGGATCAAATCCAACTTTTTCACAAAGATCCTGGAAGATATGACCACAAACATCTATATGAAGCAAGAGAAAAGACAAAAGAAAATCCTTAGGCAAGGAGACCTTTTACGCAAGCTTTTCAACGTGAAAGCGTGTTTTGTCAATGTTTCGAGTCATGGAAAAGTCATGATCACATATAAAGTAGGCGACAACGAGATATTGGTGGATTTAAGCTGTGAAACAGAAAAAACCGGAAACAAGTTGTTTGTGATGAACGAACTGGGAGGAAGCATATTTGACAAGGGCATCATAAATGACGAATTGACAGCGTCACCAACAGGATGGCAGAAAATCGAGAGACCATGTGAACTTTACAGCCCCAGTCTTGCACTGGCATTTACGCTTATTGAAACACATGTTCCGAAAAATGTCCAGAGCACTTTATACTGGGGCAGGGAGTTTGCCAGCAATAATTATTGCTGGGCTGGATTTGAAAGCGAGATTTTATGCGATTCAAGCAAATTTATAAATTACAGATATTCGATAAAATTCAGAGAGGTTGCGAAATGAAAATGAAAAGGGTTATGCTGGTGTATCCATACTTTTATACGGGAATAATAAAAGACCAGCTTTTTACGCCAATTGGCATAGGCATCCTTTCTGCGGTGTTAAAGCAAAATGGAATAGATGTGATGAAGCTGGACTGTACCTTTCTGACAGAGGAAGAGGCAATTGATAAAGCAGCAAAGTATAAGCCGGACATTACCGGTATCTATGTGATGACGACGCTTGCAAAAAATGCATTAGGATTACTCGAGAAGTTAAGAGAAGTTAATCCGAAGAGTATTTATACAGTAGGAGGGCCTTTGCCTTCGCTTTATCCTGGAAAGTTTGCAAAGAAATTCGATTATGTGTTCAAAGGAGAAGCCGCTAAAAGCTTCCCTGATTTTTGCCGGGATTTTTTCAATGCTGCAAACAGAATTGAATTCCTGGAAGAGATTAAGACATCAAAATATTTGGGAATAGTCAGCAGTCAAATGGGAATTGCGGATTCTACAGTTATGCATCTTACCAAGAAAGAAATTGATGCATGCCCAACTCCTGACAGAGAGGGATTTGACCATGAAAAGTACCAGGAATTATGTTATGAATGCACCGGTACAAAAAGAGCTTCTATTATGATGACTTACGGCTGTCCGTTTTCGTGTGATTTCTGCTCCAAACCCATCTTTGGCAATGAGGTCAGATTCAGAAATCTCGACAGGATTTTTGAAGAAATAAGAGATATCATTTCTTACGGCTATGACTCGCTTTGGATTGCAGATGATCTTTTCACTCTTGATCCAGAATTTTTAAAAAGCTTTTGCACAAGACTTATAGAAGAAGACTTGAAAATTTCCTGGAGCTGCCTTTCAAGAGTTGACAGTGTAACAGATGACATTGTTAAGGTGATGAAAAACGCAGGCTGCAACAAAGTGTACTTTGGGATAGAATCTGGAAACGACGATGTTTTAAAGCTCATGAATAAGAAAATTGATATAGCAAAAGTAAGAAAAGGAGTAGAAGTCTTCAATAATAATGGCATAGACTGTGCCGGATTTTTTATTGTCGGTTATCCTGGGGAAACCATCAAAACAATAGAAGAAACATTCGAGTTTGCATTGTCCCTGGGCCTTGATGAAAGTTCATTTAACGTTCCTTATCCATTGCCCGGCTCGAAGCTTTACGAAAGAGTGTCGGGTGTCAGTGATGATGACTGGACGATTGAAAATGAAACACGATTTTTATACAAAAGCGAATTCGATGAAAAATGGCTAACGAAGAGAATCCAGGAAACCCATGAGACAATGAAGCAATTGAAACAATTAAAGCCAGGATTGGAAATACCATGACCCACTAGGGCGGAGCAGCCACTGTGTTCATAAAGAGCCACTATTACAGAAGGCGGTAACGGACATGGATAATAATGAAATAATTTATCAACGACTATGGAATCAATTGATTTCGAAACCAGAGTTTAAGACCCCTGCAGAAGTGGTTTCATGGCTTGGCGCAATCCAGGCACAGAATTATGCCAGTGCCAAATGGTCAATCGGTGCCCGGAACCCTGAGATTACCAATGCTGATGTGGAACAGGCAATTATTGATAAAACAGTCATTCGAACATGGTTGATGCGGGGTACACTTCATTTTGTAGCAAAAGATGATATTCATTGGATGCTGGAATTGCTTACCCCCAAACTAATTGCAAGGAGTGCGCTTCGTTATCGGCAGCTTGATCTTGACAATCCAACATTTGAGAAAAGCAAGGAAGTTTTTTATAGAGAATTGATGGTTGCCAAGCAGTTGACAAGGCATGAAATGGTTTTAGCACTTGAAAAAGCAAAGATTTCTACATCTGGACAGAGAGGTTATCATTTACTGGCACGAGCCGCACAGGATGGTTTGATTTGCTTCGGACCGCAACGAGGGAAGCAGCAAACTTTTGTGCTTCTTGATGAATGGGTTTCAGATGCTAAATCCATGGAACCCAGTCTTGCACTTTCAGAGCTTGCATTAAGGTATTTTACAAGTCTTGGTCCAGCCACATTGAAAGATTTTGTATGGTGGTCCGGACTGAAAGTTTCTGATGCAAAGCAGGGACTTAGTGCAATTTCATCCAGACTTAAAAGTGAAGAGATTAAAGGTCGGATTTACTGGATGCCTTCATATCAGGAGAATACCCGGGAAAGCTTTTCGAAAACACATTTACTTCCAGGTTAGGATGAGTATCTCCTCGGTTACAAAGACCGTGGGGCTGTGGTTGATAAACAGAATGGCGCAAAAATATCTCCTGGTAATAATGGGGTATTCAATCCAACCATTGTTATCAATGGTCGGGTAGCCGGGATATGGAAGACGCATTTAAAAAAAGATGTGTTATCTATTACGTCCTATCCCTTTGTTCCATTTACCGAATTAGAAAAAGGTGCATTTATTAAAGCTGGAGAGAAATACGGAAAATTTCTTGGGAAATCGGTTATTATTTCCTATTAGTCCTACCTATTATGCAGTATATTTTGAAGATCCCTGCGGGAATAAGTACGAAATGGTCCACCGTCTAAGCTAACAATGTTTTGATAAACAGTCAACCAGTTGTTCAATGCCTTGACAAGGAATTTAGAATTTAATGAATTGAATCAAGTGTTCAAGCGAATAAAGCCATGTATTTAGGCATTTATAGGTATTTTCAAGTCAGCTTGTTGATCAATTAGTTGACAATCAATTGACTGCTATTTAACTTGAGAATCTAAACATTTATGTTAGGAAAAAATGTTGCTAAAGGTGTGATATCAAAATAGATCAAAACTCCTTTTTTATACATGATCAAAAAAGATGAAAAACAGTTACTATAATTATAGAACCTCTATATAATAGAAGGTGTTCTGGTTTGATTTACAGTGTTATGGAAGGAAATAAAATGAAATATTATGAAACAGAAATTAAGGATTTTAGAATACGGGTTGCAGAAGAAACAGATGTAAGCCTGATATTAGATTTTATTCGAGAATTAGCTGATTATGAAAACTTATCAAATGAAGTTGCTGCAAGTAAGGATGTTTTATTGGATTCATTATTTGTGAAACATCAGGCGGAAGTGATTATCGCAGAGTACAAAGAAAAACCTGTCGGTTTTGCAACGTATTTTTTTAGTTTTTCAACGTTTCTCGGGAAAGCAAATTTATACATAGAGGATCTTTATATTAAAAAAGAATTTCGCAGATTTGGATTGGGTAAAGCCATATTTTCCTGTTTGGCCAGAATTGCTGAAGAACGAAATTGTGAACGATTGGATTGGTCGTGCCTGGATTGGAATGAACCATCCATTAAATTCTATAAAAAGATGGGGGCTAAACCGGTAACCGATTGGACAGCATTTCGGGTTGAAGGGGAAGCCTTAGATAATTTATCGCGAATGAAATAATGTTTATTTTGAGGGCGTTTAATGTGATTAAGTTACTGTCAATTTTTTTTATTTCGATATAATTAGGTTATAGATTAAAATTTAAAGAAATAAGGAGATAATAAAATGAGCGTACTTACAATCACAAAAGATAATTTTGAAGTAGAGGTTATGCAATCAGATAAACCGGTTTTACTGGATTTTTGGGCACCATGGTGCGGACCCTGTAAAATGGTTTCACCGGTTGTGGATGAAATAGGGGAAGAGGTAACCCATGCCAAGGTTGGTAAAATCAATGTGGATGAACAGCCGGAACTTGCAGCTCAATTTAAGGTCATGAGCATACCGACCCTTGCAGTTATTAAGGATGGCAAGTTGGTACAAAAATCAGTAGGCGCTAAACCAAAGGCGGATATTCTAGATATGCTAAAGGTATAAAAAATAGTGGCAGACTCACAAGGGTCTGCTTTTTTTTATGTTAATTTTCCAAGACGGTTTTTATCAATAACATTAACAACACCTCTTGATAGTTTTACTAAACCTTCCTTTTCAAAATATTTTAACATGCGAGAAACAACTTCTCTTGCTGAGCCCACATATTTCGCAATTTGCTCGTGGGTAAGAGCTATGGAATCCGTGCCATTTCGTGAGAGTTCATCCAATAAAAAAAGGGCAAGTCGTTTATCAAAGCTCATGAAAAGAATTTGCTGCATTGCCCACATTACATCAGAAAACCGATCTGTAGCTAACTTGTAAGAAAAGTTTTCTGCATAAATATTGGCATTGCTTATCTGTTGAAAAATTGATGAATTAATGAGAAGGACTTCACTGTCGGCGGCTGCATCAATAAGGACCTCAAAAGTAATGTTTTTTAAGATGCAAGAAGCAGAAAGAATGCAGATATCACCTGTAGTGAGTCGATAAAGTGTAATTTCTCGACCGTCCTCAGAGAGGATATACGTCCGAAGTTCACCGCTTTTAACAAGCAGGACACCGATACAATCATTCTCCCCACTGTGAATATTTTCACCGTGCCCATATTTTACAGACATGACATTACCTAAAATCAGGGATTGTTGTTGGGGGGTTAATCGATTCCAAAATGTAAAAGCTGATTCAATAAATGCAATATCCTTTTGAGTCACCATTTTTCGCTGACCTCTCTTTTTGAATTGTTCTTTAGTATATCATAACCCTTCTTTGATTAAAACATATGGAGGAGGGTAAATATAATAGTGTTTTAATGTGATTTTTGAGTTAAAAAACGGACAAAAATGATATAATTGAATTTTGTTAATATGAAAGGGGAATTCTGATGGATGAGGATATAAAAAAGAATCTTGAATTAAGGAAGCTTGAGCCAAAAGATTTAACTCAATTTAATGATATTCTGAGATATGCATTTCAGGTAACAGATGAACGACTCTTAAAAGTGGGATGGAAACATGACGAAATTAAACGTTCAAAATTTCCAATATTAGAAAAAGCAGAGGTTTTGGGTTGGTTTGAAGAAGAAAGATTGGCTGCTCAAATTGCCGTATATCCCCTTCAGATTAATATTTGTGGGAGCATTTACGATATGGGCTACATTACCGGTGTCGCCACCTATCCTGAATATATGGGATTAGGTTTAATGTCAGGATTAATGAAAAAAAGTTTAGAAAATATGCAGGAGCGAAAACAAAGCATTTCTTTTTTATTTCCTTATTCCATACCGTTGTACCGTCATAAAGGATGGGAAGTGGTATCAGATAAAATGACGTATCGCATCCGTGATGACCAGTTACCCACAGATATTGACGTATCAGGCAGAATAAGAAGGGTTTCGGAAGATAGTGAGGATTTAATTAATCTACACGATGCTTATGCAAAAAAAACTCATGGCTGTCTTGTTAGAACTGAGTTGGTGTGGGAAGAATACTGGCGTTGGGATGTAGAGGATGTCACCGTTGCTATTTATTATAGTGAAGATGATGAGCCACTTGGTTATCTGGTGTACCTTATCGAAAATGATGTTTTTCATGTTAAAGAGATGGTCTACTTAAAACAGGAGGCGAGAAAAGGGTTGTGGGGTTATATTGCGGCCCATGAATCCATGATTAATGAAGTGGTTGGAAATAATTATAATAATCATACTGTTTCTTTCTTATTCGGAGACAGTGATATGAAGGAGACGATTCGACCTTATATTATGGCGAGAATTGTGGATTTCGAGGAGTTTATAAAACAGTATCATTTTGCTGACATAGAAATCAATGATTCGGTAACCTTTGAGGTCTCAGATTCGGTGTTGGAATTGAATAATAAAAGCTTTACTATTGGGTTTAAAAATGGGGAGGAGCCGATTTTAAGGTCTCGGCCATCAGAAAACCGAGTTAAGTTGGAGATCGGTATATTAACCACTATGCTATTGGGCTATGAGCGACCAACTTATTTGCAAAAAATTGAACGCATTGAAGCCGATAAAAAAACGGTTGCAATATTAGAAAGCATTATTCCAAACGATAAGGTATATTTTTCTGATTACATTTAAAATAAGTAAAAAACAAAATAAAAGCGGTTCGGGAAATTCCCAACCGCTTTTATTTTGTTTAAAGTCTTTGTTTCTCTTTCAATAGTGTCAACTTTTTATTTTTTTATTGAATCAATTCCTGAAATGAGTGCTTCCTTATTAATTGCGCCTTGGTTCGAAGAGACAATGTTGCCATCCGAATCAATGAAAAGTGTGGTGGGAATGGCTGAAATCTTGTAAGCACTGCCAGCCTCCTGGTCATTGTCGAAATATATCGGGAAGCTAAAGCCCTGATCATCGACATATTGCTGACCCTTTGCCTGGGTTTCCCGCTGACCATCAACCTGGTCGATCATTAAAAATACAATGTCATTTTTTGAATCGGCATAGACTTCGTTAAAAATCGGCATTTCAGCTTTGCAGGGAGGACACCAGGAAGCCCAAAAATTCAGAACGACCGGTTGTCCGGCAAAGTCGGACAACTTTACTTGGTTGCCCTGGGCATCAAAGACGGTGAAGTCAGGTGCTGGAATTTTTTTAACTTCTTGTTGAGATGTGCTTTTTCCCGCCAGGTTTTCATTATTTGTCTTATAGTTACTTGACAAAGCAGCATATGCAAAATATGCAATGCCGAGAAAGGCTGCAAACAGAATAATGCCTAAAATTGTTTTTGATTTCGTATTCATAAGTTTCTCCTAAAAAGTAAGTAGGGATAGAAAATATCCCATAAGTCCTGTTGCCATCATTAAACCAATGATAACAAGGAAACCACCTGAAATTAAATTAATAACCCGATAGTGGTTCTTGATAAAATCAAAAGTCGACTTCAATTCGTCGATTAAAATGGCGCTGGCAATAAAAGGAATACCCAGTCCCAAAGAAAAGCATAAAAGCATGAGGATTCCTTTCAGGCTTTCACCGCTTGAAGCAGCAAGCATTAAAGCCGATCCTAAAAATGCGCCGACACAAGGCGTCCAACCAATTGAAAACACCACACCAAATACCAGTGAAGAGAAAAATCCTACTTTAAATGGCTTCATATGCAATTGCCGGTTTTTATTAATCAACGGAATCCGAATGATCTCCATAAAATTGAGGCCAAAAAGTATGACGATGATCCCAGTTAATATATTTACAACCGTGTTGTATGCCCATAAAAATCTTCCAATTGCTCCGGCAAATGCGCCCAGCAATATAAACACAAGGGTAAAACCTAAGACAAAGCCAATAGCATTAATAACCGCTGATTTCCTATTGCTATCACTGGTCTGGCCTGCAAAATACGAAATGTAGATTGGGAGCATCGGCAGCAGACAGGGTGAAATGAATGTAATGATGCCTTCCAAAAATGATATGAGATAATCCATGCCAGCAACCTTTCAATGAGTTTTCTGTTCCAGTACATGTGCTTGGTTATTTATATCATTGTTATCTTTATTATTCGCTATATCTTTTTAAAGATCACTGTTCTATTTTTTTCATTTGAAGACTTGTCTTTCACTTCAAAACCATAAGCTCAATAG
This sequence comes from Acetobacterium sp., assembly GCF_036508315.1. Lineage (GTDB taxonomy): Bacteria > Bacillota > Clostridia > Eubacteriales > Eubacteriaceae > Acetobacterium. The sequence goes on along the minus strand of NZ_DATCHP010000029.1, from coordinate 24,374 downwards.
TTGAATAATAAGCAGGGTTGTATTACAATGGAAAGGAAATTAATAAATCCACAAAGAATTGATTTAGAATTCTCTTATTGTTTATAATTGTTTATAGATGAGCCTGATTAATTAAAGACTGATTTTCACCCAAGAATATTCAATTTGTAATATACGATAATTTCATAAAAACTATTGCAATTAAATAATTAACAGGTATAATAAAGAGCAGACTATGTATATACAAGTACTAACATTTAATTTTTAGCACTTGATATTGGTGGGTTATAATTATTGTAGGGAATTTTATCATTAGTAAACTACAATAATCCATTTATTGTAGTAGTAAAATATTTTCCAGGAGGTGGCTAAAGTTATGAGAAAAGAGGAGGTCGGTATAGTAGTTGAAATCAATGGAAATAAAGCAAAAGTCAGGGCTAGCAGACATGGAGATTGTGAAAACTGTGGTGTCTGCGATGGTGACAATGCCATAATGTTGGAAGTTGAAAACTCGCTTTCAGCTAAGCCGGGACAAAAGGTAGCTTTTGTAATACCGGAAGCTAACATGCTCCAAGCGGCATTTGTGGTATATATACTGCCACTTATTGCATTATTTGTCGGAGCATTTATTGGATGGTTTATTGCCAATAAATTTGGGCAACCTTTGATTCCATTTGAAATAGTTGGTGGAATATTAGTTTTTATTTTATCAATAGTTTATGTAAGATTATATGATAGTGCTGCGAGAAAAAACCATAGAATGCAGCCAAGGATAACCAAAATATTATCTGACTAATTGATTTATTCAGTCCAATATTTTTGATTATATCTTTTGACGGATTTTAATAAATTAAAGAGAGGATTTAAAAAATGACAAATAGTTTTCGCGGTGGAGTGCATCCAAACGGTAGCAAGAGTTATACCGCTAGTAAACCCATAGAAATTGCACCTTTGCCAAGTAAGGTAATCATTCCTTTAAGACAGCATATTGGTGCGCCTGCCATATCGATAGTGAATAAAGGCGACTTAGTAAAAAAAGGACAAGTCATTGGGACCAGTGAGGCATTTGTTTCCAGTAATGTCCATGCATCCATGTCTGGAAAAGTTATTGATGTAGCCGATTATCCTCATCCAGTATTTGGAACGTGTCTTGCAATTGTGATTGAAAACGACGGCAAAGATGAATGGTTAGAAGGTATTCCCTTAAAACGTGATTGGAAGAGTTTGGACCAAAACATGATTCGTAACATTATTAAAGAAGCAGGAATCGTTGGAATGGGTGGAGCAACCTTCCCGACACATGTTAAAATATCCCCACCACCAGAGAAAAAGATTGATCTGCTTATTTTAAATGCTGCGGAATGTGAACCTTATTTAACAGCTGATCATCGAATGATGCTTGAAGAATCAGATCGCATTGTAACAGGCGTTAAAATAATGATGAAAGTACTTGGCGTTACCAAAGGTTATGTTGGAATTGAAGATAACAAGAAAGACGCTATTGAAGTAATGAAAAAAGCTTTTAAAGGGTCTGGGGTGGAAGTCATAGCACTGCCAACAAAGTATCCTCAAGGTGCTGAAAAAATGTTAATTAAAGTACTCACCGGCAAAGAGGTACCATCTGGCGGACTGCCAATGGATGTTGGGGTTGTTGTTCAAAACGTCGGTACCGTAGCAGCAGTATGTGATGCTGTAACCCAGGGAATTCCACTTATTCAGAGAGTTGTTACGATCAGTGGTAAAGCTGTAAAAGAGCCTAAAAATCTATTGGTTAGAATAGGAACAACATTTAAGGATGCCATTGATTTTTGTGGAGGTCTGGTAAGCAGGCCTGAGAAAATTATTATGGGTGGCCCCATGATGGGAATGGCCCAGGCAAGTCTGGACATTCCAATTATAAAAGGGGTATCCGGGATACTTGCGCTGGCTGAAGGAGAAGCAAACACGGGCACGGAATCACCATGTATACGATGTGGAAGCTGTCTCAAAGCCTGTCCGATGGGATTAAATCCCAGTATGCTTAGTATTTTAGGAGAACGGAATTTTTATGAAGAAGCAATCGAAGATTGCAGTCTTCTTGATTGTGTTGAATGCGGAAGCTGTGTGTATGTCTGTCCGGCAAAACGAAATATAGTTCAATACATAAAAGATAGTAAAGCACAAAATATTGCCGCAAACGCTGCAAAAAAATAGGAGGTGAGTTATAATGGCAGAAGTAGAATTAAAAGAAAAATTATTTGATGTATCTGTATCACCACATATCCGTTCAAAGGAATCAATTGCAAAGATCATGTGGACTGTAAACTTAACTTTAGCTCCGGCTGCATTGTTTGGAGCATATAATTTTGGTATTAACGCGTTCATTATTATTGTAGTAGGTATTTTGTCTGCTGTACTTTTTGAATATTTGGTAGAAATAATAAGAAAAAAACCGATTACCATCAGCGATGGCAGTGCCGTTTTAACAGGTTTATTACTGGCAATGTGTTTACCCCCAACAATTCCATTCTATATGGCGGCAGTCGGTTCTTTCATTGGAGTCGTCGTTGCAAAACATGCCATGGGCGGGTTAGGGTACAATATCTTCAACCCTGCACATATTGGAAGAGCGGCGTTAATGGTTTCATGGCCAGTAGCGATGACAACCTGGAGTGCAATGACCACAAAGATTGACGTTGTCAGTGCTGCAACACCACTTAATATACTGAAGCAACAAGGCTATTCAGCATTAATTGATACTTTCGGTGGAGCATCTAACATGTATCAGTCACTACTCATTGGAACGCGTAATGGCAGTATCGGTGAAACTTCCACAATTCTATTGGTTTTAGGTGGACTATTTTTAATTTATAAGGGTTACATTAACTGGCAGGTGCCTGTTGTTATGATAGGGACTGTTGGTGTTTTAACCTGGATCTTTGGACCAGCGGGTTTCTTTACCGGAGATCCACTTTTTCATATGATGGCAGGGGGTTTAATCATTGGAGCATTCTTTATGGCTACAGATATGGTTACCATACCAATTACCGTAAAAGGACAAATAGTATTTGCCTTGGGTGTTGGGTTGTTAACAACCTTAATAAGGCTAAAAGGCGGCTATCCTGAAGGGGTTTGTTATGCAATATTATTAATGAACAGTGTTACACCTCTGATTGACCGTTTTTTTCAACCCGTTAAATTTGGTACCAAGGGGGTAATTAAAGATGTCGGCTGATCATACTAAAAAAGAATATTCTATTTTTGCGATAGCATTAAACTTAATGTTAGCTTGTTTTGTATCCGGTTTGGTTATTGCGACCACATATTTTTTCACAGCACCTTTAGCTTTAGAAAAAGCTGCCATTACAAAGACCCAAGTTATGAAAACACTGGTAACTGAGGCGGATACCTTTACACCTATTGACGGTAAAACCGATTGGTTTACTGCATCTAAGAGTGGACAAACCATTGCTTTAGTAGTCCCTGGAGAATCAAAGGGATATGGCGGTAAAATAACAATGCTTGTTGCTGTTTCTCCTGAGGGAAAAGTTATGAATTTTGAAATATTAAAGGCCAATGAAACGCCGGGTCTTGGCGATGGTGCTAACAAAGAACCATTTAAAAAGCAGTTTACTGACAAAAATTCAGAAGCCTTGATAGTAACAAAAGATCCTTCAAACACAAAAAATATTCAGGCGATGACTGGAGCTACAATTTCCTCAAAAGCTGTAACTTTAGGCGTTAAGGGAGCTGTGGATGAAGTTGTACAGTTTGAGGGAGGTAAATAATATGAAAAATATATGGAACATATATAAAAAAGGTCTTATTGCAGAAAATCCAATCTTTGTTCTGGCACTTAGCCTATGTCCCGCTTTGGCTGTTACAGCTTCAGTGATAACGTCTATAACGATGGGGCTTTCAGTTATGTTTGTTATTACTATGAATAATGTGATCGTTTCACTAACCAGAAAACTTGTGAACCCAAAAGTACGGGTACCTGTTTATATCACATCAATCGCAACCATCGTTACTGTTGTGCAATTGTTGCTTCAGGCCTTTTCGCCTGTGTTATATAAAGCACTGGGTATATATCTTGCATTGATCGTTGTTTTTGCAATAATATTGGCAAGAGCAGAAGTATTTGCCTCAAAAAACAAAGTCATACCTTCTTTCTTTGATGGATTAGGGATGGGTTCTGGTTTTGCGATAGCACTTGTTGGCATCGGAATTATCCGAGAAGTTACGGGAGCCGGTACAATACTTGGAATACAGGTCATTGGTGACTGGTATGATCCAGCATTGATTATGATTTTGCCTGCAGGGGCATTTATCCTAATAGGATACCTATGTGCCGGGTTTAAAATGTTAACTTTGCATATGGAAAAAAAGGAAAATGAAAAAGTTAAAAGGGGTGAAGCATAATGGAATATTTAACCCTGTTTATAAGCGCAGTGGTTGTTAATAACTTTGTATTAACAAAATTCTTGGGCTTATGTATATTCTTTGGCGTATCAAAAAACTTAAATGCTTCTATCGGCATGGGTATGGCTGTTACCTCAGTCATGACTCTGAGCTCAATATTGGCATGGCTGGTTTATCATTTTGTTTTAGCACCGTTCGGTTTAACATTCATGACAACTGCTGTTTTTGTTTTGCTGATAGCAAGCTTTGTTCAGTTGCTTGAAATGATCATAAAAAAACAGGCACCGGCACTTTACAATATGTGGGGGATCTATTTATTATTAATCGCTACAAACTGTGTTGTTCTGGCAGTGCCACTTTTAAATGCTGAATCTAATTCTGCATTCTTATTCAGTGTGGTATATTCTATTGGATCCGGTTTGGGATTTGCATTAGCGATCATTCTAATGGCAAGTTTAAGAGAAAAGTTGAGATTGGCAGATGTTCCTAAATCATTAGATGGCCTTGGCATTGCCTTTATTTTAGCGGGTATGCTAGCGTTGGCGTTTCTAGGTTTTTCAGGAATGATAGGATAATAGAAAGGAGATAATCATGGAAACTGCGATACTGGTTGTAGTAGTAATGACAATTATTGGTTTGATTTTCGGTTTAATATTAGCTTTTGCTAATAAGATTTTTTCCATCGAAATCAATCCACTTATTCATATAGTAGATGACATACTTCCTAAGGGACAATGTGGTGCTTGTGGTTATGCCGGCTGTATGGCTTATGCTGAAGCAGTTGTTACAAAGGCGGATGTACCTCCGAATCTTTGTATCCCAGGCAAGAAGCCTGTAGCGGATTTGGTAGCACAATTAACAGGAAAAACACCTCTTGAAATTGAGCCAAGAATTGCCTATGTAAAATGTAATAATTCAATATTACATGCAATAAAAAAATATAACTATGTCGGAATTGAAGATTGTTTTGCTGCTAGTCTCGTTCAGGGAGGCCCTAAAGCATGTCAGTATGGATGCGTGGGTTTTGGAACCTGTGCAAGAAGCTGTCCATTTGATGCCCTTACCATGAGCGAAGATGGTTTACCGATTATAGATGAAGCTAAGTGTACAGGCTGTGGAATATGTAGTTTGGCTTGTCCAAAGCACGTTATTGGAATGCAACACATTGGAGCGCCGGTAGCAGTTCTTTGTAACTCAGCAGATAAAGGGGCAAAAGCTCGTAAACTTTGTGCAGTAGCTTGTACAGGTTGCGGACTTTGTGAAAAAAATTGTCCATATGGTGCAATTAAGATTGAAAATAATTTAGCATGGGTGGATGCAAGTATTTGTTTGGAAAAATGTAATAATCCAACCTGTTTAGCAAAATGCCCAACTGGTGCTATAGAACCTTTAACGGCTGATGCAAAAAAGATAGCATTAGTTCAAAAGGAAGCTGCAGCAAAAGCGAAAAAAGAAAAATTAGAACAAAAAGAACAGAAATAAATTCTGATTCAATGATTAAAAAGATAGTTAAGGCTGCAAAAGTTGATTGTTAAATCAGCTTTTGCAGTTTTTTTATTTTAAATATAACTGTAATTATACTGGAAATAAGCGTATCATAGAGTATGGACTAATGAAGAACACACACTATGAGGAGTGGCTATGAAAATTCAAATATCAAATATCAGTAAAAGTTTTGGGAAAAACATCATATTAAAAGACATAAATTTAGAGGCTTGCGCCGGTGAAATATTATGTTTATTGGGGCCATCAGGTGCAGGAAAAACGACGTTGATCCGCCTGATTATTGGAGCAATGAAAGCAGACGCCGGGACGATTTTAATTGATGGAAAAAGAATGCCCAATATGGTTTCAATAAGGGAGATTGGATATATGCCTCAAAATGACGCCGTGTATAATGACATCAATGGTTATGATAATTTGACGTTTTTTGGAAAAATGTATGGATTGAAAAATAAAAAATTAAAACAAAGGGTTGAGGAGATGCTGTCTCTGGTTAATCTTACCGAGGAAAAAAATAAGTTGGTTTCAAACTATTCCGGGGGAATGAAAAAGCGTCTTTCTTTGGCGATTGCTCTTTTACATGATCCGGAAATACTGATTTTAGATGAGCCCACCGTTGGAGTAGACCCTGTTTTAAGAAAAACCATTTGGGACGAGTTTGACATATTATGCGGTGCCGGGAAAACAATTATTATTTCGACACATGTCATGGATGAGGCAGGAAAATGCCAAAAGGCTGCATTAATATATGGTGGACGTTTAATTACCCATGATAGGGTTGAAACCTTAAAAGCAAAAACAAAAACAGGCAATCTTGAAGAACTATTTTTTGATGCTCTGAAAGATAGGGAAGAACAATGAACGGTCTGATAATACGCATTATAAAACAAATGCTAAATGATCGACGATCAATTGCACTTATTATACTTGCTCCGATTTTGATTTTGACTCTGATGTACCTTCTATTAGGAGACAGTTCCTATGAACCTAAAATTGGTATTGATGAGGGTTTCCCGCCAACTTTTTTATCGGCTCTGGAAGAAGAAGATGTTTCAATAATTGTGTTGCCGGAAGGTGAAGATATTAACGCAAAGCTTGAAAACAATGAAATTGATGCGATGATAACAATGGATGCCCAGGGGTTGACAATCAGAATGCTTGAGGCAGATGGCATCAAAGTAACTAAAGTTACGGATGCTTTAAAATCTGCAATGACAACCATCAATCCTGGCGCCAGTATGGGAATCACCTTCATATATGGTGATTCCAAGGCAAGCATGTTTGATAATTTAGGTTATATATTACTTGGCGTGATTTCGTTCTTTTTTGTGTTTTTATTGTCAGGGGTTTCATTTATACGTGAAAGAACCACAGGAACATTGGAACGGCTTATGCTGACGCCTATAAGGCGATATGAAGTCGTTAGCGGTTATACCCTGGGCTTCGGTATCTTTGCCGTTATTCAAAGCATTGCCGTTGTTTTATACTGCCAATACGTTCTTCATATGCAGTTCACCGGGTCTGTTTTGCTTTGTATTCTTATTATGATCCTGCTGGCATTTACCGCGGTTTCAACAGGAACCCTTATTTCTATCTTTGCAAATAATGAATTCCAGGTGGTACAGTTTATTCCGATTATTATCATTCCCCAAATATTTTTTTCGGGGCTTATTCCGTTAGACACACTACCCTATCATTTGGGAATGCTTTCCTATATTATGCCAGTTTATTATGGTTGTTCCGCACTTTATGATGTTATGTTGAAAGGTTACGGTATTGCACAAATATGGGATTATCTGGTTGCACTCCTTATATTTATCATCGTATTATCTGTGATTAATACCTTTGCACTCAAAAAGTATCGAAAGATGTGATTAAAAAAATAAAAAGGGTATATATAGAGAGATAAGAAAGACCCATCGTTAAATTAATTGATTTACGAATAATGCAAAATCTGAATTAGGAAAAAATATATTGGAGGTGTAAAATGGCAGATTTAAAAAACAAAATTGAAAATGCGAAAGATAAAGTTGTTGGAAAAGCAAAAGAAACTTTCGGAAAAGTAACTGGGAGCGAAAAGACAGAACTTAAAGGTAAGATTCAGTCCAAAAAGGCTGATTTAAAAGAACAGTTTGACGACACCAAAGAGAAGATTGCAAAAAAAATCAATGACATGGATAAAGATAAATAAACGATTCAAAAACAGTATACGGGTCTTTCCTGATATTAAACTGGATAAAAATCCAAATATAGAAAGGGTGAAAAGTCATGTTGTGGATCATTGCTGCAGTTCTCATAATCTTATGGATTCTTGGTATGGTTACCTCTTATACACTGGGAGGATTTATTCACATTCTCATTGTTATTGCTGTAATTGTAATTTTGATTAAAATAATTACAGGAAGAAGAGTACTTTAACTTCGTCTTGTTTTAAAACTGCTGGTAGTAAGTCCGGGAAGGGTCTTTGTCAATGGCATCTATGGCTTAACCAAGCCTATCGCAGGAATCTTTGAGGGCATTTTCGCTCAAGGTGCCCTTCCCAGCATTAACGCCACAGCGATTTTTGAACCTGCAACCTTGATTGCGCTGGTTGTGGTAGCCTTGATTGCCTGGATTCTGCAGAAGATTTTTTAATCCTGCTTAAGAATAATACAATCAGAAAAAACCATGAGGATGACATAAATCAATCCGTATGGTTTTCTTCTATTTAATAACTTGCAATAAATTAAGAGATTACTGTATAATGTAATTTCGAAAGTACAGAAATACTAATATACAAAAAAAAGATTTAAATTGGCCAGTTATTTCTGAGAAACATTATTTGAAATCACTAAGAAAAATAAGCCAAATATTGACAAGTTTGATGAATTGATAATTATGGATCCATACAGTATAATAAGTATGTAATTGATATCCAGGAGGTTCAATCATGTCCCATATATTAGCTAAATCCGCCTACAAAAGTTTAGAGGAGCGTTTGAACCGATTCCCCCAGGGGGCGCCGGCTTCAGATACTTTATACAAAATTCTTGCCATCCTTTTTTCAGAAAAGGAGGCTGTTCTTGTAGCCCAACTGCCCATTAAACCCTTTACAGCAAGAAAAGCTGCTGCTATCTGGCGAATGCCTGAACCGGAAGCCAGAAAGATCCTGGGCGACCTGGCATCAAGATGCATCCTCATGGATATGGAAAGCAGCAAAGAGACACGTTATCTGCTCCCCCCACCAATGGCAGGATTTCTGGAATTTTCCATGATGCGTACCAGAAATGACATCGATCAGAAGCTGCTGGCTGAGTTGTTTTATCAATACATGAATGTTGAGGAAGATTTTGTCAAGGAGCTGTTCTTCAGCACAGAAACCCGCCTCGGAAGAGTGTTCGTCAACGAAAGCGTACTTGATGTCGGGAACACCGTTCAGATCCTTGATTTTGAAAAAGCCAGCCACATTATAGAAACTGCAGAACATATGGGTATCGGCATGTGCTACTGCCGTCACAAGATGGAACATGTCGGGAAGAACTGTCATGCTCCCATTGATGATATTTGCATGACTTTCGGTGATGCCGCGGATGCATTAATTCGGCATGATTATGCCAGGAGTGTTGATGCCTCAGAGGGTATGGAAATCCTTCATAGAGCTTATGACTATAATCTGATCCAGTGCGGTGAAAACGTTCAAAATGGTGTTTCCTTTATTTGCAACTGCTGCGGCTGTTGTTGCGAGGCCCTGGTTGCCACCAAAAAATTCGGGAACCTCCATCCTGTTGAGACTTCCGGGTTTCTGCCGGTTCTGAATTCAGACACCTGTATTGGCTGCGGGAAATGTGAAAAAGCCTGTCAGATTGAAGTCATAAAAATGAAGCAATTAAACGGGGAAAAAGTTCCGGTTATTGACGAAAATGTATGCCTTGGTTGCGGTCTATGTGTCCGTGCCTGTCCGAATAAAAGTCTGCTGTTAAAAAGTACGGGAAAAAAGGTTATTACACCCTCCACATCCGTGCATCGGGTGGTACTTATGGCCATTGAAAAGGGCATGCTCCAGGAATTGATTTTTGATAACAAGGCATTATTCAGCCACAGAGCCATGGCCGCCATTCTTTCATCGATTCTCAAAATGTCGCCGATTAAAAAAGCCATGGCCAGCGAACAGATGAGATCTGTTTATTTAAGGAAACTCATCGAAAGTCAAAAAATCTGATATAAAAAAAACCGCTCTCTATTATGGGTGCTTTTTATGGTATCATTATTAAGACATTTGATACAAGGAGAAATTAAATGCCTAAAATCGGAATGAGAATAATTAAAACATGTATAGCGGTATATATCTGTTTTTTAATCTATTTGCTGCGAGGGGAACAAGGTGCTCCGTTTTATTCTGCAATCGCTGCGATTTTATGTATGCAACCTTATGTTTCAAATAGTCTGAAAGTTGCGTTAAACAGAACAATAGGAACTTTTATTGGTGGTGCAATGGGAATGTTTATTTTACTTGTTGAGCAAAGTTTTGTTCCAACAGATATGCTTGCCTTACAGTATCTTATAGTCTCCCTGGCCATTATCCCGTTGATTTACATTACGCTGCTGATAAATAAACCCACGACTTCTTTTATAGCCTGTGTCGTATTTTTGAGCATTGCCATATCTCACGGTGCTGACGTCAACCCATCGCTCTTTGCTCTTAACAGAATTCTGGATACATTAATTGGTATTTTTGTGTCTCTTGGAGTGAATGCTCTTCATTTTCCCAGAAAGAAAAACTCACGGATTCTATTTGTCAGTGATTTGGATGGGACTTTATTAAATTCACAAAATGAAATCAGTAATTATTCAAAAATAAAATTGAATAGAATGCTAAACCATGGTGCACTCATTAGTGTTAAAACAAACCGCAGCATTGCTACGCTTCTTCCGATTTTCGACGGAGTGGAACTGAATTTACCTATTATTATAATGAACGGTGCCTCGCTTTATGATTTAAAAAAGAACACATACATGCATTGCAAGGCTATAAATTATTCAATCGCCCAGGAGGTGCTAGAGGTTTTTAAACATCAGAGCGTCAATTGTTTTACCCACACCATTATTAATGATATGCTCCATATTTATTACACTAAATTAATCAATCCGGTTGATAAAGAACTCTATCGTTCAAAGAAACTTCATCCTCAGAAAAACTATATCTGCGCCGATTTGCCTAAAAATCAGGATGTGCTGTATATTATGGCAGTGGATAAACCTGAGTTAATAAAAAAACTGCATAACGAAATTACTCGCCTTCATTGTGCGTATCTCATTAAGAGCATCACCCATAAGGACGAAGAACATCCGGGGTATTATTATTTGGAAATTTATAGTGTGGAAGCTTCAGTAGAGGAAGCGATTATGGAAATGAAAGAGAGACTATCGGCGGATACGCTTGTTGTTTTTGGGAACAGTGAAAATGATATCCCAATGATGGAAGTTGCAGACTTTGGCTATGCAGTTGCTAATGCATCAGAAGAATTAATGGCAATTGAACCGCGTACTATAGGAGATAATAATAGTGATGCCGTAGTTAAAAAAATGGAAAAGCATTTTCATTCCAAAAGTTTATTTTAACCAGAAGTCATAGTTAAGTTATCAGTCATGAAAGAAAAGATAAGACACAGCGAGAATCATTGAAACCACAATTTTATGTGGTTGTGGCATTTGGGGTCTCACAAAAATACTCGAAGTAAAGATAAATGAACAGACCCCTTAAAGCAAAACCATTAAGGGGAATTTTAAGTAAAAGGTGCTAAACTAATGCTTGTTAGCAACGCCAACGCACAATCCTCTTTATGACGCTTCGAAAATTGGTATTTATGTATTAGCCTTAAGGGGCAGGAATGGAGACAAACTATTATGAAATCCAATGAAAAAAATATGTCTGAAAAATCAAAAAAGACTTCTAGTTCCATGATTCTATATGTTGCCGGTTCAATTGTAGCAGTGATTGCAGTTGCGTTATTGATTGATAATATTATGCTATTTTACACGAATCTTAACCAATATGTAACTCAGGGGTATGCAGCGGCAGATGTTATTAAACAATTATTGCCAGGACAACTACTTCCAGGAATATTCGAACCAATCGCCGTTTATGGAGGTATTGCACTTCTTTTATTCTATGCTGGTTTTATAAATCAAAAAGTATCAAAAGGCCTGATGTTATTAACTGAAGTGAAATCTTTTGATGATCCCACTGTGGAAAGAATTACTGTAGAAAAAACAACAGTAATCACTGACATGGAACCAATCAATCAAGAAGAAACTTTAGTAGAAGATGAAAAAGCGTTAGACGAAAATAAATAAAATTTAGAGGAGTTGGCTATCTTATTTATAGGGTTTTGTAAGTTCTGAGATTTTCAGAATGAGCAGCCCTTTTTTTATTGGGAAAGGTTTTTATACCTAAGGATACATCAATGAAGCCATGGAGCATTCCGGGAACTTCTAAAAATGAGCAGCCCTCATTAATAAAGAAGAAGGTCGGAATCGTGTTGTCATTGCAGAAGTAAAATATCTTTTAATATTCAAAAAATCATACTTAATTCAAATTGAAATTTATCCTTAACTATTTTGTTAATAATGTGTTATAATTTAGAGATTAAGAATTGATTATTCGACAAAATTAAAAAGATAGGTGTCTTGATGACAAAGGTAAGAGAAAATGAGTAAAAAAAGCAGCACAATGAAGAAGATTTTGATTCCCCTTTTTATAGTTATCATTCTAGCAGCCTCGGGATTTTATTATGTTTATAGTACGTATCTTGGGAAAATTAATACGGTAAAGATTACGAAAAATGAAGAGGAACTACAAATCCAGCCAGTAGTTGCTGATAAAAGCAAGGATATTATTAATATAGCCTTATTTGGCATTGATACCAGAGCGGATGATTATGATGGTTCCAGGACGGATTCAATTATAATCGCTTCTTTGGATTTATCACATAAAAAATTGAAACTGTCTTCTATTATGCGGGATAGCTTTGTAAGCATACCAGGGGAAAAATATGACAAAATAAATCATGCCTATGAAGTTGGAGGACCTGAATTAACAGTTAAAACACTCAATGAAAACTTTGATATGAATATTAAGGATTATATGACTGTGAATTTCAGTGCTTTGGAAGAAATAGTGGATGCCGTGGGTGGAGTAGAGATTAATGTGAAAGATTATGAAGTAGATCTTCTCAATAAAACCAGCGGTTCAAGTTCTGTTGGTACAGGAGTACAAACACTCGATGGACAACAGGCCTTAGCTTACAGTCGGATACGCTATTCTGGTGATGCGGATTATGAAAGAACACTGAGACAAAGAACTGTCTTACAGAGTGTTATAAACAATGTGCTGAAAAGCAAGTCATTGCCACAAGCCTTATCATTAATTGAAATACTGTCACCTTACGTACAAACGAGTCTTGATCAAGGAGCACTGATTGGATTGGGCACTAAGGTATTTTCAGCTGGGGGTATAACCATGGAAGATACCAGATTGCCTGTTGATGGACAATATATTCCTGGTGTATGGGATGAGGTATTTTATTTAAAATATGATACTTTAAGTGAAAATGTATCCTATTTACATGACTTTATCTATGAGGAAAAGGGATATGTGCCATCTCCTGCAGTTGAAGAAATCAGTAACACAATCTTAAGCACTGTTTCAAAAAATTAGTTTTCACAGGACAAAAATTGTTCTTGATTTTTATATTTTTTTATAGTACAATTCGGTTCGTATGATAAGGTGGATTAAAACCTTTTTGAAGTGTCCGCAAACACAGGGTTTATGGATACTTCAAAGATATAAAATGCCATACAGAAAACTGGGTCAAGTGCCGATTGGTAGCTTTTGTTGCCTTATTGATTGAATGATTGCTTGAATTTTATAAGTTGGTTACTTACAACCGTGTGCCCTGCCGCACATCACACTTGTGAAATAATCAATAAGAGTAGTAAAAGTAAATTCTTGCTATATAGACTCTAATCTCTACATTTTGAATAAATAGAAAATGAATGGATGTTTCAGTTCATTTAATGGTAAATAAAACAAAAATCGTAGAAATGAAACTCAAGTGGAGAAACAACACAAAATGTTGTTTTCATTTGAGTTTTTTGTTTTGTCGATAGAAAATATCCGAAACGAGGTGGATTATGGAAAATAAATTAAAATTGAGTGGTTTCAACAATCTGACTAAATCCCTTAGCTTTAATATTTATGATGTATGTTATGCGAAAAGTGAACGTGAACAACGTGATTATATTGCCTATATTGATGAGCAGTACAATTCTGAACGCCTCACCAAAATTTTACTCCATGTTACAGAAATGATTGGTGCCCATGTGCTGAATATTTCTAAGCAGGACTATGATCCCCAGGGAGCCAGCGTTACTTTTTTAATTGCCGAAGAAACCTTTCTTCGGGAATGCAGGGAAGTCGGTGGAGCTAAAGCAGATCTTCACGGGGAAACCATGGTAGCCCACTTAGATAAAAGCCATGTAACTGTTCACACCTATCCCGAATATCATCCGGATACCAGTCTGGCCACATTTCGGGTGGATATTGATGTAGCCACCTGTGGTGAAATAACACCACTGAGCACACTGGATTATCTCATTGGCAGCTTTGATTCGGACATCATCACTATGGACTATCGGGTCAGAGGTTTTACCCGGGATGTCAGCGGAAAGAAATTGTTCTTGGATCATAAGATTACCTCGATTCAGGATTATATTAATGATGAAACCCTGAAAAAATATGATGCCATTGATATTAATGTTTATCAGTCCAATATATTTCATACGAAAATGATGTTAAAAGAAATTTGTTTACAAAACTATTTGTTCAATACTGATGTCTATGAGCTGCCGCCAAAAACACGATTGGAAATTTCCAGCAGCCTTCGTCAGGAAATGATCGAAATTTTCAGTGGAAGCAATATCTACTAATAGGTAATTGCGAAAGTACCGTGAGCTTCACTGTCAGTTTTCATGAAACAATTTTTCCACTATACGTCGGACAGTTCTTCGAACTGTTCGCCTATACGTTACATAATTGTTTATGAAAACTGACATCAAAGCAATTTACGATTGTGTTTGTGAATTGGGCAATTACCTAATCTACTCAATGAAGGGGGCAATAAAAAATGACAAAGTTATCCCAGGACAGAATTCCTATTTTAGAGGCACTTAACCGATTTAAACAAATGCGGGTGGTTCCTTTTGACGTTCCGGGACATAAACGAGGGAAGGGCAATAAAGAATTAACGGATTTTTTAGGGGAGCGGTGCATGTCTGTGGATGTAAACTCCATGAAACCCCTGGACAATTTATGTCATCCCATTTCGGTGATTAAGGAAGCTGAGGAATTGGCTGCAGAGGCCTTTGGTGCGAAACACGCATTCTTTATGGTAAACGGCACCACATCAGCTGTCCAGAGCATGGTTCTGTCTGCCTGTCAGGAAGGGGATAAAATCATTCTTCCGAGAAATGTCCACCGAAGCGTTATTAATGCTTTAATTCTTGGAGGGGCGATTCCTGTTTATGTGAATCCTGAGATTAACCATGAGCTGGGAATCTCCCTGGGCATGACATTGACCGGGGTGAAAAAAGCGATTTCTGAAAATCCCGATGCCAAAGCGGTGCTTATTAATAATCCCACTTATTATGGGATCTGTTCCAATATTAAGGCCATCACCGACCTGGCACACCAACAGGGAATGCTGGTATTAGCGGATGAGGCTCACGGCACTCACTTTTACTTCGGCAAAAATCTGCCCTTAAGTGGTATGGCGGCAGGCGCTGACATGGCATCGGTGAGTATGCACAAGTCTGGCGGGTCTTTAACCCAAAGCTCTTTTCTTTTAGTGGGAAACGAGGTGAATCCCGGTCATGTCCGTCAGATCATTAATCTGACTCAGACCACCAGCGGTTCCTATCTGCTGCTGTCCAGTCTGGATATTTCCAGAAAAAATCTGGCGGTTAATGGAGAACGGATTTTTCAAAAGGTTTACCAAATGGCTCAGTATGCGAGGGATGAAATTAACCAGATTGGCGATTATTATGCTTATTCCCGGGAACTCATTAATGGCGATACAATCTATGACTTTGATGTTACCAAATTATCCATTAATACCTTAAATGTAGGACTTGCCGGTATTGAAGTATATAATATTCTCAGGGATGAATATGACATTCAGGTGGAATTTGGTGATATCGGAAATATCCTTGCCTATATTTCGGTCGGGGACTGCCAGCGAAATTTAGAACGCCTGGTCAGTGCATTGGCTGAAATCCGTCGGCTGTATAAGTGCGATAAATCGGGGTTGCTTCAGTACGAATATATTAATCCGGAAGTTGTTGTGGCGCCACGAAAAGCTTTTTACGCCGAAAAGGAATCCCTGGAACTCAAAAAAACAAAAGGGCGAATTTGCAGCGAATTTGTGATGTGCTATCCCCCGGGGATTCCCATTCTTGCGCCAGGGGAGCGGATCACCCAGGAAATTCTTGATTCCATTGAATATGTTAAGGAAAAAGGCTGTTCTGTTACCGGTCCGGAAGATATGGATATTAAGGTTTTAAATGTACTGAAGGAGGTCAAATGACATGGAGCTATGGTTTACAGAAAGTCACACACCCAGCGTGAAATTCTCAATTCAGGTGGATCGCCAGCTTTATTGCGGACAAAGTGAATTTCAACGCATTGATATCTTTGATTCAAAAGAGTTTGGGCGGTTTTTAACCCTGGACGGCTATATGATGCTCACTGAAAAAGATGAGTTTATTTACCATGAAATGATTGTTCATGTACCCATGGCCGTCCATCCTTTGGTAAAGCGGGTACTTATTATTGGCGGTGGAGATGGCGGCGCAATCAGGGAGTTGGTCCGTTACCCAACAGTGGAACACATTGATCTGGTCGAAATTGATGAATTGGTGGTGGAGGTCTGTAAAAAATATCTGCCTCAAACAGCCTGTTCTTTCAATGATGAGCGTGTCCACTTACATTTTCAGGACGGATTACGGTATATCAGGCATTGTGAAAATGAATATGATTTGATTATCGTGGATTCCACAGATCCATTTGGGCCTGGAGAAGGGCTGTTTACAAAAGAATTTTATGGCAACTGCTACAAGGCATTAAAAGAGGATGGCATTATGGTCAACCAGCATGAAAGCGCCTTTTATGCCGATGACGCAATCGCCATGCAACGTGCCCACAAACGGATTGTGGGATCATTCCTGATAAGCAAAGTCTATCAGGCTCATATCCCGACCTATCCGTCAGGCCACTGGCTCTTTGGGTTTGCATCTAAACAGTATCATCCTGTCCATGATTTAAAAGCGGTTAAATGGAATGCATTAGGTTTCAAAACCCATTATTACAATACGAGACTTCATACCGGAGCCTTTGCATTGCCAAACTATGTAGAGGAGCTGTTAAGAGATGCTGAGTAAAAATATAGAAACCTTTATTGGCTGCGATAATGACTATGATGATGCCCGTACTGTTATTTTCGGAGCGCCCTTTGATTCCACCACTTCTTATCGCCCGGGAACCCGTTTTGCCAGTCGAACCATGCGCATGGAATCCTTTGGTCTTGAAACATACAGTCCTTATCAGGACAAGGATCTAGAGGATATTTCTGTATTTGACGGCGGCGATCTGGAGCTTTGTTTCGGAGACACTCAAAAAGCCTTAGAGCAAATTGAAGAGTTTGTGACGACCATCCTTTCCGATGGGAAATTGCCGATTATGATCGGAGGGGAGCATCTGGTGACGCTCGGGGCGGTTCGGGCAGCGGTTCAGAAATATCCGGATCTTCATGTGATTCATTTCGATGCCCATGCCGATCTAAGAGACGATTATCTGGGGGTGAGTCTATCCCATGCAGCGGTTATGCATCGGGTTTGGGATTTAGTGGGAGACCACAGAATTTTTCAGTTTGGCATTCGTTCAGGGGACCGCAGCGAATTTCTCTGGGGGAAAGATCATGTAACTACTCAAAAATTCAACTTTGAGGGTTTAGCAGAAATTGCAGCAATGCTTAAAGATAAACCGGTATATTTCACATTGGATTTGGATATACTGGATCCTTCGATTTTTCCGGGAACTGGAACACCAGAGGCTGGAGGGGTCAGTTTTTTGGAGCTCCTGGACGCCATCCAAATCGTGAGTAAACTCAACATTGTCGGGTGTGATATCAATGAGCTATCCCCTATATATGACCAAAGTGGGGCTTCTACAGCAGTGGCATGTAAGGTATTTCGAGAGTTATTGTTAGTGATTGTTTAAAAGATTAGATAGTAAGGAATTGTGAAACGAATACAAAACCTCATACTTGGATGTCGGTTTATAAAAACAATTATGTAACGTCTTAGGTGGACATCTCGGAGAGTGTCCGATGAAGAGTGGAAAAATTGTTTCATATAAACCGGCAGTAAGGAAGAGCCTACATTCGCAAATGCATGAATTAAATTTTACAAGGAGGTTATTATGGGAAAAGCATTAATTATCGGTTGTGGCGGTGTTGCCAGTGTGGCCATTCATAAATGCTGTCAGAATAGTGAAGTATTCAGTGAAATATGTATTGCCAGTCGTACAAAAAGCAAGTGTGATGCACTAAAAGCCAAGCTGGACGGTGGAAAAACAAAAATCACCACAGCCCAGGTGGATGCCGATCATGTGGATGAGTTGGTAAAATTGATTGAGAAATTCCAGCCGGATGTGGTTCTTAATCTGGCCTTGCCCTATCAGGATCTCACCATTATGGATGCCTGCCTGGCCACCAAAACCAATTATGTGGATACCGCAAACTATGAACCAAAGGATACTGCGAAATTTGAATATAAATGGCAGTGGGATTACCGGGAACGTTTCGAGAAGGCAGGAATCACAGCCCTGCTGGGAACCGGTTTTGATCCCGGGGTTACCGGAGTGTTCTGTGCCTATGCACAAAAGCACCAGTTTGATGAGATCAATACCATTGATATTCTTGACGCCAATGCAGGGGACCATGGCTATGCTTTTGCGACCAATTTTAACCCTGAAATTAATATACGTGAAGTAAGCGCCGATGGCAGTTACTGGGAAGATGGGAAGTGGATTGAAACTGAACCTATGGAAATCAAGCGAGTTTACAACTTTCCAGAAATTGGGGAGAAAGATATGTATTTGCTCCACCATGAGGAATTGGAATCATTAGGCCTTAATATCAAGGGTATTCGTCGGATTCGTTTTTTCATGACTTTTGGACAAAGCTACCTAAACCACCTGAAATGTTTGGAAAATGTGGGGATGACTTCCATAAAACCCATCGAGTTTGAAGGCAGACTAATTGTACCTCTTCAATTTTTGGCAGCAGTGTTACCTGATCCCTCATCACTGGGACCAAGAACCAAAGGGAAAACCAATATCGGTTGCATCTTTCAAGGGAAAAAGGATGGAAAAGATAAATCCTATTATCTCTATAATGTCTGCGACCATGAGGAATCCTATAATGAGGTTGGATCCCAGGCAATTGCGTATACAACCGGTGTTCCGGCCATGATCGGAACCATGATGGTGATGACTGGAAAATGGAACAAACCCGGGGTACATAACATCGAGGAATTTGATCCGGATCCGTTTATGGAAGCCCTGAACAAGTGGGGACTGCCCTGGCAGGAAAGCTTTGAACCGGAGCTGGTTGATTAAAACATGGATATTAACCAGGCATTCGACCAGTTACCGACGCCCTGTTATGTAGTGGATGAATCCCTGCTTATCAAAAACCTGAAACTGCTGAATCAGATCCAGCAACAAACAGGGGCCCATATTTTACTGGCGCAAAAGGCCTTTTCCATGTTCTCATTATATCCCCTGATCGGGCAGTACCTGTCCGGCACCACAGCCAGCGGTTTGTTTGAAGCAAAGCTGGGATATGAGGAAATGGGAAAGGAAAATCATGTTTTTTCAACCGCCTATCTGGAAAGAGAATTCAATGAGATCGTAGCCATTTGTGACCACATTGTTTTTAATTCCTTTGCCCAATGGATGAAATATAAAAACCAGGCACTGGCTGGGGGATGTTCCTGTGGGATCCGGATTAATCCGGGGTGTTCCACCCAGGATCATGGCATCTACGACCCCTGCGCTATGGGCTCCCGGTTAGGGGTCACAACCAGGCAATTTCGTCCTGACCAGCTTAAGGGTATTACCGGACTGCATTTTCACACCCTTTGCGAACAAAATGCCGATGCCCTGGAGCTTACGTTAGAGGCAGTGGAAGCCCAATTCGGCAATGTTCTTCACCAAATGGAATGGCTGAATTTGGGGGGAGGCCATCACATTACCCGATTTGATTATGATGTTGAAAAGTTGATTGTCTGTATTACGCATATCCAGGAAAAATATGCTGTAAGAGTCTATTTGGAGCCGGGAGAGGCCGTGGCGCTCAACACTGGATTTCTGGTGGCGACGGTGCTGGACATCGTTGATAATGGCATTCAGATTGCTATTTTGGATGCCTCGGCGGCCTGCCACATGCCGGACGTTCTGGAAATGCCCTATCGACCAGAGATTATCGGAGGAGGTATGCCTGAGGAGAAACCCTTTACCTATCGTTTGGGCGGCCCCACCTGTTTGGCAGGGGACATTATCGGGGATTATTCCTTTGATGCGCCACTTGAAACAGGAGACCGGCTGGTTTTTTGCGATATGGCGCATTATACCATGGTAAAAAATAATACCTTTAACGGCATGAATTTACCAGCCATCGCAATTTTCACCCAACAAAAAGACATCCGCATGGTTCGACAATTCGGGTACGACGATTTTAAGAACAGACTATCCTAGTGCGTAGAGAAAAGGTGTTCCAACTGTTGAGAAAGAGCTTATTGCCATGGGAAAATAGCAGTCATGGAAGTTGCTTTGCCTAGGGATATGCCATATTATTGTAATGACTGTTTTTTTATGCATTTAAATTATTTTAATGTTTGAAAATGTTTGAAATTGAAAGGAATTATGTGAATAAAATGAAAAGAAACAAAAAACGATTGATATTAAGTTCAAGTTTAATCCTAATCAGTCTGGTACTTCTCCTGTTATTAACAGGATGTAAGGTAAATGTGGATAAAATTAATCAACCGTCCTATTCAGTGAACGAAGGAACCTACACAACACCCATCACAGTGGAAATCAATAAACCGGATGGTACAGACATTTCGATTTACTATACCATTGATGGTACTGACCCAACAGTGACCGCCACTAAGTACACTGGCCCAATAACACTTGCAATGAATACTACTTTAAAAAGTATCGCAGTTGATAAAAATGGTTCAATTTCTGAAATTAAATCAGCGGTATACACAATTTCAGTTCCAACTGAAAATATACCGGATGTTAATACACCTGATCAAACCAGTGATCAAACAAATGATGTAAATACTGATGAAAAATTCATGAACACGGTTCAGGGGACATGGGTTTCATCACAACAAGGCTGGACGCTAACATATTCATTTACTCCAACTGACCCAGCGAGTGGAACTCTTATTCATTCCGAAGTGGCCCCAAATGGAAACGGAGATGGATACAGTGCAAATTATACAGTTACCACCACGGGTGGCAGTGATACAGGAACCATAAATATGAAAGATGTTGAAAACGCTGGCATTATGCCATCCAGCACCGAGCTTAACATTGATTTCGATTCTGATAACTCAAACCAAATTCACATTAATGGCATTTTATTCACAAAAAATAATTAAAGCGAAGATTTTTTGAAAGGAAGAATAGCAATGAAAATAACAGTCATTAACGGAAATACACGCCATGGCAGCACATGGCATTGCATGGATTTGTTAAAACAAGAGCTTTCACGCAATGGGAAAATAGAAGTGACTGAATTTACTTTGCCCAGGGATATGCCGCATTTTTGTCTTGGCTGTTTTTCATGTTTTTTAAACGGTGAGCATACTTGTCCCCACTCGGAACAGGTCAGTCCCATTGTTGCAGCCTTGGAAGCAGCTGACCTCATCGTTTTAACGTCACCTGTTTATGCTTTAGATGTAACAGGTCAACTTAAAACATTGTTTGATCATTTGTGTTTTATGTGGTTAAGCCATCGGCCCAACCCAAAGATGTTCAATAAGGTCGGGTTGACACTTTCTACTTCCGCAGGTGCGGGACTGACCCATACAAGAAAAACAATGCAAAATAGTTTGAAATTCTGGGGGGTTAAAAAGCGATTTTCTTTGAAGGAAGCTGTTGCAGCCATGAAGTGGGAAGAGGTACCTCTAGAAAAACAGGCTAAGATAAAACGGGATATTAAGATCATGGCAAAAAAAGTCACTAAAACAGTGAACAATATCGATCATCTTCCATCACCTGTATTCAGAAGTTTTATGTTTGTGGTCATGAAACAAATGATGAAAAAAAACACATGGAATCCTACCGATAAAAACCATTGGGAATCACAAGGTTGGCTTAGTGGCAATAAACCCTTTTAAGGTAGAATGATTTTGTAATCCCTGGAATAGTCACTAAGTATTTTGTGCATCTTATATTATTTCAATATTTGAACCTGTTGTCTGAATCTGTTCTATTCTGTTTTCAGGCATGGTTTGGAGATAATTGTCCAGATATTGCTGCAATATGATTTCAGGTTCAGAAAATGCGATGGCATTTATTTCTGGGTGGTAGGGATGACGCTTGACTAAAACCGAAAGCTCAACATCATCAAGCATGCTGAAAATGACAAAAGCTTCAGATTCACTCAATGCGCAGTCCAGAAGGATATCCTCTATATCGGAAAGTGTTTTGAACTGTTCTTTAATGATTTCAATTTTATCATCAGAATATCTGCAGGAACGGACCTCATTAACGATTTTTCGGTAACTTTCATCATCTGTTTTTGTCCCTATAGAATACTGAATGATCTCATTTGAAGAGGTCTTAACGCGAGGCACTAATACTTTTTGCAAGGTATCGTTTTTTATTGCAAAGTGAATATTTGATGTAAATTCCGGTAAACTTGCCCAGATATAGGATTTTAATGATGTACTCGTTATTCCTAAAGTCTTTATAATTGCGGCAGCATTTTGCTGTGAAATTTCAAGAATTGATTCTTTGGTTTCGTTTTTCAAGTCGTTTTTAATTTTTCGAATATCCGAAGCTTCAAGGTTTAAATCGAGTATTTCTTTGTGTAATATCGCACATCCCAAAGCATTTTGAAGGGCTTGTCCAAAGATATTGACAAGTAAGTCTGCATAGGTCGCATGGTAGCCACACATAACCTCGTGGAGGATGACAGGTTCAAACTTTGAACAAAACAAATTTTCCAGGTGTAAGTTTTGGAGATATTGAATGATAAATTCGACACCGGCTAAGTCAGTTATTGGGTGGATGAGCTGATAATCAATAGAGCCTGAAGTTTCATGTGCTTCATAATCAGCATGATAGTCCTTGAAAAATCCCTTGATGCCTTCCTCTCCGATGGTATCGTTGTAGGAGGCATTGATGGTTTGAATTTTAGTTTTGCATACAAGATGATATAAATACTTTGCAACATTGAGTTTTGTATTGATCATGCTCCGACCCAATGAATAAAGGTCTGAGAGCGGTTGGCTTTTTACAGCATCAAGGGAAGAGTCAGGTTCCGGGAAGGATTTTAGATAGAGGCTGAGGGTATACATGTTAGACTTCATAATCGTTTGTGCAACCTCAACTTTAACAGAACTGCTGAGACCTTTGTTATAGACCTCTGTGTTATCTGCCAAAAGCTTAATGATTTGCATTTGAATGCTTTCTATTTCCAAATCATTTAATTCTCCTTGATTATGGGCTTCTTGTAAAAGAGACTGGAAATAAAATTCATTACTTAGGAGTTGTTTGTTAATTTTTGAATGTTTTTCAATAGATTGCATTGCTTTTTTCCTCTGCTTCCTGGGTATCAATTTCTTCATATTCGGGATCATAACCATTGCGAAGGTTTCTAGCCATTTTCTCCAGTTTCCGATATTTAAGAAGATCTAATGAACCTGCGCTTTTTCCATTAAAATGCTTTTTCATAAACTGAATTAAATCATCATCACTCATTTGGTCAAGAGTCTCGTTTTTATAATAATAGAAAATTTCAACAAGCTCATGCAACACCTCTTGATAATTGTAATGCGAAATGTAGGGCGAATCACAAAAATATTTGATTATTTTATCAAGAACGCCACCGCTAAATTCAATTCTTCCCGTATTTTTCAAAGCATAAGATCGGGTTTCCACAAGCTCAAGGGCCTGAGGTTCGGTCAAGATGAGACCAAATTGTTCGGTTCTTTTGTTAATCATCATTATTTCTGAAACGGCTTGTTTTTCAAGCAGAGAACCATCAAATAGCATTAAATCAAAGGACATAGTGATTACCTCCATAAAAATAATTAAAAAACGGAATTAAATTGACAATTGATAAAAAATATGATATGATGATAAAGGAAAT
>NZ_DATCHP010000028.1:0-5858 GCF_036508315.1 Acetobacterium sp. | reverse complement strand
TCCAATACTGTGATTACCCGTCATAGCGGTTCTCCCGGACGCATTAAAATAATCCTCATTGGGGAATCCATAGGTTATTAAAATGACCTTGTTAACAGCATTAGATCAGGCTTATTCAGAATCCCCTCAAACCCTGGAAGAACATCCCCGGGTCGCGTACGCAGGCATCCTGGGTTCCTATGGTGAGGAAGCCGGCCTTTCATATTTTAAGGGGTCCGGTGAGCTTTTGCCCTGTAAAACGTTTGAAGATGTTTTTGAATCCCTGAAACAAGGTAAATCCGACTACGGTGTCCTTCCGATTGAAAATTCCTCGACCGGATCCATTGCCACAGTTTATGACCTTCTCTCACAATATCAGTATTATATTGTCGGAGAAGAAGAGGTAAGGGTTCGTCATTGTCTTTTGGCCCCCCAGGGGGCACGCCTTGAAACCATTGAAGAAGTTTATTCTCATACCCAGGGGTTTTCTCAATCCCAGGAATTTTTAAATAGGTACCCTCACTGGAAATGTATTCCCTATTATAATACTGCCATTGGAGCGGCTTACGTGGCCGAAAAAAGCGATCCCCATTTGGCAGCTATTGCCAGCAAAAGAGCCGGTGAACTCTATCATCTGGAGGTACTGGCGGAAAACATTAATTTTTCACAAACGAATGTAACACGGTTTGTGATTATTTCCCGGAAGCTTAAACTTTTTAAAGATCCAACCCGGGTTAGTATCGCCTTTCGTTTGCCCCACCGTCCCGGGGCGCTTTATGAGATCATTGGTATCTTTTCGGCGTTCTCTCTGAATTTATGTAAAATTGAATCCCGGCCGCTTTTAAATCATAATTGGGAATACCTGTTTTTTGTGGATTTCACCGGTAATATTTCTCAAAACACGCTCATCAATCTGCTTCCGATCATCCAGGAAAAGGTGGATTACTTTCAGTTTTTAGGGTATTATCCGCAGTTTACTGAAACGCCTATTTAATGACAATAGCAAAAACAGATAAGCTTTCAGATTTCTTTGTCTGCAATCAAAAATGACTGAACCATAATGGTTCAGTCATTTTTGATTGCTAATTTATTTTCTCTTCTATTTTTTCACAACATGAATCGTTGTATCATGGCCATTAAGGTTATAAACATCGCCTTTTCCAACTTCAAAGAGAAGCTGATCCGCCAAGGTTTCGGTTTTAATAAACTCGATATATTTTTTTAAAGCACTCTGGATCTCATCATCTCCGGCCCAGGTAATATCAATGCGATCCATGACTTCAAAGCCACTGGATTTTCTCAATTGCTGAATCCGGGAAACGAATTCTCTGGCATAACCTTCGTCTAACAAAGCCTGACTCAAACTGGTATCCAGAATAACAAACTTATTGTTAAACATTTGGACGTTAAAACCTGTTTTAGATGAAATCCGAATATCAATAAAATCTTTTTTGATTTCAATGCTTTCCCCATCCAACTGAATCACAAAAGAATCCCCGGCTTCCAATTTAGCCACTACCTCTTCCGGGTTCACCGTAGCCAGGGCTTTTCCTAAGAGCTTAACATTTTTCCCGAGAATCGGTCCAGCTACTTTAAAATCCGGTTTCAGTACATAGTTCATGAATGCACCCAGATCATCTTCAAAAACCACAGATTTTATATTAAGCTCTTCTTCGATGAGCACTGTTAATTCTCCAATGAGCTTTCGGTATTTTCCATCCACAATAATTTTTGACAGCGGCTGACGCACTTTAATTTGAGCATCTTCTCTGGCACCGCGTCCCAGGCTGACCAACTCCCTTACTAAATCCATCGGTTCTTCGATATCATCTTTAATCAAAGCTTCATTGGCTAATGGATAGTCCGCCAAATGAACTGATTCTGCGTTTGTAAGCTTTTGATACAGTTCTTCGGTAACATAGGGAGCAAAAGGAGCACAAAGGCGGACAACTCCTTCCAGGACTTCCCAGGTGGTATTGTAAACAGCTTTTTTATCTTCAGTCAACTCTGATCCCCAGAACCTTCGTCGATTTCTTCTGATATACCAATTGGATAAATCCTCATTTACAAAGGTCTGTATTTTTCTGACCGCCCTGGTCAGGTCGAAAATTTCCATTTCCCCTCGTACTTCTTTAACCAAACGATTGTATTTGGACAGGATCCAGGTATCAATCACCGGGCGTTCATCATAGGGCACAAAAAACTCCCGGGGATCAATGGTGTCTGTATTGGCATACAATGCAAAAAAGTTATAGGTATTTTTCAGGGTGTTAAAAAACTTACTTTGGACTTCTTTAAGACCTTTAATATCAAAACGGGTGGGTGTCCAGGCCGGAGAAACATAAAGAAGGTACCATCGCAGGGCATCAGCTCCGTATTCTTCAAACATGGCAAAGGGATCCACACTATTGCCTTTTGTCTTAGACATTTTTTGGCCTTCAGCATCCAGAATAAGATCATTGACCAAAACTTTTTTATAGGGTGCTTTTCCGGTAACAAAGGTTGAAATAGCTAAAAGCGAGTAAAACCATCCCCGAGTTTGGTCAATACCTTCACAAATAAAATCAGCTGGAAATTGATTTTCCCAAAGTTCTTTGTTTTCAAAAGGATAGTGATATTGAGCAAAGGGCATGGATCCGGAATCAAACCAACAGTCAATGACGTCTTTGACCCGGGTCATGGTTTTTCCACAATCCGGACAAGTCAGGTGAACATCATCCACATAGGGACGGTGAAGCTCAATGGTTTCATCGATGTCTTCAATGGCACGTTCTACCAGTTCTTTTCTTGAACCAATGGATTCGATGGCACCACAATCATCACAACGCCAAACATTTAAAGGTGTCCCCCAGTAACGGCTTCTTGAAATAGCCCAGTCATTAAGGTTTTCCAACCAATTTCCAAATCGTTTTTCTCCCACATAATCAGGGAACCACTCAACACCGTTGTTATTTTCAATGAGCTGATCCTTGATTTTTGTTACTTCAAGATACCAACTGGGCTTTGCATAATAAAGCAATGGGGTTTTACACCGCCAGCAATGGGGATAATTGTGAACCATTTTTTCCTTCTTGAACAGCTTGCCTTGTTTCTTAAGCCATTTAATAATATCTAAATCGGCATCAATAACAAATTGCCCTTTCCAGGGAGTTTCCGTATATTTTCCATCTTCAGCTACTGGCTGGGGTACCGGCAGATTATATTGACGGCCGACTTTATAGTCATCCTCACCGAAGGCAGGAGCAATGTGTACAATCCCAGTACCGTCTTCGGTGGTTACATAATCAGCACAGGTAACAAAAAAAGCTTTTTTATCAACAGTAACAAAGGGCATGAGTTGTTCATACTCAATATATTCTAATGCAGCTCCTTTCATTTCCTCAAGGATTTCGTAATCCTCTCCTAATAATTTAGGTGCCAAAACTTTTGCACAATAATAAACTTCATCATTGCTTCTGGCTTTAATATAGTCAGCATCCGGATGAACTGCAAGGGCGACATTGGCAGCCAAAGTCCAGGGAGTTGTGGTCCATACCAGAAAATATTCCTCAAGATCTTGTCGTTTAAATGCAACCACAACGGTATTACTCTTAATTTCCTGGTAACCCTGGGCTACTTCATGGGATGCCAGGCCGGTACCACAGCGTGGGCAATAGGGCATTATTTTATGGCCTTCATAAAGAAAGCCTTCTTTATTGAATTTGTTTAAAATCCACCAAACCGTTTCAATGTAATCATTATCCAGTGTAATATAGGGATCCTTCATGTCAATGAAATAGCCCATTTTTCGGCTCATTTCTTTCCATTGTGCTTCGTAATTGAAAACCGATGCCTTACATTGTTCATTAAATTTATCCATGCCATAAGCTTCGATTTCAGGTTTACTGGAAAGGCCCAACTGTTTTTCCACTTCAATTTCCACAGGAAGGCCATGGGTATCCCAACCGGCTTTTCGGATTACCCGGTATCCATCCATTACTTTATATTTACAAACGCTGTCTTTCAGGGTTCTCGCCAGAACATGATGAATCCCCGGGCGGCCATTGGCGGTTGGCGGCCCTTCATAAAATACAAAATTTTCTTTTCCTTCGCGATGATCAATGGTTCTTTGCAGAATGTTCATTTCTTCCCATTGCTTCGAAATATTATCTTCTCTTTCACCGATATTTCCCTCGGCTAATGATTTAAATTGTGTCATCTTACTACCTCCAAAATAGCTCTTATCTCTATGTGTCAACCCATAATAAAAAACGCCCCTTGAAAAATCCAAGGGACGAAAAATCGCGGTACCACCCAAGTTGACAGAAAACTGCCCACTTTTATGAATTTAACGATTCCCCGTGATTTCCTAGGTTATTGCCTTCAGAAATCCTGTTCAAAGGTGATCTCTCCAGAATGCCATCTAATAATCTTACACCTAACTGATTATTTCTCTGTTTAAGCTTTTCCCAAAGCGTCCTTTTCATTACATTTAATATAAAAATTAACATTACTGCCAAATCAAATAACTGGTTAATATTTTATACAAAATCCGAAATAAAATCAAGTATTTTGAAATCTTTATTTAAATTTTTAAGAATATCGTATATAATGATGGTATTGAGATCCTTCCATTACCCATTATATTGGAAAAAATTAAAAACAAAAGGAGTTATAAATGAAAAAGCGTTATTTTATCATTGGCATTTTGCTAATTACGGTTCTTGTTGCATCCACCTTCTATATTCTTCCAAAGCTCGTGGCTAAATCAAATGACACGAATGTCACTGCCAGTACAACTAAGGCTGATCCCACAACAACTGGTAATACCACACCGGAAGGTGATCCCGCAACATCAGAAAAAGATGCCGCCTCCAATCAACCTTCGACTACGCCAACCACATCAATTGTTATCCCTGAAGAAATGCAAACAATTATCGATGAGAATTCCGATTACCTTTATGAGGATACTACTGCAGCCCTGGCCACCGATTACCCTAGCCAAATGATTCCCTTGTATGATGTTCTTGGAGTTTCGGATTCTAAAGCTATGACCAGCGACAAAGGAAACCCCGGTTGGCTCACCTCGTATGTGTCTGAGGATTCAACCGATGAAATACTCGCCTTTTATCGGCCGTTGTTAACGACCATGTCAGATTTTTCCGAAGAAAACATTTCTGCTTCAACCAACCTTAAAGCAACGGTGAGTGGCTATGCAATCAGTTTGACTGTGGCACCGAACAACCCACAAAAAACAGATATCCAGGGAAATAGCTCAGTGAGCATTTCCATTGAACAGGTTTAGTCTGTCATTGATTTAATGGCAGAAGGGTGTTCGTTCACAATTTACACACTTAAATAATTAGTTTCTTAGAAAAAGAGGATTTGAATATGACTAGCCAAACAAAAAAAATGACCTATTGTGCACTGATGATAGCAGTAACCTTTGTTATGACAACACTGATCAAAATTCCCATTCCAAATGGTTACATCCATCTTGGTGATGGTGCTGTTCTTTTATCCGCTTATATTTTAGGACCCTGGGGTGGTCTTATTGCTGCAGGTCTTGGCTCTGCCAGTGCTGATTATTTTGGTGGATTTGGAGCCTATGTCCTGCCAACCTTTTTGGCCAAAGGCTTAATGGCTTTTATCTTCGGCTATTTTATGGAACGTTATCCAAAAACAAATAAGCTATTCTTTTTATTTCCTGCTGTTGCTGTCATGGTGACCATCTACTATATCTCTGAAATTGTTATGTATGGCAGCATCACAGCACCATTCATTAATATACCCTTTAACTGTCTTCAAGGTTTGGTAGGAATTGTTGTCGCACTGGTACTTTATAAACCTTTAGAGCGTTTTCGCCTGATGCCAGCTAAGATTTCAACAAAATGAAAAGA
>NZ_DATCHP010000027.1:0-45163 GCF_036508315.1 Acetobacterium sp. | reverse complement strand
GCAATTTTAATATGTTATGCCATTGCTGGAATTTTTCTATTCTGCATTATGCGTGCACTTGGAGAAATGGCAGTTGAAAATCCGGTTGCAGGATCATTTAGTGCCTATGCCAGTGAATTTATTGGACCTCTTGCTGGATATTTAACAGGATGGACTTATTGGTTTATGTGGATTGTAACTTGTATGGCAGAGGTTACTGCGGTAGGTATTTATGTTAATTTTTGGTTTCCAAGTATTCCCCAATGGATCTCCGCTCTTGCTGCGGTTGCTCTTTTGTCATTAGTAAACTTAATTGCAGTAAAGGCTTTTGGTGAATTCGAATTTTGGTTTGCACTTATAAAAGTTGTGACCATTATTGCTATGATCATTTTAGGTATGGTTATGATTACAACTGGATGGGGTAATGGAGGAATCCCTATTGGAATTTCAAACTTATGGAATAATGGAGGCTTCTTTCCCAATGGAATAAAAGGCCCAATTATGGCTATGGTAATGGTTGCCTTTGCTTTTATCGGAGTTGAGCTTATCGGTGTTACCGCTGGTGAAGCTAAAAACCCGGATAAAGTAATACCATCAGCTATTAATAAAGTTTTAATCAGAATAATGATATTCTATGTTGGTGCAATGTTTGTAATCATGTCACTTTACCCATGGGCTACAATTGGAACGACTGGTAGTCCATTTGTTGCAACCTTTGCTAAACTTGGAATTGGTGCAGCAGCAGGTATTATAAATTTTGTTGTATTAACTGCGGCACTATCATCGTGTAACAGTGGTATTTTTACGACAGGTCGTATGCTTTATAACCTTTCCCTTCAAGGTTCAGCACCAAAAATGTTTGGAAAGATTAGTAAAACTCATGTTCCCAGCACTGCAATTTTAATTTCGGCAGGGTTCATGCTTATTGGTGTTTTTCTTAATTTTGTTGTTCCAGCTAAAGTATTTGCTTATGTTACAAGTGTTGCAACCTTTGCCGGTGTTTTTGCATGGTTTATGATTTTACTCGCACAAATGAAATATAGAAAATCGCTTACCCCTGAACAAATAAAAAAAATAAAATTTCCAATGAGAGGATTTCCTTTTACTAATTATATTAGTATGGCATTTTTAGTATTCCTGGTAGTCGTAATGTGCTTAAGCCCAGATACTCGAATAGCCGTTATTGTAGGACCAATTTGGCTATTACTATTAGTTGCCTATTATTTTGGCAGTGGTATTAATAAAAGAAATATTGCTAATAAAGCTTGCGCTGATGAAAAAATCGTATCGATTTCAGATGTGAATTCTTAAAAATATTATGAAATTATAACTGAGAAAGAGACTTTTTAGGAACATCAATAAAAGCCTTTGAAAATGCAAATTTGATATAAGAAATAAGCGCAAGCGTACGAAAAAATGATATTTCGTACGCTTAGCCCTTTTTTTGAGTAAAAATAGTAAATTTCACAATTATAGCTGATTTTCTGATCGCAAACCCCATGAATTGGTAAAGATAATCCGAAATCGCAAATGTAGTGACCGAATATAGTAATTAAAATATTTTTATATTGACTCCTTTTGAAAGCTATTGTATAATGGGATTATGTTTATACGAGAATTTAAAATGAAGAAAAAAGAGATAACCTACTATAACCACAAACTGGTGGAATCCTACCGTAATGCTGAGAACAAACCAAGGCAGCGGATCATCATGAGTCTGGGAAACTTAAGTGACTTACCAAAGGCGTGCTGGAAGGAGATTGCCGTGTCACAGGCTCTTATCATAGGAAGACTCATCCACCCATCCAGCGAACTGGTCACCCATCAGTGGTTTAATGAGCATTCAGCGTTTGCTGAAATGCTGGAGTCTGATATTCAGGGTCAGGGTAAGGGTAAGGACAGCTACTATGCCATGGGGTATCCAAAGAAAAACGCCGGGACTGTCCCCTGATCTTTATGGTGGATGGGCAAGGATTCCCTGTTTACAGCCGGATTCTCAAGGGATACCAGGGAATGGCAAACCATCCGTGAGACCCTGTCAACAGTCAACCATAATCATGACCGGACAGGATGGAACCATTTACAACATCCGTGTCACCGGAAATCCTGAAAAGAACCATGATGAGATTTACAAAATCTTTGTGATTGTTAACTTAATTAAACGCAGAAAAACAACGGTTAACGAGAGAAGGTAGTGACAGAAAAAAAGAAAGGAATGCAGGCGTTTCAACGCTTGCAGGCTTTACTACTCGAAATCCGGGTGGATAAAGCAAAGGGATATAAAGTCGAATCATGCATTCCACCTTGAAAAAGTGGATGGAAGGAGCCAGATGATACGAATAGGCACAGGTTATGATGTCCATCGTTTAGTTGAAAATCGGCCGCTTATTTTAGGCGGTGTAAAAATAGAACATCCTCTGGGTCTCCTGGGACATTCAGATGCTGATGTATTGATTCACGCCATTATGGATGCACTTTTAGGTGCTTTGGCACTGGGGGATATTGGAAAACATTTCCCGGATACCGAAAAAGCCTATAAAGACTGTGACAGTCTCCTGCTATTAAAAAAAGTAGGTGAACTGGTGAATGAAAAGAACTATGTAATCAATAACATAGATTCAACCATAATTGCCCAGGAACCGAAACTTGAACCACATATGAAAGTCATGGTAGAAAACATTGAAAGAACATTAAATTTGTCAGAGAACCGCGTAAGCGTTAAAGCGACCACCGAAGAAGGCCTGGGTTTTACAGGAAGTCAACAGGGAATTGCGGCCAATGCAGTGGTAAGTCTTGTGAAGGGAGAATTAATAAAATGATTGGTGTTATTGCAGCAATGGAAAACGAGGTTACAGACATTAAGTCTGCCATGGAGGAGTCCATTAAAATTACCCATGGGGGAATGGCCTTTATCAAAGGAAAACTCAATCAAAAGGAAGTTGTGGTCGTGAAGTCCGGGGTTGGAAAAGTCAATGCCGCCATTTGCACCCAGATTCTCATTGATCTTTTTAAAGCGAAAGCCATTATCAATGTAGGTGTGGCTGGTGCAGTTCATCCCGACCTTGAGATTGGGGATATTGTCATTTCTGAAGACAGCTGTCAGTATGATATGGATGCCAGAGCCTTTGGCCATCCCTGGGGTGAAATTCCAAACATGGATATCACCTTTTTTAAAGCGGATAAAACGTTAATAAAGCTGGCAGAAAAAGCTGCCACTGAGCTTAATGCGGCTTACCGGAGCGGTCGGGTCATGACAGCGGATTTAGGGGTAGACTCCATCGAACTCAAAGAAAAACTCAGAAATAAGTTTGGTGGTCTTTGCGTGGAAATGGAAGGTGCCGCGATTGGACAGGTTTCTTTTGTTAACCAGGTACCCTATGTTATTATTCGCTCCATATCCGATAAGGCTGATGGGAATCTCACGGAAGACTATAAAAACAATTTGGAAAACTCCATTAAAAATGGTGTGGCCATGGCGTTGAATATCATCCAGGGAGTTGAGTAATATGGATGATTTAGCAATAAGGTCTACCTGGGCAGAAATAAATTTAGATGCCCTTACTCATAATTACGAAGAAATTCGCAGAATTGTAGGCCCGAAGGTAAGGATTCTTGGTGTGATTAAAGCGGATGCCTACGGCCATGGCAGTCTGGAATGTGCCAAAACCCTTAGTAATGCCGGAGTGGATATGTTGGCGGTGGCCTTTATGGATGAAGCCATTGCTCTGCGCCAGGGTGGGATTACTGATCAAATATTACTGCTTGGTCATACCCCTGAAACAAATATTCCAGCCCTTATTCGTTGGGATGTGATTCCCGGGGTTTACCAAATGGACTTTGCCAGAGTATTGTCTGATTATTGCCAGAAAGCCGGTATTGTTCACCCCATTCATGTGAAGGTCGATACTGGCATGGGGCGCATCGGATTTGATTGGAAAGATGCATCGGAATTCATTACCGCCATCAATCTACTTGAAGGTGTCGAAATTCAAGGACTCTTCAGTCATTTCTCAACCGCTGATGCTGCGGATAAAACCTTCAGCATGGTCCAGGTTGAACGTTTTAAACAGGTGATTGCCGATTTGGAAACAAACGGTATTCATATCCCTATAAAACACATAGCAAACAGCGCCGGAATCTTTGATTTGGAAGGGGTTCATTTTGACATGGTACGTCCGGGAATCATTCTTTATGGATTGTACCCATCAAATAAAGTGGATCGATCAAAAATTAATCTTAAACCGGTAATGTCGCTAAAAGCAACCATTGTTCATTTAAAAACCATGCATAAAGGAGATACCGTGAGTTACGGGAATCATTTTGTGGCGGAAAAGGATACGCTTATCGGGACTTTAGCCATTGGTTACGGCGATGGATTTACCAGAATGCTCACCGGAAAGGCCGAAGTTTGGATCAATGGCCAGTTAGCACCCGTGATTGGAAATATTTGCATGGACCAGTGCATGGTAAATCTATCGGAAATCAAAGTGGTGGACCTTTATGATGTAGTCGAAATTTTTGGGGAAAACATATCAGCCGATGTTTTGGCTGATGCGCTGGGAACCATTAATTATGAAATTGTCTGTATGGTGAACAAGCGTGTGCCACGGGTTTATTTCGAAGAAGGCAAGGTCCAAAGTGTCCGCCGGCAAATTTTAGTGAATCAGTTAAACAGTTCCAGCGATAATGAAATTAATATAAAAGGAGAATGATATGGCATTTTTAGAAGAAATCGCTCGAGGTATTCGGATGGATATTATAAAAATGATTGGCAAGGCGAGTTCAGGGCATCCCGGGGGATCATTATCAGCAACAGAGATTCTGACATTACTTTATTTTGAACAAATGAATGTGGATGAAAAGAATCCCCGCAATGAGGATCGGGATCGTTTTGTACTATCAAAAGGGCATGCAGCACCATTATTGTACGCAACCCTTGCCGCTAAGGGATTCTTTCCAAAAGAAGAATTAGCAAATTTCCGTCAGCTTGGTTCGATTTTACAGGGACACCCTGATATGAATAAGGTTCCCGGTATTGATATGTCAACCGGTTCACTGGGCCAGGGATTTTCAGCTGCCACCGGAATGGCATTAGGCGGAAAAATAGATGATAAAGCCCATAACATTTATGTTTTACTGGGTGATGGGGAATTGCAGGAGGGTCTTGTATGGGAAGCTGCCATGGCAGCCGGTCATTACAAACTCAATAATCTCATCGCGTTTGTGGATAATAATAATCTCCAAATTGATGGTGCTGTGTGTGAAGTGATGAACCCCCACCC
Source organism: Acetobacterium sp. (assembly GCF_036508315.1). Taxonomy (GTDB): domain Bacteria; phylum Bacillota; class Clostridia; order Eubacteriales; family Eubacteriaceae; genus Acetobacterium. The sequence goes on along the minus strand of NZ_DATCHP010000027.1, from coordinate 39,902 downwards.
CATTGATGACAAATTTGCGGCGTTTAATTGGAATGTGATTACAGTTGAAGATGGTCATAACTTTAACGAGCTGAGAATAGCAGTGGAAGTTGCGAAAAGATCGGCAGATCGGCCAACCGTTATTATTTGTAAAACCGTTAAGGGCAAATGTGTCTCATTTATGGAAAACAATGCCGGATGGCATGGAAAAGGGCCAAATGCTGAAGAAGTCAAACAAGCATTAGCAGAATTGGAGGCGTAATCATGGTAGATAAAAAATCAACACGACAAGCATATGGTGAGTATTTAGTGACTTTGGGTGAAAAAAACAAAAATCTTGTCGTTTTGGATGCGGATTTATCCGGAGCAACCAAAACGAATATCTTTAAAAAAGCGTGTCCCGAAAGACATTTTAATGTGGGGATTGCAGAAACAAATCTTATGGGAATGGCAGCAGGCCTTGCAACGGTTGGTAAAATTCCTTTTGCAAGCACCTTTGCGATTTTTGGTGCCGGCCGGGCCTATGAAGTCATTCGAAACAGCATATGCTATCCAAAACTTAATGTTAAAATTGCACTGACCCATTCCGGGATTTCAGTTGGAGAAGATGGCGGTTCTCATCAGTCCATTGAAGATATTGCGCTCATGCGTGTTATTCCCAACATGACTGTTTTATGTCCCGCGGATGCCATTGAAACAGAAAAGATGATGGATGCAGCCATGGAAATTAACGGACCGGTTTATATCCGTTTAGGTCGAAGTGACGTGCCATTCCTTTTTGATGAAGACTATGAATTCAAAGTTGGAAAAGCCAGTTTGCTGAAAACGGGACGAGACGTCACCATTATTGCCACAGGCCTAATGGTAGGTGTCGCATTAGAAGCCGCCGAACTTTTAAAAGACGATGGTATTTCAGCACGGGTTCTAAATATGGGATCCATTAAACCCATTGATATTGATGCCATTGAAGATGCAGCCATTAAAACCGGCGCCATTGTTACCGCAGAAGAGCACAGCATTATTGGCGGTCTTGGCGGAGCCGTTGCCGAAGTTCTCTGTGAAGTTGCCCCGGTACCAATGGAACGTGTCGGCGTCAAAGATATTTTTGGCCAATCCGGCAAGGTTGGAGCACTTATGGAAAAATATGAATTAACCCCAAAAGATATCGTCATTGCAGCAAAAAAAGCCATCAAACGAAAATAAGTAGGGGCGATTATTAATCGCCTGCGAACATTATTATTACACTCAAACAGAGTCTTTATGACTCTGTTTTTTTTAGCTGATAAATTTCACCTAAAATATGAATTTCCCCTTGACATTGACGTAACGTTAAGGTGTATAGTTATTTTATCGGGAGGTGATCGCATGGAATACACCGTTCAAAAATTAGCTGTGATGGCTGGTGTCAGCACTCGAACACTGAGATATTATGATGAGTTGGATATGCTTAAGCCCGCAAGAATTAACTCATCGGGGTATCGGATATATGGCCAGGTAGAAATTGATCAGTTGCAGCAAATTCTTTTTTACCGGGAGCTTGGTGTGAGCTTAGAATCGATTAAAGAGATTATAACATCGCCGTCTTATAATGCCGTACAGGCACTGAAAGAACACCATGAGAAGCTGCTTGAAAAACGCGAGCAATTGGACAGTTTAATTTTAAATGTTCAAAAAACCATTGCCCGTACAGAAGGGAGAATTACAATGATGGATCAAGAAAAGTTCGAAGGCTTAAAGAAAAAAACAATCGATAAAAATGAAGCAAAATATGGTAAGGAAATTCGCAAAAAATATGGGTATGAGACGGTTAATCAATCGAATCAAAAAGTTATGGGAATGTCCCAGGAACAGCATGATGAAGTGACAAGGCTTGCCACAGAGGTTATGGAAACGCTGCAGGCTGCATTTGAAACAGGTGATCCTGCAGGGGAATTAGCTCAAAAAACAGCAGATCTTCATCGTCAGTGGTTATGCTATTATTGGGATAGCTACTCAAAAAAAGCCCACGCAGGCCTGGCTCAGATGTATGTTGATGATCCAAGATTTACGGCATATTATGATGAAAAAAAGCCGGGTACAGCAGTATTTTTAAGAGATGCCATTCAGATTTATACGGCATAAATGCGCCAAAAACTAAATTAATTTAAGAGTAATGATTTTGGTAAAGATATCAAACTGAGTTACACAATCAGATTAATTAACCTCGAAAAAGTTTATTAACTTCTTTTTCTGCAGCCAAAAAACCCTGAAGCTAACGCTTTGTTTTTTTTTGGGTATAAAAATTGTGTGATAAATTTATGCCATTTTAAATTATTTGTGTCATAATTAATATTATGGATGAAATAAAAGTAAAAATTAAAATATACAAAAGTTTTAAAGATTTCAATAGTGGAAGGCGGTGGAATCGTTGAAAGATGCTAAATGGATCCATGAAAATCATGAATTTGATAATCGCATTACCAATCTCATGTGGACCATTTCCGGAGACTATGATGAAGATATGGACAAAGGAGAAAAAAGCGGTATTTCTGAAAATGTTGCATTATACCATGCAGTCACAGCCGGTGGCCGAAGGAAGTATATTGAATGGCCCAGTGTTGAAAAGTATGTCATCAGCCGCCATCAGGCTGGTTTTGATAAAAATATCCTATTAGGACTCATTACCATGGCCAGTGATCTTATTATTGAGGAGAAAGTCATTGTCGAACGTCCCGGGGTTTATGATATTCGAAAAAAAGCCTATAAAGATATTCTCGAAAGATATCATAAACTGCATACAGATAACCTCTTAGAAACGGCAAGACATGCCATGATTCTTGAGAAAACAGGGAAAAACCCTTGTATAGATGTTAACACAAGGAATCTTTTAAATGACCTCTCAGCCCTTCAAGCAAGGGAAGACACCGTTGAGCTGCTCAAGGGAATTGAAGAGCTCTATTTGAAATATTTCTCTAATTCTGTCAAGGCCGTTATCGGTGAAAAGGAAGATTCCCCGGGAAGTGGCACAAAATCAGATGATAACAGTGACATTATGCCGGAAGAGATATTCGATGAGTCTGAGACCTTCGATACTGAAATTTCCACTGAGGATGTCATAAACTCCTGGAACTTCAGCAATGGGATACTGCAGGTCCGGGAAGAAGATTTGAAAAAAAATTCTGAAAAGGTTGCTTATTATTATGGAAAATCGTTTTTGCATACCAATGACCTTAAAAAATTGCAAAACCGAGTCTGTCAGGGCACCCATAGTAACTGTCTTATTCACATGACCGACGGGGTCATTCGAAGTGATTCTAAAAATAATTGTCAAATAAAATACGTCAGGCGCCAACAGGCAAATAACAGTGAAGACTTTCAAGCTAATGAAAAGGTGTTTAAGCGAAATATCAATAAATTAAGGGACAGCATGGCAAGAACCCTGGTGGAGGAAGAAATTGCCGATCGCATTCCGTCAGACACCGGGAAAATTGTTGCCAATAAGCTTTGGCGTATTAACCGAAGCAGGAATAATAAGATTTTTGTGAAAACCATTGATAACGATAAAGGAAACTTCGTGGTGGACATTCTCATCGATTCCAGCGGATCCCTGCGAACAAATCAATCCCAGGTAGCTATCCAGGCATATATTTTAGCCAGGGCATTAACTTTGTTGGGCATACCCAACCGGGTACTGGGTTTTTCAAGCTTTCTTGATTATACGGTTATTAAGCGCTTTCGGGACTATGAATCCCCGCTTTCCGCTAACGATAACATCTTTGAATATTTTTGTTCAGGGAATAATCGAGATGGCTTAGCCATTAAAGCCACCTGTGAGGATCTCCTTAAGCGCCGGGAAGACAACAAGATTCTCATTGTATTAAGTGATGGTCGCCCTAACGATTTTAAAATCGGAAAAGGTAAGTATGAAGATCTACATGAAGCCTATCGCGGTGGGGTCGCCATTGAAGATACCGCAAGGGAAGTGCGCCTGGCAAGACAACAGGAGATTTTAGTACTAGGGGTATTTACCGGAGATGAACACGATTTAATGGCTGAAAAGCTGATTTACGGCAAAGACTTTGCCTATATTAAGAACATTAACCGTTTTTCCGAAATCGTTATAAAATATTTAAAACAGATTATCATGAATTAGAGATGCCTAGGTAAGCGCAAAAAAACCATACATTCGAATTAAGTTTAAAGATTGGAAGAAAGGGTATCATACATAGAAATACAATACTTCAAGGAGGAAAAAATGTCAAAAGATTTTAAACAGGCTATGGAGGAACGACGATCCATTTATGGAATTTGTTCTGAAAACACCGTTTCAAATGAACGGGTTCTTGAAATTGTGAAAAATTCAACCAAGTACGTGCCAACTGCTTTCAACAGCCAAAGCACAAGGATTGGAGTACTTTTTGGAGAAAAAAATAAAAAAATGTGGAAAATTGTTATGGATGCTTTAAAAGAAATCGTCCCACCGGATAGATTTGCACCCACAGAAGAAAAGATAAATGGTTTTGCTGCGGGATGCGGTACTCTCTTATTCTTTGATGAAAAAACTGTAACCCAGGGTTTAGCCGATGAATTTGAAGCCTACAAAGATAATTTCCCCATTTGGGCCGAACAGGCTAATGGCATGCTTCAGTTCGCTATTTGGACACAATTGGAAGCCGAAGGTTTAGGCGTTAACCTTCAGCACTATAATCCCATCATTGATGCAGCAGTAAAAAAAGAATTTAATATTCCACATGCCTGGCGCTTAATTGCCCAAATGCCATTTGGGAAACCCACAGCATTACCGGGTGAAAAAGAATTTGTGCCCATTGAGGAAAGAGTGGTAGTCCTTTAGTTATTTATTTTAAATAGGCTTAATTATTGAGTTATCGGTGAATTTGAATAAAATTAAAATAATAATAAGGGAAAGTAAACTGATGAAATTTAGAGAATTTACAGTTAACAGTCACTCAACCAGGGATTTTGTAGATAGCAGCTTGGAAGAGTGTGACATCAATGACATTAAAACCTATTTGAACGAATTAAATGACACGGTTGGCAAGGAAAAAGGCTTTTCATTTATGCTGATGGAAAATGGCGGTGAAGTATATAAGAATTTGGAAGGGTCCGGTGGATATCCTGGTTTGATGATCAAAAGCCTTCATTATATCGGTCTTCGTATTGCCAAAATTGATCATGAAATCGAATTTATTGGCGCATTCCATATGCAGGCCATTATCAAAAAACTCTATGAAATGGACATTGGCAGCTGCTGGATAACCCTTCTGGGTGTAACTCCTGAAAAGAAACGGGAGTTGATTAATGATCAACTGGGAACTATCCAATATCTATTGGCTTTTGGAAAGGCTCAGCAAAAACCAAAGAAAAATAAAGCGGTAATCAATAGAACTTCTAACTATGATCAGGATCCTTATGGGATAACGACCATAGAGACTGATGAAGAAAGACTTTCAGTTTCTGACATTGTCTACCTGTATGAATGGGGAAATAGTGCACCAATATCAGAAATGAAAAGCAGAAGCGTTTTAGATCTATTGTATTATGTGAGAAATTCACCTTCATATCAAAACACCCAGCCATGCAGATTGATCCTGAAGGATGGATATGCGGAACTCGCTGTAATAAATCCTGAGCATGAAGGGAATTATACCGATGCAGGCATCATGATGTACATGCTTCAAGGATTAGCCAGCGAACTGGGCTTTCCAGCCAAATGGCATTTTGTCAATGATGAGTCCGGTAATATGGAATACCGACTGGTCGCACATTTTGATCTTTAAAGTACAGAAAGAGAGAACTCAAGAGCCCAAAATTCAAATGAAATAATTGTCGTTTGAGTTTGGCAATAAACAAAAGGGGCTTTTGCAAAATAGCGAAGGAGCTATTAAGCAAAAGCTCTATTTTTATGCCCGAAAACATAAAATGAGGATTTCGAAGAATCTGAAAAAGTGGTATAATTAAGTTATGCAGGAAACTAAATTAATCTCAAAAAATTATTATAAGAAGTATATTGGACAGATTTTTGTAATATTGAATTTTCAGTGTTATTTTTAAACAATTAATGATATATTAATTCATTCTTATTAAACTTTACAATAAAAATTGGCAGGACCGAAACAGAAAGGGATTAAACATGGAATTATACCAGGAATTATTAAAACAAGGAATCAATGAAAAACTCCTCGATGATGTGAAACAGTTCAGGAGTTTCTATAAGCTCGAAGATCGTCTTCAGAATCGTGTACCAGACACAGAAACTGTATTTTACGGAAAAGATATTTGGGCCATGTGTATCACCGCTATTCTAGAAGGCGAAAATATTTTGCTATCCGGACCAAAGGCTACCGGCAAAAATGTACTGGCCGATAATATCTGCGAATTGTTTAACCGTCCGCAGTGGAATACCTCTTTTCATGTGAACACCGATAGTTCGAGTCTCATCGGAACCGATACCTTTATCGACAATGAAGTCCGTTTGCGCCGGGGTTCAGTCTATGAATGTGCCATTAACGGAGGGTTTGGGGTTTTTGACGAAATCAATATGGCGAAAAATGATGCCCTTGTGGTTCTTCACTCGGCTTTGGATTATCGGAAAGTCATTGATGTGCCAGGCTATGAAAAAATAAAACTTCATGAAGCCACACGTTTTATTGGCACCATGAATTATGAGTATGCCGGAACAAAAGAACTTAATGAAGCCCTGGTTTCAAGGTTTATGACCATTGATATTCCACAAATTGAGGAAGAAACCCTAATGATTATCCTAAAAGAATACTTTCCGGATGTTAAAGAGGATATTCTGCCCCAGTTTGCAGGCATATTTTTAGATCTCCAGATGAAATCCAAAAACTCGGAAATTTCTACAAAATCTGTGGATCTGCGGGGACTGATTGGAAGTCTAAAAACCATTCGTCGAGGGTTAAAACCCATGCTGGCTGTGGATATGGGAGTTGTCGGAAAAACCTTTGATCAGTATGAAAAGGAAATCGTCATGGATGTTATCAAAACCCGTATACGAGAAAGCTGGGAAGCCTCAGATGTTTTTAAAGATCTTTAAGTCTTGAATAGGGGAAGGTGGTGAAATCGTTGAAAGATGATAAATGGATCTATGAAGATTATGAATTTGATAATCGCATTACCAACCTCATGTGGACCATTTCCGGAGACTATGATGAAAACATGGACAGAGGGGAAAAGAGCTTTATTTCTGAAAATGTTGCATTGTACCATGCCGTTACTGCCGGTGGCCGCAGGAAGTATATTGCATGGCCCAGTGTTAAAAAATACGTCATCAGCCGCCATCGGGCCGGTTTTAATAAAGATATCCTATTAGCGCTTATTGCCATGGGAAGTGATCTTATTGTTGAAGAGAAAGTCATTGCCGAACGTCCCGGAGTTTATGATATCCGGAAAAAAGCATATGAAGATATTCTAAGCAATTATTATAATCTGCATACAGACAACCTCTTAGAAAAGACTAAACATGCCATGATTCTGGAGAAAATAGGGAAAAACCCACAGTTAGACGTGAAAACACGAAATCTTTTAAATGGCCTCTTAGCTCTTCAGACAAAGGATGACACCATTGAGTTGCTTAAGGGGATTGAAGATATTTATATGAAATATTTTCCGCTTTTCGCTGAAGCAGATGAGGCTGAAGCAGATGAGTCAGGCAATAACAAGAACGGAATCCGAGGGGATTTTAGCGATTTTATGCTGGAAGAGTTGTTTGAAGACCAAGAGGAATCAGATATTGAAGCTTCCGTTGAGGATATTTCCAATGCACTTTTAGGAGAATCCCAGGGTGAAGGGTCAAACAATTCGGATAAAGCCAACAATCGTATTCTGCGGGTCCAGGAAGAGGATTTGGAAAAAATATATGAAAAGGTTGCCTATTATTACGGAAAATCGTTTTTGCCCATTAATGATGTTAGGCAACTGCAAAACCGCGTGTGTCAGGGAGCTCATGGTAACTGTCGTATTCATATGACAGATGGGGTCATCCGAAGTGATTCAAAAAACAATTTTCAGGAGAAATACGTCAAACGTCAGCAGTCAAAAAACATTGAAGTGTTTCACGCCAATTATAAGGTTTTCAAGCGAAATATAAATAAATTGAAGGATAGTATGGCACGAACCCTGGTTCAGGAAGAAATTGCTGATCGCATTCCGTCGGATGCCGGAAAGATTGTTGCCAATAAGCTCTGGCGTGTCAACCGAAGCAGCAATAACAAGGTTTTTGTTAAAACCATTGACAATGACAAAGGGAGCTTTGTGGTGGATATCCTTATGGATTCCAGTGGATCGCAACGAAGAAATCAGTCCCGTGTGGCCATCCAGGCCTATATATTAGCTCATGCACTGACACTGGTAGGAATTCCAAATCGGGTACTGGGTTTTTCCAGCTTTCTCGATTATACAGTTATTAAACGCTTTCGGGATTATGAATCGCCTCTTTCCGCCAATGACAATATTTTTGAGTACTTCTGTGCAGGGAATAATCGTGACGGCCTGGCCATTAAAGCGACCTGCCAGGATCTCCTGAAGCGCCGGGAAGACAATAAGATTTTGATTGTTTTAAGTGATGGCCGCCCCAATGACATCAAAGTCGGAAAAGGCCAGGTTGAAGATCTTCATGCAGCCTATCGTGGGCGGGTCGCCATTGACGACACCGCCAGAGAGGTTCGTCTGGCCAGACACCAGGGTATCTTAGTACTTGGGGTATTTACTGGAAAAGAGCAGGATTTAATGGCCGAAAAACTGATTTACGGCAAGGACTTTGCCTATATTAAAGACATTAACCGCTTTTCCGAAATGGTTATAATATATTTAAAACAGATTATCACGAATTAAAGATTCACATCACTTCTCGTATGTTTATTTATTTAAAATAAAGGTATGTATTCAGTGTGATAAAAATAAAGGAGATTTTCATTATGAGAAAAGCATTTATTAAACCGCCAAAGAAAATACCTTTTTTACTTAGAATAGGCTTGTATATTGCAAAAAAAGAAACCGGCAAAGATTTATTGCCCGCCCGTCTTTTATCATGGTATCCCAGAGCTGCCATTGGGTCAGGGGTTTTAGAAATGATGACTGCAAAGGGGAAAGATGCTCAAGAGAAGAGGCTGCTTAATCTTGTCAGACTACAGGCATCATTGATCTGTTCGTGCGCATTTTGCACTGATATGAATGCTGCTGGCATCGATAAGAATGGTGTTACAGAAGAAGAGCTTCTGGTATTACAAGGTAAACGTGAGGTTCAGTCTGTTAAAACCTTGACCATCCGTGAACTGGTGGCGCTTCAGTATGCTGTCATTCTGTCAAGTACCCCTCCAGACCTTACGGAAAAATTCATAAAAAATTTAACCAGGGAATTTTCTGAAAAAGAAATCGTCATGCTGGCAAGCACCATCGCAAGTGTTAATTATTGGGCAAGACTCAATCAAGGCCTGGGCATACCGCCTGCAGGATTCAGTGAACAGTGTTTAGTATTTAATAAAGATACATTATAAACTCGATTTCAGATGCAATGGGTAAGATGAAACATCCAAAATCAAAACAAGAGCAGCCTAATGCAGGCTGCTCTTGTTTTGATTTTTATGCTTCTCGTTTTTGACCTTTGCCCAATTCAAGATGTCTTAGAACCCGATATGTCGTCAGAAGTTAAGTTGAATTTTTCAACGAGTTGTTGCATAGGGTACGCCATTGTTTTCTTAAATGAGAAAATTCTCAGATTCAATTTCTCTGTTTCTCAGATTATATTGATAAAATTGATTCAGAGAGACCAAAGCGTGGTAGTGAAGTAAAGTAAAGTAAAGTAAAGTGTTAACAGCAATAAAGGCAGGAACTTTTATAATGATTAATTAATTTAAAACAATACTGGAATGTGTATAATGGAAACGAATAAAATGCATTTTACCATTAGAAATTCTTTGCAAAGGAGTTGAACTATTTGAATAAAAAAGACATTCTTATCATTGAAGATGAGAGAGCAATCGTAAGAATATTAGAATTAGAAATGACCTATGAAGGATATACTTTTGACAGTGCCTATGATGGAAAAGAAGGCCTGGAAAAATTTCATGGTTCTCAGTATGGATTGATTTTGCTTGATTTAATGCTTCCTGAGGTAAGTGGAATGGAAGTGTGCAGAAAAATTCGTAAAATTTCCATGGTACCAATCATCATGCTTACAGCAAGAAGGGATATCACGGATAAAGTGACTGGCCTGGATCTGGGAGCCGATGATTACATTACAAAGCCCTTTGAAATGGAAGAACTGCTGGCACGAATAAGAGCAGGCCTCAGGCATAGCCAAATCAGAATGACTGAATCAAAACAATTGGAACTATCAGATTTGACCATTAACCTTTTGACCAGAGAGGTTCTGAAACAAGAGGATTCCATTGATTTAACAAAAACGGAATATGACCTTCTTGAATATTTAATGCTCAATAAGGGTTTGGTTTTAACCCGAGACCAAATAATCGAACAGGTATGGGGCTACGATTTTCAGGGAGACACGAATATTTTAGATGTTTACATCAGATATCTCAGGAGTAAAATAGATTATCCCTATGGTTCAAAACTGATTCAAACCATCAGAGGTGTTGGTTATACCCTTAGGGATCAACCATGAAAATATTTCCCTTTCAGATAAGAAAGATATCCCATAAATTGACAATTATGTATGCGCTGCTTTTTTTTGTTGCGCTTGTTTTGGTAAATGCTGCTACTTTGTTAAGCATTGGTTACTATATGAATCAGACCTCGGTTCAGCAGCTGGATCTGATTAATAGCTCTCTGAAAAAAGAGATCACAGTCTTTGATGATACCCAGCGAATTGATTTAAAAAACATTGCTCAAATGACGGATAATGTGGACATCAATTTAATCTTTAAAGATAAGCTCATTTATAGTACCGGGGAAAGTTATTATGCACTATTGTCAACCGACTTTAATAAAAAAAATATAAAATTTGAAAAAGCGGGAGACAAGAGACTGTTATATTTGAATGATAAGCTCATTTTAGCAGATGGGAATGTTTTAGATGTTCAAATAATAAAAGATATGGACCGAGAATGGGATTATTTGTATGTTTTATCCGCTATCATGTTTGTGATAGATGCTTTAATATTGATCATTTCAATTATTGTTGGCTATATCATCAGTAAAAAGGCCTTAAACCCCATTGATAAGATTACCAGTCAGGCCAAAAAGATCAGTGCCAGTGATCTGACAAAGCGAATTATCATTGATGGTTCCGATGACGAACTGAACCGCTTGGCAGATACCTTTAATGACCTCATTGCCAGAATACAATATTCCTATGGAAAACAAAATCAATTTACCCTGGATGCATCCCATGAACTGGCAACACCCCTTGCAGTGATCAAAGGCTACACTGATTTAATTGATCGATGGGGTAAGAATGATCCTGAAATTCTCAATGAGGGTATTCAGTCCATAAAAAATGAATTGTCAAACATGACACGACTATTGGATACCCTTCTTTTTATCTCAAAAAGTGATAATGAAATGCTTAAGCTGGAAAAGACACGGTTTTGGCTAAATGAATTGATTGTTGAGGTGGTTAAAGAAAGCAATCTGGTGACACATAACCACAATATCGATTTCAATATTAATGATTCCCTAATGATTGAAGCGGACAGGAGGCTCATTAAGCAAATGCTTCGGGCACTCATCGACAATAGCATCAAGTATACCCCACCGAATGGAAAAATAGAAATAAATTCCCGGAGCTTAAATGATCACGTGGTCATTACGATATCCGATACCGGAGTTGGGATACCAAAGGAAGAACTGCCTCATATTTTCGACCGTTTTTATCGGGTGGATAAAGCAAGATCCAGAGAGTTTGGCGGCACCGGCCTGGGACTATCCATCGTAAAATGGATTGTTGACATCCACGGCGGTTTAATCGCCGGAGAGAGTGAAATAGGGACAGGCACAAAAATGATTGTGAACTTACCCATTAAAAGCTAAATTAATATCGTTATTTCTCATGTGATTTTCAGTTTCAATTTACCTCAATCTCATCTTAGACCTTTATAATAAAGATAGAGGAGGTGAAAAATAACTAAAATTATCATGAGAAAGTTTAAAAAGGAGATATTAATTTATGAAAAAGAAATTAATCACATTAGCATTATTGGTTGTGCTGGCACTTGGAGGCACAAGCGGCGTTTTTGCCGCAGCCCATGAAACGTTAGACCCTACTACACAAAATACTTTTATAACAGCAGCCACAGAACAACCAAAAGAAGTAACAGCGGCCAATACAAAAACGACAATTTCAGAAGATCAGGCAAAGCAGATTGCTATGGAATCAGTAAAAGAGGGCACCTTTGTTTCAATTGGACTTCAAGATGACGGTGGTGTTATTCTATACAGCGTTCAGATTCAATCCGGGACAAACATCAATGATGTAAAAGTTGACGCCAATACCGGTAAAATATTGAAAACAGACCAGGGTACCAGCAATGGCGAAAAGCATCATCTTGAAGAGAAATCAAAAGATAAAGACAACGCTGAGTATGAAAATAAAGATGATGATCCTACCGGATATTAAGACTGAAACTTACAATTTAGAAAAATAAATTTTCCTTTTCACAAAAAACAATACCCTCATTTTCATTAATGAGGGTATTGTTTTTTGTGAAACAGAATGAGTGATTAAGCCATTTTATGGGAATAACTTTAATAATTGAAAATAAATAAAAAAAGAGTTGACAGATTCAATAAATAGTATTATTGTATTAGTTAAGTAATACAATAATACAAAGGAGGACGACAATGGAATGGACCATCGATTCAGATCGACCCATCTACAAACAGTTGGTGGAACAAATTGAACTGAGAATAATTTCAGGGATTTATGCCCCTGGTGATAAAATTAACTCTGTGAGAGAAATGGCTATGGAAGCCGGTGTCAATCCTAATACTATGCAAAAGGCATTGGCGGAGCTTGAAAGAATGGGACTGGTATTTGCACAACGAACCAGTGGACGATTTATTACGGAGGATAATAAAATGATTGAAGAAGCAAAGAATACCCTGGCCATTAAAGAAATCGACAATTTTTTCGAAAAGATGAAACAGCTTGGTTTTGAAAAAGAAGAAATTATTTCATTGATTGAAAAAGCAGAGGAGGATAACAATGCCAATTCTAAGAGCTAAAGGACTGACAAAAAAATTCGGAAATCTCACGGCATTATCCAACCTGGATTTGGAAATTCCAAGGGGAAGAATTATCGGGCTGTTAGGTCCCAATGGCAGTGGAAAAAGTACATTTATCAAGCTGGCCACCGGACTGCTGGTTCCAACCTCTGGCGAAATCACCATAGGCGGGGCAGCACCGGGAATAGAAACCAAAGCCATGGTGTCCTACTTACCTGAGAGAACCTATCTCAATGATTGGATGCGAGCCGAAGATATGATTGCCTTCTTTGGTGATTTTTATGAAGATTTTAATCGGATTAAGGCAGACAATATGTTGAGAGACCTTAATATTAATCCCGGCGATCGATTAAAAACAATGTCCAAAGGCACCAAAGAAAAAGTACAACTTGTTTTAGTCATGAGTCGGGATGCAGAGCTTTATTTATTGGACGAACCCATTGCCGGGGTCGATCCTGCCGCCCGGGATTACATTCTTAATACCATTATTACAAATTACAAGGAAAATGCTTCAGTGGTAATTTCTACCCATTTGATCGCCGATATTGAGCAGGTATTGGATGATATTATTTTCATATCCCAAGGGGAAATTAAACTAACGTCCACCGTAGATGAAATTCGGGAAACACACAATAAGTCAGTGGATGGACTATTCAGGGAGGTATTCAAATGTTAGTAAAATTACTCAAATACGAAGTAAAAGCAACAGCACGAACGTTTTTGCCATTATATTTGGCTTTAGTCGTCCTGACTATTATTACTAAACTACTCCTATTCATAGCAATTCCTGATGCAGTTCTGGTTTCAACAGAAGGCTCTAAATTTGATATTCCATTAGGGATTAGCATGACCCTGTATTTTACAATTATTATTGCTCTGAGTGTGTTGACTCTGATTGTCATTATTCAACGATTTTATAAAAACCTTCTCACCGATGAAGGGTATCTCATGTTTACCTTACCGGTGCAAACCTGGAAGCTTATTTTATCTAAGCTTATTGTAGGGTTAATGTGGACCTTTGTTTGTGGTGTTGCGGTGGCGGTTTCTATATTTATTCTGGCCATTGGCAATATTTCAGTCATGGAAATCACCCAGGGAATTAATGTGTTTTACAGTGGATTTCAGAATCAATTTGGGGTGAGTCCAAATATTCTGATTGTTGAATTTATTATTTTAATGATTGTCGATATAGTGGCCTCTATTTTAATGATTTATGTTGCCATTGCCATCGGCCAACTCTTTAGTCAGCATCGGATTATGGCAGCCTTCGGAGCATATATCAGCATTAGTCTTGTGATACAGATTCTTGCGACTTTGTTAACGGTGATTATTCCGATTTTTGGGATAGAGAATCTGATTAATTCACAAACAAATCAATTAAAGGTTATTGAAATTATGATTAATGGTCTGACGCTATTAAATATTATCACTGTAGCGGCGTTCTATTTCATCACTAACTATATTCTAAAGAACCGGTTGAATTTAGAATAGGGTGGTACTAAACTTCTAGCAAATTAAAAAAAATGCGCCAAAACATCATGTTTTGGCGCATTTTGTGGTTCAATCAATGGTGAAAAATTATAGTTGACAACTCAACAAGAGGAGTTTATAATATAGTTGACTAGTCAATAATAAAAGGAGAATCCCATTGGAAATTGAAAATATGCATTTTATTATGCTCAACAATAAAATATTCAGAAATAACCAGATCCATCTGGACAAGGTACTGAAAAAATTTGATTTAAGCAGCGGTTCGATGCCATACCTCTTTATTCTGGAAAAATGCGAGGGGAGCAGTCTCCATGAGCTCAGCAGAAAAATCGGTAATGACAAGGCCATGACCACACGCACAATCAAAAGGCTCATCGAACTGGATTATGTCTATAAAGTTGGAAAAGAAGGGGATTGCCGCGCCTATCAATTATATTTGACAGAAAAAGTAAAAGATGTGCTGCCCCAGATTCATGGGGAAATTCAGGAAATGGTGAATTTAATCACAGAGGATTTATCCCAGGAAGAGAAGGAAGTGACGCTAGCGTCCATGAGAAAAATATTTATGCGAACCTTGCAGCTGAGAGGCGAGGAGGAATAAATGGAAAAAATAGTTGAGAAAAACAAATGGCCTATTCTGCTCATTGTTGTCATGTCCACGTTTATGGCAACTCTGGACAGCAGCATCGTCAATGTGGCACTGCCACAGATGGCCCGGTTACTGGATGTTGATACATCCCAAATTCAACTGGTGGTTACCAGCTATTTAATAGTAATTGTGGGGATTATCCTCATTTTTGGAAAACTGGGGGATATGCTGGGTAAGACCAAAATCTTTATCTTCGGAATTGCTCTGTTTACACTTGGGTCTCTGCTTTGCGGCATCACCAATGCTTTCCCGATACTTATCGGCGCACGGATTGTTCAGGGCATTGGTGCAGCAGCAACCATGGCCAACAACCAGGGCATTATTACCCAGGTTTTTCCTGCTTCTGAGCGTGGGAAGGCACTGGGTTTTACAGGCACAGCGGTGGCATTGGGTGCACTGGTTGGTCCCGGTCTCGGGGGAATCATTGTGGGTGCCTCCAGTTGGGAATATATCTTTCTAATTAATGTCCCGGTAGGGATCGTTGTCTTATTCTTTGCCATAAAGCTTTTACCGAAAAGCAATAAAAAAGCAACCGGTAGGCTGGATGTACTGGGGGCAGCGTTGTTTATGCTAAGCATTGTGCCACTGTTTGTAGCACTGGGTCAGATGCAAAGTCTGGGCTTTTCCCATCCGCTGATTCTGACCAGCTTTACTGTAGCGATTGTATCATTTATTGCGTTTATACTGGTTGAACGGAAACGTGAAAACCCGTTGCTCGCATTGGATATTTTTAAAAATAAATTATTTTCACTGAGCGTTTTTTGTGCCTTTATTACCTTTGTCGGGCTTTTTTGCAACAGCATTATTCAACCATTCTATCTCCAGGATGTCATGGCCTATTCACCGGAGCAGGCTGGTTTAATGATGATGATTTTCCCGTTGATTCTAATGGTGCTGGCACCGGTCAGCGGTCATGTGTCCGACAAAATCGGATGTGAAATGTTAACTTTCATTGGTTTGCTGCTCATCAGTCTGGGTTTGTTCCTGATGTCAACCCTCACTGAACAGTCGACAATGATGACCATGGTTGTCTTTATTGTCGTCATATCTGTTGGCATGGGCTTGTTTCAATCCCCCAATAATTCAATGATCATGTCAACCGTCGGAAGACACCAGCTGGGAATTGCCGGGAGCATCAATGCGCTGGTACGAAATATGGGAATGGTAGGCGGTATTGCATTGGCCACCACCCTGCTTTACGGCAGCATGAGTTCAGAACTGGGTTATCGTGTGACGGATTATGTCGCAGGCCAAAATGGAGCCTTCATCAACGGCATGAGAATCGTCTATATCATAGCAGCGGTGATCTGTCTTTTTGGAGCGGTATTAACCTTGCTGCGACTCATGGGAAAAAGATCAAGGATCATGGATAAGAAAATGGTTCTGGAAAATGAAATGGGCGGCGGTCAGGAATAAGCCAAGCGTGAATATTGGATTGAGGTATAACCTTTGTGTCTCTGTGTTACTTTGCATGAATAAAAACCCATCTTAAAGTTTAAAACTTCAAGGTGGGTTTTCCATTGCGTTAATAAATGGTGTATAATTATTATGGTAAACAAAAGGTGACATCGGCACATATTTTGATAAATCAGATTTAGAGTGGTGAAAACATGAAAGTATCGATTGAAGAAATCAGCAGGGAACGGGACGAAGAAATCATCATCCGTTGTTATGAGGTGAATGATGATATTCTGAGCTTGCTAAATAAATTAAAAACAGAAAAAACGGTGTTGCTTGGCTATGATTCGGACAACATTCATCGGCTTAGAATTCCGGACGTTTATTATTTCGAAGCAGTGGACAATAACCCGGATTTCGAGTAACAAGGCCTGCAGGCGTTGGAAATCCTGCATTCCCCGATTTTTTTCTGTCACTACCTTCTCTCGTTAACCGTGGTTTTTCTGCGTTTGATTAAATTAACAATCCCGAACCCTTTGTATTTCTCTTTGAGACAACCGACGCGCTCCATGACTTTCCCATCCACCATAAGAGCCAGTGAAATCAGGGGACAGTCCCGGCTTTTTTCAAACAGACGATCCCCGATAGCATAGAAGCGGTCTTTGCCCAGACCCCGGATATCCGTCTCAAGCATCTCACAAAGCGCCGACTGCTCATTGAACCACCGATGGATGGCCAGTTCGCTGGCGGGGTGGATGAGTCGTTCCAGGATGAAGGCAAGCTCCTTCCAGCATGCCTTTGGTAATTCCTTCAGATCTCCCAGACTCATGATGATCCGCTGTCGCGGTTTGTTCGCATCATTACGATAGGATTCCACCAGTTTGTGGTTATAATAGTCAACCTCTTTTCTAATAAAAAAAATATATTTGTCGATATGCTTATAATGAATCCTATGGAATCAGAAAAGAATCCCAATAAAATATGATCAAAACAGTCTGGGTACAATGAAAAGTACTTTAATTCTCCAAAAGAGCCTCTGGTTCATAAACAACAAGTTTTTTGGATGAATCAAATGGAATCCAATACCTATGCATCAACACCGTTTAATGGCAGTTATAATGTTCGTACGGTTTTAGAAAAATCCCTCATGACCATGGCAGAATCTGGACGTCAGAGTGCTGTTGCATTAAAGGAACAGGGAATGACAGAAACGGAAATTCTAGAAGCCTTGGACATGGATGCCCGATTTGAAGAATGGCTTTCCAGTGTTCATGGTCAGTTTGATACGTTAGGAATATCATATTCCGACGAATAATCTACTTTGTAAGGAAAAATCATAGTAGTTAACAAAGTGTGAATAAAAAAAAATATTTGAAGAAGGAGACTTAATGAAAATAAAAATCAAGCTTTTGGTATTGTCGGTGGTGTGTCTGTTTATGTTATCTGGGTGTACGGATACATTCAGTAAAGAGTTGCCAAGGGACACATTATACCAGGTATCCACCATCAGTTCGTTGCTAGCCGGAAATTATGATGGCTTCCAGAGTTTTGGTGAACTTAAGGAACATGGCGACGTCGGCATCGGCACCTTTAATGCACTTGACGGTGAAATGGTGATGATCGACAACACCGTCTACAAGGTCAAAGCCAGCGGCGGGGTTGAGGTAGTTTCGGACACGGATACCACACCCTTTGCGGCGGTTACCTATTTTGACAACAATGTTACACAGGAGCTGACTGCGACTGCAAGTTTGGATACTTTGGAGCAGGAACTGGACAAATTCATTTTAAACAAGGATTTGTTTTACCTTTTCAAGGTGGACGGAACCTTTAATACCATTAAAACCCGATCCGTCCCCATCCAGGAAAAACCCTATCCTGTCCTATCCGAAGCCGTGAAAAAACAATCCGTCTTTGACAATACGACTATTACAGGAACCTTAATCGGCCTTTGGTGTCCTGACTACATTGGCGGTGTTAATGTACCCGGGTATCATTTTCATTTTATTTCCGATGATCGAACCAAGGGTGGACATTTGCTGGATGTTAGTTTTGATCAGGCCCAGGTATCGGTGGATGCCACGGATGGTTTTGTGATGAACCTGTCTCCCACAACCCCAGAAGGCTCAGTCAATGATCTGGATAGTGAAATTAATAGGGTTGAAAAATAGGAAATATACTGTTACTGGCGATATAAAAAACCGTCCCCGCTGTGTTAAAATAGGGTTGACAAGCGGGTTTGATTCGTTTATAATAAATGAAATATAAAAAAGACGTTGATGAGGAATAGTAGTTATTAGATGATTTTCAGAGATCTGCTGGTTGGTGTGAAGCAGAAATCAGAAGATGATGAACTCACCGCTGAGTTGCTTGCTGAAATGGCGCTTATGAAAAATTAGGCAAAAAAAGTAGGTCAAGACGGAAGCCCACCGTTAAAAGGGATGGATATCGGTTTTATTAAACCTGTATTGAAAACTATAGTATAAAAGAGTGGTATAGCAGATTTTCGTCTGTCTCGTTTGAGACAGGCTTTTTTTTATACAAAATAGTTTTCATGGGAAGAATAAAGGGTATCGAGAAAGTGCATACAGTCGCCTGTATGAATAAGAGTGGTACCGCGGAAAGCTCCCTTTTCGTCTCTGATTGAGATGAAGAGGGAGCTTTTTTACACAAAATTCAGACAAGGAGAAAGATTATGTCACGAAAAATTTATGTATTTGATACAACCTTAAGAGATGGGGAACAGGTACCGGGAGCCAAACTGAATCTGGCAGAGAAGCTGGATGTCGCGGAGCAGATTGCAAAAATGAAGGTGGATATGATGGAGGTGGGGTTCCCTTCATCATCACAGGGAGATTTTGAGGCAGTTCAGGCCATCAGTCGCAAAATTGGAAAGGATGTTTGGATTGCTGCCCTGGGGCGGGCTGTACAATCGGATATTGACTGCATTTATGAGAGCATTCGGGAAGCAGAGAATCCACTGATTCATATAGTACTGGGGTCGTCGGATGTTCATGTCTCTAAAAAATTCAGAAAAACACCGGGGCAGGTGATTGAAATGGGAGTAGGTGCAGTTAAATATGCCAGTAGTCTGCTTCCCCAGGTTCAGTATTCTCTGGAAGATGCCAGCCGTTCCGAATTCGAGTATCTCTGGCAAACCATTGAGGCAGTGGTGAAGGCTGGCGCTACTATCATCAATGTGCCGGATACCGTGGGATTTGCCATTCCCGAAGAATTTGGGAAATTGATCTATCGGATTAATGACCGGCTGAAAAACCTGGATCCCAACGTGCTGCTCAGTGTGCATTGTCATAATGACACGGGTCTGGCCACTGCCAATACCCTGGCAGCGGTTAAAAACGGAGCGGATAAAGTGGAGTGTACCATCAACGGCATCGGCGAACGCGCCGGGAATACCGCGTTGGAGGAAGTGATCATGGGGATTCAGCTCCATGAAGCCTATTATGGTGGACATACCACGGTGGATACCCGGCAGATTTATGAAACCTCCCGCATGGTCAGTGCCACCATGGGACTGGATATTCAGGTAAACAAGGCCATCACCGGGGAAAATGCTTTCGCTCATTCTTCTGGTATCCATCAGGATGGGTTGCTCAAATCAAAGGATGTGTACGAAATTATGGATCCGGAAACCATTGGAGCTCCGGCGATGGAAATTGTTCTCACGGCCAGATCCGGGCGACATGCTTTTATCCACGTTACCCAACGTCTTGGCTTCGATATCCCTGAGGAATCAGTGGGGGAAATTTATCAGCAGTTTCTGACCATGGCAGATGAAAAAAAGGAAATCTACGATAATGATGTATTGACCCTGTTGAAAAACAGCCCTATTCCAAGTCGGGGAAACAATCCCGAATTATGGCAACTGGTTGATTATGAGATGACGGTGGTTAGAAGTTTGCCTTCGGCGACGGTAAAGCTGGCCCGCGGGAACAAGGAGGTGGTTCAGAGTCAGGGCGGGTCTGGTGTTATCGATGCCCTCTATGGGGCAATTATGGAAGCGATTGGTTCGCCCATTGAACTCATCGATTACCGGATCAACAGCTTAAGTCGGGGAAAAGGGAGCCTGGGGAAGGTCACTACCCAAATTCGATGTGATGACCAATTGTTTTCAGGGAAGGCCATCGAACAGGATGTGATGCGGGCCAGTGCCTTATCCCTTATTAACGCTGTGAATAAAATGGTGCTGGAACAAGCCTTCAGGTATTAGAAAAAGATTTTCGAGGAATTAATTGTCAGAAATTTCAAGGATCTCTGAAATGGTTTAACCGTCCCCACTGTGTTGTCCACACTGTGTTGTGTCGCCTTTTGTGTCCCCCTTGATGAGGGTAGAGCAGCGGTAAAAGATGGAAGAAAACGTCCCCACGTCTCGTTGGTCGGAATAGTTCAGTCCAACTGGTTTTCTGTAGAATTTAACAAGATTTTAACAAAAAAAATATATGAATGTAACATGGCTATGTTAATGTATTTATGTTAAGAGTTGCTTATGGATAAGCAACTCTTTTGTTTTTTTTGACGGTGAAACTATCTGCAACACCAAAAGTGCGGTGGTAATGTCAAAGATAATGGAAGCTGTCAATCGAGACTGATCTTTAAAGTGAACGGAGGACTAAATGAAGGAAAGTTTTATAGATATCATCAACATTCGGAGAATGGTTTTTGCTGAAATTGCCAAACGGGCCTACGAGGATATTCCTTTAAATACACTTGATGATGCAGTATATAAATTGATCCCAGGCGAAGAAGCTACCTACCGTGATAGTATTTTTAAGGAAAGAGCCGTTTTGGGTGAACGACTGCGGCTTGCTCTTGGTCTTGATGTCCGAAATGCTGCTAAAATGGGATCAGTGCATGACGGCATCGATAAGGTTGACCTTGATTACAGGGTGTACGAACCGCCTCTTGTAAATGTCATCCCTTTTGCTTGTGAGGCCTGCCCGACAAAGTCCATCCGGATTACAGGCTACTGCCGCAAATGTCTTGCACATCCATGTAAAAATGAATGTCCGGCAGGTGCCATCATAATGGAAGAAAAAGGCGCCATTATCGATCAGGACAAATGTATCAAGTGCGGCAGATGCATTATGGGCTGTCCTTATTCAGCCATCATCCAATATGAAAGGCCATGTGCTGCAAGCTGCGGAGTTAAAGCCATCAACAGCGACAGCCATAATCGTGCAACCATTGATTACGATAAATGTGTCTCTTGCGGCCACTGTATCCAGAAATGTCCTTTTGGCGCCATTTCCGATAAGTCGGAAATCTACCAGCTGATCAAGGCAATCACAAGTGATCAGGAAATATATGCCATCATCGCGCCGTCTTTTGTAGGACAGTTTGGTGCCCTCACTCAGCCAAGCCAGATCATCGAAGCCATTAAAATGCTCGGAATAAAAAAGGTGGTTGAAGTCAGTCTGGGTGCTGATATGACGACGATTAACGAAGCAAAGGAATTTACAGACGAAGTACCTGAGAAACAGCCGTTTTTGGGAACGAGCTGCTGCTATTCATGGAATTCCATGGTAAAAAAACTGTTTCCGGAACTGCATCATTATATCTCGGATTCTTCAACTCCCATGATTTACACAGCTCAATATGTCAAAAAGGATAATCCCAATGCCAAGGTGGTATTCATTGGACCATGTATCTCGAAAAAACTCGAGGCTCTACAGGATAAGGTTTCCAGCTATGTGGATTTTGTCATTACCTATGAAGAACTGATTGGAATGTTTGGCGCCAAACATATAGAACCCTCCGAAATGAAAGTTGACAGATCAATAGATGACGCTTCCATTACCGGGCGCGGCTATGCGATTGCCGGCGGCGTTGCCAATGCCGTAGAAAAAGCGATAAAGGAAATAGCCCCGGAGAAGGAAATCACCATCGAATCCGCTCAGGGACTTGCAGAATGTGTCAAACTTATGAAAATGGCAAAGGCTGGAAAGAAAGACGGATATCTATTGGAAGGCATGGCCTGTGATGGCGGATGCATCGGCGGCCCTGGAACACTGGCTGCTTTGAACCGCACAAGAAAAGAAGTGACCAAATTTTCAAGCACATCCAAATATAAGTCTCCGCTTCAAAACGACAAACTCAATATTAATGAAAAATAAATAGGTAGCGTTGACGTATGTATCGAACGAATGAAAAAATGGCCCTGCAATTAAGAATATTGCAGGGCCTTGTTTTGGATTTAATTATCTTCTAGCGAAATAATCCTATCCTTTCTTTTTCTGGCACATTTTACAATAATAGGTACCTCTGCCACGAACCATTTCCTTCGTTATTGCCCCATTACATACAGGACAAACTTTTTGCGTGTGTACCTGTAACTGTATTTGAAACAATCCGGTAATGCCATTGGCGTCAAAAGAGTGAATCGTCGTACCGCCCTGGGAAATGGCCTTTTCCAAGATGTCTTTTGATACGGCTATTAATTCTGCCAATCGCTTTTTACTGATACGTTTCCCTGGTGTCAGAGGATGCATTTTCATAGAAAAACAGATTTCATTAGCGTATATATTTCCGATTCCGCTCATAATAGTTTGATCGAGTAACAATGTTTTAATCGGCAGGCTGCTCTTATGTATTTTTAAGTAGAGTTCTTTAGGATCTGCGTCCCATGGTTCTGGTCCAAGTTTACAAAGCGGCAAATCCTGATGATAGGTTTCTTTATTCACGAGTTCTATACGACCAAATTTGCGGGTGTCCTGATAGCGCAATTCCGAGTCATCACTAAACACAAAGGTAATATGTTCATGTTTATTAAGCGGCTTTGAAGCTTCGGCAATATTATACTTCCCTTCCATACGCAAATGAGAGATAAACGCCTGGCTATCCAAAATAAAGACTAAATATTTCCCCACTCGAGCAATATCGCGAACGGTTTGTCCTTTTAACGACTCCACAAATATTTTCGTGTCCCCGACAACGATTTTATCGTAATGAACCCTGACTTCCTTAATTGTTTTTCCAATAATAAAGTTCTTTAACGTTCTGCGAACGGTTTCTACTTCTGGTAGTTCCGGCATAACTTTTCACCTGCTTTAATGCATACTAATTTTTCATATTTCATTAAAGACCTTTTATTTTATGTGGTGTTATCTTAAAATTTCACGTCTGACATTCAGATAATCAAGAAGGGCTACTTCTAAGAGCTTTGAATAGTTGACGTGCTGAGACTCGGCAGCTTCTTTAAGCCAGGCAGGGATAGTGACGTTTGTTTTTACTCGTCTGTTTTCCATCTCATTTTTCACCAGATCCGGTAAAACAGTGATTGCTGTAATGATGCCACATTCAACATCTTCTTTTGAAAGCGATTTTGAGGGGGCAGGGATTAGATCCTCGTCTTTTTCCATGCTGTAGATATGAAGCTCCAATGCTTCACGTCCCATTTGATGGGCCTCTTCGATATCTTTCCCAAAGCTGATACAGCCAGGTAAATCAGGAAAGAAGACTCCGTAGCCCTCCGATGCAGGTTCCAGCACTGCTAAATAAGTAAGTTTACGCATTTTAACCACTCCTTTATACTTATATTATGCGCCCATTTTATACGCACGTCAATAATTATTGATGATTTCTGCAATGATAAAAGCTTCAGAAGAGGCTTTTGATTGACATTTAAAACGAAATTACCACGCTCAAATATATCTCTTTCTGTTTTTTTCATTTCTTTCAAAATAAAATAGTGTTATAAATTAATTGATATAAAATATAAAAATGGATACTTGAATTAATATTTTGAGGATAATTCACAAAAATATTGACATAACATACATAATTGATATAATAAAATATAATAGGAGGTGATTATCAATGCTAGTACAGTTTAGTTTTAAAAATTTCGGACCTTTTCGAGAAGAAGCTATTTTTGATATGCGAGGAATTAAAGCATATAAAGAGCATGACTATAACCTAATTAATATTAAAGATTATGGAAATATTTTAAAAGTCGCAGCAATTTATGGTGCTAACGCTAGCGGTAAGTCTAATTTTGTGGATGCATATCGTTGTTTCCGACGGCTTGTAGGATATTCATTTAATAATAAAGATGATAATAAGGAATCTATCTTGGAAAAATATTATCACCCATTTTTATTTTCGGGAGATGATTGTGATTTAACCAGTGAGTTTGAGGGCGTCTATTTGATGGATGGTTCTGAATATAAATATGGTTTTATTTATAATCATAAGGAAATCTTATACGAATGGCTTTATAAGAAAAAAATATCAACTGGAAGAAAAACAACGATTATAGAACGTACTAACTTGAAAATAAATCTCGGTGCTTCCGTAAAAAAAAGTTGCGAGAAATATGTTGAACAGGTAGAAAATGACGTATTGGCACTGTCTTTTTACAATCGCTTGCAGTTAAGGACAACTGTATTTAAAGAAACATTTAATTGTATTACCGATATTTTAGCATTGTCTCTAAATTGCAATTCTTCAATCGAGAAATTTTCAAATGACTATTTTAAAAATGATTTTGATGAAAAAAAGAAAGACCGCCTTTTGAATTTTTTAAGTTCAATTGATATTGGCATTAAAGATATTACTGTTGAAAAGATGAAAGATAAGATCCAGGTATTTACCCATCATATTGGTGAAAATGGTGAAGACTATGAAGTACCCATCGATATTGAATCTGATGGAACACGAAAAGTCATTGCAGTCTATTCATTTGTGGAAATTGCAATTCGGCAAAATAAAGGATTAATAATTGATGAACTTAATATGCAGTTACATCCGTTACTGCTAAAATATATAGTAGATTTGTTTTATGAAGAAAATACGAGGGGACAACTGATCTATACGACACACGACACTACTTTGTTAGATAAACGTTATTTTAGACGTGATCAGGTTTGGTTTATCAATAAAGATAAAAAAAGTCAAGCATCAATATCTTCCCTTGCAGAATTTAAGGTGCGAAATGATGCGTCATTTGAGCAGGAATATTTGGGAGGTGTTTTTGGCGGGATACCTATTTTGACGGATTATTCATTTGAGGATAAAAAAAATGGGAAGTGATGATTTTTTTAAAAGAAAAAAAGAAGACAAAAAAGAGAGAAAACGAGGTTCAAAGGAACCCAAAGCAAATTCATATCTCATTGTTACGGAAGGTACTAAAACCGAACCATATTATTTTGATGGTCTTTCCAACTATATAAAAAATAAATTTGGTGGTAATGTTGATGTAAAGACCCCGAAAATTATAGTTGATGGCCAAGGTAAATGTACAGTCAGTCTTATTGAAGCAACAGCTAAACTTGTTAACCGCTCCCATAATATATATGAACATATTTGGGTTGTGTTCGATAAAGATGACTTTGAAGATTTTGACGAGGCTATTATTTTGGCAGAAAAACAAGGTTTTGAAACAGCATGGAGCAATCAGTCCTTTGAGTATTGGATTTATTTGCATTTTGACTATTCGGATGCAGCACTTCATCGAGATGATTGGTACAAAAAATTAAATACAATCTTTAAACGCAGTGGTATCAATGAAAAAGGATATGAAAAAAATCTAGAAGATATTTTTTCTATTCTTATAACTAATGGTAGTCTTAAAGCGGCTGTTTCACATGCGAAAAGGATTGAAACGATTCATCAAAAGGACAAAACTCCATGCCAGTGTGATCCTTGCACAAAGGTTCATCACCTTATCCTGCAGCTAACCCCTTTTCTAAAAGAAATACTGTAGCGATGAAAGCCCAAAGGGGAAGTTCTTTTGTGTCGTTTAAAGAACCCTCCCCGATGTGTCCGCTTAATCAAATCTCAAAACATTATTTCCCATTTGATAATGCTTTTTTTTAGGTTTATTGCACGAGGAAAACAGCAAAAAAGAACCGTAATACCACTGTGTTTAATCGAACTGAACAACGACAAAGGTGAATAAAAAAAAGCGGTCTGTTAAAAGATCGCTGTTTTTTTGGTAAAGTTGATGTTACAATGAAACTGTTTATTAAAAAGCATTAAAAATGAATGGAATATTAATTTAATGATTAGTTTGAAAGAGGAGGATGAATATGATAAAGAAAAAAGAATTAATTGGCTGGGTTTACTTGGAGTTGCAAGTTTTCTATCATACCTGATTGCTGTTTTGTTTGCGCCCCTGGCTTACCCTAGGCTATAATTGGCTCAGTCAGGCGGTGAGTGATCTGAGTGCCTACGATGCGCCATCCAGAGAATTGTGGGGGCAGCTTAGCAGTGTATACGGAACCTGTGGTATTGTTTCAGTCACCCTTGCCTGTGTTTTTGTCCAGAACCGTTTAAACAGAACACTGCGTGTCGGGATTTATCTTTTTGCAATCATGAATTGGGTATCTAGCATTGGCTATTCGATGTTTCCACTGACCACCAGCGGATATGCGGGTACATTTCAAGATATTATGCACATCGTTGTGACAGCGGCAGTTGTTCTTTTGAGTATCGCCTCGCTTGTTACAATCATGGTGGGGGATATCGAGAGAAAAAATATCGGTCCATGGCAATATTTGCATCCATCAGTCTGCTAAGTATGTTTATAGGTGCAATTGGAACGGGATTAATGCCCCCTGAATATTTTGGCGTCGCGGAAAGGTTTAGCGTATTTGCGGCAACGGCTTTTACTGCCATTTTGGGGTTATATGTTTTTTACGGCATCGATTATATAGAAAATAAAAGTTGAGTCATCTCATCTGTGTCTACATCAGCAAAGCTTAATTCCTTTCGTTTCTTAGTTGGAGTGTCATTTTTTTGGGGAGGCTGTTTAGGGGGGATATGACAAACGAAACGTCCCCGCGCCTTCCCCGCGCCTTCTTAGCTCATCCGGCATATTTATGCTTTCTTTTTATCATCGTCGATAATTTCGAATTCTAAATAATCAAACCAGATGGAATCGATAAACTGGTCTTCACGAAAAGATGTTTTGGAAATCCGATTAAGTTCTTCGGTTTTTCCAAATCAAAGTCATGGCAGAAGGTCTCTAAAGCAGCTTGGATTTTATCATATATAGTCAAGGATTTGTTATCAATTTCGAAAACTTTTTCTTCCAGAAATTTATTGTGTTTTACGAGTTTTCCCCAAATTCGAATCATGTTTTTTACCTCTCGATCATCAATGTGCTATTACATCCGGATAACATTTTTTAAATACCTGTAAAATGGACATATGTTGAGTATAAGGGGTAGAGAGGGAAATGTAAAGAAAATTGGAGTTTTCGATTTGGTAATGACATAGTGACGGTTCGACTGTCATGTTATGAACAGCGAATACCAGAATCTGGGAGAACTGTCAGTTGAAAAGAAAATCATGTAATTCGAAAGTTTCAGTATGAAACCGGTGGCAGTATCCGCCAATTGAGTCGGGTGCTGGGTTTGGGCAAAATGATGGTGGAGTAGGCATTGCTCCAGCTGCTAAATATTATGGGTTTTATTATTCGCCAGATGACGTTCCGGTAGCATATCAAAATGCGAATGAGAACCTTACTCATGTATCTGATGATGAATGGAAATGGTCAGACGGTACAGATAATGGTGGTCGAACAATAAGAATTATGGAGAACTGGTTTTATTATGAAGCATGGTTTTAGAATGGCAAAATCCAATTTGGTAAAACATGCCAATTCGATAATAATGAGCATAATCGGTAGATAAACCAACTTCAAAAATATAAAGTTGCGGTGGAAAAAGTGATGAATATTGAATTTAAAATATTCAGTGAATTTCAAAGAGGAATTATATACGAATTACTAAAAGATGGATATTCATTTGAAAGCAGATATGCAAGCGAATCGTCCCCGTTGTCAACATTATCTCTCAGAAAGGCTTAACGAGATAATAAAAATCTGCAAGGACAAAGGTTTGTCGATCAGACATGGAACGGTTAACTGGCATCAGCTTTGGCGTGTTACGGCGAATTCAGGACTAGAGAAACAGCACAAAAGAACCGTCCCCTCTGTGTCCTGTGTCATAAGAGGAAAAATTTGATAGCAAAGAAAGTAAGGTCCTAAATTGAAAAAAGAATTTTTAAACAATCAGAATATTCACTGGGAGGATACCTTTAGCAGCAAACCTCAGATGTTTGGCTCTAAACCCAGTGTGGCGGCTATAAAAGCAGTTGAGATCTTCAAGCAAAATGGTGTAAAGAAAATCATCGAGTTGGGAGGAGGGCAAGGCCGGGATACCATGTACTTTGCGGAAAATGGATTTGAGGTCACGGTTGTAGACTATACGTCTTCCGGTATCCAGGCAATAAAGGAAACCGCCTTGTCAATGAATCTGTCCTATTTAATTATACCCATTCAGCATGATTTGAGGAATCCTTTACCCTTTGAAAACGAGAGCTTTGATGCATGCTACTCTCATATGCTATACTGTATGGCCTTTACCACCAAAGAATTGGAATATATCAGTTTAGAAACTGCACGTATCTTAAAACCTGAGGGGATTAACATCTATACGGTTAGAAACACCGATGATGCGGACTATAAAACTGGTCTTCATCATGGAGAAGACCTTTACGAATGTGGGAAGTTTATCGTTCATTTTTTCAGCCGTGAAAAAGTAGGGGAATTAGCCGGACCATTCGATATCCTCAGCATTGATGAATTTGAGGAGGGTGGTCTCCCAAGACGATTGTTTTTTGTGGCATTAAGAAAGAAGCACGCTTAATACAAGGGCCCCTTTTATGTTGCTTCGTATCCTGGTATATAGGTAATAAAGATCTTTTCAATACCATATTTTGACTTAAAGTATTTTTAATAATTGCAGGCAAAGATTTGTTGAAGTACAGAGATTTGAGAAAGAAAAGCGTAATGAGATAATAAAAATCTGTAAGGTTAAAGGGTTGTTGGTTAGCTAATTGGAAATGATAACCGGAATCAGCTTTGGCGGATTGCGGCAAATTTAGCAAGAGAAAAACAGCACAAAAGAACCGTCCCCACTGTGTTATTAACGCAGTGAATAAAATGGTGCTGGAACAAGCCTTCGGGTATTAGAAAAAGATTTTTGAGAAGTCAATTGTCAGATTATCTCTGAAAAATAAAGACGATCAAATTATTACTGGATCCATAGAAAGATTACCAGGGAACAGTGAGTAATCTTTTATGGATACTGTTCCTTCTTTGTGTCGTAAAAGAACCATCCCCGATGTGTCATGCCCGGATGATCTATATTTCAAAGAGCAAAAGAGCGCTGCCTGATAATCAAAACAAGAAAGGCGATTAACTTAGTTTTTCAAAATCGCGTCTTGACCTTGGGGGGCATATACTTTACATGGATTTCCAACTGCAATTACGCCAGCCGGAATATCCTTATTCACTAAGCTTCCAGCTCCAATAACTGTATTGTTACCGACAGTTACGCCTGCCAAAACAGTCACACCGGCGCCGATCCATACGTTGTTACCAATTGAGATAGGATGTGCGTACTCAAGCCCTTCATTACGTTGCTCCACATCCAGCGGATGACCTGCCGTAGCAAAGCAGCAATTCGGCCCTATAAAAACATAGGAACCAAATTTTACTCTAGCACCATCCAAAATGACGCAGTTATGATTGGCATAGAAATTATCCCCGATTTCAATATTGTATCCGTAATCGCACCAAAATGGAGAAGCTATGAAAAACGTCGTTCCCGTTTTCCCCAGTATACTTCTCATCAGCTTCTCTTTGTTCTGATACTGGGATGGTAACAGCTGGTTGTACTGATGGCACAAGTCTTTGCATTTAATTATTTCCCGGCTTATTTCTTTATCAATATTAGGATTATAAAGCAGACCTGCTTTGGCTTTTTCTTTTTCTGTCATTGATTTCTCCCCTAAATTCTATTTTCTGTTCCCCATACACACATCATGTTGAGAACGGGGATTAATGATTTTACACGATGAGTCCGCAACATCAATTCTTCAATATATGCAATTATTTTTTTGCTACAAAAAAAATCCGTTTAAATTCAAATAAAACGCGACCATTTTCCTGGGTGACATACTGTTTCTTAATTTCATCAAGTATTCTTTGATAAAATTCTTCCCTTTCTGATGCTTCAAATCTTTCTGCATAAGGTCTTAAGCCAGTACTTTTACAAAATTCTAGAATTTCTTTACGGCTATTCATAACGTGGAAATAATTTGTCTGCCATAAATCAATCTTTGAAAAATGCTTGGCCAATTCATTATAATAAAATTCCGGTGGGTAACATTTAAATAATTCTGATTCTATACCATTAAAAATATCGGCATCATATGTTTCCACCACATCGTTTATGCAATTTGCTAATGTCATTGCTGAAAAATAAGGAACCTGCACGGCCAGCAAGCCATCCGGTAAAAGAATATCGCTTAAATTCTTAATGACGTTTCGCTGATTTCCCAGCCACTGCAGCGCTGCATTTGAAAAAACTAAATCAAATTTTCCTAAATCTGTTAGTGGTTTGCTACAATCTCTTTGCAGCCAGATAACATCGCTGATCATTTCTTTTGCTTTGTTCAACATTGAAGTTGAAAAATCCACACCTGTTATTTCGGCTTTTTTAAACCGATTTCTTAATGGCAGGGTACTCATCCCAGATCCACACCCAATATCAATGATTTTTTGTAATGAATCCGCTTCAATTCTGTTTATCAAATCAATTGAAGGCTGTGCCCTTTCTTTTTCAAATTGACCATATAGTTTCACATTCCAATCTTCCACAAGTCTTATCCTCCTGACATTTTTTGAACTCATATTGTTTGATTATTATATAAGATATTATATAATTTGTGAAATATATTATATTGATATCAGAAAACAGCACAAAAGAACCGTCCCCCTATGTGTTCAGGATGGCTTTAATTTTAAAAAGTGGTAGAATAAAAGAAAAACAAGGAGGCCCAAGATGATTTCTTATCGCAAAGAGTTGCATTTTAATTTGCCCACACGAAGAGGACTGGTCAATATTACGAGAGATGTTGAAAAAGCACTTACCGAAAGTAGGATTAAAGAAGGATTGATTTTGATCAATGCTATGAATATCACGGCCAGTGTTTTTATCAATGATGATGAGGGTGGTTTACATCAGGATTATGAGGTCTGGTTGGAAAAATTAGCACCGGAAAAGCCGTATAGCCAGTATGGTCATAATGGTTTTGAAGACAATGCTGACGCCCATTTGAAACGAACGATTATGGGCAGAGAAGCGGTGGTTGCCGTAACCGATGGAAAGCTGGATTTTGGACAATGGGAACAGATATTTTACTATGAATTTGACGGAAAAAGGGACAAGCGGGTACTGGTTAAAATAATTGGCGAGTAAAGTAATTGGAGAGTGAATATGACAAACAAAACGTCCCCGATTCATGTTCGATACTTTTATTTTTAGCTCATCCGGCATATTTATGCTTTCTTTTTATCATCGTCTATAATTTCGAATTCTAAATAATCAAACCAGATGGAATCGATAAACTGGTCTTCACGAAAATATGTTTTGGAAATCCGATTAAGTTCTTTTGTATTTCTGTCAAACCACATCGGTTTTTCCAAATCAAAGTCATGGCAGAAGGTCTCTAAAGCAGCTTGGATATTATCATATATAGGCAAGGATTTGTTATCAATTTCAAAAACTTTTTGTTCCAGAAATTTATTGTGTTTTACGAGTTTTCCCCAAATTCGAATCATGTATTTTACCTCTCGATCATCAATGTGCTATCACATCCGGATAATATTTTTTAAATGCCTGCAAAATGGACATATGTTGAGTATAAGGGGTGGAGAGGGAAATGTAAAGAAAATTGAAGAAGTTTTAGCTGCCAATGGTATTGAAGAGATAAGTATGACGAACGGAAACATCCCCTCGTCATAAGGCTATTATTAAGACAAGCCAAGCATATATAAAGCAAAGATTTGATTTACACGAAAAAAGGAGGAACTGTGCTGTTATGAAGAAATACATTAGTATTATAATTGCAGCCGTACTTATTATCTTAGCTATTTACACTGTAAATTATGTTTCAAATCCGGAACACCAAATAAAAAACATTATAAATGAAAATAGTAAAGAATTGGTGACTATTGCAAAGTCATATCTAAATTCTGATACGTCAATAAAAACATATAAGGGCGTAAAAGTAGAGCGAGTTTTTAGAAGGAACAATGATATTGTACAGTTCTTTTACGGTGGAAAAGGAATTGCTCCAGCTTCTAAATATTATGGTTTTTATTATTCGCCAGATGACGTCCCGGTAGCATATCAAAATGCGAATGAGAACCTTACTGATATATCTGATGATGAGTGGAAATGGTCAGACGGTACAGATAATGGTGGTCGAACAATAAGAATTATGGAGAACTGGTTTTATTATGAAGCATGGTTTTAGAATGGCAAAATCCAATTTGGTAAAACATGCCAATTTGATAATAATGAGCATAATCGGTAGATAAACCAACTTCAAAAATATAAAGTTGTGGTGGAAAAAGTGATGAATATTGAATTTAAAAAATTCAGTGAATTTCAAAGAGGAATTATATACGAATTACTAAAAAATGGATATTCATTTGAAAGCAGATATGAAAGGGATTGGACTATAAACTGGAAGGAAACCAGTGGCAGTGTCGGTCAATTGAGTCGTATGATGGAACCGAGCAAAATGTTCGTAGAACAGGCATTAAGAAACTGTCGAAAGTGTGACCAAGGTTTATAATGCAATTTCGAAGTTTTGATAGTTTTATGTGCACAAAAGAACCGTCCCCGATGTGTCCATAGCAGATTTTGGATTGAAGTATTTTCAATAATTTCAAGAATCTCTGAAATGGTTTGGGTTATTCAGGGCAGATTCGGGTAGCAAACAAGCCATGGAAAGCAATGTACAAAGAACTGGACACTAAGGAGAGAATCAAAATAATTGTTGGTAAAGATTTGTTGAAACACAGAGATTTGATAAATAAAAGCGTAATGAGATAATAAAAATCTGTAAAGATAAAGAGTTGTTGATTAGTCAATTGGAAAGGATAATCGGAATCAGCTTTGGCGTATTGCGGCGAATTTAGTAAGAGAGAAACAGCACAAAAGAACCGTCCCCTTGTGTTAATGTGTTAATAGCCAATTGGTAAGGATAACCGGAATCAGCTTTGGTGTATTCCAGCGAATTTAACACGAGAAAAACAGCACAGAAGAGCCGTCCCCGATGTGTTCTGAGGTGAAACTGGTGGGGCAGCGGTTTCCAATCATTTTCGCGAAGTCACGAAAATGGTTCAGTTTGACTGTATGTGGAAAAGAAATATAATAAATGAAGTGTCCTCACGTCTTCCCTACATTATGTCAGAGTAGTCTTTGTTTTATACCGCAATATTTTACTCTGGTTTTTATTGCAAATAGTTGAAATGCTGTTATAATTAAATAAAGCAACATTGAGGATATGCTGGAAACTGGGTCCTGATAGCACCTTTGCGTTATCCCTTGCTACTTTTTTTAGTTTCTTTGGACACTTTCAGGTGGACTTTGTGGTATGAACAAATAGCAGTCAGAGGATGGAAGTAAAACATTCCAATGTGTATCATGAAACATTCCCATGTCTTCGGCTAGAAGGGCTTCGCAGAAACGAGAAGGATGATAGAACCTTGTGCGAATTATTCTTCAGGCTCTGTGATGACATCCAGGATATGGACTTGACAACAGCTCATCAACTTTGAAGAGCTTATTTGTTGAACAATTTACCGTAGACTCTAAAAAGTCTATGCTGTTAAAAAATCAACTCCAGCAATGGATTAACTCTCAGGCTTCTTTTATAAAGGCTTTGTTTGATCAATTAGGCTGGGAAAGTTGAGTTAATAATAAAAAAGCAAAATTTAAATAGGAGTTTTTATGTCAAAGAATAAAGAGGCAATTCTGGATCAATATAAAAAACTAGAAAATGAATATAAAAAATTGTGTGATGAGTTAGATGGGTTATTAAAAAAACTTTTATCTTCTAATAAAATATCTGTTAATGCAATTAACTCAAGAGTAAAGGCGCATAATAGTTTAGAAGAAAAAATTCGTAAAAAGGGAGAAAAATATAATTGCATCAATGATATAACAGATATTGTAGGAAGTAGAATAATCACATATTATTCTGATGATGTAGATAGAATAGCAGAAATCATTGAACAAGAATTTGAGGTTGACAAGAAAAATTCTATTGATAAAAGAGAATCAATAGAACCGGATAAATTTGGTTATGTGTCGTTACATTATGTATGCCAGTTTTCATCAAAAAGAACAGAGTTACGCGAATATTCTGGGTTTGAAGGGAAAAAATTTGAAATTCAAATCCGTTCGATATTGCAACATACTTGGGCTGAGATTGAACATGATTCAGGTTACAAGAGTCAAGTAGGGATTCCGGCGGAAATAAAAAGATATTTTTCGCGATTAGCAGGTCTGCTGGAACTTGCAGATGATGAATTTATAAGAATTCGAGACAAATTAAGTGATTATGAAAAAGATATTGATAAAAAGTTACAAGAAAATAGTGATAAGAAAATTTTAATTGATAATATTTCGCTTAAAAAGTATTTTGAATTAAGTAATGAAATGAAAGAATTAGATGAAAAAATTGCAAATGATTCTAATAGAAAATTAATAGATCCATTTTCTGCAGAAAACCATATTGAGGTATTGCAAAGTTTGAATATAAAAACCATACAAGAAGTGGATGTCATGTTGGAAAAAAACAGTGATCTAGCATATAATATAGCAATGAAATTTTTAGATGAAGATGAATATTTAGATGAAGATGAATATTTAAATAAAGATAAAGATCTTGGGATTGGAATAGGTTTATTCTATTTATGCTATGCCGAACTTTTGATAAAAAAAGTTCCAGATGATGAAATAACAAAATATTTTGAGAAAAATAATATTGGACTTATAGAAGACGCAGAAAATAATATGTTAGAATTGAAAAATACATATGAATTTATAAAGAAAAAAATGGTTAATGCTAACTTTAAATGAGTGGGGGAAGGAGTGGGGTTGGTCGCTTAGTCGGTCCCCCCATCAATACGTCCGCACCCCCAGTGGTAAACTTTTTCATTGACATTCACATTGTTGGCACACTCGTCATGTTTGGGACAGCATTTACAGGTTTTGAGATCGAAGTAATAATTATATCCTTCCTGAAAACCATTTTTTGTGTTTTACGCATTTTCGTTTGTAATATTTCCGGCTGACCGTCTCATTTTCCATGCTGCAGAACCATTGATCTGAATCTTTGTTATATGAAAATTCGCTTTCATCGATGCGATAGCCTGGACCACTGACCGGAATGTAGGCCAGTGCTTCTAGTGCTTTATTTTATCAAGAATGGATTTTCTGAAATAGACTTTATCACCGTAAAACTCATTGATTGTCAATCCGCTTGCAAGGGTACCTTTCAGTAATTATTCAATCATTGTTCCATCCACATAGGCACCTACTCCCGTTTCACACTGATGTGATGATCCGCTGGTCGGTGGTCATGATGAATTCGACTTTGTAACCAAAGAAGTTTGTGGTTTTGCTTTTTCGATCATCTGTTTTGTTTCCGGGGTATGCGCAGTTGTATTTGTTTCCACGGTTTCGATGACGGTTTCCAGGTAGTCTTTCATGACCTGTTTTGCCTGTTTATGATCGCTGATCTCTTTGTGGGTCGGTACTTCAGGTAGACTTTCCAGTTCTTCTTTAGTTTCTTCCTTGTAGGTTTGGATGATATTTCTGGCCAGGTGTTTCATCAGCCGTTTCGGTGTTTTTTTGATGGTGTTGGCTTCCACATGGGTTGAATCAATGCTCACACTGATATCGGTGAGAATCCCTTTTTTTTACGTATTGAGTGACAATTTCGATAATGATCTCAACCAGCGTCTGTTCACCCAGTTTCAGTTTTCTGAATTTCGATAACAGACTTCTTTCAGGCAATTGAACTTCCGGATTAATGTCCAGGAAATAGAGATGCGTCAGGTTGAAGCTGGCCTCTTAAATCACTTTTTCGTCAGAGAGATTGTAGATATGCTGCAAAAACAGTAGTTTACATATCAGTTCCGATTCTTTGGCCGGACGACCAAAATTTTTGCAGTATGTATCTTTCAGCAGATCATTGATAAAGCCGAAATCATCTGCCTTTTTTATCTGTTTTAGGATATGATTTTCCAGGATTTTGTTGTATAATGAATAATGAAATGATGTTTGTTTTGATTCATATCGAAGCATGATTTCCCCCCTGCCTGGTTGATTTTGTTTGCACTTATATTATACTAGACAGGGATATTTTTTTGCTCGATTTTAGCAAAAATATCATTGCTTTTTCATTATTGATCTTTAATCTGATCAAATTTCCTCTTATCCATTGGATATCTTCTCAATGAGATATTTTAGCAGATTTTTTGACTTTTTCACAGGTCCCGAACCATAACTGCTGTGTTATAGGTTTTTTGGAGATGTTTTTAAAGGGATATGACAAACAAAACGGCCTCGTGTCATATGAAAAAATCGGAAAAATGAAAAAGAGGAATATATTAAAACATATGTGTTTTATATTCTTGTTAATTGACTTGTATTAGTAGTATAATTTAAAAAAGCGATTCGGAAGGGACTAGAAATGGAAGATGTGACAAATGAAGCCTTAAAGTATGGTCAGTCAATAGCAGATGCTGGGGTAAAAATGATATGTGCTTTAGCAATAAAAGATTTATATAAAAATAATATAAGTCCAATCATAGATAGCTGGAATTTGAAAAAGGTGGATTCTGATATACTAGAATATAATTTGCAGGAATATTTTCAAGCAAGTTATGATCATAATTCTTATGTGAATACAATTGTTTTTAAGGGACAACCTAAAAAGTTGGACGAATTATACATTCCATTAACGATAGAGAAAAATAGCATGGATTATAAGGATAACGAGGCATATATAATAAATGAAGATAAAAACCTATTATTAAAATTGTTTACTAACTACCCACGACTTATGATTGTTGATTCAGCCGGAATGGGCAAATCAACTATTGTAAAATATCTTATATTAAAAGCAACGCAAGAGGGCGGACCAATACCTATAAATATTGAAATGAGAAAACTAAAACCAGAAACCGAAAAACCAGTAATCGATATTATTGATTTTATCGGTGGTGAGCTTAACCTATTGTCTGGTGGTATTACAAAGAAACAAATAATAGAATTATTAAAGGATGGAAATTTCCTTATTCTATTTGACGGATACGATGAAATAACTGAAGAGCTTAAAGCTGAAATAACTGAGAAAGTTCAAAAATTCATTAAAAATACTCCAAACACTAAATACTTACTAACTTCAAGAGATGAGTCAGCACTAGATTCATTTGTGGGATTTCAAAGATTTAAAATAAAGCCAATGAAAATAGAAGAAGCTTATGATTTAATAAAGAAGTATGATATGAATAGTGATTATTCCCGAATACTAATAGAAAAAATAAAGGAAGATAAAAACATTGAAATACTAAAAGAATTTCTGATAAACCCTTTATTAATATCGCTTCTTTATAAAACGTTTGTATATGAAGGAGAAATTCCATATAAAAAGACTGAATTTTATAATACCGTAGTGCATGCTTTGTTTAACGATCATGATCAGACAAAAGGCGGTGCTTATAAACATCCTAAAAAATCAGGATTAGAGATTTGTGGCTTTAAAAAGATTTTAAGAGCATTGGGATGGAAAACACTAGTTGATGGTAAAATTGAATTTTCTTTTGATGAATTAACAAAAATAGTTGAAACTGTAGCAGTAATGACTTTTAGCGAAAATATAAAGGCATCTTTTATAATAGATGATTTACTGCATAATGTGCCTCTTTTTTGCAAAGACGGAAATAGTTATAAATGGATACATAAATCATTTATGGAGTATTTTGCAGCTTGCTATATATATTGTGATTGCGAAACAGAAGTGAAATTAAATATCTTAAAAAAAATGTCCTCAAATAATATAAGGATAAATAGATATGAAAATTTTTTCGATTTTTATTATGACCTTGATGATAGCACATTTCGAAGTGTTTTAATATTACCAATTTTAGATGAATTTATAAAAAAATATCCAGAAGTTTATAAAGATGAATATTTCAAAGAAAAGAATGATGTATATTTAAAATGTCGAAAAAGTATGGATGTTTTTGCATCAGTAGAAATCATAAAACAGGAGAAAGATGGTAATCTTACATATAAGCATCATAACTCGTTTGAAATGTCAGAATTATTAAAATTAGTAATAAACAAAAAGGTTGACATCTTTATAGATGATTTTCCGAATGATATATACAGTACTTATGGTCATTTAGTTAATTTAGAAGATTGGATGAACCTGAAGGTAAATGACGATATAACAAATATAGCAAATAGTGGAGAATACTTTGAAAGTATTGCGGCTAATCTGATTATAATATATAGAAGATATGGTTTTTTACTTGACTTTGAAAAATGCAAAAGATTTCGGGGTAAAATATATGATGAAATAGATATGAAGAAAGTTGATTGTTTGGAATTCTGATTTAGATAAAGGGAGCTTCTGCATTATAGCTTATTTGCTATTTTGCAAAAGCTTCTTTGCATATCACAAGTGTGTCGTATGACTAAGTTTTATTTCAATTGAACTTACCAAAAAACCAAAACGGCTAACCGGCATTAGCTTTGGCGAGCTGTGACGAATTTAGAACATGAGAAACAGCATAAAAGAACCGTCGCATTGGGTTTTGGCCTTTCTTTTTTTGCACGCTTTACAACAATAGGTACCTCTGCCACGAACCTTTTCCTTAGTTATTGGGCCATTACATACAGGACGAAATTTTTGCATATGTACGTGTAACTGTACTTGAAACAACCCGGTAATGCCATTGGCGTCAAAAGAGTGAATAGTTGTTCCCCACTGGGCAATGGCTTTTTCCAATATTTCTTTCGATACGGCTATTAATTCTGTGACTCGCTTTTTACTGACACGTTTTCCTGGTGTTAGAGGATGCATTTTCATAGAAAAACAGATTTCATTGGCGTAGATATTTCCGATTCCGCTCATAATATGGATAATATTTTGATTTAGATCCACTGAAGTCATCAGTGAGAGCCAGCCTATTCATGAAATAGAGCAACTGTGTTCATGATGGGAGCCACCCGAAGGTGACTCCTTTAAAGAATTATTTAATACCGTGCCGTTCTCTCAT
>NZ_DATCHP010000026.1:0-54671 GCF_036508315.1 Acetobacterium sp. | reverse complement strand
ACTATTATTATACCATTTTTTGCCTGTTTTTAATAGCTTTAATGGTATAATTCATACAAGGAAATTGGTCGATATTATTGCTCGGATATTCATACAATAATTTGCGTAAATATACATTGGTGTTTGTTTTTCGGAGGTTTCGCAGGCACCGCCAGTTTTGAAATTACGCGATTTCTCTTTGGTAGTTCAAATGATCCTGAAAGTCAATAATTAAAACTTGCATATTTTTTCCCATATGAACTTGCATATTTTTTCCCAGCTTCGCTTTTTCGGAGGTTTCTCAGGCACAGAGGCCTTTGTTTCGGGACATTTTCAAAAATGCTTGACATCTTCTAAAATATTTAAAATTTCATTAATCGCATATAGGGGAAGATTGGTTAACCACTCTTCCTTTCTATAATCGGATAGTGATGTGCGAATCGCATATTTCGGCTTGTACCTTAAGCAATAACTCTTCAAGCTTTTCGCTTGTAGGTTTTCTGCCGCCTTTACCTCAAGTGGAACAATATCCATGCCACTTTGGAAAACAAAATCAATTTCACCGTTTGATCTTTCTGCTGACCAGTAAAAAGGCTTGATATCCTTGTTAGTGATTAACTGCTGAAGCATATATTGTTCAGTCAACGCGCCTTTAAATTCTTCAAAAACACTGTTACCCTCTAATAATGATTTTATATCAAGATCACTCATAGCCGAAAGTAATCCTACATCCAAAATAAACAACTTAAATGCATTGAAATCCTGATACGCCATCAACGGCATATCAGGTTTTTTTATTCTACTGACTTTATAAATCAACCCACAGTCAAGAAGCCATTGTATTGCAAGCTCAAACTCCTTTGCCCTTGCTCCCTGACGAATAAGGCCATAGACGAATTTTCGGTTTTCTTTTGCGAGCTGAGCCGGAATTGATGACCAGAGCATTCGTATTCTTGGCACTGCGTCATTTGGAGCATGCTTCGAAAAATCCTGTTCATATGCCATTAGCAATTTATTTTGCACCTCACGCACAATGGTATAATCATTGGTCTCAATAAATCTGATTACAACCTCTGGCATGCCACCAATATAATAATATTGCTTTAAAAGATCTATAAATCTGCCTTTAAAGCTTGTAATAAGTTCAAAGTCTTGAGTTTCCAAGAGGCTTACCAGGTTTTCATTCCCAGTAGCATTCAGAAATTCAGTAAAGTTAAGTGGATACAAGTCCATAAAGTCAACTTTGCCAACAGGAAACGATGTACCGGGATGGAGTGCGACACCAAGCAGTGACCCCGCAGCCACTATATGATACTGGGGTGCATTTTCGCAAAAATATTTTAATGATGTTAATGCTTTGGGCACCTCCTGGATTTCGTCAAAGATAATGAGCGTGTTTTTGTCATCAATTGTGACCCCTGATTCGATTTGAAGAGCTGTAATTAATCTTGGAATATCAAGATTACCATTGAATAAGTGCTCCATTCGTTCGTTATTTTCAAAATTTATATAGGCAATCTTTTCATAATGAGTTTTTCCAAATTCCTTCATAAGCCATGTTTTTCCTACTTGTCTTGCACCATGGATTATTAAAGGCTTTCGATGTTCTCTGTTTTTCCATTTAATCAAATCTTTAATCGCTTCTCGGTTCAAAATGAACACCTCCAAGTATTATTATAGCTAAAGCATATCATATTAGCTGCAAATGTCAATCGACTTTATGTTAACTCAATACATTTATACAACGAACAAAGGAATACTGGAGCATGAAAACCCGCGAGGACGGTTCTGCAAAAGAACCGTCCCTCCGATCTGTCCCTCCGATCTCTATTGAATCAATGCCTAGAAATGAAAATATCACATCATCATCAATATTTACTCTGCAAATGTCTGGTTGCCTTTTCCTTAACGCTCACTACCCTGACTCTTTACCAGAGCAGCTTAAGGTGATTTGAAACCTCCACCTGCATGGCGGTTCCGAAGGGTCCGCCTTCATCTTCTATAGAGCATAGCTCTGTATTATTAATTAAATACTATGCCTTCGTGGCACACAACCGTCCCTCCGATCTCTACATAAAAGATTTAATGGAATATTAAACCCGCATCATGTATAATATGAGCAAGGTGGTGATCGAATGAAAATCTAAATCCACATGATAAATTTTTCAAAGAAACCTTCGGGAATTTAACAGTAGCTAAAGATTTTATGCGAAACTATTTGCCTCAAAACATCATGGACATCGTCGACATTAATTCGTTGGAATCTCAGAAAGACAGCTTTATCAACGAAGAACTTCAGGAGACTATTTACCGGGCGGCGGCAACTTTGCAGGAGCTGGATGAAAAAGAAACCGGCATGGTTTATTTTTCGCGAAAACAACGAGCCAATCACAAGCTTGCTTGTAGTTGGCAACTGCCCGTCAATCAAGAGAAATTAGCGTAGCGTATTTCTCTTGATTGAAACCTTTATCCGCTATGTACTTAATGCAGGACCCCAGTTATCCAAAAACGATATCAATGAGATTATTCATAAACTTGAAACAACCTATCCAGGAGGGAGTGACACCATCACATCATGACATTAGCTGAAATTTTACGAGAAGAAGAAAGAAACGAACTGGGCTTCTAATATTTATGTAGAATATTGTAATCTCATACAGTATTTAATTTTTGTTGAAGGGAAAGAACATTATGTCAAAAAACAAATTGATTCGATTTTTATTGGTAATCATACTTTACCTGGGATGTGTGATCATGTTTTCTGGATGTAGCCAAAATGATTCGAATAAAGTCACAAAAAATGAAACTAAAAGTGATTCGAGTACAACAGCTGAGAATTCAGGAAATGGAATTGCAAACGACAATGTGATTTTTAATTTTTATAATAAGGTTTATATGGATCAAACCAAAGCTGATGTTGAAGCTGCGACTGGTATCGTTGCGGAATTAGGTGAGAACGGTTTATACACTTATGTCGATCCGAATACCGGCTACGGGGTTTTCGTTAATTATAATGATGGAAATCGAGTAATAGTTAAAGGAATCTTTACTCCTGTTGGCGCGGCTGAATTAATTGCTTTAAGCAATGCAACTGTAACAGAAGATCAAGTGGCAAGTATTACGAAAGGCATGACGTATGAAGAGGTGAAAACAATCCTAGTGGGAGAGGGATTGGAAATCGTATGTACAGTAAACCCCCAAGACCTGGCGAAACCACTTTATTTGATGGTCTGGTTAAATAACGATGGATCTTCCCTCAGTGTAACTTTAAATGGCCCTAAAGGAATTGTTTACAGTGCTAAATTTAGGAATGTATGATTTTCCGGAATATTATTTCAAAAAAGGAGAAAGAATGTTATGTATAAAAATAAATTAATGCGGCCGCTATTGGCTGTCATATTTTTCCTGGGTTTAGTGGTCATGTTTTCAGGTTGCACGAATACAGCTACAAAAAATGAATCAAGTAATGACCCGTATAATTTTTATAATAAAGTTCAAGTGAATCAATTAAAGAGTGAGGTTAATACTGCTTTAGGTGTTGCCCCCAAAGAAAAGGATGGGGCGTTTATTTATACAGATAAGAACACCGACTTTGGTGTTACCATCAATTACGATACCAGTGATAGGGTTTCACTGAAAACACTATATAATGCTGATGAAAGTAAAATGATGGCGCTGAGCAATTCGAAGGTAACAGAGGATCAATTGGCAAGTATTACAGAAGGAATGACCTACGAAGAAGTCAAGGCAATTCTTGGCGGGGATGGAAAAGAATTGCTTTCCAGGGCAAACCCTCTTGACAAGAATAATCCAATTAATGTAATGATATGGTTCAACAATGATGAAACCGGATTTTATGTAACATTTATTGGAGAAAAAGGAACGGTTAAAAGTGTTAAATATTGGAAATAGAGGTTTTTAATCTCAGTGTATATATTTTTCAACAAAAGATTTTTCGACCAGTATCATTTAAAAACAAATTATTTTCAAGTAAAGAACAGCAGCCATAGTCGCTGCTATTCTTTTAAAAATTATTTGTAATCCTTTCAAAAATCATAAAAAAAGATGACTTTTAAGTGGTTGAGAAACATTTATTGATCACTAATCTAATGCGATACTGATTTCAAACTTTATGCCATCAATATCCAATTCAGCACAAATAATTTGATCTTTATTCAGGCTTAACTCGATATCCTCTCCATAAATAAGGGTGGAAACGGATATATCCACATTAATTCCTTCAACTGATTTTGCTCTGCCTATTTATAACCACGTTTAATAACCGGCTAATAGTTATCTTGTTCAACCTATATGATTATCTCGATC
The DNA here is from genome assembly GCF_036508315.1 of Acetobacterium sp. Classification (GTDB taxonomy): domain Bacteria; phylum Bacillota; class Clostridia; order Eubacteriales; family Eubacteriaceae; genus Acetobacterium. The sequence goes on along the minus strand of NZ_DATCHP010000026.1, from coordinate 50,366 downwards.
TGGACACTGGTCAACCAGTTACTGGAACTGCTTTCCACAAAAGACAAAGGATTTCTGGAAAGCCTTTATGAGCCTCTGGATATTGCCGTATTAGATGATGATGAACGCCATTATCTGACCATTGTTTCTGCCATCATTGACTATAATCTTCAGCTCTATAAAATGGACGTCCCCAGTTGGCTCAGAAGTGAAGCGCTTTGTTTTGACAAACCCTATTTCCATTCAAAAAGAATCAGCGATTTCGACCGGGTGAAGCTCCAATATACGGTGCCCGGCCCTTTCAGGCGACGCAATGTGTATATGGATCCCGCGGGAATGAAACGGATCTAGGTCGATGGCATGAAGCGACGGTTCTTTCGTGTTCAAACGAATGAAATCTGCACAACACACGGCCAACTTAATTGCCCTATAATTATTGGTTTCATTTTATTTCTCCTCTCATATGGAATTTATAATAAATATATTTGACTTTCTCGCATATTATTATTATAATTGTATGCACATACGTCAATGATCTAACTAAATCAGAGGTGAGTAAGAATGACTTATGCCGAACAAATCTTAAAAATTGCAAATGATAACAATGGCGTAGTGACTACCGCACAGGTTACACAGGTCGGTATTTCCCGTGAGTTTTTAAGAGTCCTTGTAAATAAAGGTTTGCTTGAACATTCAGGTCGGGGTGTCTATATCATCCCCACGATTTTTGATGATGAAATGTTTAATTTACAGGTGCGTTTTAAACGCGGAATCTTTTCACATGAAACGGCTCTGTTCCTGCTGGACTTATCCGACCGTACACCCATTCATTATTCCATGACCTTTCCCCTTGGTTACAACACCACGTCCCCAGGTTTAGAAAACGTCAAATACTACCGTGTCAAAGAAGATCTCTACGAGCTTGGTATCATAACAGCTAAATCTCCCAGCGGCAATAATATTCGACTCTATAATGCTGAAAGAACGCTATGTGATATTTTAAAGGGACGCAGCAATACTGAAATTCAAATTGTTACCGATGCCTTTAAACGTTATGCACGCTTAGATAAAAAGAATATTCCCTTACTTTCAAAATATGCAAAGCTCTTAAGAGTGGAAAATAAGATTCGATCTTACCTGGAGGTATTGCTGTGAAAAATGTGATGCAATTAAAAGCCATTATTAAAAAAATATCAAAAGATAAACATATTTCTGCTCAACTCATTTTGCAAAACTACATGCTTGAACGCCTGCTTGAGCGCATTTCTGTGTCCCCTTACCAATTCAATTTCATTCTTAAAGGTGGCTTGCAGATTATACCGGACTGCGTATCGCTCTTGAAGCTAAGTATCCGCCGATGACAGTGCCGCTTAAGATTGATCTTACCGCTGGTGATAAAATCACCCCTCGTGAGATTGTCTATGAATACAAACTGCTCCTTGAATCACGCAGTATTAAAATAATGGCATATAATCTGGAAACCATTCTCGCAGAAAAACTGGAAACCATTATTTCTAGAGGTGATCAGAATACACGCCCCCGAGATTATTATGATATTTTCATCATTCGCAAGCTGCAATGGCAGAATGTTAGTACCGATTCGATTTACGCTGCACTTGCAGCAACAGCTGAACATCGTAATACCCTTAATTTAATGGCTCAATACCCTGAAATCATTCAGATGATCAAGACCAGTGCCACAATGAATAATCATTGGATTAAATATCAAAATCAATTTGATTATGCAAAAGACATCCAGTTCGATGATATCTGTACAACGATATTGGAAATACTCGACAGCATGAATTGGAGTAAAAAGAAATCAATAAGTTAAGTTCGCAGTTAAGGGGCAGGCACCGCTAGCGCTAATCAGGTTCCTCTATACTTGGCCTTCATCTTCTATAGAGCATAGCTCTGTATTATTATTTTAATACTTGGCCTTCGTGGCACACAACCGTCCCTACGTGTCGTCTTGCCACCAACAACAGGATTAAATGCATAAAAAACGACCAAAACTGTTGTTATCAATTTTGGTCGTTTTTTTATAACTTCAATGCACGCCGATCAGGGTTACCGGGAGATTAATTTTGAGGAAATTGATACCGGGTCTAACAGCCTAAAAATACTTTTTTTTCAATGCTTCCAGAGTTTCATATTGCCAGAACTCTTCGATAATCAGTTCGAGGGAAGCTGTATTCAAGGTTTCCATCCTTGTCATATCTTCTTTCGAAATCGTCCCGAATTTCTTCGTCAGCACCTTCGCCGCCATTTTTGTTAAAGCCTGTGTTTCTCCTTCTTTCCGTCCTTTTTCAAGTCCTTCATCGATTCCTTCATTTCTAAAAACTTCAGCCAATGTCATGGTTACTTCACTCCCTTCCGGATAGGTTAATTCAATCTGTTTTAAAACAGACTTCAGTTGATCTTTTGAAAGCTGAGGTCCAGCATTTAGAATATAGCGCATGCAGGCAGGTCTCAAAATACTGAATGCCCGTTTCTTTTTCTTCCAGTTCATTCATCGCTCTTGCTGCCTTTGAGATTATTATACTTGATTCACCTTTAAAACGCTATTAAAAAGAATACCGTTTATTCTGATTTCGTTGGTGATTTCTGGTATCATTTTATCGCTGATGACGCTGATTAACTACCTCACTATAAGAAAACTGCACAAAAACCGTCCCTCCGTGTCATACGCACCCACTATATGATACGACCTGGCTCGGCCGCACTGCCTGGCACCGCCAGGAATCTTAATCAATTCCCGCTACAATGTCATTGACCTTTATAAGATCCCGGGGATTTATTTTCAAGGTGAAATTGACATCTCCGACCCCTCCATAAACATAGGGATAGTTTAGTAAATGATGATCCAGAACACATGGCAAGTGATGCCCCACCATGGGAACGCTTCCGGCTTCAAAACCAATGGTTTCTAAAACCTCATCTTCGCTTGCCATTCTCACATTTTTGCATTGCAAAATTTTCTTGATCTGTTTAAAATCGATCCGGCCCCGGTCTCCGGATAAGAGTAAAGCGAAATAACCCTTTTCGCTTTTAATGATGATCGTCGGCGCAGTCTCACAAATTTCATAAAAACCCAGGGCATCATTAACCGACAAAATGGGCTTTTCATTCTGTAATATTTCAAAATCCACATCGCTGTTATTCAGCAATATCCTGAGTTCTTCCATTGTCATTCTGTCCCCTTTACTCAAATATTTAGTCAACAATTACTTTTACTCCAAGCTTATAATGAAATGCCGGCCGATTTTTCAGACTTAAAAGCTGACAGGTCAAAAGAGTTCACACCTGTTTTTTCACCGTAATATTTTTCGTATAGGTACACCCCTTGTGATAATTGGAACATCCAAAAAACTCACCATAGGTGCCCTTCTTTTTAAAAATTCTTCCCCCGCATTGAGGGCATGTATAACGCTCAGTCATTAACTCTTTAGCAAAACCAGAAAACAATTCCTGGACAAACACTGATTTGTTGTCTTTTTGAACCAGTAACCAGGCTTTTTTCTTTGTTCGTGTGATCGCCACATAAAACAAGCGTCGTTCCTCTGAGTATTGGTAATCATCCGACTCCTCAAGCAGCAATTGTACCACCGCATCATTTTGAATCTTACTGGGAAAACCATAGCTTTTTTCTTTATTATTGATGATAAATACATAATCCGCCTGCAACCCTTTTGACTTATGGGCCGATAGAAACTCGATTTTCAAATCACTTCTTTTGGGGTAGTGTACTATTGTCTTTCCAGTGGCATTTTCATAATGACATTTAAAGGGACTGTTCTCAAATACCCTAACATCATTATTATAGCGGCCAATGAAAAAAACACTGCTGTTTTGGGGCAGATCAGTGATGGTGTCTTCCATAAAAGTCACAGTATTTTTTGCAGTGTACCCTTCAATCATGCCCAGCGAAAATTCATTGGCGTGGTTTGATGCCTTGATCGACATCACCCCGGTTTCATTTGCTGACCGCAGCTTCTTTTTTATTTGTTTGGGATTTTTCATCACAAATTCACCGCTCACCTGAATCAGGCTTTGTGAAAAACGATAGGTTGTTTCAATTTTGCTTTTCTCTGAAATACCCCAATACCGTTCAAAATCCAGGATGTAATTAAGATCACTTCCCGCAAACCCATAAATACTCTGCCAGTCATCCCCGACACAAAACAAGGCATAATCATTTTTTTCCCGCAGGTGTTTTAAAAGATTATACCGTGCTGTAGAGATATCCTGATATTCATCAACAATCACATAACCATAGGCGTGCTGATATTTACCGTCGGCAACATATTTTGAGGCAATGTTAATCATATCGTTAAAATCAATTTCATTATTCTGATTGAGCTCGGCCGCATAGCGATTGAAGATCGGTTCGATTAATTCAATCACGCTCCGATTATTCTGATATTGATTCCCTTTGTGGACCTTGTTTAATTCATATACTTTTTCAAAGGGATAGTCATTAATCTTCACCAGGTTGATAACCGTTTCAAATATTTTACCTAAAGACTCAAAAATGCTCTTATTTGTGGTTTTAATCTCATCCCATAACTCACTGTCGGATTTAGAATTAAATGAAACATTTTCAGCCTTTAATTTTTCCTCAAGCGACTGTAACAGTTGACCTTCCAACATGTCATAGCTGTATAACTCCAGCATAACGGTATTGTTGCCGGCATGAAGCATTCTTTTCCAAGTCATGGACTCTTTATAGGTTTCTGAGGGCGTTTTGTTGTTTTTAGCAGTAAAGTAACCCGGCACTTGTCCGTTTCGATTGATTCCGAAATACTCGATGTAAATATCCTCATCGGGCAGATAGAAATCCGGAACATACCGGGCATATTCCTCGGTTGCTGTATTGGTTTTATAGGGGGTTTCATACTGATAGTGAATACCGTTTTTGTATAAATAATTGGCAATATCCATTTCACCATAACTTTTAACGATCTCATTCTTCATGGTGATGGGCTGATTCAGTTCCAGGTAGTCATCGTATTCCATTTGGGACGTAAATTCAAACTCCGATTTTTGTTTTATCCGATGAAAATAAAGGTAGTTTATGAATTTCTTCAAATAGAGAGGATCATTCATCAGTTCATTAAGGGTTTGCCTGATAAAGACAGATAAACTAATTTGCGTGATGTTAGGTTTAACCCCATTGACTGCCGTAATGATCGTCATGCCCAGCTTGTGAAAGGTCATGGCATCGATGCTCACACCCGTTTCTTTTCTGATCCGCTGACACATCTCCGTTGCCGAAGCATTGGTGAACGACAATACCAGAATCTCATCGGGTTTATATTTTTCGGCTTTAAGCAGAAATTTTAACTTGGCGATGACCGTGATTGTTTTTCCCGTGCCGGCACCGGCCACCACAATATGATTCCGGGTTTCCTTTAAAATGCAGGCCAATTGCTGGTCATCCAGACTCCGGCCTTCAATGGGGCAGATCATCTTTTTCAGGTTGTCAATGCGCAGGGCAATGTACGAATCATTGTGACTTTTTACCCGTTCATCGATGGTTGAAACGACTTCATTATAGTCAATGATCTTGTTTATGGTTTCCGTTTCCAGTGGCGTTTTCTTTTTTTGGCGTTGTTGGTATGAAGAAGCTCTGATGATTAAACCAGACCACTGGTCTTGCCACTGGGCCACAAGATAAGGATCGATATACACATTGACATCAGAAAAAAACGCCACCAACGCTGAAGTTGATGCGGGGATATCCCGGCTGAAGGCATACCTTTTTTCAATCGCCTCTTGTTTTTTTCTTTTTCGCTGTTCAAAGTATTTTCGAAAAAAGCACATCAGCCAAACCTCCCCTTTGGGTCATTATACCCACCCTATTTCAACAGTTGAATAATCACGTCGCCGTACTTTTCAACCTTAACCGGGCCAAACCCCGAAACACCCAATAATTCTTCGCGGGACCTTGGCATCTTGCTGATCAGATCCTGCATGTGCTTATCACTGAAAACGCAATAGGCCTTGATGTTTTCTTCCCGGCTCTTTTCCAGCCGAAATGCTTTTAGTTTTGATACTAATTTATCATTATCAGGAATCGTAGGTTGACTCGAGACTGTCGCTGGAATCAGTTCTGATGTTTTTTCGGCCACTGCGAATTGTATCGCCTTCTGATTTTCATTGATCAGGGATAAGCTGTTGATGATATCTTCATATTTTTTGGCATAGTCGGACTGACTGGGTGTGTGGTAGGCCAATAATCCTTCTGCCAATTCTTTCATGCCTTTCTCACTATTGGCCAATTCTTTACTTTGTTTTTCAGCATTTTTGATGTACGCAATGAGCTGATCTGCACGGATCACTTTATCTTTGACATCTTTCTTTGCATATTTGGCATTGAGCACCGTTTTAGGATTGGCGAGAACAACAATGGATTTGTGAAAACTATCAAAAACTTTTTCAAAACCGAATCGCATTATAATGTTTTTCTTGTGTGAACGGTTCAACTGTTTATAAACTTCCAAATGCCGTTGGTTTTGGGTAATCGGAGAATAGATCCCTTCCTTGACAGTTTTCCCATTCCAGGAATAGTTTCTGATAAAATTCCCCTGGCTATCAATATCGATGTTGCCAAAGAGGTTTTTGCATTCAATAAAAAAGATAAGCTTCCGGGTAACCACCACATAATCAATTTGAGCGGACAGCTCTTCAAATTCCAAATGGAGGTCATGAATGATGTACATGGGCATCCCAGAGTTCTTCAGTTCAAACGCGATGTTCTTTTCACCGATTTCGCCATAGTTTGCCAGATTGATTTCCCGGGCGATGTCGTCTTTCACTTTGCCAGTAGCTTTGTCCTGGAGTTCTTTTAGGCGGTTGAGGTATTGAGTGGTGTCGCTTCCTTCTTTGAGGAAGATTGGGGTGTTAAGTTTGTTGAATAATGCCATGAGGGCTCCTTTTCATCTTTCATCAAAATAAAAAGTCTAATTATTGACTTTTCACTCACTTTGCATGAAGCGACGTTTCTTTCGTGTTCACACGTTCTCCTTTAATTTTCTATACCTAATCCGGAACATCACATAGATACTCATAAATATCTTCTCTTACCGGTACATCCAGTTGATAATGAATCTCTACCGCTTTTTTGTTGGCTTTTTCCATTACAATTTCATTTGCTTGCCCTGTGGGATACATTTTTCCTAAATAATAAAATTCTTTTGACGTTTTATCATCTTTATTTTTTCTCACAAACAATTCAATATCTACACCAAATTGACGTGCCTTTAAGGCCACTTGTACATCGTTCGATGCGATTGTTCGGCCTGACTTTGAAATAGCAATAAGACTGGAGGGTGCAATGAATCGATCTTCGTAATTGATCGAGGATTCAATCGCTTCGCTTTTGTGATAATTAATAAACACCGGATAGGTAGCTGATTTTTCATCATATTTGTAACCGCCGATATTTAAAGAAACTTCATTTTTTTCCCATTCTAATAATCGGCAAACATCTTCATATGAATACTTTTGATATAGAGATAATGCCGACTTTTGATAGTGTTTTCCATAATATTTTGTATTTCGATATAACCCATATGCTACTAGTTCCATTAAACACGCTTTAAACTGTTCATTTTTCAACTCTTCTAAAAAAGCAGTTGCTGGCTTTTGATTTTCAAGAAAAACCGCGTTTTCAAAGCTGTTTTTTGCCGACCCAACTAGAAATTGATTGGTTAAGATATTTCTGACATTAATAATAGTTTTCTCTTTCACTTCAATTCCATAATTCTCAGAAAGATCAATTTCCATCTGCTTTAGTGGATTAGAAAACCCATCTAATATAGATTTTAGCACTAATAATTCATGTGGTCTTTTACCAACAGCAAATTTTTTTGAAACAAATAACAGGATTTCTTCTTGGAACTCATTGAATTCAAGTTTATATTCTGGTTCATATTTTTTTAAAAATTCGTGATATGAACCGATTGTACCAGAAAACAGAACTTCTAAATCCATTGAGTCATGGTACTCAAAATCCATGAGTTTAGGAATGCGACCTAAGCGGTATTTCAGATTTGTATAGCTTTCTCGCAGGTATTTAACACTTCTAAAATTCACCTGATCAATCGCTTCGTATATTTTGTTTCTGGAAATCTCATCAAAATTAATGGTTGATGCGCCTGGTATAACCCTTGTGCCTTCAACCGTATAGCGTCGAATCGTATCTTTATTAAAGCTACGATCATCTGATAAAGCCATTGGGATCATAAAATTGTTTTTGTAGTTACCAATAAAATCAAGGATGATGACAAATTCTTTATTTTCCGCTTTTCTCAAACCACGACCTAGTTGTTGGACAAAAATAATGGCGGATTGGGTAGGTCTAAGCATCACGATTTGATTGAGAGTGGGAACATCTAAACCTTCATTAAATAAATCCACACTAAAGATATAGTCCAATGAATCGGCTCCATCACTTTCTAAACGCCTGATCATTTCCTCACGGCGTTCACCGGAATCACTCCCGGATAAGGCGACTGTTTTAAAACCCTGTTGATTAAACTTATCCGACAAAACCGCGGCTTCAGCATTTCTCGAACAAAAAACTAACCCCTTTACCTTCGGTCCATCATGCCCATAACGATGGATTTGTTCGATCACGTTTTTCGTCCGCTCATCAGAAGTCAAATAATTAAAATCAGTGGTATCGTCAATCAATTCGCCATTGACGGTTATTTCTGAGATACCAAAATAATGGAAGGGACAAAGCATATCTTCTTCCATCGCTTCTTGCAATCGTATTTCATAGGCAATGTTATAATCAAAATCAGCACAGATATTATGCTCATCGGTTCTTTCTGGGGTTGCGGTCATTCCCAATAAAAATTGCGGTTTGAAATAATTTAAAATCTTTTGATAGGTATTGGCCCCGGCGCGATGACTTTCATCGACAATAATATACTCAAATTCCCCTGGATTAAAAGAAAATAGGTGTTCATCTTTGGAGATGGTTTGAACCGTTGAAAACAAATATGGACAATCGTGCTGGTGAGAACTTCCCGATAATTTACCACATTTTATCTGTGCTCCAAGCACACGTTCAAAGCTCTCAATCGCTTGGTTTAATAGCTGCTCTCGGTGCGCTAAGAAAAGTAGTCGACCGGGTCTAACTTTTTTCACATCAAAGGCTGCTAAGTATGTTTTACCCGTACCCGTTGCCGAGATTAGAAGCGCTTTAATCTCATCTTTATTTCGAATTTGCTGAATACCCGCCAGCGCCTTTACTTGCATTTTGTTGGGCATCACCTGATCGAGTTGCAGGGTTGCGTGGTCGGTTTTTAACGGCTGATGATCAACTTGATAGGTTGATTTGTGAACCGCGACTTTCGATAGGACGGTTGGTTTTGACTGCCTTTGGAAGTTTTGATTGATCAGATTTTGCAGATATATTTCTTCATACTGATCAATCCATTGAGAATCGACGCATACAGCAGATTTAAATAAACTATCAAATTCACTGAGTGTTTCATGGATCAAAGAACCCGTTTCCATAGATGTGACTTTTAAGTTCCATTCCTTATTTGAAGATAAGGCACTTTGGGTCATATTGCTGCTGCCCACAATCAAACTATAAACATCATTTCGTCTAAAGATATAACCTTTGGTATGATGATTACCTGTGGTTACAATCCGCAAATCAATGTTTGTAAATGCCAAAAGACGCCTTAACGCTTTTGGTTGCGTAAATTCCAGATAACGAGACGCGATGATCTTTCCTCTGATATTTTTCTTTTCCAATTCAATGAGGGTGTTTAAAAGCGATACCACACCACTTTCAGTAATAAACGCCACCGAAAAAAAGAACGCATCACATTGTCTCAGCTCGCCAATTAAGCTTGTTAAAACTTTTTGCCCTTTGGTGACATCATTAATCAAAAGTCTTGGTCGATATTGTTCTAAGGATATACTGTTTTTGTCAATTAAACCAGAATAAATACCGGCTTGAACTGCTTCGATTGATTCCATTTTGTCACCTTCTTTAAGACATTCTAATTAAGCATTAATTTTTCCATAATCGGGATATCAGCTGGCGCCCAATCGAGTTCCATTAGACTTTCGGCCTTTAGCCAACAATGGTCATGATGTTCTAATCGCTGAAACGCTTTGTTATCTACGTTGATAATATAGCTGTGCATTTCAATCGAAAAATCAGGATATTGGTAATTGACGGTCAAGAAAAAATTTTCTGGCTTCACATTAACTTCTAGGGCCATTTCCTCTTTTAGTTCTCTTGAAAGCGCTTCTTCGACCGTCTCGCCTGCTTCTATTTTTCCACCTGGAAACTCGTATTTATATGAAAGGTATGGATAATTCGATTCTGCGCGTTGCATACATAGGATTTCATTCTTGTGCATGATGATTGCTGCTGCTACTTTGTATTGTTTCATGGGATACTCCTCTATTTTAAAAATTCGTCTAGTCTAATTATATCCCTTCACCCCTATCATATTCAACCCCTTCTCTCCATCCCGACCATCTCTTATATCCCCGGTCACTAGGGCTCAACAACCGTCAGCCCTCCACCGGTTCCAGCAGTATGTTTCGTCCGGCGCTGTCTGACCGATTTCAGGTTCTTTCCATTATTAGTGGTAAGCATCCTTTTAAGCATAAATAACGGGCATTTTAAATACGATTCACAGGCACGTATTCTCCTTCAAAACGTGAAATCTCAAGTTAAGTTCAATAACTTAAGGGGCAGGCACCGCTAGCGTTTGAATTTTTGATCTAATATATTACCAGCATTAAGTACTCATAACGCGCTGGCCTTCAGGGAATCATTTTGCAGAAACCAAATACAATTGTACAATTATGCACTACCCAGATCTTCAATATCTTCTTCGGACAGCAACGATAAATTAAGACGTGCTTTCTCATATCGGATATTCTCCAATATTCTCCAAGGATAACGAAAGCCTTTACACTCAAACCAACTGTTGTGGTATTTGATAAGTTAAGTTACTGGCAATGCCAAATCGGAGACTTCATCTTGCAGATATGCCATATTATATAGATCTTCCAACATCTCATCATCAGACATATCTAATTTCTGATTGTTGAGATTCGGAAGACCAAATTCGTCTATCAACGAAAATATAGCTTGGATTTCTGCAACATGAATTTGCGTAAAATCCAGCTGTAAATCCGGACCCAGTTCGATCACATATTCCTGACCATCATTATCAGCGTCCAATTCTTGAATTGCTGATTTCATGCTCTTTTTGAATTCATCTTTTTTCTTATCTCTCAAGGATTTGTATTTCCCCGCACAATTTCTGCATAGGCAAAGATTCAGCTGTTCAAGTTCAATACCATAATTTGCTATTTCTACAACTTCCACTTGCTCAATGGGCTGTTTGCATATCTGACATATTTTTACATCAGAATCATTGGTGTACATCCCTATGGCATATGCTCTGACAATAATAGAATCTTTGCTGTCTCTTATCCGTCGCCATACCTGCTTATATGTGATAGGGTCTGCGCAGAAAAATTGTTGTTTAATATGTTCAATTAACCTCTCTTTATTCCGCAAATATTTAATCGGAAACTCATTCGAACTCCAATCATTTAAATTAAATATTCCTTCATCATTTTCTATTTCTTGTCTACAATCAGAGGAATCTAAAACTGTCATTCCAAGTTCTTTCGCAAGTTGTATTAATAATTCATTCTTACTTCTTAAATCTAGTGCCGATACAATAACGAAGGCATCCTCTCTGGCATCATCCTCTGTTTCTATAAAACCAAGTCTGCTATAAGCCCCTTTTTCGTTTATTGGTTCACCATAAATTGATTGATTTAAATCAAACTTGGAAAGATTACTAATCATAGAGAGGTTTCCATTTTTATCGTATAACCAATTCAGTTGCACTACATTTTTATAAGATTCTGCAATTTCATCGTGTACTTCTGGCCTCGTTTTACTACGCGTTATCTTTCCACTTAATTTATCGCTAATAGACAGTAACAGTTTTAAAATCTCCGCTGACTTATTTTTAGTTCTTCCAGAGTTCGGATTCTTCCTAATATAAACCATGTTTTCAATCAAACCAACAATTTTTATTTTTGGGCAATAACCATCTAAAGCCGACCAGTAGGTGGTTCCATATTTTCTATTGATATTCTCTCTGTCACCCTCATTAACTGGTGTACATACTACGCCCAACTGACTTAATTTCTTATCACTTATTCCATGCTTTTTATACAATTCCATATTTATGGGCCAAACTTTTATTATATTCTCTAACTCTGCAAAATATGTTTTTAAGTCAATACCTTCGTTAGAGGTCTCAATATAAGCTGCTCCAGGTTTTCCAAATACTTGCTGATCATTATCTTGAATAATTGCAATGATATATGCTTCATTCAACAGTTCTTTCACTTTTGATGTGTCATTCTGATCCTCTATTAACTTGAATATTTGTTTCAAATCCTCTATATACTCTTCTTCATAATTATCAGAATTTTCAAACCTTATATTCATATTCTTGTCAATATTAATATATTTTTTAATTACTTTTTCTTTCATATATTGATAATTATCAAATACTTCAATTCTTAATTCATCCGATAATAGTCGTAGGAACTCTTTAGCAATATTATTATTTACTAGCGAATCCGCAATCACACTTTTATATTCACTGGAAGAATTTAAATACATCATCGCTTTCCCATTCTGAAATGCCGGCATTAATTTATTATTGGCATTAAGAACGATCGGAGCAGTTCTCAATAAATTCCAAGCTTCTTGCAGACGATTACGAATTACAAGTTCGTATGGTCTTCGACGGTTATAAGTTAGATCAGATGAACAGATATCTTCTCTGTTTTCATATAAAAGTTTATAAAAATTCTTTAATATTTGAGTATCACTATCAATTTCGGTACTATTTATATTCACTGTATTTGAAAGCCGTTTTGCCCAGGCTTCAAGGTTAAATATATGTACATGCAAATCATCTTTTAGCCAGTTAAAATATTCAGTAAAGTTTAATTCTTTATCATTATTAAAAGCCACAAAAGACTTTATACCTTGAAATGTTTCTTGAAATAATTTCGCAGCAAAAAAATCAGCCATACCGAAAGGAACTGCCATTGAAACTCCATTAGGTTTTTTAAAGTTACCTTCTCTATCTGGTAGCAATTCACTTTCAATGAATATCTTTGTTATCTTTTTCTTTAATCCAATAATTGTATTGTCCATAAAAGCAGGAATTATTATTTTTCTGATGAAATTCTGTGTAATCAGTTTGCGATTACGTAAATCAAGCAATGATTCGCAAATCAAATCACCCAGCTCCTGAAACAGCTCTGAATTAAACGCAGATGGTGACATTAGTTTTTCTCTGGATACAGCAGTTTCAAATGAACCGTGAATTAAAAACGGAAGGTCTGTAGTATCTTTTGTTGGGAAGTATACCCATATATTAGTTCTTTCCATTTCATTAATATTGTTAAGTGGATTATTTAGCTTATATGCAATGCTTACCTCTGCAGACTTCATCTGTTCATGATTGAATTTTCTAATGAATTTAAGATAATTTACAATCTCTCCCTTTTCTCCATAGTCACTGCCTTCAATTTTACAGATTTTAAGATTTGCATCACTTTTGCTTTCATTTAATGAAATCAATGCACATTTATTTGTTGTTTTATCAATCCAAAATAGATTCTTAATATGGGTTAAGAACAGCAAAATTTCCCGATCAATATTGTTTAATTTACCAAGAACGTCATCCCCCCAAATTTTTATAATTTTTCCATCTTTCTCCCTTTTGGCAAATGGTATTACAAACTTGGTCAAATGTTTAGACTTTTCAAAAGGACATATCTTTTGCTCTTCTGATAACTGATAGATTAACGATTTCATTTCTTCCTGATAGTTCCAATGTTCTTTTATCTCCACAGGCAAAAGATAATTTTCTATCCGGAAAGATTCAGTATCTGAATAAATTTCCGGTTGATATGTATATTTAAAAACAGATTTGAAACCCATACCAAACCTTCCGATTGTTTGTGCATCATTTTCATCTTTTGTTCCCATAAGCATTGATGAAACTCCCCGAACATCTTTCGCATCAAAAGGTTTGCCATCATGATAAAATACAAGCTTGTCTGAATAATATTCAAATACTACCCCTTTGGCATATGCATCTTCAGCATTTTGCAGCAATTCGTATACGAAATGGTTGCTATCTGAATAATGACCCGCAAGTAATGCCTCATATCTCTGCGGATTTTCTGTCAACTCAGACCAGCCCTCTTTATTATTCTTATATATTGTTTCATAGTCAATTTTTTTCATAACAATCTCCCTCTATTCTACGTGAACCACGCCTTTTACCAACAAGTTAGAATGGATATCCGCTTTTTCTTTTACACTGCTGATTTCTTTTTTTTGTTTCTCAAAATCAAACCTTAGCTTATCCAATTGAGAATGCCTCATCCTTTGAATTCTTTCATCTTCCGCTTTACGAATCATTTCAATAAATACTGCTTCTCTCTGCTTAAATGACTGACTTAATTGTTCCAGACGATAAAAACAATCATCTTCTACAATAGCGATATAATCTTTTCGTTCTTGTGCCCATTTATCGTAATGTAATGCATCCATATTATGCCATTTGGAATCATAGTCTGAAGATTCAATTTGATGCTGGTCCGCATACTTTATATATTCAAGAATATTGTTCTGAATAACTGCGTTTTCGCTTATTGCAATCATTTTAATATCTGGTCTAAAACCAACATATTTCCATGCATACACCAAGAATTCATAATCTCCCGGTTTTAATAATTCATTCGTTATACGAACTCCTACTTCCCAAGGAAAAGAATTACTTTCATATTTAGCTGCCTGGATCACCAAAGGATGCATCTGTGTCAAAAATACTATTTCTCTGTTATCCTTAGCATAAGTGCTGTCAAATGTTACCGGTAAATTTGACTTTTCAGATTTTAAATACGCGCTCCATAATTTGTTTGCAGCATTATTATTCGCAATCGATAAATTTTTAAGATTATCCAGTAACTTAATACGTTTATCCGATGACAACCGTAAATTTTTATGCTCAGTCTTTCCCTTGAGATATTCCCCATCGCCCAACAGATCATTTAAAAACAAACCGACCATCTCATTCATGCTCTGTGGCGAAATCCATGAATTCTCTGCTTCCTGTACATCTTTATTCATCATATAATTTGAAAGATCAAAACCAAACAATGCTTTTTCATCCTGCTCTAACTTCTGCATTTCATGTACTTTCATCACATCATTATCAGCCATTTTTTCTAATTTATGATTTCTTTCATCAGCTGTGAGATTAGAATCAAACATAATTTTTAAAATTTTATTGCTAATATCACCTAATATTTCTGAACAATCACCAATGCTTGCTTCGAAGACACCGATCTTACTTAAACACCGGTCATATATGACTGCATCAATCGTATCTTTTGTAATCATGTTATATATTTGTACTGATTCACTCTTTTGTCCTCGTCTGTCGATTCTTCCAATTCTCTGTTCAATTCGCATTGGATTCCAGGGCAAGTCATAATTAATCATGGTATCGCAAAACTGATAATCCAAACCTTCGCAACCTACCTCCGTAAAAAGAAGAACGTCAATTGCCTGTTCGTCATTTTTATTCCGCATAAACCTCTTTCTAAGTGAATATCTTTCTTCATCCGGAACTGATCCATCAACTTGGCCAACACGGATACCTGATTTCTTGAGCTTTTTATAAATATAGCGGAGTGTATGCCTGAACGAACTAAAGATAATAACTTTATTATTTTCTTCTTCATTTTTATTTTTGACGACTTCATACATTTTAGTATATTTGGGATCTTCAACTGGTAACTTTTCTGTTAGTTTTGCAATTTCACCTGCAAGTTCACTTAATGAATTGGTATCATCATCATTAAATTCATAATCATATTCAAAGATTTCGCCATCTTCCTGAATTTGGTCAAGTCGTCGGTTTACCAATTCATTAAGAAATGGTGCCAATCCGTATAAACAGCTTGCTGCTTGTCTCATAATCGTGCACATCATAAACCGGACGTTTTGTTTTCCATGAAGCTGGGCTAATGCTGCACTTTCAAATTCGATAACGGCATCATATAAATCTCTTTGCACACTACTGAAATCAACCTCCACTGTCACAGTCCTTCGCATACAAAAATCTTCAATATCCCGTCTTCTAGTTCGATTAATGATATTTGAAAAACTATGCAGTCTCTCAACCCTTGACAAGGCTTCTATTTTTTCAGCTCTTGTAATTGAAGGCTTTTCAATATAATCATAGATTTTCGCAAAATTCGGATTATGCTGAATGACATTCCGTCCCCAACTTGTTGTTAATACTTCTGCAATTTCAGATTTCGCCTCTTTTTGCCAGCTATCTGCCTGACGACGTATAATCCCTAGCAAATTATTAATGTTCCTGTTTGGCTCTGACATCATCTTGAACGTTTCCTTATCAAGCACCACATCAGGTCTTAATAGATTCAATAGTGTATAGAGATCATTATCGCTATTCTGTAGTGGAGTTGCCGTTAAAAAGACAACTGTATCTGCATTTCTACAAAACAAGTCCACACCCTTATACTGCCATGTTTGTGGATTTCTGATATGGTGGGCTTCATCAACAATGACAAGATCAAATCGTGGTAAAGGATCCAGTTCAGCTAAACCGATATTTCTTCTGCGGCTGCCGGTTTTGCCGTTGCCACCCATAATATTGGTTTCACTAAATAATGAATAAGGTATAATTGTTTTTGAATGCCTTTCCGGCCACTCACCATCTCTATTTGTATCTGAAATTGATTGTAAAAATACCTTTCCGTCTAAAGGGGAAAAATTTTCATCGAAACGTTTCATCTCCATTTCCCACTTACGCTCCGCCACCAGTGGTCTTGGACATATAATTAATACCGAATTAATACTGGAACGAGCCTCCAACTCTTTTAAAATAAGACCCGCTTCTATTGTCTTACCAACACCTACATCATCCGCAACAAGAATTCTTGAGCTCTCTGATTTAATTATCTTAAGAGCCGGTCTAAATTGATAGGGTACAAAATCAATTCTGGCTGCATTTAATGAATATAAGTTACTGGAACCAGGGTTATAAATCTGATATGCAGTCATTGAAGATCTTAAACGGCTCAGAGAAACAACATTATCGCAAGATTTTGGTTTATGCAATTTAATCTGTTCTTTATAAAAGTTCTTGAATTCGCCGCCGAGGAGAACCGTATATTTATTTCCATTAATTTCTGTTACAGCACCAACAATTGATTCATCGCTCACAAGACATACCGGTTTTCCAACAGTAATATCCTGATTTGTACTTTGCTCCACTTCTACCGGTTTTTCATCAACGCTATTAAATTGATTGTTTTTAATATTATTATCAGCACTTACATCAATTATAAAATGTTCCAATTCTCTGATTACTTGAATTGATGCACCAAATAATTCAAATAACTCTTTTATTGTTTCCAAATCATCAATTATTTTTTCTTTGGAAATATCGTTTTGTATAATAAGAGCCCAGGCATTTCTTGTTTCCTGCATTTTATGTATATTGACACGTTCTTTATTATCAACAAAAAACGAGGTCGCAATAATAAACCAATTACGATCAAGAATTCTAAGTAAGGCTTCTAAATCAAATTCCTTTAACTCATGTATTTCATTCTTCTTTACCTGTTCATACTGCGAGTCACTCAAATTGTTGATAACCAAATCATCCCACCAGTTAGGTGTGATCTCTGGGAGTTTACTTTGAAGCCATTCACCAATTACTGCATTGAGTTCTAACATAAATTCATTCATTTTACTGATTATTATCGACTGATTCATTTTATGTTCATCTCCCATGTTATAATCTTTCTATTCTAGGTACATTAAACGAATTCCTGATCCTTTTTAGTAGTTTATATCACGCCTTGTTTTTTCTACATATCGGTTGCAGCTCTTTTCTAAAATCACATCCAACCACTTCTCCCCATCCCGATCTTCCCGCATGTCCTCAGTCACAAATGTCTCGATAATTTCAAACCCTTCCACCGGATCAAGCAAAACCTTCAGCCGTTTCTCAGTCAGATCTGTAAAATACCGGCCATTCCGCTCCCCTTCAAAATCACCGTATTTAAATGAAGCATACAAAACACCGCCGGGCTTCAGTGCCTGTGCAATTTTTTCAAAGATCCCGGTCAGTTTCTCATAGGCCACATGCAGCAAAGAGGCGCAGGCCCAGACCCCCTCAAAAGCCTGGTCGAAATCCAATTCCTCAAAGGTTTTGCAGAGCACCTCCTGGCCGATATAGTCACTTGCCAGCTTGCAGCATTCGATTGAACCATCCATGGCGGTGACGGTATAGCCCTGTTCCAGAAATGACTTTGAATCCCGGCCGGAACCGCAGCCCAGATCCAGAATGTGGGCGGAATCTGGCAGGTAATTGAGGAAACGCTGGCGCAGGTCACTTAAATCCGCATCAATGGTTCCTTCAATAAAGGACCTGGCAGAGTTGTTGTAATAACTCAGGGTTTTATTCATAGTTAGCTCCTGTTTGTATAAATTGTATTATTTCAGCTTTTCAAGACGCTCTTTATAAAAACGCTTGGTTCGGTAATCAATGATATCCTTGAAATGCCGGACAAAAACCGGATTGGCAATATAATCCTCTAATTCCGGTGTCAGGCAAAAGAGATCGTCTTTTTTAACAAAGAATTCGCTGGCAGATTGGGACAGGAAATTGACAGGGTTTTTATTGGCCAGGCTGACGTATTCTTTTTTGCCCCAGTTTAACGCATTGGCGGTGCTTTTGTCCCGGAGCAGATCAATTAAGTTTGATCCCTTTTCATAAAATGCCTTGAAGCTCCGATAAAGATCGTCTTCACTGATTGCCGGCTTCATGGTTCCGCCATTGTAGAAGGCCAGAAAAACCGGCATTTTATAGGTTTTGGACATGGCTGTATTTTCAATGGTTTTGAGGAATCCATGGGCCGCTGTTCCCAGCAGTTCTTTTTCTTCTGAGGTGGCCTGACCGATGTCATTTAAAAAGGACAGGTAATCCCTGAAAATATTGAGCTCTTTCTTGGTTCGGATGGTTTCGAAGATAGCCTCATCAAGGTGCACATACATGTCCAGACGCAGGGGTCTTCGGCCAAGATAGACCTGTATGCGAACAAACTCCTCAATGACAAGGTCTTTGATTTTCTTCTGATCCTGAGCCATTTTTTTAAACAAGTCGATTAATCTGAAATCGAAATCTACAAAGCAATCTTCGGGATAGTCGGCTTCGATTGGGAGTTTTCCGGTCTTCTTCCCTGATTGAATAGTCGGCGGTTCACTTGTGAGATAAAAGGGAACCAGATTGGCTTTTTTATAATTGCCGATGAAATCCAGTACATTGACATAGTTTTTCCCCCGGGACTTACGCAGACCTCTCCCCAACTGCTGGAGAAAGATGGTAGGCGACTGGGTGGGTCTGAGAAACATGACCATATCCAGTTCGGGTATATCCAGTCCTTCATTGAACATATCCACCGAGAAAATCACCTGCAGCTCACCGATCTTTAATGCTTTGATTGCCTTATCACGGGGATGAACCAGGTCTTTTTGATCGTCATCCATTGTTCCGCTGATGACTGCACAGCATTTAATGCCCTGTTTTCTGAAATAGTCGGTCATATACAAGGCATGGTTTCGGTTGATGCAGAAGCCCAATGCCCGTGCACTTTCATATTTTGAGTAATTCTGAAAAATCAGATTGCCCCGCTTATTGACATTCGCCAGTTTTTCAAGCTGTTCGTCATCGTATCGGCCATTTCTGAAACTGACCGCATCATAGTCCATGTCATCATAAATGCCGTAATACCGAAACGGTACCAGCCAGCCTTTATTGATGGCTTCTTTTAACCGGACTTCGTAAACCACGTTGTAGTCGCAGAGCGCAAAAACATCCTGATTATCCAGCCGTTCCGGGGTTGCGGTGAGGCCAAGGAGAAATTTCGGTTTGAAATAGTCGATGATGTTCTGATAATAATCGGAAACCGCATGATGAAATTCATCGATGATGATGTAGTCAAAGTCGTCCGGGGAAAAATAGCCATCCTCTAAATAGGATTTGTTCCCCAGAGTCTGTACCGATGCAAAAATAATGTCTTGGGTTGTGTCTTTTTGGGTGCCGTTGAAACGGCCGGTACTCAGCTCATAGCGCACACACTTAAAGGTGTGCTCCGCCTGGTTCAGTATCTCATCCCGGTGGGCTACAAAAAGGATACGCCTGAATTCTTTTGAATCGAAGGCTGCCAGAAAGGTTTTTCCGATGCCGGTGGCAGCCACAATGAGCCCTTTGTCCAGATTTTCCCGGCGGAAATTTTTCAGTTCGTACAGGGCTTCTATCTGGGCACCGATGGGTTGGGGAAAAGTAATCAACGGTGCCAGTTCGTCAGGCAGTTTGTCCACCTTGAAATTTGCCTGACCCTGGGCCACCTTAACGACGACCGCAGCCGTTTCTTCTTTGGCTTCGCTGTCTTCAATCTGACAGATGATTTTCGGGCGTATCCATTGTTTCGAGTATCTTTTGAGCTCGGCATCGTCAATGGGAATGGAATGACTGGCCAGAAGTTCCTCAAAGGTCTGTTTGAAATAGTCGCAGTCCTCTTTATTGTCCCGGGAATCAATCCGGTAATTCCATTCGATGCCGGTGGTCAGGGCTGATTTTGAGATGTTGGAGGATCCCATAAAAATTTCGTCGTAATCACTGTATTTGAAAAAATAGGCTTTGGGGTGGAAGGATTTATTGGGAACATTGTAAAATCGGAGATCCACCCGGTCACCCAGGGCATCTTTGAGCAGATACAGGGCCGTGGGATTGGTGATGTTTAAATAATTGCCGCACAGGATTCTGATTTTTACGTCACGGTCAACTGCTGTTTTCAGATCATCAAGAATAAGCCGGATGCCTGACTCCATTAAAAATGACACATTGATGTCTATTTCACTGGCTTTGGCAATGGCGGCTTTCAGGTATTGATAAAGATGATCATTCTCACCGGTAATGCAATTCTGATTGGCTGCATTGGCACCGGCTATTCGGTAATTGCCCATGGGCTCCTCTTTCTGTCTTATTGGTCAGGTAATTGCGAAATTCATAGATACTATCGTAAACTGACAGGGTCGCTAACGACACTTTCGCAATTAACTGTTATCTACTAAGTATGTACCTCAGCCTGCGGTTGGTGATATCAATGTTGAAATCTTTATACCCTTGGCTGGCTGACCAGCTTTTCATCTCTTTATATTCCGGGTGATCCGGGTTGTTCATGATTTCCAGATAGTCTTCAAATCCCGGTATCCCGCCCACATCCTCAGGGGGCCGGTTGCCTTCGGCCATGATGCATAACGGATAATTTTTATCATAGTCTGAAACGATGCCCTGGACCGTAATTGTATGATTCCAGCCGTCGCCGTAATCATAGGTGTAGATGATCTTTTTTGCATCCCTGATCGTCGCATCGATCCGAACCTCTTTTTCCAGCGCCATGGGGCAATCCGGCCGGGGTTCGACGTCCATTTCAAACTCGCTGATGATCGTTAAAAGACATTTTCCTTGTTCATCAAACAGGTTGAAATCGTGCAGATGGCTGTCCTGCCAGTCAAAGGCGATCTGAATGATTTGATGCAGTTCTTTAAAGGTGACACCCATGGGCACGAGTAGCCTTCTGGTTGCCGAGTAAGCGCCAAGATCCAGCTTGATCAGCAAATCCGCCGCTTCCAGCGCAATGATTTTTTCGCCGTATACCTTCTGAAAATCATGGATCAGCAATTCATAGGGATGGGCATAATCAATGGTTTTACTGGGTTTGAATAAGTCGCTGTTCATGTTTCCTGATACTTCTGTCTGGTATAAAGCGGAGGTGTCCAGCAGGTCATCCATGCATTCTACAACGCCACAGGCTCGGTTGAGTCTGGCCACAAAAACCCGTCCTCTGGTTTTTGTAAAGACCGTTTCCTTTGCCTGGGCAAAGTACTGATCAATCACTTCTTCTTTGATGTTTTCATTCTGCAGACATCTCCGGATCCCATTTTCGATCAGTGTTTTCAATCCCTTAAAATCTTTGGCTTTCAGACCATAAAGGGCAAAGCCAAAGCGATTGCTGTCATTGACAACCACAACCGCTTTTCGTCGCTTGATTGTCAGCAGATTGGCACTCCAGCAAAACAGGTCATTGTCTTCAATTTGATCACACACTGTCACATCGAGTGTGTCTAATATTTTTTTTGTGCATCCTATTTGCATTTCAATACCTCCGGTTAAAATTCCACAATAATGTGATCAGCTTAATTTAACAGACGGTGTCTGCTGTTTTGGGTATTCCAGATAGAAACGACTCCTATTTGGAATTGTCGGCTTACGGTTTTTTCTCTTTCGGTTTCATTGGTATTTATCGGAGTCCACTGTCTTCGCTTATCCTTTACAGCATCCTGTTTTCTGCAAAACTGTAATAACTCTCCCCGGCGACGATGATGTGATCGGCAACGGTTATGGAAATGGCTTCGGTCGCCAGTTTTATTTTTCGGGTCACATCCACATCGGCCTGGGAGGGCTCCAGGCTTCCTCCGGGGTGATTATGGGCCAGAATGATGCTGGTTGCCTGGTGTCTCAGGGCGGTTTCCACAATCATCCTGGGGTAAACCGGTGCTTCATTGATGGTGCCTTCGTGGAGCAGGGTCGCATGATTGACCTTATTTTGGCTGTCCAGACAGATGACGTAAAACACTTCATTGAGTCGACCGGTAAATAAGGCAATGGCATAGTCACCGGCCTTTGAGGTACTGTTAAGCACTTCTTTTTCGCTGAACTTCCCCTGATTGTACCGCCGGGCCAGGGCTGGGATCAGGGAAAGTAAAATCCCGGTGTTTTCGGTGACACCTGCCTTTGCGCACAGGTCTTTGGGAT
This sequence comes from Acetobacterium sp., assembly GCF_036508315.1. Classification (GTDB taxonomy): domain Bacteria; phylum Bacillota; class Clostridia; order Eubacteriales; family Eubacteriaceae; genus Acetobacterium. The sequence goes on along the minus strand of NZ_DATCHP010000026.1, from coordinate 27,363 downwards.
CGGCATCAAACACGCCGGTCAGGGAACCAAATTCATTCATCAACTGATGGGCTAGTTCGTTGGTGTCTTTCATGGGAATGCAGTAAAAAAGAAGCAGCTCAAGGATCTGATGATCTTCAAAGCTGTCAATCCCTTCCTTTACTACTCTGTTTTTAACCCGTTGGCGATGACCCTTGTGCGGATTTTTTTCCATGCTTATCCCCTTATCGTTAAAACGTTTACTAAGATATTTAGGCTTATAAGAGAATTCTACAACTTTTTTCATATCAACGCAATTAAAATCGACTGACTGCTTGTAATATTTCACTTTTATTGAAATTTAATAGGTCTCAATCAATTGCAGCATGATTTACTGCAAAAAAAAACAACGATTATATAATTCGTTGCTTGAGACTTTAGATAAATTAGAAAAGTAAGTTATGGGGAAACCATAGGGACAGTTCGCTAAATAGTTTGATGGGTTATCAGCTCCTTTCCTGGTTTATGTCATCTTTTTTATTTGCTGAACGTTGATTAATGCCGTGGTTGGAACGCAATTGTATTTTTTTACCCAATGGTTCGGTTGTTACTGCCATTTTTCTCACCTCCTTTCCTTGTTTGATTCATTGTAACATGGAGGCGGAATGGCTTTAAATGGCGTCATTCATATCTATAAAGCCTAAAGCCCAGCGAATTTCGAACAAATAAAGACGCCCTGATTAATAGGCGCGGGAGGATATTGATAGACCATTCAATTGCTCCATAAAGTTGACATTGAACAGGCGAAGGGGTATATTAAGTGCATGTTTTTCTGGCGGTTATTCAAAAATCTTTATAGTAATGTCAGAATTTGAGGAGTATCTAATGGGAATATTATTTTTTGTGGTTGTTGGAATCATAGCTTTTATCATTTTTAATTTATTTTCCAGCCGAAAAGTCAGCCAAAATTCGCGGCAACGGTTAATTAATGGGTTTGGAAAAACACCAACCAGTTTCGATCCCGCTATTTGGGGAAGCGTGACCGATTATTGGGATCGAAAACTTAAATATGAAACGATCGATGTGGTTATTGATGACTTAACATGGAGCGATCTGGATATGGACGATGTGTTTAAACAGATGAATACCTGTCTGACCTCTGTTGGTGACGAAGTGTTGTATGCAACCCTTCATGAGCCAAAATGGGAGGATGAACCACTTAGGAAAAGAGATCAGCTCATTACTTTTTTCGAGGACAATCCCAAAGAACGTCTGGAAATTCAAATGATTCTTGCAAAATTGGGCAAAGCCAACTATAACGATGTTTCTGCACTTATTTTCGGAATTGAAATGAAGGCACTCAAGAACCCAATGGTCTACTCGATCCTGTCAATTATTCCGTTTCTGTGCATTGGGATATGTCTCATTGATCCCACCATCGGCCTGATGAGTCTGATCATTTCAATTATTGTTAATGGGGGTATCTATTACTATTTCAAAAAGGAAATCACCAAAAACCTGCTGACGATTGAATATTTGTCGGCCATTCTCAGATGTTGCAACCGCTTGTTGAGCTATGAAACAAAAGGCAGTCTGAAGGTTATAGTGGATCAAATTGGCCAGGACAATGTGCCATTAAAGCCATTGCCGGTAAACTCTCGGGCTTCTTTTCTTTGCTCTTATTAATCATATCCCAAATATCATCCTTTATTCTTATAATAAAAGATTGCCAGTTGGGTACGATCCCGCAGCTCAAGCTTTTCCAGAATAATGCTGATCCGATTCCTTACTGTTCCTTCACTTAAATAGACACAGCCGGCAATTTCCCGATTATTAAGGCCCAGGGCGACCCAGTTAATCATCTCCAGATCTTTCTCATTTAAATCATAGGCGGAAAAATCAAGTTTTTGCTCATGATTGACGAGGCCCGGAATTTTTGTGATGATATCCTGGCCAAATACATTTTGTCCCGCATTCACGGCTCGCAGCGAAGGGACAATGCTCTCAAAATTCTGCTTGATCAGATAACCTTTTGCCCCCAGCTTAAGGGCCTTGATGATGTATTCATCATCTACAAAGGTCGTTAAAAATAAAATCTTTGCGGCCGCATCCTGTCCTAAAATGGTCTCCGCCGCCTCGAGACCGGTCATGATTTCCATGCGGATATCCATCAGCAGCACATCCGGTTTTAATTGGTTGTACAACGCAATTCCCTCCCGACCATTATGACCGAGTCCCACGACTGTGATATCACCTTCAGACTCGATGATGGTTTTCAAAGACGCACAGACCAGCTTATCATCGTCCACAACTACTATTTTCATCAACTTCTCCACGCTTCGCTTATTTATTTTTGGGCACAGAAATAAATATTCTGAAGCCCTTGTCCGTGCTGATGTGTACATTCCCGTTAAGTGCCGTGACTCGGTCCGAAATATTTTTCAAGCCCATGCCCCGATCATCGCTGTACACCTTTTTGGTGCCATTGTCCTGGATCACCAGTTGATAAAGGCCCGGATGTTCACGAACCGTCAAGGACACGCAAGTGGCATCTGAGTGCTTGATGATATTTGAAAAGGCCTCTTTGACAACGGCAATAACACAGTATTTCAAGTCATTTTCCAGGTTTGTTTCCACATCATAATCGAATTTTACCGGGCAGAACTTAAAATTATTAATTAAGGTCTGCAGTTCCACCTGGACATCCAGGGCTTCGTCATGGAGATCATGAACGCTGTCCCGGATGCTGTTCATGGCCTCCGAAAGGGTCTCCGTGATGCTTCCCAGCCCCGCTTTTATCTGCTCATCTTTACTCACAACCAGCAGTGCGCCGGTCTGTAAAATGCAGCGGGACAGCATATGGCCGACAGTGTCATGGATATCCCGGGCGATCCGGTTGCGTTCTTTCAGGGTGGCCAGATTCAGTTCATAATCCAGTTTCTCCATCAGCACCTGGGTTTTCTTTTCCATTTGCAGCGCGGTTTCCTTGGCCTGATCCCGCAGCATAAAATAGTCTTTTTTCATGGTTTCCAGCGACAGGGTCCGCTTTTTTAAAAAGTAGGCCACGACGATAAAAATCGGAATTAAAACACTCGCCGTGCCGCTTAGCAGATTTAAACCGGTGATCAATGGCAGTAAGGCCAGCAGCCACAGCCACTTATAACTGGAAATCAGCACATCGTAGCACAGCAGGGGCAGAAAAGCTAAACTGACTGGTTCAAAAAAGCAGAAAATCACATAGGCAATAAAGATCCCCGCGGTGATCCGGCCTTCATCCAGATAGCTTGACGCGGCACTGAAGATAATCGCTGCCAGTACCATCACAATCACATAGGCATTGGCCACGGTCGTCAGATACAGCGCCAGACAAAACACAAAAATAATCAGTTTATCAATTAATTTATTCATCGTTTCTACCAAACCTTCATTCCCCAACGTTGTTATTATCACATATATTAACATAAATGATGACATTTGTCATTTTGAATCATGAGCACCGTCACTTCCAATCAGCCGCCAGAACCGTTAGAATAAACACATCAACAAGTTTAAATGACTTGATTTATTCGGGAGGAATATAATGTTAATAAATGTGAAAAACCTGGTCAAACGATACGACGATCTGATCGCTCTGGACCACTTCAATCTGGAAGTCCAGGAAGGTGAAATCCTGGGTCTGCTGGGCCCCAACGGGTCCGGTAAAACCACCGCTATCAACTGTATTTTATCGCTGCTTAAATATGATAAGGGCACCATCGAACTCTATGATCAGCCGATGACCCCGGACGCCTATGATATCAAACGCAACATTGGGGTGGTGATGCAGAACGTGGCCGTATTTGATGAGCTGACGGTTTACGAAAACATCGATTACTTCTGCTGCCTGTACATTAGCGATAAACAAACCCGCAAAAAACTGGTGGCCGAAGCCATCGATTTTGTGGGGCTCGGAGATTTTAAAAAATTCTATCCGAAAAAACTCAGCGGCGGCCTGCTCCGCCGTTTGAACATCGCCTGCGGCATCGCCCATAAGCCCAAACTCATCTTTCTTGATGAACCCACCGTGGCCGTCGATCCCCAGAGCCGCAACAATATCCTCGAAGGCATTCTGGAGCTGAACCGCCAGGGCGCCACCATCATCTACACCACCCATTATATGGAAGAGGTTGAGCAGATCTGCAGCCGCATCGCCATCATGGATAAGGGCAAGATCATTGCCATGGGCACCAATGAAGAACTGAAGCAGATGATCAAATCCGGTGAGCACATCAACCTTGAACTGCTCAATCCCGAGCATCTGGATCTAACCGAAATCGCAGCCCTGCCCCACATTATTTCGGCTGAGCTGACCGACCATCAGTTGGTGGTGAAGTCCGGTCAGGGGAAAAATACGCTGATTGCGATTCTTGATTACCTGAAGAACCAGAATATTAGCATCGGTAAAATTTATTCCGAACCGCCAACCCTGAACGATGTCTTTCTGGAAATAACCGGCAAAGCGCTGAGAGATTAGGAGAAATACTATGTTTTTATTCAATTATCGCTATCGCCTCAAGTGCATCTTTAAAGATAAACAATTAATGTTCTGGACCTTTCTGTTTCCGATTCTGCTGGCAACCCTGTTCAACCTGGCCTTTTCAAACATCTCAAGCTCCGATAATTTTGTGAAAGTGAATGTGGCCGTGATTCAGAACGAGGCGCTGGATCAGAACCCGGCTTTCACCCAGGCCATCAATGGGGCTGATCATCTGTTTGTTGTGCAAAATACCACCCAGGCAGAAGCGGATACCCTGCTGAAAGATAATCAAATCGACGGTTATATCACGTTCGATCCCGATCTCAAACTGGTGGTCAACCAGTCCGGTCTCAATCAGACCATTATCCGGGGCTTTCTGGATGATTATGTGCAATCGAATGCCACCATCGTCACCGTTATCACCCAAAACCCCGGGGCTCTGCAAAGCGGCAGCCTCGACGGCATTTCCAACCGCACCGAATACCTGACCGCGGTATCCGCCAGCCAGGCCAACCCGGATCCGGTTGTCAATTATTTCTACGCCCTGATTGCCATGACCTGTTTATACGGCGGCTTTCTCGGAATCAAAGAAGTGGTGGCCATTCAGGCGGATCTCTCCGCCGTGGGGGCCCGGATCAATCTGGCGCCGACCAATAAACTGACGGTCTTTCTGTCTTCAATGCTGGCCGCCACAACGATTCAGATGCTGGAACTGATGATTCTGCTGACCTTCATCAGCGGGGTTCTGGGCATCAGCTTCGGCGATCAGCCTGGCTATATCGTGCTGACCTGCCTGGTGGGCAGCCTCACCGGGGTGACCTTCGGCGCCTGCCTGGCATCCATCATCAAACAGGGCGAGGGTCTCAAAATTGGTATCCTGATCGGTTCCACCATGACCATGTGTTTTCTGGCCGGGATGATGTCCGCCGACATAAAATATGTCGTGATGACCAAAGCCCCCATTCTTGCCTACCTCAACCCGGCCAACCTGATCACGGACAGTTTTTATGCGCTGTACTACTACAATACCCATACCCAGTTTTTCACCGACATCCTGCTGCTGTGCGGCTTCACGCTGATCTTCAGCGCGGTTACCTATTTTGTATTAAGGAGACAGAAATATGCAAGTTTATAAAGCTTTCTTCAAAGTAATTCTGAAAAATCGCGCCCAGATTATGATTTACCTGGTGGTTTTCATGGTCCTGGCACTGTTGCTCAGCAGCGCCTATAAACCGCCCCAGAATACCGATTTTACCAAGGTCAAGGTCAACATTTCCTTTATCAATGACGATGTCGATTCGCCGCTGGTGGCGGGCCTCAAAACCTATCTCGGTGAAAATGCCAACCTGGTGGCGATTCCCGATGACACCCAAAAACTCCAGGATGCTTTGTTCTTCCGCCAGGTGGAATACATCCTCCGGGTTCCCGCAGGCTTTACCGCCGCCATGCTCAATGGCAGCGACGTCCAGCTGGAAAAAACAACGGTGCCCGATTCCACCAGCAACATCTACATGGATCTGCTGATCAACAAATACCTGAACACTGCTAAAACCTACACCACCTATCTGCCCGGTCTCAGCCAGACTGATCTGGTGGCACATCTGCAAGAGGATCTGGCCAACGCCACTGCAGTGACCATGATCAGCAGCGGTACCCACTCCGCCTATGCTGAAAAATCCGGCTACTATTTCAATTTTCTGTCCTATTCCCTGTTCGCCATTCTGATTCTGGGGGTCTGCTCGGTGATGCTGGTTTTCAATAATACGGATTTGAAACGCCGCAATCTCTGCTCTCCCCTCCGCTCCGCCAACATGAATTTTCAGATGGTCCTCGGCAACCTCAGTTTTGCTGTGATCGTCTGGCTTGTCCTGATCTCGGCCAGCTTTTTCATGTATGGCAGTTTTATGTTTACCGCCACCGGTCGACTGCTGCTTTTAAACTCCTTTGTCTTCACCCTGGCGGCCCTCAGCATCAGCTATCTGATCGGCAATCTGGTCAAAAGCCGGGGCGCCATGTCCGCCGTCGCCAATGTCTTCGCCCTGGGCACCAGCTTTATCAGCGGCGTCTTTGTCCCCCAGGCGCTGCTGGGCGACAATGTCATGACCATTGCCAGCTTTACCCCCACCTACTGGTATGTCAAAGCCAATAATGAAATCACCGCCGCGGTCACTTTCAATGCGGCCAATCTGACCTCGATCTTCACCAGCATGATCGTGATTCTGGGCTTTGCGGTTGCGGTGCTGGCGGTAACGCTGGTGCTGATTAAGCAACGACGTGTGGATGCCTAAAGGGGTGACAAGGGGACGTTTTTTGTTTGTCACCTTGGGGTTGTTGGGGCGCGATTTTTAATCGCTTTGACGGTGGTGTGTTTATGCAACCGTTGGCTATCGCCCTGACGTCTCGGGCGGCTACCAGCCGCCCCTAAAGGTTGAGAATTTCATAGTTTGCCTCTTTTCTAATTTAATTAATTACGACTGCTTCGTTTTTTAGAGCCTGGCTCCGCCAGTTATAATAAAAGCATATTCCTCATCAAATTACACTTAATTTTTTATATGCATTTTCGACCACAGGCGTCGAGCGGAGTCATGGGGAAATTATACATCAAATTTCTATTACCTTCAATCATTTGCATAGGCGTTTTCTGTTTCAGAAAAGCAACTGGACAGCCATCCTGGGTCAAGGTTTCTCATTGCTGTAACAATCACAGCCCTGCCACATTATGGCAGGGCTGTTTCACTATTTCATATATCCGCAAATAAGTTAAGAGGCAGGGAAACTTCCCAACAAGCAATTTTGCCGACAAGCCGCAGGGCGCGGACGGACAAAATACGGAAATATGGCTACACTTCCTACACTTCCTATGTTTGCTACGAAACTTTCTTCTTACTACCTACAACAACGGAAAGAACGGAATAAAAAGGGCAAGGCAACTCGTTTGTCTTTTTCGTCTTACTCCACTTATTAACTTTCGTATATGGTAGCTATATCATGTATTCTACGCTTCATTTCTGTGCGGATATGTAACGGCTCTAAACACTCGCATTTATCCCCAAAACTGAAAAGAATATTGTAGTAGTATTCGTTCTCTATGAAAGGAAAACTAACAATGTAATGCTCATCACCGTCTGGTGAAAAGTGTTCATAAGTGCAATAATCAAGTACCCTGTCCATGACAGATTTATGAATACGAATTTTGATTTTTGTTTGCATAGTTGCCAAAATATCAGTAAAATCTAACTGCGGTTTTTGATAATCTCGTGGCGTAAAAAATTCCTCTTGTATTTGTAGGTTTGATGTGCGGGATAGTTTAAATAAGCGAAAATCATTTCTTTTATGGCAATACCCTTGCCAATACCAATGACTACTTTTCAATACAAGCTGATACGGCTCGGCTGTTCGTGCGGTTTTATTTCCGTAGCGGTCTGCATATTCAAACGAAAGTAGCTTGCTTTCCTGTAAAGCTGTTTTGATAATCTCTAAATATGGTTGTATGTTCCTGTTGCCCATCCACGGACTTAAATCTATATATATTTGATTTGCTTTTAATTCAATGTCTTTCGCTCTGTCGGCGGGGATAAAACTCTTGACTTTCGCAAGGGCGTTTACCAGTTCATCACCTCGTATCATATTGGAAAGACTGGAAAGCCCCATCAAGATAGCGGAAAGGTCGGCAGTCGAAAAAACCTTTCTATCGATCTTGTATTTCTGCATGATTTCAAAGCCGCCGCCCACTCCCGATGTTGAGCGAACAGGAATACCCGCCATGTTGATAGTGTCTATGTCGCGGTAGATTGTGCGGGGTGAAACTTCAAACATATCTGCTAACTCCTGTGCGCCTATACGCTTTTTATCAAGGAGTATCATAATAATGCTAATAAGCCTGTCAACTTTCATCTGATAGCCGCCTTCCAAAATTTCTTGTTATCATTATAGATTGTTGCCATACTGTTGTCAACAATTACAAGGTATAATAAAAAGCAAACAAATCAATCTACCTATCAGGAGGAAACACTATGCAGAAAAAAGCCTTAGTAATAATCGATATTCAAAATGACATAACAAAGAATTACAAGGATGTTATTGGCAATATCAATAAAGCTATTGATTGGGCAGTCAATAATAATATTCATGTTATTTATATAAGGCATGAAAATTTATCAGCCGGCACGAGGACTCTTAAACCCAATACATATGGGTCTGAATTAGCTTCAGACTTGAAAATAGTATCAAAAAATGTTTTTACAAAATACAAAGGAAACGCATTAAGCTGTGAAGAATTTACAGACTTTATTAGTAAAAATGAAATATGTGATTTCTACATAGCAGGAGCAGATGCTGTTGCTTGTGTTAAATCAACCTGTTACAACTTACGCAAAGCAAATTATGGCGTTAATGTCCTATCAGATTGCGTTACCAGTTATGATAAAAGGAAAATTGACGAAATGCTACGTTATTATGAAAGTAAAGGTAGTAAAATTATTTGTTTGAATGACCTATTAATTTAAGCTCTTTCCATATTAACCGCATAGCGCGGCGGGCATTTTTTCGCCCGCCGCTTTGCTCGTTTTTTTATAACTTCAATGCACTCCCCTTATCACCTAGGTGTCTTTTCTCATAATTTCCAGGTATTCTTCATAGGCAAAAACGCGATTTCTTTGCCCACTCTCGGGTTGAATTAATATTTCCAAAGCCAGGAGCTGCTTGACTGCATTAGAAACAGCATTATATGAAAGTTCCAAGGCTGTACTGGTTTTTTTAATATCAATGATTGGATTTCTTTCAAGATAATTCAATAACATCTTAACCGTCTTTAAAGATCTCCCAACATTGGTTTCGATTCGCTTAAAATTCTTATTATGTAATTTTACAAGCTTTTCAATTGTTTGAATGGCATCTTCTGCGGATTCATGAACAGCTAAAAGAAAAAACTTAATCCACTGCTCAAAATTACCTTTAAGCCTTATTTCGGTAACCGATCATAATATTCAACCCGGTTTTTCTTGAGAAAATAGGATATATAAAGTGTTTCATAGCTGAGGACTTTTCTTTCCATCAAAAACAAAGTAATTAATAATCGCCCAATTCTGCCGTTGCCATCTAAAAAAGGATGGATGGTTTCAAACTGATAATGGGCAAGTGCTATTTTGATGAATGGATCTAACCCATCTTCGTTGTTAAGAAACTTCTCTAAGTCTGACATGGCCTCTATCATATCAGCCACATTAGGCGGCACAAATCGCGCATCTTTTAAACTTCCCCCTTGGGGACCAATCCAGTAATGAAAAAAATGCAATAAAAAATCCAGGATCATTGATGATTCCTGGATTGTGGCTGGTGATAAAGTAATTTTATAAACCCCTTTAGGAGTGATGGAAAGTGACTGTGATAGCAGATCGCTTGAAGATTCTTCAGTGAGAATACGTGGAATTATTCTGCGGGAAAAGAGCACAAAAGAACCGTCCCCTATTATCCATTGTCAACACTGGAAAAGGGTGCTTTGAAATATCGGAAACACCGCTCTGAATCATCGGTAAGCATGCACTATTCAAGTGGAATAGTCACGACCATCTTCCATTCGCAATTTTCCCAGGTGAATACACATAATTATAATAACTATTATTTCCCAGTAACTCTACCCCCATGATTAATCGAATAATCTACATTTTTTTAGAATAATAGTTGCTTAATACAATTGCCAGCACAAGTTCTAATAAAAGCACAGAAGAAATCATAATAATGATGACCACATCTACACCCATAAAACCAAGAGCTAACACGATAACTGAAATGACATAAATGACAATTTGATTAATCTTTGCTCCAACCTTTTCCCGAATCCGCATATTTCGTTCATCATTCACTTCAATATTTTTCCGGTGTGTCATTTCTTCATTTTCGGTTTTCGAAATAATAAGTGCGCCAATAAAATTTCCTATTCCAAGACAAAATACAGCTGACCCTAAACCAATGCATAAACCAGAAAGCATTTTTAATTTTTCTTCAACCAAAATAAAACCGCCAATATAAACCGAAATCGCACCTATGGCTGATAAAAGTACGTATAGCCAAATCCTATTTTTTTTCATTACTTTGTTCCTCCTCATAAATAAACATTTCTTCAATAGACATATCAAAATATCGAGCTATTTTAAATGCCAATATGATTGATGGATTATACCGACCATTTTCAAGAGAACCTATTGTTTGTCTTGAAACCGCTAAAATTTCAGCGAGTTCTTCTTGCTTTATTCCTCTTTGCTTTCGAATTTCTTCAAGCCTATTTTTCAAACTATCATCTCCTTATATGGAAAGTTTGTTTTCCATTTTTATAATATCATTGTTAAACATCAATGTCAAGTAACCTTTCCATCTTAGACGAGGGGACGTTTCTTACTTCTGTTTATATAAGCCCTCGAATTTCGGACAAATAAAAGACGCCTGATTAATGGGCGCCTAATGATTTAATATTGTCTTTGTTTTTCTCCAAAAGACCCAGACAAAAAGCGGGTTCATCGTAAATTTTCTGTCCTTTTGTCTGGAAGATGATGAATATATTGTTGATGAGAATTTGCTGGTTACAGTATTGAAAATATTCAAATCAGTTTTGTTTGGTGAATTTTATTGATTTCTAATTTTGTCTTCGGCTACTGCCAGAATCTTAATTTCTTTCAATGGGTCATGCTCTTTTTGAGGATGATAAGGATCGATATGAACGCTTACCCGGGTGTTTTTTAATTCGTCACATATTTCTTTTTTTAAACATCCCACAATTTCATGTGCTGCCTCGACAGTAAGGCTGGGATCCACGGTGATATGAAAATCGATGTGTCTGATATTTCCGGACTTTCGTGTTTTCAGCTTATGAAAATCGATTAATTCTTTGCCACACTCTTTTTTAACATTTTGAATCACTGTTTTTATTTCCTGCTCTTCGATATCCGAAAGTCTGCCATCCATGAGAAATTCAAGGGCGTTGCGGCATAATACCCAGGCTTCCCTGATAATCAGCAGCGCCACTAATATTGCGACGACTGAATCCAGCACCAAAATTCCAGTGAGTTTTATGAGGATGATACCCGCAGCCACGCCTAATGAAGTATAAATATCTGTTTTCAGGTGCAGCGCATCCGCTTCAAGGGCCATGGAATCTTCTTCTTTCCCGACTTTGTATAAAATTCTCGAAACAAAGAAGTTAACCACTGCTGCTGTCAGCATGACTGCAATGGCTATACCGGCCACTTCAATTTCCATTGGTTCGGATATCTTTTTCACTGCTTCAAAAATAATCAAACCGGCGGCAATGAAGATCAATAGGCCTTCCACAATCCCTGATATGTTCTCGATTTTACCATGACCATAAGGATGATCCCGGTCTGCGGGTTTTGCAGATGTCCTCACGGACATAAAGGCAACGAGTGATGCCATAAGGTCCATTGAAGAATGGATGGCTTCTGAAATAATACTGACAGAGCCACTTAATATGCCGGCCACTACTTTTAAAATGATCAGCAATGTGTTTGAGAAAATTGACAATAAAGCAGTTTTGCTTTTTCGATCAAAATTTTTCATGACTGTTTTCCTCCTATATTTAAAAGAAACCGGCTATGGACCTTTTTCTTTGGCTGCTCCTGGAGAACCAAAAAAAATCCTGTGGAACTTTCAATTGTGATTGAAGTCCCACAGGATACCACCCTGCTGCCAATGACGGCCCAGCATATAGTCATTCTAAATGCCTGTTCGTTTTACGTAATTTTATAAGTGTAACATATTATTTTCCAACTGTCAATTAAATATTATCTCTGGAGTCTCTCAAGGGGGGTCCCCTTGTCTGCCCTTTCTGATAATGTGGGTTTTCTCTTTTAGCTACAAAAGAGGCAGAGTGACGCTGACACTTCCCCCATGTTCGCCGTTACCCAATACGCATTGACCACCATGCTGTTTAATAATGCTATCGGCAATATATAGTCCCATGCCATGGTGCTTGTGATTGGTTCGACTGGTGTCCGACTTAAAGAATTGTTCTTTTCCATGGTCAAGTGCCTGGGCTGAAAAACCGTCCCCACTGTCCAGAATGGTCAGAACCAGTGCCTTCAGTTTTTTTGAAACCATTACCGTAAGGGTTCCCTGGTTCGGCGTAAATTCAACCCCATTGCCGATGACATTCATTATCCCGCGGTGGAGCTTTTCCCCATCGGCCTGAATAAAGGCGTTTGTCAGATCCTCTTCCTGCCAGACAAGCCCAATGTTTTTTTGAACCATCAACCCTTTGGTCTGTTCATGGATGGCATCGATGAGATCTTTCACCCTGACTTTTTCGAAATTCAGCTCCTGGGGTTCATCCAATTTTGAAAGTTCCACCAGTTTATTGATATATTCCTCCATTTGGACTGCATTCTCCAGCATATATTTTTGGTATATCGACTGTTCATGATCCAGGTCCGTTTCACCCAGAAGCTCGGCATTCCCCTTAACAATGGTTAAAGGGGTCTTGATATCATGAGCAAGGGCTGAAATTTGGTCCTGCTTTGTTTTTTCTGTTTTCCACTGGGACACCAATGACGCTTTTAAACCATCCCGCATGTGATAAAGGCTGTCCAATACCTGATTGATTTCGGTGATATCACTGCTTCCAAAATCAAAATCAAGATTGTGATTTTCAATGTTTTTGGAAACTGACTGGAGGACTGAAATCTTTTGGCCTAAATAGCTGCCGAAGTTCCAGGACAGGATGACGATGAGTAAAATCATTTCCAGGACAAATGATAACAGCCAGAACATTTCAATATCCGGAAACAATTGCCGGAGGCCAGGATCGTTGAATTGCATGGAAAGAGGATAAGAAATTAACAGCACCGAATTGTCCCGGGGGATTACATAAAGAAATCGAGAACCGGTTAACGAGGATTCTCCATGCTGGTATTTTTCCCATATTGACTTCACTGTTTCCCGGGAAAATGAGCCATACTCATAATTGCCATCTAAAGTGTAAACCCCGAACTCTGATACATCCGGAATCATTTCAGGTGTAACCTTTTGAGTACTGCCTAAGCTTTCCCTGTTTTCTGAAATGGCAGACTCGGCATAATTTGCCGGTTGAATGGCCTCTGTATTGGTGGCATAGATAAAGAGTGCAACATTAATGCCGGCGATGAGCAGACTAAAGCCGATCATAAACCCTACAAACCGAATAAATATGTTTCTTAGGGTTTTTTCTTTTTTTATCAGCCTTCCCATTTATATCCCACTCCCCAAACTGTTTTGATGGGTGCTTCGTTTTCAGAAGCAAATTTCCCCCGAATATTTTTCACATGTTCCACAATCACACTGTTGTCACTTTCTCCAAACACCCCAAATACCGATTCATAAATCTGTTCCTTCGAAAAAACCTGACCATGATGAAGGGCCAGCATTTCCGAGATCTCATATTCGCTTTTTGTCAGGGTTATCAGAGCATCCCCGATGTAACATGCTTTACGGGACATAAAAAAGCGACTGTTTCCCACGGTAAACCCATGGCTTCTTTTCCGTTCTTCCCGTCTTAAATGGGCATCGATTCGGGCTCTCAGCTCCTTGATGACAAAGGGTTTTGCAATGTAATCATCCGCCCCCAGGCCAAGGCCCCGGACAAGGCCATCTTCTTCAGCTTTGGCCGTTAAAAAGAGAATGGGGCAATCGACCTGGTTTCTGATCCTTTCACAACAGTCAAAGCCATTAAGCCCCGGCATCATGATATCCAGGATAATGAGCTGATAATAATCCAGATTTTCATTTAAGATATCCATGGAATGTTCGATTTTCTTAACATGATGACCGCTTTTATCCAGAACATTGGCGATCAGATCCAAAATCCCCGGATCATCATCCACTACTAATATGTTTGCCATTTTTTGCTCCTATTCTTCAGATTTGTGACCTTCCCAATTTTCAAACCACACCATCAGCATCAGGATGGAAAGCATGGTGATCCCGACGCACAGAACCACCCCCAGAACCATTAAAGGATCCGGGATGATCTGCTCCTGGGATTGCTGCATCACGGTAAACCAGGTAAAGCGGATGCTCCAGGAGCAGGGAAAAAACGGCCATCGGCCATCCCCCATTCCCGTTCTGAAAAGTGCAGTAATTATTGTTTCAAAAATGCCGATGCCAATGGAAACCGATTTCGAAAACCGCAGGCTTAAAAACAAATGCCAGGCATACAGAAACAAACTGCACCCCATTAAAATACCGGTCAAAGCCACATAGGTCAACAGTGGCAAAGAAGGTGTCATGTGAGAGAACCCCAGGTAAAAACCCATCACCGCAATCGCGGTGCTAAGTCCTCCCAGGGTAACCAGCACCAGGTATTTACTCATCAGCGCCGACCATTTTCTGTCATAGGTCCCCAGTAAGTTTTGGTAATTTCCCGCGGCGTATTCGTCTTCCGCCACCATGGATGTCATCACCGCAATCAGAATGGGAAATGCCATGCACATAGCGGTCATGTAGGTTTTTTGCTTCATGACGGCATCCCAGGGGCTCACAGAAAAATAGCTCAAAAACACAATCACTGCCAGTATCGGCGCCAACAGATGCATCCAGAAAACAGGTGTCGATGTTAACTTCATTATATCAGTAATCAGTAAATTTTTAAACTTCATTTATTTTTCCTCTCTCCCCCGGAATAAAAGTGCCGTCAATCCGGTAAGGACCAAAAACAAAACCAGGCACCCCAGCATCGGCATGATCAGGCCATTATTGATCAACAACGGGCTGCCTTCGGGAATCGGTATCCCGTTGGGAAGGATATGAAGAATGGGGCACATCAATGCAATCCCCACACCGTAAGGGGAAAACTGAAGAATGGATGAGGTTTGGAAAGCCACCACGGAAACCATCACCATCACGATATTAAACAGCGTGGCTGCAAACAGATTGTATCGATCCGCCAGAAACATGCAAACCGGCAGTTCAAAAAGCGCCGTTAAAACTAAAACGGCACCGCCAGCCATATTCGCCTGAAAGGAAATAACCGGTGCATCCAGATAACCCATGATGGCGATGCCAAACATAAAAATCAGGCTTGAAACCACCACCAGCACACTGAGATACAGGATCTTACCGATCCAGAAAAAGGCTTTGTCGTCGGGGAAAAGAAAGAGTCCCTTATACCCCAGGATTTTGTCACGGCCAATGACCATTGACGAAAGAATGGCGACAAGTCCCGGCAGAAACATGACATACCACCAATTGTACGCACCGTTTTGTCCTCCGCCTAAACAATAACTTAAAACCAGCACCGCCACAGGCGCCATGATCACGAACTGATGAATCGATGATCCCCTGCTTTTTTGAAATTCAGCGTGAATAATGGCCAACATCAGTATGCACCTCTGTTTTTCCCAATAACATCCATAAAGATTTTTTCTAAATCCTCATCTTTTTTCACAACGTCATGGTAGCCCACCACACCATTTGAAATAATGGTCACCTCGTCCGCAATCAAAGCCACCTCGGTTAAAATATGGCTGGAAAGGATGACCGTTATCCCCCTGGCTGGGAAAGAGCGAATCAGCTCCCGTAATTCTTCAATGCCCAATGGATCCAAACCATTGGTGGGTTCATC
The DNA here is from genome assembly GCF_036508315.1 of Acetobacterium sp. Lineage (GTDB taxonomy): Bacteria > Bacillota > Clostridia > Eubacteriales > Eubacteriaceae > Acetobacterium. Next base: position 11,284 of record NZ_DATCHP010000026.1, on the reverse strand, counting down.
CAGAATCAGGAGTTTGGGGTTGTTGATGATGGCTATGCCAATGCCCAGCCGCTGCTTCATGCCCATGGAAAAATTTCGCACCTTCTTTTTCCCCGGAGTTTCAAGACCGATCAGGGACAGGACTTCTTCGGCTCTTGACCCGGGCAGTTCATAAAGGGTGCAGGCCAGCCTTAGGTTTTCCATGGCCGTCAGATTGGGATAAATTCCGGGGTTTTCAATCAATGCCCCGATTTTACTTAAATCCTTGCGTTCCCAGATCCTTCCCTGAAAAATGATGCTTCCCTGGGTGGGTTTCAACAGACCGGTGATCATTTTTAAAAGGGTTGACTTTCCGGCACCATTAGGCCCCAGCAGCCCAAAAATCGAGTTTTCTTTGACCCCGATGGACAGATCATTTACCGCCTTTTGATCTTTAAACTGTTTCGTCAAATGTTTTGTTTCTAAAATATATTTTTCCATTTACATAACCTCCAATGATTTTCCTGGGTTTATCTTACTAATCAATTATAAGGAAAGCATAAGGATGGATTTGAAAATAAAAAAATGAGTAGACAAGGGGCGGGTAGTACCCGCCAGCAAGCGTTTATTTTAATATTGACGTTTGCTGGCGATTGATAATCGCCCCCTACGGGATGATGCGATTGTTTGTGCTGTTTTACCTGGCGTTAATTTCCGCTTTTGGGTAAATAAAAAACCGCATGTGCACAAACGTCTGGGCCATCCCAAAAATTGTGAACATCCGGTAGCTTAGTCACGCTGCTGTCGCAGGCGCATCTTAACTCAGTATGTTTCATCATAAGTTTTCCTCTATTAAGTTCTAAATAATGTCCTGATATTTTTGCCTGCCATACAGCCCACGCATTATGATAACTCTTTTTTCCAGTTTATTTACAATATAAAAGGCAATAAAATTTTCAATAATAAGTTTATGGTAACCTTTAACTCTTAAAATTTCATCTTCAACAAAACAACCGGATAATGGAAAATCCTGGAGACGCATAATTTTCGTTTCGATTTTATCCATCAGATTTTCAGCTACACTTTCATTTGAAAGTTCATTTGCGATGTAACCATAAATCTCATCCAGATCTTCATTGGCTTTGGGTGTAATCGCGATACTGAACTTATTTTTTACCATGTTTTTCTCTGAGCTTTTTAAAAACTTCTTCTCCATCTAAAAGTTCTACACCATTTTTAATCTGAGCTTCAGCTTCAGCTAACTTCTGATATAAATCTAACTTTGCAATGGTACTTTCATAAGTCTCAATGCTCATGACAACCAAATCTCCATAGCCATTCTTAGTTATAAAAATCGGCTCTTGCTTTTGATGGCATAATTCCGAGATTTCAGTGGTATTTCTCAAATCTTTTATCGGTCGAATCTGAGGCATAGTATTATCTCCTTGCTATTTTACTCTATTATGGCCTAATTATAGCATTATTATGTTATATCTGCAACCTTTATATCGCCATTTACTGATTTCTGCCCTGCTGTAGACAAGGGGACGTTTGCTGGCGATTAATAATCGCCCCTACGGTTTTGGAACAAATTTTGATTTTACAAGGGGCGGATAATAATCGTTGGCAATCGAGCTCTTTACACAACAAAATACTTATTTCGGTTCCCGTATTTTCTAACCCCCAACAGTCCCAGTTCCGTGAATTTCAGCACAAAGCTTCGGATGGTGGCGTAGGCGGCGTGACCGTGGTCTTTTTCGAGTGTCTTGGTGGAAAACTCATCGTTCCCATAGGCGGCCAGAATAAAATTGAAGAGTGATTTTTCTTTTTCAGTGATCAATCCATCAGACAAGGCCTGTTCATAAACGGCCAGGTTGTCGGTTTGAGCCACTGACAAAGGGGTAAAGCGGTTATAGACCTCTTCAATAAAATAGACCAGAAAGGGGGTTGCATCCAGGACCCCGCTGATTTTGGCATTGTCTTCAGTAAGGGTAAAGGCCTGGTAATACTTTTTACGGGTAGCGTTAATGTAGTTGGAAAATGGAACAAACAAAGCAGCACAATACCCCTGCTGGATCAGAACCCATAAATGCAAAAGCCGTGCCATTCGTCCGTTTCCGTCGAAGTAGGGATGAAGATAACCGATGTAAAAATGAATGATCACCCCTTTAAGAAGATCGTTCATCTCATTTTCGCACCTGATAAATTCCACCAATTGCCCCATATATTCTGAAAGTTTGTCATGGGGCAAACCACAATGCTCGATCTGATCCCCCATAATATAAACAGCATCCTGTCGGTAGTAACTGTCTGCCTCCAGTTTGTTCTCATCCTCCAGAAAATCACCAACGGTCATCATGTAAAGCAGATGCAGTGTTTCTTCTGTGATTCTGTTGGCCGGATCGCTGATGAAATCCAGCCCTTTTTTCATGCCAAAGAGACGGTTCTCACTTTCGTCTTTTGGTGCATAACCACTGAGTATTTTGCGAATACTTTCACGGGAAGAGTCGATATTTTCAATGGACAGGGTTGAGTGGATTTCGTCCTCCATTGCTTTCAGGCTGTAGCGGACGGTTGACCGGGGGCGGTTGAACAGAACCTTAGCTGATGACATCCTTACCTGGACTACATTTTCCAGGTAGACAAGGGAATTCCCGTCAAAATCCAAAATAGGCAGTGTCTTGAAGAGGTTTTCCCTAAGCAACAGCACAAACTCAGACACATCGGATGGTGAATACTTGTGTTGCAGTTTTTTCAAATCTGTGATGTGTTTATCTGACAGCATCATGGCAAATTTCCCAGCATTCATATCATTTCTCCGATCCTGATACAAACTAGTATCAATTTGTATCAGTATAACACATTTGCGAAATAATTCAAGTAGACGCGATGACGTTTTGCAAATAACAATAGTTTCTTAACAGTTGATTTTATCAACTAAAATCAACTGTTAACCCATTGCTAATTTATTCGGAACTTCGTATAATGATATCAAATAACAATGATTATCGAGGTGAAAGAAATGAAAGAGATCATTATTGCTGCCACACTGACTGGAAAACGCCGGGAAAAAGGAATTACCCAGGGGCATAATTACGGACTGGGCTATTTGTTTTACCCCTGGGGCGGTATTCTGGCCATGGTTATTTTCTGTTTCTTTGCAGGTTCGTTTCTCTCGTATATCGCCATCAAAACCAGAAGCGTGCTGCCTGCTGCCATTGCCCATGGCGCCATGAACGGTTTTGCCGCTTTTTCAGTCTGGTTCACCATTGGTCAAACCAGTCCCTTTGTGGGTCCCCTGCCGGTTGGCATCATCGGGGTCATTGGCTTTATTGTGGTTGGCACGGTTTGTTTTTATCTCATCGGTCGTCCAAAATCAAACCTGTTATCGGATGGCAACCAAATATTTGAATAGATCCTGCCATGATTATATTTGATTGAAATCCTGTGGTTTTTTAGAAAAAGCATTAAATGGTAATGTGAAACAATTTAAAAAAGATATTGCTAAACATGCCGTCGCCATGAAATATGATGAGAAACATATTATGACCGACTTTAAAATTAAATTGTAAAATGTTACAGCGATTATGATCATGAATAAAATGACATAGGGAACCTGAGGTTCCCCGGACAAGGCAGACACCTTGTCTGCCTCCATAAGTTTTTTATACAAGGGGCGATTATTAATCGCCCGCAAACGTCAATTTTAAAAACAAACGTCTGCTGGCGGATACTATCCGCCCATACGGTATGTTACACGATTTGTGCTGTATAACTTGGTTATGGGCGATCATTTTTGAGTAAATAAAAAACCGCATGTGCACAAACGTCCGGGCCATCCCAAAAGTGGAATCATCGGTGATGGTTCCACTTTCCAATGCTAGGAAACCGGCAATTTAAATACCGCTTCATACTTCTTATATTTGTTGCCGTACACTTCCACATTGACTGTGATTTCCGAACTGGCGTTATTCAGTCCATAGGCGCACTGGCAACCCACGCTTTTTGCCCCGATGGGCGTCGGCTGAGGACTTCCGGTGGTACTTGCCGGATAGGTACTGGCCATTTCACCGTTTCCGTCAATGACTTTAAATTGGCTTGATGAAATGTAGAGATCGTTAATCATCCCTGGATTCAGACTGTAGAAAAAGTAATTTGACAAATTCTGATTGGTAAACTGATACTGGAATCGGACCTTTTTCTATTTTCGGATCCCCTCCAGCAATTGGCCAATCATCGTTTTTATGAGAGGATCCTCGGATTTTATATGGCTGTTGACCGGGGTTACCTGGGACAGCAGCTTTCCCCCCTCAGCGCTTGAAAGGGATATGAGTTTTTCTGTGAGTTTCTCGGTATCCTGGGTGGTCAGGAATTTGGCACTGACAATTGCGTCCATGATGACTTTCAGCTCCCAATTCTCAAACTTCCGGGCTGTCAAAAAATAGCCCAGTTTATTGTTCGTACATAATTGAATGTTATAGCCTGCTTCAATTAGAATATTAATATCCCGATTGATGGCTTTTCGCTCGGCTTCCAAGTCAAAGAGTCTGAGTTTTTCTGAAATCTGTGCGGTGGTTAAGGGGTTGTTTTCATCGGTTTCTTTAATAATCTCCAGAACCCGAAGGAGCTTTAGTTTAATATCAGCCATTCTTTCACCTGCCATTTATCTCTTTTTATTTAATGATATCATATTTGGCACCCATTCAATGCTTCTTTATTTCAAATATAAATCGATAACAACTATTGACTAAGGTGAAATTGTCACATAGAATTAGTTAATCGCCAGGAAATACCAGGAGGTATCGATATGCTTATTCGATTTAATGTAAAGAACTTTTTGTCCTTTTCGACAAGGGAAGGTGATAAGTCACAGGAATTTTCTATGATAGCCGGTAAAGTCAGAAGTAAAAAAGACCATATCTATGATGATGGAAAAATAAAATTACTAAAGTTTGCAGCAGTTTATGGTGCCAATGCTTCGGGAAAATCTAATTTGGTCAAAGCCATTGAATTTATGAAAGAAACAATTTTAAAAGGTTTACCTAAGGGACACACTGGAAAATATTGCAAAATTGATCCAATTAATAAAGATAAAGAAAGTTATTTTGAATTTGAACTATTAGTAAATGATCGGTATTATTCCTATGGATTTGAAGTTGTCTTGAATTCAAGTCGGTTTCTTACCGAGTGGTTGGTGGAACTGACTGCGGATGGTCGTGAAAAAGTAGTCTTCACACGAAATATAAAAGAAGGTAAATTTGATCTCGGTAAAGAATTTAAAGATCCCCAATTAATTCAGAAATTAAATGTTTATGCTGATGATATTAAAAATGATGAATCGGCACTATTATTATCAATCATGAATCAATACAAGAAAAACCTCTATCGTGAACACACGGAAGCGGCATTATTTCAAAATATTTATGGCTGGCTGCAGAATTGTTTAGACATTAATTATCCTGATAAGTTCATATCGGATTATTCGTATATGGCTAATAGTGAAAATATTGATGAAGTCTACAGAATCATAGCGGCGTTTGGAACGGGGATCACTAACTTTGAGATGGTTCCGGTTTCTGTTGAAAAAATATTCAGCAAATTACCCTCTCAAACAGCGAAAGACATCATTGAAAAACTTGAACAAATGAGTTCACAAATAAAAAACAAGCGATTGAAAGAGAATACGGCGGGAATTGATCGGAATCAAAAATCAGGTTTAATCATGCGAAGCAAAGAAGATTTTTTCATTATTGAAAACGATCTGGATGGTAAACCAATCGGTAAAACAATTCAATTTTCTCATGGCGAAAAAAATGTGCTGTTCAATTTAAATGAGGAGTCTGACGGTACCATCAGAATTCTGGATTTGATCGAAGTGCTGATCAATAAAAATGGTAATAAAGTATATATTATCGATGAATTGGACCGCTGCCTGCATCCAAGTTTGAGTTATAAATTTGTTGAAACATTTTTGCAATTAGCTGAAACAAGAAACATCCAATTAATTGTAACGACCCATGAATCCAGACTCATGAACTTTGATTTGTTACGGCGTGATGAAATATGGTTTGTCAATAAAGACACCTCCGGTAACAGTAATATTTATTCACTGGAAGAATATAATTCCAGATTCGACCAGAAAATTGATAAAGCTTATTTAGAAGGAAGATATGGCGGTGTCCCTGTTTTTAGCACCGTTTTTCCTTTAAAGAAGGTATAATGGGATGAGAGAAAAGAAAAGCTTTGCGAAAAGGACAACGACGAAAACAGGTGATGAAACCAGGAAAAAGTACTTTTTAGTTTATGAAGGTGAAGCAACTGAAGCTATCTATTTTGATGCAATAAATGATTTGAAACAGGAAATCGGCATTGACCCTCTCATTGAATTAACACCGTTAATAAGAAGTTACAGTGAATCCGGCTGGAGTAATCCTAAAAAAATTCTCGATCGGGTTATCCAGAATATCACAGAAAGCCAAACAGGTAACATGTCATATGAAACCTTATTCAATCAAGTGATCGATTATTTGATTGAAGAAGGAATCATTGCCGAAAAAGGACCCCAGGCTAAAAGTATTTGGGAAATTCTGCAATGGTACTATGAAAAAGAATCGAATAAAATATTGACCGATACTTTAAGTGATTTAGAACAGGAATGCAAGAATATTTCTGAATGCCTGGAAAAGGCATCTTGCTTAGCGACGATTACTGCGGATATATCAGATATTATTAAAAATCAAAAGATTACGTATGCCGAGGATTTTGACAAAATCTGTTTAATTGTTGACAGAGATAGAGAGAGTTTTATCTGCAATCTGACAAATGATCAGTACACTTATGTATTACAAACATGCAGAGAAAAGAACATGGGATTTTATGTTACAAATCCTTGTTTTGAATTCTGGATTTTGTTGCATTTTGATAAAGTTCACAGGCTGGATCGGACACTGCTATTGGAAAATCCGAAAGTCAGCAAAAAACGGCGATATACCGAAGATCAATTAAAGAAACTTATTCCAGACTATCGAAAATCATCATATAATGCCCGGAAATTAATTAAAAAAATAGACACGGCCATAAAAAATGAAAAGATGTTCTGTGAGAGTATTGAACAGTTGGAAAATACAGTTGGCAGCAATCTCGGTGAACTCATTGAGGAAATGAGAAAATAAGATAGCATGACTACGCTGTTAACCCTTGACAGGATCATTTAAATTACCATAGAGAAATTGCGTAATTTCGAGTTGCATTGCTCAATTCAATAACGAAAGCAAGCTATATTTGCAAGGAGAATCCTCAAACTTTCATGCTATTACAGAAAAGAGAGTTTTTCGGAGGTTTCTCAGGCACCGAGGCCCTCAAAGTACTGTCCCTCTGTGTTCTCTATTAAAGGCGTAATAGGATGAAAGCAATGCGGGGATGGTAATATCGTCGCCCATGGTGGACTGGTAGGTGATGGTTCCGGCACCTTCCATCGCAGTGATATTTTCGCTGTATGCCTTCTAAAAATCCTGAATGAGCAATTCATAGGGATTGGCATAATCAATGGTTTTACTGGGTTTGAATAAGTCGCTGTTCATGGTTCCTGGCACGTCAGTCTGGTATAAATCGGAGGTGTCCATCCGGTCATCCATGAATTCTACGTATTCGCAGACTCTGTTGAGTCTGGCGACTGCAACCTGTCCCCTGGTTTTTGTAAAGACTGTTTCCTTTGCCTGGGCAAAATACTGATCAATTATTTCTTCTTTGATGTTTTCATTCTCTAAACATCTCCGGATCCCATTTTCAATCAGTGTTTTCAACTGGCTGGAATCTTTGGTTTTGAGATCATAAAGGACAAATTCAAATCGATTGCTGTCATTGACAACCACAACGGCTTTTCGTCCCTTGATTGTCAGCAGATTGGCACTCCAGCAAAACAAATCATTTTTTTCAATTTGGTTACACATTTTAACATCGAGTGTGTCCAATAATATTTTTGTGCATCCTATTTGCATTTCATTACCTCCAGTATTTTGATTTCGAAGGACAAATCAATCATAATATTTCCTATTTTACAGCATCCTGTTTTCTGCAAAACTGTAATAGGTCTCCCCGGCGACGATGATGTGATCGGCAACGGCTATGGAAATGGCTTCGGTTGCCTGTTTTATTTTTCGGGTCACATCCACATCCGCCTGGGAGGGCTCCAGGCTTCCATCCGGGGTGATTGTGGGCCAGTTCGTTGGTGTCTTTCATGGGAATGCAGTAAAAAAGAAGCAGCTCCAGAATCTGATGGTCTTCAAAGCTGTCAATCCCTTCCTTTGCTACTCTGTTTTTCACCCGTTGTCGATGACCTTTGTGCGGATTTTTATCCGTGCTTATCCCCTTATAGTTAATACGTTTACTAAGATATTTAGGCTTATAAGAGAATTCTACAACTTTTTTCATATCAACGCAATTAAAATCGACCAATTATAATCTTACAGTTCTTTATTTTCTCTTAGAATCCATGTATTATCGACTAACTGATAGTCCGAAACCTTGCCGCGATTAAGAATAATGGTTTCGCTGATGGGTGCTCCCATGGTCCAGTAATAATATTCACCCAAAATATAATACCTGCCAATCCGGTGATTGTAAGCCGCTTCAAAACCGATGCTTCGGATAGTCGCAACAAAATTCTCAAAAACCTTCCAATGAGCAGGGTCAATTTTTGTTTTTACAATATATTCATGGGGACACTTTTCAGCATATGTTTTTGCGAATATCCATGTAAATCGATCCACAAACTCCCGCATTTCTTCATAACTCATAGTCTTCATAGCATATCCTTCCTTATTGGAATTTCTTTTGCTTCTTTTTATCAGCTCTATTATTACTATACCCTGATTTCAGTTTAATATTAACGACTTTCTTATTTTAATGATTTATTATTTTTGAGAATCGGATAAAAGAGACAGCAGTTGTTTACTTCTTGGTTTCAAGTAAATTCTGGTTAATTATTTGGCTCAGGTAAGATCCGTAAATCCCTGCTGCCATCGTGCTTGCCCCGCCGATAACATAATTATCAGGACTCCCAAGCCACACCGCGGTGGTCAGATTTCCAGTCATGCCGGTAAACCATTAGTGCATGAAGGGATGGTTCTTTTGTGTTCAAATGAATGGAATCTGCACAAAAGAACCATTTCCATTTTTTGTTGATCGATCAATCACGCCTAATATTTCAGAGATTTCTTCATACAGTTTATGCTATATGTATGTTTTTTAGACAACTTTACAAAATTGATTGTATATAATATTGTTGTTCATTGTTATAATAAACTTATAGCAAGTGATTAACTTGTTAAATACAAATATTTTGTAGGCTTATAGCTTATAACAAAATTTTTAAATGGAGGATTTCAAAATGAAATTTAATTTTGATCAAACTATTGATGTCGAAAAAACAAATGCGTATATGGTTGGTGCTGGACTTGCATCACTGTCAGCTGCAGTATACTTAATTAGAGACGGACATGTTCCAGCTGAAAATATTCATATATATGAAGAATTAAATATCACCGGTGGTAGCATGGATGGAAATGGTGACGCTGAGCACGGTTATGTAATCCGTGGTGGAAGAATGTTTGATCGGGAAGCTTATACTTGTACTTTTGGAATAATGGAAAGTATCCCTTCATTAACTGATCCTAAAGTTTCAATAATGGATGAATTTAATGCTTTTAACAAAGAAATTCATACCTCTGCAAAAGCGAGATTAATAGACAATGATGCTAAAATAACTGATGTATCAACGTTGGGGTTTAATCGTGAAGATAGAATGGCATTAATGGATATAATGGTTGCTTCTGAAGATTCTTTGGGTAAAAAAACGATTAAAGAGTGTTTTCCGGAATCGTTTTTCAAAACAAATTTCTGGCTTCAGTGGACGACACTCTTTGCATTTGAGACTTGGCACAGTGCTGTAGAATTAAAGAGATATGTTCATAGATTTATCCAGGAGTTACCACGTTTAAAAGATTTATCTGGAATACGTCGGACACCATACAATCAATATGATTCAATGTTATTACCGATGACAGAATGGTTAAAGTCACAAGGTGTTAATTTTGAATTAAACTGTCGAGTAACTGATTTAGAATTTAAACCATCAGATACTGAAACGACAGTTACTGCATTCAAATGTGTTAAAAACGGGAAAGAAAGTAGAATAGAAATTGAAGCGAAGGATTTTGCTTTTGTTACGATCGGATCTTTAACTGCTGGTTCAAGCCTTGGATCTATGACTACTCCAGCAAAGATTAATGACAAGCATGTAGGTGGAGCATGGGAGCTATGGGAGAAAATCGCTGAAGGACGACCTGAGTTTGGTAAACCACAGGTTTTTGATGACCGTGTAGAAGAATCAATGTGGGAGTCTTTCACAGTTACCCTTAAAGACCCAATAATGTTTAAGAAAATAGTTGAATTCTCAGGAAATCAACCGGGAACGGGTGCTCATATGACATTTAAAGATTCTGCTTGGTTAATGACAATAGTTTTACACAATCAACCACATTTTCTTAGTCAACCTGATAGTGTTCAAATTATCTGGGGATATTCTTTGTTCCCATATGCAAAAGGTGATTTTGTAAAGAAGCGAATGGTAGATTGTACGGGTGAAGAAATATTAACCGAGGTATTATATCACCTGAACTTTAAAGATGATATGAAGAAGATTCTTAAAACATCTATTTGTATACCCTGTATATTACCTTTCACAACAGCACAATTTTTAACGAGAGCAAAAGGTGATAGACCGGCAAATATACCAGAAGGTTCAACTAATTTAGCATTACTTGGACAATTCTGTGAAATAGCAGATGATGTAGTATTTACTATGGATTATTCCGTAAGAGGTGCACAAACTGCTGTTTATAAATTCTTGAATTTAAATAAGACCGTTACCCCTATTTATAAAGGACAGTACGATGTTCGGGTATTGCTTAATTCTGCCCTTGAATTGATGAAGGATGAGAGCCTAAGTAAAGAATTAACTGCCATTAAATCTTTGCTTAAATAATTTAAATACCATTACGAGTCATAAGCTTTAAAAATAAAAGCTTATGACTCGTTTTTTGTATTTTGAATACCACAGTAATCAAAGCATGACCCATGGTGATACCAGGACCCAATGATTTATCCCACAGGCTGCAATTGTACTTCTTCATCCCAAACAACCCATTAGAGTCAATGGATTTTACAGCAGTTGTTTACTTCTTGGTTTCAAGCAAATTCTGGTTAATTATTTGTCTCAGGTAAGATCCGTAAATCCCTGCGGCCATAGAACTTGCGCCGCCGATAA
>NZ_DATCHP010000025.1:0-162151 GCF_036508315.1 Acetobacterium sp. | reverse complement strand
TTGACTCACTGAGACCCGGCAAAATAGTTGATGGCATCACTGATTGTAAGAAGTTCTTCCGTAGGTACATAGGGAGTATAAGCATTTGTACTAGTACCAGTACCAGTACTGTCAGTGCCTGATGTTGTTTCATCAGTGTTGGCAGTTTGTTTTGGACCATAAATAAACGCATGTAGTGCAATCACATTATCGGCAAGGGTATTTGGTACAACATAGGAAACTTTGTTAATCATAGCATCACGAACAAATTGATCCGTAGGAACGCGAAAATCCAAAAATCCCGCATCATTCGAACCTAAAAAAGCCTTGGCATAGGTGGTGATCTCTTTCAGGGAAAGGGTTGTTTTAACATAAGGATAAACCTTGCTTAACAGAGTTACGCCTTTAAGCATATCGATTTTAAAGCCTTTCTGAGCAATTTGTTCAACAACTTCACGTTGCCGGGCAGTACGTTCATAGTCATTATCACTGAAGCGATTTCTTGCATAGGCCAAAGCCTGGACACCGGTAAGGGTTTGGGGGCCAATCGCCTCAAGATGGGGATCGTTTCTTCCGACCTTATCATTGACATCATCAATGTATTTATTGGTCCAGTCAAGAACATCCTGGTTTTTAACATTTACTTCAACACCGCCCAGGGTGTCAACGGTGTCCACCATGGCATCAAAATTAACAACCACATAGTCTGTAATATTAAGATCCAAATTTTGGTTTAAAGTTTTAACAGTCAGTTCAGGACCACCAGTGGCATAGGAAGCGTTGATTTTATCAAAAGTTTTATAGGTGTTGTCGGTTGCAGGAATTTGCACCAGTAAATCCCGCATGACCGAGGTCACTTTTACAGTATTATTTCTAAAATCCATGGACACAATCATAATGGTGTCCGCCCGATCACCCTCGATATCACTTCTGCCGTCAATGCCGAAAACCGCAATATTGGCGGTATCAATATCTAAATTATTATTTGCTATTAATTTTGTTGGATCCAGCTTTTGCACACCTAGCATTTCATTAATGTGGTTTAGGGTGACAAAACTGTATCCTAATCCGGCACCAACCAAAAAGACCAATACAATAAGGAGCGGTAAGATTATTTTTTTGTTCATATTAATTCCCTTCAGTTTATGTGATTTGATCAGCTTCAGACCTAAATCTAAATGAAACTTGAATCTAAAAACTTCTGCTCTTTGTATATACCCCATTTCAGTGAATATTACCAACCCACCTTACTTGACAGGGGCTTATATTTTGAGCTTTCAAATAAAGTTCTCATATTAGCATAGAAAAATTATCTATCCGAATATGTTGTTGAGCAAATACTTCTGTGGTATGTTATTATAATCATAAACTAGAAATTTAAGGAGAATGGTGATGAAATTTTCTTGGGTAACGGTAATGGTAAATCATATGGAAGAGTCTTTAAAGTTTTATACCGAAATAGTCGGGCTTGAAGTAAACAGAAGATTTAATGCCGGTCCAGAGATGGAGATTGCATTTTTGGGAGATGGGGAAACCCAGGTGGAATTGATTGGTGGAGCAGTCACTAAAGAAGTCCGCATTGGAGAAGATATTTCCCTGGGTTTTCAGGTTAGCTCTGTTGATGAAACCATGGAGATTATTAAACAAAAGGGAACTGCTATTCACAGCGGCCCTTTTCAACCAAATCCGCATATAAAGTATTTTTATGTAACTGATCCGAATGGATTAAAAATTCAGTTTGTGGAAAACCTCTAGTACAATAGCTGGCTTTCCCAGTTCATAATCTGAGAAGGAATTAAACTTATTGTCAACTAACTAAATAACCCACCTGATTCTTTGAAGCGTCAGGTGGGTTATTTGTTCATAGCTCGTCAATAGCCTGTTCTAATTGAGACAGAGCTTGTTCAAGAATCAGTCGAGGACAAGCAATGTTAATCCGTTGGAAACCTTCACCACCAGCTCCGAACAGGGTTCCTTCGTCAAGCCACAAACCAGCTTTTGCAATAATTAATTTTTCCAGCTCTTTTTCACTGAGTCCCAGTGCATTAAAATCCAGCCAGAGCAAGTAGGTTCCTTCCGGCTCGATGAGCTTTATCTGGGGAAGTCTTTCAATTAAAAAGCTTCTTACAAAGTCTAAATTATCTCCAAGATAAGTTTTTAGTTCCTCTAACCACTTTCTGCCCTTTGAATAGGCTGCCATACAGGCAACAATTCCCATGACATTTAGCTGAGAATAACCGCCTTTTGTCATTTCTTCTCTAAACTTCTTTCGGATTTCACTATCTTTAATGAAAATATTGGATATTTGCAGTCCGGCAAGGTTAAAGGTTTTGGTTGGAGCCGTGCAGGTAAGGGTGATCTTTGAAAATTCAGGTTTTAAGTCGGCAAATACTTGATGTTTGTGTCCTGTGTAGATAAAGTCCTGATGGATTTCGTCAGAAATAACTGTTACCCTGTGTTTCAGGCAGATTTCTCCTAAACACATTAATTCTTCTTTTGTCCACACCCGGCCCACTGGATTATGCGGATTGCACAAGATAAAGAGCTTCACGTTATTTTTAATGATTTTCGTTTCAAAATCATTAAAGTCAATGGTATACTTACCGTTTTCATAAACGAGCTGATTCACCACTTGATGTCGATCATTGAGGATGATCATTTTGGAAAACGGGTAATAAACCGGTTGCTGGATCAGTACAGCGTCGCCTTTGTTGGTTAGCCCACGAATGGCCGTGGCGATGGCGTAAACAATCCCCGGGGTTTTCACTAGCCAATCGCGATTTATGTTCCAGTCAAAATAGGTGTTAAACCAGTCTTTCAAAATAAGAAAATAGTCGTCTGCGGATTCAGAGTAACCAAAAATGCCATGTCTGCTTTTTTCCACAAGGGCATCCACCACAGGGGAAGGGGTTCTAAAGTCCATGTCCGCAACCCATAAGGGCAAAAGCCCTTCAGGCTTGCCACATTGATGTGCAAAATCGTATTTCAGGGAATTTGTATTATCCCGCTGAATTATTTCGTTAAAATTATGTTTCAAAGTTTATTCTCCCTCTAGCACCCTGGATAATTCATTGATTAAATCCTGGGCACTTTCTATTCCAACGGACAGACGCAGCAAACATTCATTGATTCCTTTGGCATCCAGGTCTTCTTTTGGAATATCACCATGGGTTTGCAGCATGGGGTAGGTGATAAGGGTTTCAACGCCGCCTAAACTTTCAGCATACTGTATCAAGGTAACACGTTCTAAAATCTCTTTAGCCGTTTTCTCACTATCAACCTCAAAGGAAATCATTGCGCCGAAACCGCTTCCCTGGCGTTTGGAAATCGCATAATCGGGATGAGAAGAAAGCCCAACATAATGTACAGCTTTTATTTTCTTTTGAGTATTCATCCAATTTGCTATCTTTTCTGCATTTTCCTGTTGCTTATCCATTCGAATTGCAAGTGTTTTAATGCCACGAATCAAAAGCCAGCTGTCAAAAGGCGAGAGACAGGCACCTGTCGTTTTATAAATAAACCGTAAGCGGTCTGAGGTTTCCTGGTCATTGACAACGGCAAACCCCGCCAGCGTATCATTATGACCTCCCAAATACTTGGTACCGCTATGAATAACAATATCGGCTCCTAGTTTAATGGGCTGTTGGAAGTAGGGGGTCAAGAAGGTGTTATCAACAATAAGGACTAAATTATTCTTTTTCGTTAGTCTAGCTACTGCTTCTATATCGGTCACCTGCATCATGGGATTGGTAGGAGTTTCAATAAAGACAGCTTTTGTATTTGGTTGAATACAGGACTCAATTAAAGAGAGATCCGAGGTATTCACAAAATCAAAGGTAAGCCCGTTTTTCATCGAAATTTCATGAAATAGCCGATATGAACCGCCATAAAGATCATCAGAAGCAATGAAATGATCCCCGGGTCTGAAAAGTTCCATGACGGTGCCAATGGCTGCCATACCGGTTGAAAAGGCTATGGCATCAAGGCCACCTTCCAGTTTAGCGATGGTTTTTTCCAGATGTTCCCGGGTGGGATTCTGTTGTCTGGAATAATCAAAGCCTGTGCTTTCACCAACCCCGGGATGGGCAAAGGTAGCCGATTGAAAAATCGGAACACTCACTGCCCCGGTGGTATCATATTTTTCCTTACTTCCATGTATGCAAAGGGTGTCAAAATCCATATTCATTCTCCTTATTTGAAAACATCAAATTTTGATTTGATGTTTGTCCTAGTTTTTTATTTGGAGTTGCTGCAAATAAAGTAAAAATCCATTATATGCGCAACAGCTCTTTTCCAGCTATTACATTGTACTATTTAAAGCCCTTAGTATCAACGAATCTTTTTTAGAGAATAGCGTTTAGCACTGATTACTGCCAAATCCGGACTTTTCAGTCGATATTCCAAAATTGGCCCATTGTTGTTTTATCAACAAAATTAATTCATACTAAACATATATGTTTATGTAATTATAACAAAAGCAATAATTATTGTCAATCGATTGCCTCTGAAAATCAATGAGAACATTTTCAGAAAGGTTTAAGAAAAAGCAATTGACAAATGTATTTTTAGATGTTAAAGTATCAATAATATATCAATCCCATATGAATTATATGTATTGAAAAGGAGGGGATTTTCATGAAATCGAACAGTACAAATTGTTATTGCCAAAATATTCAAAGTTGTTGCGGTAAGTGTGTGTGTAACAGATTAATAGGCTAGCGATTGGAAGTTGGAATAAAAGCTAAGAAACTTCATTACTGAGGTCAGAGGCGACTGTTTAAAATATGCAAATTTCAAAATATAAATGAGGAGACAGCAAATTGCCAAAAAAACAACTTGTATTAGATGCGTTTCATAATAAACCGGTAGAAAGAATTCCTTTTGGATTCTGGTTTCACTTTGCACAGGAACATGAATTTACCAAGGGCCTGGAAGATCCAGCTATCATTCAGAAGAATATAGCTGGCCATAAAAAGTTTTTCAAGGATTTTAATCCGGATTTCGTAAAACTCATGAGCGATGGATTCTTTGAGTATCCCAACCCGATTTTAATCCATGCCAAAAGCGCAGCGGAGTTAAAACAGCTCAAACCCATTGGGCCGGACCATCCATGGATCATTGAGCAGGTCAAACTGGTAAAAGAATTAACGGATGCTTTTGGTTCTGAGGTGCTCACATTTTATAACATTTTTGCACCGGCTACATTTTTTAAACTACTGTTTGGAGATGAAGGCAATAAGATTCTGGCGGACTTTATAGTCGAGGACAAAGAAGCAGTCACCCATGCCTTAAATGTGATTGCGGAGGATTTGGCAACACTTTCGAGAAAAGTCATAACCGAAGGAAAAGCAGATGGCATTTATCTAAGTGTCCAAAACGTTCAGGACCTGCGTATTACACCAGAGATTTACAAAGAAGTGGTTGCTCCAGGTGAGCTGAATGTGCTGGCGGTCGCCAACGAGGTAAGTGAAAATAACATCCTCCATATCTGTGGATACGAAGGAAGTCGAAACGATATCAGTCTGTATGTTGACTATGATGCCAAGGTAATCAACTGGGCGGTAACCATTGAAAATATCAGCTTGAAAGAAGGTAAAGAGCTTTTCGGAGGCAAGGCGGTTATTGGCGGATTTGACAACAGGGCAACCGGCCTGCTCTACAGCGGAAGTAAAGCAGAGATTGAGGATTTCACAGAACAACTGCTAAATCAAGCAGGCAAAACCGGAATTATCCTTGGAGCTGATTGTACTGTGCCAGGCGATATTAAACCGGAACGTCTGGACTGGGCTCGAAACACTGCGGCAAGGCTGTAATAAAACAGCTGCTTAACCAAGATCAAAGGCCTGGATTAAGGCAAGATTTCAAAAAATTAAACAAAAATCACAAGGAGAACATTATGAATAACACTAAAAAACTGATTGCGTTTGTCTCTGTTTTGGCTATTGCAGCTACGGTAATCGGCTGCTCTGCAGCCAAGTCTGCTCCAAATACATCTGCCGCCGCTGGAAGCGAAGTAACCAAGGTAACCGTTGCCCATACACAAACATATAAGCCCTACGATTTTGTTAATGAAAAGGGCGAATCTGACGGATTTGAGGTTCAGGTGCTGAAGGCAGTGGATGAATTGCTTCCCCAGTATGAGTTTGAATTTGTCCCCACATCCGATGACGACCTGTTAATCGGTATTGATTCAGGGAAATATAATGTAGGGGTTAAAGGCGCGTGGTTTACGGAAGAACGGGCGAAGAAATATATTTTTCCAAAGAACTATATTGCAGCAAGTATCATCGGCCTGACTTTCAGGACTGAAAATGCCGACCAGATTAAAGATATGGATTCCTTTGCTAAGTTCAGCGGTAAGCTGGTTCCGATTGCACCTCAAAATGCACAGTGGGCCATTGTTGAGAAATATAATGCCGATCATCCGGATAAAACCATAAATTTGGTTGCTTCTGAGGCCTTTACGATTTCAGATGCCTATACATGGGTACTGGAAGGCAGATACGATGCCTATTTTGATATTAAACCTTCCTTTGAAAAGAGCGTAAAAGCAGAAGATGGCGCATATCATGCATTAGCTGATCAACTCTCCTATGTACCTTATGAAGCAATTCCAACGTATCCGCTGTTCGGCAAGAACGATCAGGCATTGGCTGATGCCTATGATGGTGCCATTGTCCAGTTGAGAGAAAGCGGAAAAATCAAGGAGCTGTCTCAGGAATACTTTGGCGAGGATATTTTCCAATACATTCAGAAATAGTTAATGGGCAGAAAAGGAGGCAGACAGTATGAGACCTTTTGATCCTTGGTTTATTGTGAATGTTATTCCTGATTTGCTTGCTTATCTGCCGGTAACCTTATTTATGATTGTTGGCTCCATGTTCTTTGGCTCTATGCTGGGTTTTATCCTGGCGAGAGCCAAAATAAAAGGTTGCCGAATTCCGAAACTGTTGGCAGATCTTTATATTGCAACGCTGCGCTGTACACCACCCATCGTGCTTTTGTTTATAGTGTTTTATGGCCTTCCGGAATTACTGAAGGTTACAATGGGCGTGAATATTAACGCCATCTACAAGGGCGTTTTTGTGCTTGTCACTTTTACCCTTCTGTTTGCAGCAAGCGTGGCAGAAGTTATGAGGTCGGCTTATGAATCCATTGATAAGGGGCAGCGAGAAGCGGCAATCAGTATAGGGTTGAGCGAGTTCCAGGCATTTTACCGAATAATCCTTCCCCAAGCGGTGGTTGTCGGGTTACCGAATTTTTGTAACGCGCTCATAAATCTGATGAAGGATGGCTCTCTGGCCTTCACCATAGGACTCATCGATATGATGGGTGAGGGAGCTCTGATCGTTTCAAGAAATTATGGTTCCTATGCGTTAGAAACCTATATTGCTTTGGCAGTTATTTATTGGAGTATGATAATTGTCATCGAAAAATCATTTAATTTATTGGAAAAGCATTTGTCAAAAGGCAAGGCAAGGGTAATGGCATAAGGAGTGGAACATTGGAACTAGATGTAAATTATATGATTGATACGTTTTTTCTAGCCTTGGGTGGCATTTCAGTAACCCTGCAGATTACCATTGTCGCTTTGCTGGTGGCGACACCGGTTGCATTTTTTATGGCAATTTCTAAAATTTATAAAGTTAGCATCATCAAACAGATTGTTTCGGGGTATGTATCTTTGATCAGAGGAACACCGATGATTTTGCAGATCCTGATAATTTACAGCCTGGTTCCAAGTCTTATTAATATGATTGTAAAGGGGTTGGGATGGGACTTCAATGTATTTGATGTTAACCCAATTATTTATGCCTATATTGTTTTTTCAATCAATACCAGTGCCGGGCTGTCGGAAGTTTTTCGTTCTGCACTGCTTACGGTTAATGTTGGGCAGTTGGAAGCGGCACATGCGATTGGGATGTCTACAGTCCAGGCATACAGAAGGATTGTGATTCCCCAGGCGTTGGTTGTGGCGCTTCCTAATATCTGCAATCTTACGATCAACCTGATCAAGGGAACCTCTCTGGTTTTCATGATGACCGTTAAGGATATCACAGCCATTGCAAAAATTCAGGCTGCTTTTGGATATAATTACATTGAATCCTATATTGATATCTTTTTAATTTATATTATTATATGCTCAATCACTCAACTGCTGTTCGCACTGGTTGAAAAACACTTTGGATCCTATAAATCACTAAAAAATGCTTAATGAATCAGGAGATGCAGGTATGCTGGAGATTAAAAATATACATAAAGCTTTTCATGACAATGAAGTACTAAAAGGTGTCAGTATCAAAGTAGATAAAGGCGATGTTGTGGTCATTCTGGGGCCTAGTGGCTCTGGAAAAACCACGCTGCTTCGCTGTATTAACTTCCTGGAACGGGCAGACCAGGGCGAGATTATTTTTGATAATCTTCAAGTAAATATCCCAAGTGCAAGCGCTGGGGATATTTCAAAAATCAGAAAAAGAACGGCATTTGTGTTTCAAAACTATAATTTATTCAACAATAAAACCGTCCTGGAAAATGTTACAGAAGGCCTTATTATAGCAAGAAAAATTCCGAAAAATGAAGCCATTGAAATTGCAAAGCAATCCTTGAAAAAAGTGGGGCTTTCGGATCGCTATGATTTTTATCCATCCAAGCTGTCCGGTGGACAACAACAGCGTGTCGGTATTGCGAGAGCCATTGCTGTAAATCCTGATGTGATTTTATTTGATGAGCCAACTTCCGCTCTTGATCCGGAGTTAATTGGTGAAGTCCTTGACGTAATGAAGCAGCTTGCAAAGGAAGGCGCCACCATGGTCGTTGTAACCCATGAAATGTCATTTGCTCAAGAGGTGGCAAATCATATCGTGTTCATGGACGGCGGGGTTATTGTCGAGCAGGGGCCGCCAAAAGAGATTTTCACTTGGCCCAGTGAAGAAAGAACCAGACAATTCCTGTATAGGATTTTGCCGGACAGAGATTATGTTATCTAGCTTAAATATCAGATCAATAAATTGTTGCCATTTTGAATAAACACTACCATTTTTAATGAATATTAAAAAACGGTTTATCTTTAACAGGTCAAGAAAAACTTGACCCAAAGATAAACCGTTTTTTTTTACTGAAAATTAAAGTCGAAGAATTATCTAGTGGTGAGAATTTTGATAAGATTTTTGATGACCACTATTTACAGAACTATCGATTTTATTATTATTCAGACATTCCATACAATTCTCTCCAGAACAATAGTTTAATAAAATATTATCTAAGGCGCAGGAACTGCTTCGATGTGAGCGTATAATTTTCGCCCCTGTTTTTTCGCAGCTTTTCAATGCACTGTGAACCATCTTATGTGAAACAGTATTTGTAAAAAGAACGAGGAGGTCTGGACTTCCAATCATATTCTTCATATCTCCGGGCATTTGTGTGAAAATCTTTACTTTGCAATGATATTTTTTACAGATTTCTTTGTACGTACAAACCATTCTATCATGGCCTCCAATAATTACAATACTCATATCAAATCAATGAAATTAAGGCTATCCTTTATAAAACCATTTGGTATGCATATTTTACGAGTGCGTGCTTTTTTATTGTCTGAAAAAGAAAATGAGCTGAAAGTTCGAAAAGAATTGGTTTTCCACTGATTAATAAAAATTGCCGCCATAATTTCTTCCTCCTTCTTTAAAATTTTTCGAATGTCCTTCTTATCTTATAGGACTGAAGAGCTTCTTCATGTTAATATATACTAATCATATATGTATAGTATATATTAACATATCTTTTCCTTTCCGTCAATATTTTATTAATCGATGAATCGTTTTATAAAGAGTCTCTGTACGATCTCTTCCAAATGTGGTAGGATAATAACAGTTTATATTTGATCAGACATGAGTAAAGAATAATTGTTGATCACAATTCAAATATTTAGATAAAAGGAGTTGTATTTATGAGTTTATTCGGACCTCCAAATGTAGTAAAACTAAAAGGTAAGAAGAATGTGAAAGGGTTGGTGAAGGCTCTTTCATATGAGAAGGATAATAACATTCGTAAAGAATCAGCAGAGGCATTGGGTGAAATAGGTGAACCTTCGTTAGAACCGTTGTTTGCAGCATTAAAGAATAGGGATGAAAATGTTCGTTATCTGGCAACCTATGCACTGGGTTTAACAGGTGATGCCCGTGCATTAGACCAACTGAGCGCTGCTTTGAAGGAGTGTGACGGTGGAGTCCGCGCAGGTGCGGCAAAAGCACTGGGATTAATAGGTAACGCCCGAGCCGTAGTATGGTTATGTGAAGCTTTAAAAGACAGTGATAAATATGTTCGCGAAGGAGCGGCAGAAGCACTGGTCAAAATAGGCAAAGCATCAGTGGAATCCCTGTTTGCAGCTTTAAAAGATAGTGATGGGAATGTTCGTTATTTGGCAGCCTATGCGCTGGGTATGATAGGTGATGCTCGTGCAGTTGAGCCGCTGTGCGTTGCTTTGAAAGATAGGGACGATGATGTTCGATATTGGGCTGCAAACGCCCTTGGTGAAATAGGTGATGCCTCGGCAGTAAAACCGCTGTGTGCAGCTTTGAAGGATCCCGATTATTATGTTCGTAAAGAATCGGCAGAAGCACTTGATAAAATAGAAATACCGACGGATGAAATAGTTAAGATCTGGTATATGATGGCTAAGGGAAATTGGAATGAGATTATTTCTTTGGGAAAAGATGCAGTGGATACACTGTGTACAGCTTTAAGCGAAGGTGACTATTATATTCGTTCAGGAGCAGCAAGGGCATTGGGAAAAATAGGAGATGCCCGTGCAGTTGACCCGCTGTGTGAAGCTTTGAAGGATTGCGATTATGATGTTCGTGAAAGAGTAGCGGAAGCACTGATCAGAATAGGTAAACCTTCAGTAGATCAATTGTGTGGTTCTTTAAAGGATAGCGATAAGGATGTTCAAAGAAGAGCTGCAGAAGCACTTGATAAAATTGGAATGCCCGAAGACAGAAAGTCTCAGTGGGTAGGCTATACTAGATAGATAAAATTATTGAACCAGGCAATGAAATTGAACTTCAGCATATTTTGCAATGAGTAGCACAGACTGCTGACAAAGCCCAGTTTCAAAGACATTATTTATCTGGCACTGCCATACAATCTAAACAGATTGTATGGCAGTTTATTTTATTTTGGACAATTACTGTTAACTGAAATCGTTAGCAGTAAAATAATAGATGATTAAGTGTTATAAGAGTAGGTTAAAGGGTATGTAATAAAAGTAGATCAGTTTTAATAAAACAAAACAAAACAGTGGAGGATGACTTAGTGAAAAAAAAGAAAATTGCAGTAATCGTCGGGAGCCTTCGAAAAGAGGCATTTAGTAGGAAAACTGCCAGGGCATTAATGAAAATGGAGACCGCATCCTTTGAGATGGAAGAGGTTAAGTTAGGTGATCTTTTAATTTACAACCAGGATCTTGATGACGAAGGCAAACCGCCTGCAGCATGGACAACTTTCAGAAAGCTCATGAAAAAATTTGATGGGTTTCTTTTTGTAACACCAGAGTATAACAGATCAGTTCCAGGGTTGCTCAAGAACGCTTTGGATGTGGGATCAAGACCATATGGAGAAAGCATATGGGATGGTAAACCTGGTGCCATCGTGAGTACGTCACCGGGAAGATTAAGTGGTTTTGGGGCGAACCACCACCTCAGGCAATCAATGGTATTCCTGAACGTTCCAACAATGCAGCAACCGGAAGCTTATGTTGGAAATGCGGCGATACTCTTTGATGAAAAGGGTGATCTTATTGATGAAAATACACAGAAAATTTTACAAATTTTCATGGATTCATTTGTCTCCTGGGTTAATAAGATTGTACCAGACAATAATTAAGCAGAAGATTTGATCTTCCTTTGACAGTTTCATAAAAACACTTAAAAATGGCTTTGATAAGCCTTTTTTTTATGGCTGAAAGCTAGAATGCTAAGTCGGAATTCTATATCATATGCTCAGCAGAAAGAAATTTGCATACAAGAATCAATGGTAATGGATCCGATCGCAATTCTCATATTTTGCAACGTTTTTTATGAAGTATTTCTATACGATCTTATTCAAATGTGTTACGATATTAAAAGTTCTTCTTTATAAGCCATCAAGCAGGAGAACACTTGGCATTTGAAGTTCATAATGAAAATCTATGAATAAGTCGGGAAAAAGAGCAGGGAAAATGAATTCAATGAATAATAGCAATAATAAAAATAAATGGACGATTTTAATTATCGTTTCAATGGTGGTTTTTATGGCGGTTTTAGATAGTAATATTGTAAATGTTGCTTTACCGGTCATGGCTAAATCACTTAATGTAACAACAGCCGGCATTCAATTGGTAATAACAAGCTATTTGATTGTCATTTCAGCAACGATATTATTTTTTGGAAGATTAGGGGATATCATTGGTAAAGGAAAGGTGTTTAAGTTTGGAATAGCCTTATTTACACTTGGTTCATTATTCTGTGGATTGACAAGTTCGCTTACAGTTTTAGTTTTATCCAGAGTAATACAGGCAGTTGGTGGCTCATGCGTTATGGCCAACAGTCAGGGAATTATCGCAGATGTATTCCCAGTAGGTGAAAGAGGAAAAGCATTAGGGATTATAGGAACCTTTGTGGCTCTTGGAGCCTTAGTCGGCCCACCCCTTGGAGGATTTATAGTAGAGGCAGCCAGCTGGGAATACATATTTTTAATTAATATACCAATTGGTATGATCACTTTATTTTTTAGTTTGAAGATACTTCCCAATGGGCATGAAACCCCAGATGAAAAAATGGATGGATTAGGAGCATTGTTATTTGTTTTTGTGATCGTTCCTCTATTTGGTGCCCTGAGCAAAGGTCAGGAGGTTGGATTTACCCAGCCAATTATCATGTTAAGCTTTTTAATATCAATATTTTCCTTCATTGGATTTATTATGGTGGAAAAGAAGCGTAAAGATCCCTTATTAGAGTTGGGAATTTTTAAAAATAAATTATTTTCACTCAGCATCTTTTGCGGATTTATTTCCTTTGCAGCTATCTTCTGTTCAATGATCATTCAGCCCTTTTATCTCCAGGATGTCATGAAATTTTCACCGGGATTCACTGGTTTAATACTTATGGTCTATCCACTTATTTTGTCTGTGGTGTCACCATTCAGTGGACATCTGTCAGATAAAATAGGTGGTGAGTTTTTGACTTTTTTGGGGCTAATGCTTACAAGTCTTGGGCTGATATTAATGTCAACTCTAAATGAGACTTCTTCGATCATGAGCATGGTGCTTTTTATTGGGGTTATGTCTTTGGGAAACGGCCTGTTTCAATCACCGAATAATTCTCTGGTCATGTCCACTGTACCAAAAAATAAGTTAGGTATTGCGGGAAGTGTCAATGCTCTTGTGAGAAATTTGGGGATGGTTTGTGGAATTGCTTTGGCTACAGGTCTTTTGTATGACAGAATGAGTTATAAAATTGGAGTTCATGTAACAGATTATGTGGTCGGCAGAAATGATGCATTTATTTACGGTATGGGAATTGTTTATATAACGGCAGCTGCTATTTGCCTCATTGGGGCAATTTTAACCGCGTTAAGATTATTTCGCGGTAAAGCTAATTCTTCCAATATTTCTTCCCTGTAGCTTATTTAGAAATATCGATATTTGGTAATCATAATTAGTGATAATCTGTCGATATTTAATAGAGGAAGAAAGCAATGATTATGGAAAAGCCATAAATCTCTGCATAAAGCCGTTAGAGGTGACCATTAGTGAAGTTAAGAAACGAAATTGTAGGACTGTGGAATCCAAATTATAATGATAAGGGGAATCAGTGATGCTGGGATGGGATACTATTCAAACAATGTTGTTTACAATATTATGCATATGTTTTATCTTTTACTTATTGATGGGCATATCTAATTTAAAGAGAGAAAATAGATCAAAAAGCAACACAATATTTTTTGTTATATGCATTTCTACGAGCTTTTGGGCGATCGGCTATGCATTCATGTTAATTTCTCCCAATGTAGAAATTGCAAACAGCTGGAGAATCATTTCTGCATTAGGTTGGTGTTTTTTTAATGCACTATGGTTATCCTTTGCACTTTCACTTAATGATGCAAATCAAAAAAACGCCACCTCAAAAATGCGATATGCATTATATATCATTTCAACCATATTTTTCATCAGTAATTTAATGTTTGAACCCTCACAGGTAGTCAGTCATGAAGTTTACGGCTTTGTAGATAATTTATATACGATGACACCGATTGGTACTGTTTTTAGTATATATAATGTACTTATAATGGCAATAAGTATTGTCATTATATATTTCAAAATGAGAAAGGCTCATAAGAATCGGATTAAAAAACAGATAAAAATTATTTTAATCACCAGCTTAATCAGTGTTGCTTTGGCACTAACCACAGATTTGTTTTTGCCGCCAATGGGCATTATGATTTTCCCGTCTGGGATCATAACACTCACTGTTGGAATGGGTGGCATTTGGTACGCCATTAATAAATATAAAATGATGTCAATTTCTTGGGAACTGGTATCGGAATATCTTTTTGAAGCGGTCAATGAACCGATTTTCATATTAGGAGAAGATTTCCTTGTGAAAAATTGTAATAAAGCGGCGCTCAGTATAACGGGCTTTTATGATAAGGACTTAAAGGAAAATTCATTGGATACCATCATCAATTTCAGAAATTATAATTTTAATTCGATCATGCAGACAGGAAATGTGACGAGTATTGAAGTTGATTTACACCGGGGACATAAAGAGGCGCTTGTCTGTGAATTATCAGCTACCGTTATACAGGATGAATATAAAGATATATTAGGGATACTTGCTCTATTGCATGATGTTTCTGAAAGAAAAATGATAGCTGAAATACAAGAAAAATATACATTGAAATTGGAAGAAACAAATCTGAAACTTAAAAATGAGATTGTGGAAAGACTGCTTGCGGAAGATCAGATACGTCATTTTATCTATTATGATGCGCTGACAGAACTTTTTAATCGAAAAAAAATGTTGGAAGATCTTGAGAGCTTACTGGATGATAAAAATGAAAAATTTGCAGTTCTTTTTATAGATTTGGATCATTTTAAGAGTGTGAATGATCATTATGGCCATGAAGCCGGAGATCTTATTCTTAAAATGGTGGCAGTGAGATTAAAAAGTATTATCAGGTCAACGGATACCATCAGTCGAATGGGAGGAGATGAATTCATAATCATACTCAGAAATTTAAAAGACATTGTCAATGCTGAAAAATTTGCAGGTGATGTTTTGAAAACATTGAGCACCGCGTTTACCTATAAGGAAAACCAATTACTGATTGGAGCCAGTATCGGCATCAGTCTATTCCCTGAGCATGGATTTGAGGCAGACATGCTGATTAATAAGGCTGATTCTGCGATGTATGAAGCCAAGCGTCAGGGTGGAAATGGATATAAGATCTATTCCTCAGAAATGAAAGAAGATTGAGTGGGTTCCAGCAGCCAAGTATTTCTTGTAATTTATATTGCATAGTATATACCATAAATATATAATGAATATATCCAATACTAATTTTTAAGTTAACGCAATGACCACTGCCACAGTTCTATAGCTTAATTCTTGAAGTCTACTTTAGTAGCTTGAAAAAACGTAATATATTAACCTAATACCTTTTTCACAAGAACTGATGATTCAGACGAGGAAAGGAGCAATGACATGTTACAGAAAGTCTTAGAGGAGTTTCAAGAAGCGGTTTATGACACCGATCAGAATCGGGTCTTAGAAATAGTTCATAAAGCTATCGATAATGGCGTAGCCGCCGAAGATGTCGTATTCGAGATTGTGATCCCCATATTAGAAAAGGCGATTCAATCTATTAGTGAGGATGATAGTACTTGTCTGTCGCAGATGTTTTTTACAGCTCAAATAGCTGCAGCGGTTACCGAAGAAATGATACCTCTTTTTAAACAAGCTCCGAAAGTTGTTGGCTGCGTTGTAATAGGTACTTCATCAGGGGATTTTCATGGGCTGGGGAAAAGGATCGTGATAGGTTGCCTGAAAGCTATGATGATTGATGTGATTGACCTGGGACTGAGTGTACCGCCGGAACGTTTTGTTGATGAAGCGGTTGCCAACAAAGCCCAGCTAATTGGGATATCGTCCATGATGGTGCATACTGCCAGAGGAGAGAATGGTTGCCTTAAGGTCAGACAAATCCTTAAGGAGAGAGGTCTTGAGGAACAAATCAAGATCATTGTGGGTGGCGCTCCTTATCGGTATGATCACGAGTTATATAAAGTAGTACAGGCAGATGCATGGACCGAGAACGCAATTACGAGCAGCCAGATCATCAAGGATTTAATAAAGGAGGTGCAAAAATGATAACTGGAATGGATAGACTGATTGCCGCGATGAGTGGTACTCCCTGTGACCGCATTCCGGTATTCTGCTTCATGAGTGACCAGGGCGCCAAAGAACTGGGGATGACGCTGCAGGAGTATTATTCCAACGGTGAGTACGTTGCAGAGGCACAGCTGAAAATGCGCGAAAAATACGGCTATGATAATCTCTTGAGTCTTTTTTACTTCGGTAAAGAAGCTGAATTACTCGGATGCAAAGAAATTGTTTTTGCCCAGGACGGTCCTCCCAATGTAGGACAAATGATTTTGAAGACCTATGATGACATACATAAGCTTCAGATTCCTGATGATATATCAAGTCACCCGGCGTTTCAGGAAGAGCTGAAATGTTTGCGCATACTGAAGAAGGAGGCCGGCGGAAGATATCCCATAGTTGCTTTTTTATCGGCCTCTATGACACTCCCGACTCTTCTTATGGGAATAGAAAAGTGGATGGAACTGCTGCTGATGGGTCCGGTGGAAGTACGGGATGAGCTGCTAACCAAGTGCTCCGAATTTTTCCGCAAGGAAACAAGCGCCTATCGAAACGCGGGTGCTGACGTTTTTGTATATGTCAACCCATTTGGTTCCACCGATTTTCTTCCCATGAAATTGATAAAAGAACTTTCCCTGAACTGGATGGAAAAGGATTTGCAACCTGGAGGTACCCAGGGATTAGTATATAATTGCAGCGGAGCCCGGATGAATTCCGTAATAGAAATGGTGCTGGAAAGAACCGGTATTGGCGCCTGTTTGTTTAGCGCTATGGACGATATCACCGAAGGTAAAAAAATAATTACAGGCAGAGCTTTGTGCGGAGGAAGCTTTAATGATATCAAACTGATCGATTGGTCAAAAGAAGAAATCAGGAATGAGGTCAAACGGATCATCGATGCAGGTCGGCAGGGCGGAAAATTCTTTTTCGGAACCCAGCTCATGCCCTATTCCATCCCGGAACAGAATATCAGGGCGATGCTAGAGGCGGCATATGAGTTCGGTAAGTTATAATGGAGAATACTGACAAGCTTCTGCTGGTAGGTTGCGGTATCTTAAAAAACGAGATCAACTATATAATTTCCAAAAACGATTGGGCGGTAGATACTGTTTTTATCAATTCATCACTTCATGTTAATTTTAAGGCGCTGTCAAAGGGCCTGACAGCCGTTCTGCAACAGTATTCAGACCGAAATACAGTTGTTTTTTACGGCGAATGTCATCCCCTTATGGACAAAATATTGCAGGATCATCATACCTTCAGGACTCCCGGTCAGAATTGCGTGGAAATGCTGCTGGGGACAGAGCGGTATATGGAAGAACTGAACAACGGTGCGTTTTTCCTCTTTGAAGACTGGGCCCTGCATTGGGAACAAACCATACGGAAAACGTTTGGAAACAACCAACAAATGATCAAGGATATTTTCCACGAAGACCGAAAATATATTTTAGGAATCAAGACCCCCTGCTCCGGGGAATTCGAACTGCAGGCGATGGATGTTGCCAAAGAGGTCGATCTGCCGCTTCGATGGAACTCTGTATCGTTAGAACATCTCGAATCAGTATTGCTAAACACCTTTTATCGGAAGACGGAGGATCGCTGATGACTGAAATGATTTCCATATCAAAAGAAGCATTCACTTCCATGGAAAAACGTCTTAAGCTCTTGGCGAAGGAAAAATCAAATCTTCAATTGATCACCCATCTGATCGATCAATTAAGTACTGCGCCGGGCCTTGAAGCCACCATCGAAAATATGTTGATGATTTTACTGAGTAATATTGGCGGTATCAATATTATGATCTATTACATGATTGATCATAAATATCACTATGCTGATACATTCGGTAAAAAAGCTCAGTTCGACAGCATCGATGATCCTCTGGTAAAAAAGGTATTTGAAACCGGCAAGTCTATGGAACATGAACATGATTTCAGCGATACCAGGATGATGACCGCAGAATTCACAAAAGCTTATACATGGGTATTTCCACTCCAGGTCGGCAAAGATATGATTGGCGTTTTAAAGATGGAAAATATGCAAATAAGCGTCTCTGAACTGCAGGAGCATTTGCAAACATTTTTTAACTACGTAGCTTTATTGTTAAAAAATGAGATATTGGGATACACCAGTCTCAGCAGGGCGTATGATTTGTTACATCAGACTAGTATTGAATTAAAAGAGAGTGAGAAAAAATACCGTTCCGTCTTTGAAACCACCGGATCGGCGACAATCATTATTGAGGAAGATATGACCATTTCTATGGTCAATGCGGAGTACTGCAGGATTTTTGGATGCAGTAAGGAGGAGATCGAAGGCAAGAAAAAAATTATCGAATTTGTGTATAAAGATGATCAGAAGATAATCATGAAGAATCACCGTTTACGCCGAGCAAATTTGGATATGGCACCAATAAATTATGAATTTCGAGCTGTTGACATACAGGGGAGATTGTTAGATGTGTATATTACGATTGCCATGATTCCGGGCACTATGAAAAGCGTAGCATCCATATTGGATATTACGAAACGCAAGCAGGCGGATAAGGAGCTTCACGAAGCGAATGAGAAACTTGCCGGCTCGGTAAAAAAACTGGAGATATGGAACAGCGAGATTAGCCTGCTCAACGAGATGGGTGAACTGCTTCAGGGCGCTCAGTGTCTGGATGAGATATACGCGTTAAGTGCGCAGTTTAACCAAAGAATATTTCCAGATATGCAGGGTGCTCTCTGTCTGGTTTGCCCCTCCAACAATTTGGTTGAGGAGGTCATCCGTTGGGGTGAATCAGTGTTTAGCGAGCGGTTTTTTGAGAAAAGTGACTGTCGGGCACTCAGGAGCAGGAGGCCACATCTGGTCATAGAACCCTTCGGTAATGAAATGCTCTGCAATCATATAACAAATCCCCATATCGCTATTTGTTACTGCGTTCCCATGATAACACAGGGTGAGGCAATGGGTTTGTTACATCTTCATCGCATGTCAATAAAAAATGAAGATGTATCATTCTTTATTGAACACCAGCAGCATTTGGCGGAAGAAGTATCTAACTATATAGCACTCGCCGTGACAAACCTGAAACTCAGGGAGATATTGCGCCAGCAGTCTATCATCGATCCGCTCACCGGCCTGTATAACCGGCGCTATATGGAAGAAAACTTGGTAAGAGAGCTGAGCCGGGCTGAGCGAAAGAAAGGTCCGGTTGGGCTGATTATGTTTGATATTGATCATTTCAAGGAGTTTAATGATACGTTTGGACATGGTGGAGGGGATGCCTTGCTCCATGCGCTGGGAGACTTTCTTGTAAAACACACTCGTGAAGGCGATATTGTTTCCCGTTACGGTGGGGACGAATTTGTCTTTGTGCTCCCTGAGGCGACACTGGAGGACAGCCGTCAGCGTGCAGAGGAACTGCGCCAGAATGTCAAGGAACTTCAAATATCTTACTGGGATAAGCAACTGAGTAAATGTACACTCTCCTTAGGAGTTGCCGCTTTTCCAGAGCACGGATTGACCTGTGATGCGCTCTTAAAAAGCGCTGACATCGCTCTATATCGTGCGAAAAATGAAGGAAAAGATCGGGTGGCTGTTGCTTCAACATGAGAAAATAACCGCATGGATTAAAAAGCTGCTTCCATTGTCTCAACGGATTGATACAAAAAATGATCTGTGATAGAATGCGAAACTAATTGAAAATACGGGCAAAGGAGTAATTGTGCATCTTTACTTGACTCAGATATGCCGATTATGAGAGATGGTCAAAAACACCCTAAAAGGGTTAGCACCCCTCGCTGCCAGCAGCTTCACCCAGGGCAACATGAAAGATGGGATGGCGGCGGATATCCTAATGGACTTAAGGGCGAAAATATACTGCTTGAATCGAGGATAATCACTGTTGCTGACACTTACGATGCAATGACCTGTGAAAGATGCATGGATTAACTTTATTGCACCAGTGGAAACAATTGCTTAAAAGGGAGATGATTTTTTGAAAAGACAATTATCGGTAAACTTGAATAATTTGCTATTATCTTTATCCGAAGTAATCGATTTGGCAAATCCTTTAACCGCTCAGCACCAACATCGCACAGCATTCATTGCACTTGCGGTTGCACAAAGAGCTAATTTAGAACCGGAGATGATTGAAAACATTTTTACTGCAGCATTATTACATGATATTGGAGCAGTAACAGTTGAGGAAAAATTGTCAATTCATAGTTTTGCAGAATCAAATTATGATCGTCATACCATAAAGGGAGAGCTGTTATTAGAACAGATACCCTGGTTAAAAAAGATTTCTAAGACCGTAAGAAATCATCATCGCAATTATATTTATTATTATTAAATAATGGACCATTTACTGATGTACAAATAGGATTGGAAGATATATCACTCATTTCTAACCTATATCGAGATCTCATCGATTTCAAGTCAAGATTTACGGCTACCCATACTTCAGGGGTATCAGAATGTGCGGTTGTGTTATCTGAATTATTTGGAATGGCAGAGTTGGATGTCAAGTCAATGCGAATCGCAGGAAATTTTCATGATATCGGAAAATTAATCATCCCAAACAGTATTCTTGAGAAACCTGAAAAATTAACAGTTGAAGAGTATGGCGTTATAAGATGCCATACCTATTATACATACAATACCATATATTCAATTGGTGGATTGCAACGCATTGCAGAGTGGGCGGCTTATCATCATGAAAAATTAGATGGAAGCGGTTATCCGTTTCACTGTAAAGCTGAAGAAATTGGCACTGGTTCCAGAATAATAACGGTTGCAGATATATTTACTGCAATATCGGAAGATAGACCCTATCGAAAAGGCATGGATAAAGATGCCATTCATAAGATTTTAAAAAGTCAAACAGACAAAAAATTATTGGATAAACGCATTGTGGAATTGTTATTTGACAATTATGAAACCATCAGTAACCAAGTAAAAATAGAACAGGCAAAGGCATTGGAATTTTACGAAAAGCGATTTTTAACAATCGTTGATGAAATTGCACAATAAAATAAACAGATTAAATTATATATACATCAATTTTCAAATGAATGTTTTTAGCAAAGTAACTTGAAACTTTTTTAAGCTTGCTCCGCAAGTTCAAGAAATCGTCTAATTAAAATGACTCCATATGAATATTCACAAGTGGATTCGCAAAGAAATTGATCGTTGCACTCGGGATGAAACTGGACTCCCCATATTTTTGGGCCATAGGCAACTGCATGGAAAGGTTCAAAATCGTTTTTAGCAAGAACGATGGCATCTTTAGGGAGTCTGGTTACCGACTGAAAATGTGCAGCATAGGCTTTAAAGTGATCAGGTAAAACGCTGAGTAGCGGGTCTTTTTTTCCTGCCTCTGTTAATTGAATCTCAACTTCACCTTTTTCTTCACCTAAATCATGATAACCGACAGCTCCGCCAAAGGTCAAAGCTAAAAGTTGATGCCCATAGCAAATGCCTAAAATAGGGATGTTTTTCTTCCTGGCAATATTTTTTATCCATTTTGATGTTGAAATACTCCAGGGTTCAAAGCTTGTTACCATGGATGGGGAACCGGTAATAATAATTGAAGATACA
Organism: Acetobacterium sp.; assembly: GCF_036508315.1. GTDB lineage: Bacteria > Bacillota > Clostridia > Eubacteriales > Eubacteriaceae > Acetobacterium. The sequence continues at coordinate 140,168 of NZ_DATCHP010000025.1, read as the reverse complement.
TCATCCAATGAAATGAGATTTATTTTTCCCTGTACGTCTAAGACTTTTATATCTTCATAGGGAATACCGGCACATCTGGCAATACGAACATCACAATCCCCACATTTTTTTATAATTGATTGATCAGAAGCCCCTGTTTTAATAATAAGCAGCTTGCCCATAATAATTCCTCACTTACATTTCTAACTTTTTACTAAAAAACCCCCTTCTGGATTAGTCTTGTTCCAGAAGGGTTAAAATGTTTTATTTGCAAATTCTATCTACAGTTATGGTTAATTTTATTTAGGTAAATCCATTAAATACTCATGACAAGCTCTTGCTGCGCCACGGCCTTCATTAATAGCCCACACAACGAGACTTTGGCCTCTGCGCATGTCACCGGCTGTAAATATTTTTTCAATGCTGGTTTGGTAGAATCCAACTTCAGCTTTTACATTTGAGCGATTGTCCCGTTCTAATCCCAATTGGTCAATTAATTGATCATCTGGTCCAAGAAATCCCATGGCCAGTAAGACCAGATCCGCGGTTAATATTTTATCGCTTCCCGGAATTTCACTCATGATCATTTTCCCAGTACTATCCTGAGTCCATTCAATTTCAACGGTATGAATCTCTTTGACTGTGCCATCTGAATTTCCAACAATTTTTTTTGTTGTGATCGAGTAATGTCTGGGATCGTCCCCATACAAAGCCTGTGCTTCTTCTTGTCCGTAATCCAATTTATAAGTTTTGGGCCACTGAGGCCAGGGATTATTTTCAGCTCGGTCAAGAGGTGCCTTCGGCATAATTTCCAGCTGAATCACATTTTTACAACCATGGCGTATGGAGGTTGCAACACAATCTGTTCCAGTGTCACCGCCGCCAATAACAATAACATCTTTATTTTTGGCTGAAATATATTTTCCATCTTTTAAATCAGAATCCAATAAACTTTTTGTATTTTCACTTAAAAAATCAATGGCAAAATAAACGCCGTCCAGAGATCTTCCCTCAACAGGCAAGTCTCTTGGTTTTGTAGCACCGCCACATAAAACAATGGCATCATATTCGGATTGAATGGTTTCAATGGCAAGGTCTTTTCCAACCTCAATATCAGTTAAAAAGTCAATGCCTTCGGCGTTCATAAAATCAATGCGGCGTTGAACCACTTCAATTTTATCGAGTTTCATATTCGGGATGCCATACATGAGAAGCCCGCCAATGCGATTTTCCCGTTCGTAGACAGTAACCGAATGCCCTGCTTTATTTAGTTCATCCGCACAGGCAAGACCGGCTGGACCGGAACCGACAATGGCGATTTTTTTACCGGTACGATTTTTAGGTGGATTCGGTTTTATCCATCCTTCTTTAAACCCGCGATCAATGATGGCACATTCATTTGTTTTAATGGTGACCTGAGGTTGGTTTAGTCCGACAGTACATGATCCTTCACAGGGAGCAGGGCAAACCCTTCCGGTGAATTCCGGAAAATTATTTGTTTTAAGCAGTCTTGCTAAAGCTTCTTTCCATAAACCCTTATAAATAAGATCATTCCATTCTGGAATTAAATTATGGATTGGGCAGCCAGAGGCTGCACCGGCAATCATAATCCCTGAGTGACAATAGGGGATACCGCAATCCATGCAACGTGCCCCCTGGATTTGTTGTTTAGCCTCAGGGAGCTCCAAATGGAATTCTTTCCAATCTTTTATGCGCTCGAGAGGTGCACGATCTTTCGGCACTTCTCGTTTATATTCTAAAAATCCTGTTGATTTTCCCATATTCTTTTACTTCCTCACTAATTTCCGCTAACGCGTGATAAATCATTGTTGTTTGCTTGAAAGGCCGCCATTAATGCTTCTTCGCCGGTGAGCCCTTGGGCTTCAACACGTTTAATAGCATCTAACATACGTTTATAATCCCTCGGTAAAACTTTTACAAATTTCTTTGACTGCACATCAAAATCATCTAAAATTGATTGTCCCAAGGTACTCTTGGTATAGTCCGTATGCTTTTGAATTAAATTTTTAAGTTCGGATAACTCGGCCTCATCGGTAATTTCAACCAGGTTAACCATATCAGAATTACAGGTATCACCAAAGCAATCCTCATGATCCAAGACATAGGCGACGCCGCCTGACATGCCGGCAGCAAAGTTACGGCCGGTTTTTCCGAGGATAACAACCTTACCGCCAGTCATGTATTCGCATCCATGATCACCAACGGATTCAACCACGGCTGTTGCCCCACTGTTTCGAACACAAAACCGTTCCCCGGCAGCGCCTCTGATATAGGCTTCTCCCTCGGTGGCTCCGTAAAGGGCGACATTCCCAATGATAATGTTTTTTTCCGGAATAAACGTTGATTCTCTGGGGGGATAAATAATGAGCTTTCCTCCGGATAATCCTTTTCCGAAATAATCATTGGAATCACCTTCCAGTTTAATGGTGATTCCTTTTGGAATAAAGGCACCGAGACTTTGTCCGGCAGAACCCGTAAAATTCAATTCAATGGTATCTTCCGGTAATCCGTTTTCTCCGAAACGTTTGCTGACTTCATTACCGATAATTGTTCCAACAACACGATTGGTATTTTTGATTTTTGCGGAAACAGTGACTTTTTCACCGCGTTCTAACGCTGGCTCACATTGAGTTAATAATTCGGATAGATCCAAAGATTTTTCTAATTGATGGTTTTGCTTTATTTGACAGTATAAACCCCCATCTTTTGGTACACTGGGTTGATACAGAATACTTGAAAGATCAAGACCTTTTGCTTTCCAATGAGTAATGGATTTGTGCATTTCAAGCTTGTCCGATCGGCCAATCATTTCATTCACTGTTCTAAATCCCAGTTCCGCCATAATTTCTCTGAGGTCCTGGGCAATGAATTTCATGAAATTCACCACATGCCCGGGATCCCCGGTAAAGCATTTCCTGAGTTCAGGATTTTGGGTGGCAATCCCCACAGGACAGGTATCCAAATTACATACCCGCATCATGAGACAGCCTAGAATAACAAGCGGGGCCGTTGCAAATCCGTATTCTTCGGCGCCTAATAGAGCCGCAACCGCCAAATCTTTGCCGGTTAACAATTTACCATCTGTTTCAAGAACCACCCGGGTTCTTAAATTGTTAAGTACCAGGGTTTGATGGGTTTCGGCCAGGCCAAGTTCCCAGGGAAGTCCGGCATGACGAATACTGGTTCTTGGCGAAGCACCGGTTCCGCCATCATAACCACTGATTAAGATAACATCCGCCTTGCCTTTGGCAACGCCGGCGGCAATGGTGCCGACACCAACTTCTGAAACCAATTTAACATTGATTCGGGCTTCACGATTGGCATTTTTTAAGTCATGGATCAGTTCCGCCAAATCTTCAATGGAATAAATATCATGATGAGGTGGAGGCGAAATCAGTCCAACTCCCGGGGTGGAAAATCGGGTTTTTGCAATCCAGGGGTATACTTTACGACCCGGGAGTTGTCCGCCTTCTCCGGGTTTGGCTCCTTGAGCCATTTTTATCTGAATTTCCTGGGCGGTGGACAGATAATGACTGGTCACGCCAAAACGTCCGGAAGCCACTTGTTTGATAGCGCTGCAACGGGAATCCCCATTGTGTAATGGGACATTTCTTTCCGGATCTTCGCCGCCTTCGCCGGTATTGCTTTTTCCGCCGATTCGATTCATGGCAATGGCCATGCTCTCATGGGCTTCACTGCCGAGGGATCCATAGGACATGGCACCGGTTTTAAACCGGGTGCAAATATTTTCAACGGATTCAACGTCATCGATGGAAATTGGTTCACGTTCTTTAAAGTCCATCAGGCCTCTTAAGGTGCACATTTTTTGGCTTTGTTCATTAATCAATTGTGTGTACTCCTGATAAAGCTGATAATCATTGGTTCGACAAGCCGTCTGCAGTTTATATACAGTATCAGGATTATAGGTATGGAATTCGCCTTCTGATCGCCACTGGAAATTTCCGCCGGAATCAAGGGTTTCATTGTCGGAGAAGGGATTGTTATAGGCTTCATCGTGACGCATTTGGGATTCTCTGGCAATTTCAGAAAGTCCGATGCCCTCAATTCTTGATGGGGTTCTTGTGAAAAAACGATCAATGACTTCTGAATTAATACCAACGGCTTCAAAAATCTGGGCACCGTGATAACTCAGAATCGTTGAAATTCCCATTTTGGAGAGTACCTTGATAACCCCTTTAGTAACGGTTTTAATATATGTCTTAATGGCTGTTTTAGAATCAACATCTGTTAACAAACCTTTTTCAATGAGATTCTCGATGGTTTCAAAAGCCAGGTATGGATTGATGGCGGTGGCACCATAACCGATTAATACTGCAAAATGGTGGACTTCCCGGGGTTCCCCGGATTCCACAATAAGGCTGATTTTCGTTCGGGTGAGATTGCGAATTAAATGTTGATGGAGTCCTGAAATTGCCAATGCCGATGGAATCGGCATTTTATTCTCATTAACACCGCGATCTGAAAGCACAATAATCGTTGTTCCATTTTCAATAGCCTCATCCGCCAAGGCAAACAGAGTTTCCATGGCCTGGTTTAATCCATCACCACCGGAATTATTATCAAACAAAGTTGATAAAGTGACTGTTTTAATAAGGGGGTCATTCAGCTCCCGGATTTTTTCCAAGTCATCATTGCTTAAAATGGGCGTATGCAAGCTAATCTGATGACAGCTTTCAGGTTTTGGATCGATTAAATTACCTTCTCCGCCAAGATAGACCTCTGTTCCGGTGATCAGTTCTTCCCGGAGGGCATCGATGGGTGGATTGGTGACCTGGGCAAACATTTGCTTAAAGTAATTAAAAAGCAGCTGAGACTTATCTGACAAAACAGCTAAGGGGCTATCGTTGCCCATGGCACCAATGGGATCGACACCATCCTTTGCCATGGGTATAATCAATGATTTTAAATCTTCGTAGGTATAGCCAAAAGATTTTTGACGTTTAATTAAACTTTCTTTTTCGGGGTTTTCTGTGATTTTTGGTTCAGGAAACATATCTAAAGTCAAATTGTGTTTCTGGATCCATTCTTCATAGGGTTCCTGGGAAGCAACCTCATGCTTGAGGTCTTCATCATTGATGATCTCACCTTTTTCGGTATCGATCATCAGCATTCTTCCTGGTTTTATACGTTCTTTAATGAGAATATTTTCAGGGGGGATATCTAAAACCCCAACTTCTGATGACAAAATAACCATATCATCCTTTGTTACGTAATAACGGGAAGGACGCAATCCATTTCGGTCAAGGACCGCCCCCAATCGAATGCCATCTGTAAAAGCCATCGCAGCAGGACCATCCCAGGGTTCAAGCATTCTTGAATGATAGTTGTAGAAAGCCTTTTTTTCAGCACTCATGGTTTGGTGCTTGGACCAGGGTTCCGGTATCATCATCATGGCACTGTGAGCCAGGGATCTGCCGGTTAAACTTAAAAATTCAAGACAATTGTCAAAAACAGCGGAATCACTGCCATCGGTATCGACAACCGGAAATGTTTTTTCCAGTTCATTCCCGAAAAGTTCGCTTTGCAGCATGGATTGTCTGGCATACATCCAATTGACATTGCCCTGTAGTGTGTTTATTTCACCATTATGGATGGAATACCGGTTTGGATGAGCCCGTTCCCAGCTTGGAAAGGTATTGGTGCTAAAACGGGAATGGACCATGGCAATGGCAGTATCGACGTCTTTATCCTGTAAGTCCGTATAAAATTCGCCGACCTGGTCTTCGGTTAACATCCCCTTATAAACAACGGTTCTTGAAGAAAAACTGGCAGCATAAAATGATAGGCCCAATTCTTTCATGCTCTTTTCCGTTCGTTTACGAATGGTGTAGAGCTTGCGTTCAAAGGCCATGGCATCTTTTATTTCCGGATTTTTTTTAATGAAAACCTGCTTAATAAAAGGCATGCTGGCAATGGCTGCCTTTCCCAGATCACCTAAATCGATGGGAACGTCTCGCCAACCTATCAGGCTTTGAGCTTCTTCCTGAATAATTTTTTCCAATATTTGTTCGCATTTTTTTCTTTCATCGGGATCAGTAGGAAGAAATAGCATACCTAATCCATAATCACCTGATTGAGGCAAGGTGAAGCCTTCTGTTAGCGAAACTTTTTCAAAAAAGCGATGGGGAATTTGGATCAGAATACCAGCGCCATCGCCTGTGTTTGTTTCGAAACCTCTTCCGCCACGGTGTTGCAAATTCACGAGAATTGTTAATGCCTGTTGCAGAATATCATGGGATTTTTTCCCTTTAATATGCACAACCGCTCCGATACCACAGGCATCATGTTCAAAATCCGGATCATAAAGTCCCTGCTTAGGGGGTAAATAGCTTTTTTTCATACTCATCTTAACCTTCCTCAGAAAAATATTTCTTGAAATCATCAAAATAATCGTGTTATTTAATAAATTAACACGATTTCTCGATGCTGATTTCCATTTTTTTGTAACAAACTGTACCATACAACCTATAAAACATTCAAACAGTATTAATTGAAATAATGATTTTTGTACATTCACTTTATTATAACCTATTTTAAAAGATTTTAATATGAAAAAAAAAATCAGCCGTTAAGGTTTAATACCTTAACGGCTGATGCTGCTCGAGATAAGTTGCTAAAGACTCCTGCCAGCGAACCAATTAGCATAAAACACTGATAATCGGCGCAGAGCACCTTCGCTTTCGGTTTGTAAATTAAATTACAATGATTCGTTTTTTATATTCTGACTCTTTTAAAAGATGCACGTATTTTCAGGGATGGTATTGGCCAGTTCATAAAAATCTTCAATCATGTTTTTGATCACTGTAACCCAGACGACTTTGTCCTTGCTAAATCTAATATTACACGCTTTGCATCAAGTAATATTGTAAAAATCGGAACAGTTGTAAAAATTAAAAAAAATTAAGGATTGATCTTATTTTCCTGAAATGGTGTTTGAGATAATTCGCTTAGGGTATAAAAGTAATATCAGAAGAAAGGAAGTGATGAGAAAGATGAAGAAAATTATTTTAATTCTAATCTTATCAATATTTACCAGCTTTGTTCTTGCCGGAGTTTCCCTTGCAGACGAAATGCAACTAAAAAGTGTGGATACCATATTAGCAGAAATCAGAGCAGAACAGGGAATCAGTAGTTCAGATCAGATTGATGTAAGCAAAGTCAGCCAGGCAAAGCTTGAAGAATTGGGTGACTCTGTGATGGAGGCAATGATTGGCAATACAGCCATGCACGACCAAATGGATAACAGACTGGGTGGGGATGGGTCAGAATCGCTTAAAACCTTTCATATTAATGTTGGGCTCAACTATCTCTCGGATTATCCGAACGGCATGATGAATATCATGAGCGGAGGCATGATGTATAATAATTCAAACCCTGCTCGTGGGTGGAATGATGATAATATAAACCGCAATAATTCAGGCACCGATTCAAGATGGAGTATATCAGGTATATTTAGTTATCTGGCATATGGCGGTATTATGACTGGTTTTGTTCTCCTGTTGTTAATCGCTATTATTGCATTAATCGTTTTTGCAGTTCTCAGATCAAAAAAGAAAACAGCAGTCCAGGACACGACCTCTGAAATATTGGCCAGAAGGGTTGCCAATGGGGAAATTACAAAGGAAGAATTTGACAGAATGACAAAAAACATCAGATCTTGAAACAAAGTTATCTTTAGAGATAATGGATTATTTTGGAATATGATATAAAAATAAAGGAGGAATTCATTATGATGTATGGAATAGGATATGGTGGCGGATTCGGCGGTGTTATGATGTTCGGCCTGTTTTTATTATTAGTGTTGGTTATCATTGCTGTTTATTTCATTATTCATCACTTTACGAGCACAAACGCTAAAGACGGATCACGTTCAATTGACAATGCTTTCGCAATTCTGAATGAGCGATATGCCCGTGGTGAAATTGATGAAGAAGAGTATAATAGAAAAAAAGCTGAGCTGAGAAAGCTTTAGGCAACAGATGTAATCAAGGCAATGTCTCAAAAGGCTGCCTCACAGACTGTTAACAAACTCGAATTTCTTAGACAATTGTTTATCCGGTTGTATGCCAAGAGGCAAACAACCGGATAAAATAATTGACATGAAATAGATTTACTGATATTTTTTAACATCTTTTCTCCAACCTCAGGCAGTGCTTAAAAGCACTGCCCTTTCTATGTAACCAGGGATTTTCCAATCAAAGGGCAAAAATAACTGAGTTACGGTTATGAGCTCCAAATATATCACATAAACAGTTGTAACATCTGAATAAATATTATGAGTAAATTGAGAAAGCTGCAAATATCCTGACAGCTTCGATGTCCTGGTTTTACGTAACAAGGTTGCCATTAAGATCAGATCTAAGATTATCTAAGAAGTTGTTTCATTGCAAAAGTACTAAAATAGTATTATGAAAACGTTTCAATGTTCTAAAAATGAAAATAGAGGAGCTAGAAGATGTTCTATATCTCCATAAGTTCTACAAAACTAACTGTTATCATAACCAATGACAGGAATTGACAGGCAGATATCGATAGTATCCTGCTCAATGCACTTAGTTTAAAAGCGTTTAAACCCTATAAATAAATTTTGAGAGGTGAAAGAAATGGAAAAAATAACACTGAATGTTGAAGGTATGTCTTGTTCTCACTGTGAAAAGGCAGTGAAAAATGCTGTTGGTGAGCTGGATGGCGTAGCAAGTGTCAATGTTGATTTGACTGGAAAAACGGTTGTAATTGAGTATGATCCTGACAAGGTATCTCCTGACAAGTTTAAACTCGCAATTGAAGAAGAGGATTTTAAAGTAGTTTAGCAGATGATATATGGGGCACTTAAAAGTTGAACAATAACGTAAAAAAGTGCTTGTCGTTGATGATATGGAAAATCGAAGCATATGGGATGCTGAAGCACGTGATACAGTTTTGTGTTCCCAGATGATGAACGATATCTTTCAAAGAATGATGATGAAATATCCGAACGGAGTAGGTAAGTTTACTTCTAAAACCATTGATATCACAAAAGATAACAAAACTATCGGTACGGTAAACATCAGCTATTTTGGGCCTTATTTTCTCAGTGAGAATGATTTTCAGTTTTTAAATGCACTCAACATGATCTTTCTCGGAATTGGTATCTTTTCTCTTGCTTTTTCGGTTGTGATTGGCGCTTTTTTGGCCAAACGACTCAGCCGACTTATATTAGAAACCGTCAGTGTTACTAAACAGATATCAGATGGCGATTATAAGGTTAGGCATTAAAGATAGTGGCATCGGTATTCCAGAGGAAGAGCTTCCCTTTGTTTTTGAGCGCTTTTATCGTGCAGATAAATCACGTAACCGTAAAACCGGGGGATCGGGTATTGGTTTTGCCATTGTTAAGTCTATTGTAACAGCGCATGAGGGGTCGTTTGAGGTAGAAAGCCATTTAAACGAAGGTAAGTTGTTCTATTGTAACCCTGCCGAAATAGCATGAAATCAAGAGGTTATGGGGGTTTCTGGGGGAATGAATTCATCATTCCTCCAGAAGGTAGACTATGTAGCATTCGCGGATAAACGGTTTGTTATAATAACAGATTTGCTATCTTTCGTAAAAGTTAGCTAAATGAAGCAGTGAAATACCCAAAGTGAATAGGAGATGAAGATATGAATAAATCATTTACAATCAAAATTGACCAAAAAGTTCTTGATTACATGAATAAAAAAAGAAAAAGCGTTTTAACACTCAATATCAGTACCACTGGTGGTGGATGTTGCCCAACTTTCGAAATTTCTGAGGTTACCCTTGCAAAGCCGGATCACCCGGATTTATTTGATATTTATCAACAGAATGCTGTTACATTATACATTAGCAAAAAAACCAAGGTAACAGCGTCAATGCTACATTTCACATTCAAAAAAAATCTAATTGGAGCAACGATTCTGGTTGAGGGGATCAGCCTGAAAAAGCGGGATTAGTATTGATAACAACTGCGTTGCGTTTGGGACTTGGTCGTCATTATTCTATACAGAAATTATTAACCATAAGTTAGATTTTTATCGAAATTATCTGGTATTTAATAAAAAAGATCTCTTTTTACCGAAGATAATAAATTAAATTACACTATTATGGGATGGTAATAATAAATATGGAGATAGAAAAGGAAGATTAATATTTAATATTATGCAGTTGAAAAATAATAGAAACTGTTTTAATAAAGACCCAACAACATCAAGAAGGATTTAGATATAGGAAAAATGTCTGATTTATAATTAGCCGGACGAGGTTTGATTCCCCCCGTTAGCTCCAGTACGAATATTGAAAACCGGCTTAAAAGTCGTTTTTTTGTTTGTGAAAAGGGAATAATGTTTTGAAAATTTTGCATGAGCGATATGCTCGTGGTGAAATCGATGAAGAAGAGTATAATCGAAAAAAAGGGCAGTATCGGCACTACCCTTTTTTTGTGTCTTTTAAACAGACATTCAAATTACCGCTAAATGACAGAATAGTATTAAATGAATATCATTCAAAGTTTAAAAAATTCTTCAAAATCATGCTTAGAAATTTGTTCTTTTCCAGAACCTTCAATATTTTTTGTGCTACTATGATGGTTATGACCAAAATGGGCACCACAACATCCAACACCGAATTTAGACATTACAAACATGAGTCCGATAAATATTAAAATTAACACGATTGTTCCCATTTAGTTCTCCTCTGTAAGTATTTGTTGTTATCTATCGTATAATAGACTTGTAGAGAAATTATGTAGAAATCCATTATTTTTTAAAAATAGTATTAAAAATTTGAATAATATATCTTAGAAAATTTGATAATAACAAAAAATAGACACATGCAAAAGGGACGTATGTGTCTATCGGCTGAAGAACAGAAAGAAAAATTGTTAAGACAGAAGGTTTTGATTTGAAGATTTTTCTTCTGTTAGCTCTGTTGGTTCCGGTTTACCTTTATCTCCACCCTTTAACATCATAGGCATCATTAGTACCATCATAATCGGGCAGATGAAAGGAAAAATTGTAAACAAAGCGCCTTGGTATCCGAGCAAAGTTATAATGACTAATATTAAGATTGGTGCGCCACAACATATGGCCATCATCGTCATGTGCGACATATGACTCTTTTTATTTTTTTTCAAGTTATCCTTTTTATCATCGTTTTTACTGCAATTCACAATAATCATCTCCTAAATGTATTTTATCTGTGATTGAATTATACGTGATGGTTGTGGAGAATTTATGGAGATTTAGAATTTCTTTTTTATTTTGGTATAATTTTTTCGAATTCTGTCACCAATGGAATACCTATTTGGTAGTGATTGAGAGGATCAGAATTTCATAATAAGATAAAAAAGATAATTTTCATCTTGATTTAGCCGATAAGATAGATATAATGACAATTCGATCATAACAGATAGCAATGATATGATTGAAAAAGTATTTCTGAAAGGTAGTATTTATGAAAAGATATCCATTAATAAAGATTTTTGCCTTATACAGTATGTTCGCATTTGTCTTGATTGGGATTGTACTTTCCCTGGCTATATATCAACATATTAAAAATGATAAACTGGGAAATTTAGAAGAAGTGGCTAAAGTTACAATCAATACAGTGATTAAAAACAATCTGGAAAAATCAGACTTTACTGATAATATATCCAATGATAAGGCATCTCAAATTAAGTCAAATATCATTGAAACCATGGATTTATATGACATTCAATCAATCATACTCATCAATCAGGAGAAGACAGAGATCATGTCAGATAATTCTGATTTTACAAGGGAACAGCTGAACAATAAAGATCTTGAAAAAATATTAAAGAGTGAGGTACCCTTCGTCGTTTCGGATGCTTATCGGCTCAATAATGTTGAAGAAGAGAATACAGGTAAGCTTGTCATAAACGTTTATGAACCCATACTATATGACGGTAAAATTGAGGGCGTCGCTGTTTTACAAATCCTTGAAAAAAATATCAGTGAACATGCGAATATGATCGTACAAGTGATAGCATTAACAGTCTTTGGTGGATTTATTATTCTTTTTTTATTGCTGGTTGGCATACTTTATAAAACATCACAAACGCTTCTGAATCAAAATAAGGAACTTATTAATCAAAAGTCTGAAATAGAATTATCTCTAAAAAAGCTGGATGATGCCTATCTAAACACAGTATTTGCTTTGTCCAATGCTGTTGATGCAAGAGATCCGGATACCGCTGGTCATTCTGAAAGAGTATCAAAAATCTCGATGCTTTTAAGCAGAGAGCTTAATATGACAGCAGAAAATCTGAAAATTCTTGAATATGCCGGGCTCTTCCATGACATCGGAAAAATAGGAATACCCGATCATATTTTGAATAAGAATGGTAAACTGACGGATGAAGAATATGAGGTAATTAAAAAGCATCCAGATATCGGGATAAACATTCTCAGTAATGTTGGTTTTCTTGCTGAAGCGTTACCGATTATTCGACATCATCACGAAAGATTTTCAGGCAATGGTTATCCATGTGGGATCAAAGGTGAGGAAATTCCACTGGGTTCCCGGATCATTGCGATTGCAGATACCTATGATGCGATGACGACGGACCGGCCATATCGAAAGCGATTTAGCCATGATGCAGCAGTTGCAGAGATACAAAAAAACAGCGGTACTCAATTTGACAATATGTTGGTTGATGTGTTCATGAAAATTGAAAGTACAATCAAGAATATTAATTAGTAATAGGGTATCAATAGAAACAATCATCATTAGAAATAAAGTTAACGTATTAGAATAATTGATGCGTTGATTTATTTTTTGAAGATTATTTTCAATGGTTTTCATCTCCATAAGTTCTACAAAAGTTGCTGCTATTATACTCTTAGACAAGAAGTGACAAGGAGAATGACCAATGGAAGAAAAACCAATAACAAAGACATTTTCAGTTAGCGGGATGACATGTGTTAACTGTGAAAATCGAATTGAGAACAAACTAAAGAAGCTTAATGGTGTAATCAGTGTCACTGCAAGTTATACACGTTCACAGGTCATTTTTATATATGATGCGAACCGTGTAAAGCTGTCAACCATTGTTGAAACCATTGAGAAGATGGATTATCATGTGAAGCGTGCGGGAGCAATGCTGGTATTTAGTTTGGGAACGGTGCCACTCATGTTTGGCTTGGGAGCACTTAGTTGATTACTCAGCAAATAGATCACCAGTAAAATGATGACGGCCAGTAATGAAAAAATCATTTTATTTAGTAGGAAGCGTTTTAGCAATAATCGTCATCGGGATCGTGGTATTTTCCAGTTGCAGCAGAATTTTTGGGACATCGGGGGGAGTGCAGTTAATTCGAAACCGTCACAAACCCAGTCAAGCAGTAATGCTCAAAATACAAAAACGCAGCAGAGCACCAGCAGTTTCGCTGCCAGTTCAAATGGCGCGGCAAAGGCGACAGTGAGCGATGGTGTTCAAACAGTGGCGACAACTTTCAATCGTGGTTATGCTCCAATTGTCGTACAAACGGGCATACCCGTTAAATGGACAATTACTGCAAATGATGGTGACCTGAGTAGGTGCAATAATAAAATGCTCATTAAAAGCTATGGCGTGGAACAAAAATTCAATGTCGGAGAAAATGTAGTTGAATTCACACCGACTGCGTCAGGTAAAATTGTCTATTCCTGCTGGATGGGAATGGTGGGAAGCACGATTACCGTTGTCGACGATATAAACCAATAAAATATCAATGAATATTTCATCAATACAGGTTCAGCTCCAATAAATCAATAAAAAATCTAAAAAAAATGCAAATTCAAACAAGACACTAAAGGGGGAGAAGCTTTAGAAACCACCCATAAAATCAACACTATCGTTTTTGATAAAACAGGTACTATTACCGAAGTCAAGCCAGAAGTAACGGATATTATCACAATTTCTGGGATTGAAGAAAATTGGCTGCTCCAAAATGCGGCTTCAGCTGAAAAGGGTTCAGATGTCGCCATGGAATCAGCGGACATTGTACTGATGAGAAGTGATCTTATGGATGTTCCAACGGCAATAAAACTCAGTAAAAGCACCATTCGTAATATTAAACTAAATCTTGTCTGGGCATTTGGTTATAACGTTGCCGGGATTCCCATCGCGGCCGGACTCCTTTATCTTTTTGGCGGTCCATTGTTAAATCCGATTTTTGCGGCTGCTGCCATGTCACTGAATACTGTATCGGTTCTCACCAACGCACTCAGATTAAAAGTTTTAAGCCTTAAATAAATAATTTTAAATTATTAGAGGAGAAAAAACGAAAAAAATAATTCTAAATGTAGAAGGAATGTCGTGTGCTCACTGTGAAAAAGCTGTGAAAAATGCAGTTGGCGAACTGGATGGTGTTGAAAGTGTAACGGTTGATCTTCCCAGAAAAACGGTTTAAATCGAATATGATTCTGGTAAGTTAACATTTGGGACCTTTAAGGCTGTAATCGAAGAAGAAGGATACGATCTATTAGGTCAGATCCAATAATATTCGCTCATATAACACGTGACCATTATGGATGTGAAATAGTAATCGGTATATCAATCAGTTATGATTGATATTTTTCAAAGGTGGAAATGAATATGAAACTGGAAGAATTTGGGATTGTTATTGAAATAAAGAGAAATTTGGCAAAAGTCAAAGCGGCCAAATATGGCTATTGTGATAACTGCTTTCGTTTAGGTTATTAAAAGGATATTCAAATGGACTATTTCATATCGTTTCTTGAAGGTATTATCACCTTTATTTCTCCTTGCTTACTGCCCATGCTACCTGTTTATATCTTATATTTTGCGGGACAAACCAACAAGGAAAATAAGTCGAATGCGAGTACAAATGCGCTCGGCTTTGTACTCGGTTTTACACTTATTTTTGTTTTATTGGGTGCGTTTGCAGGTGGTATCGGGAGTGTATTAATCCAATATAAAAACAGTTTACATTTAATTACCGGAATTATTGTCATACTTTTTGGTTTAAATTTTATGGGGGTATTGCATCTTCCTTTTCTAAAGATGAACCACCATTTTAAACAGGAACATTTTAAAGTTGGCTTCTTATCATCCCTTATATTTGGAATCGTGTTTTCTATTGGTTGGACTCCCTGTGTAAGTGCATTTTTAGGATCAGCGCTTATGTTAGCAGTTTCCGGTGGTGATGCTTTAAAAGGAATATTAATGCTTTTTTCATTCTCCTTTGGCCTGGGTCTTCCATTTATCATAAGTGCACTATTAATTGAACGTTTAACCTCAACATTCAATTTTATAAAACGGAATTATCGCATCATCAATTTTATTTCAGGGGTGTTTCTTGTGATAATCGGTATTCTGATGGCTACTGGTTTAATGGGATATTTTCTTTCAATACTTACAATATAAGGAGAAGTCAATGAATATCAAGATCAAAACTTTGATAGGAATCATCGCCTTTGCAGTATTCTTAGGAACAGTATTTTGGGGATATACCTATCTATCTAATACAAATAAATTGAATACAAATACAATTGGTTTATCACAGAAAAATGTATTAAGGGCGGCACCGGACTTCACAGTCATAGACGAAGCAGGAAATCCCGCTAAACTCTCTGATTTTTTCGGGAAACCAATCGTACTAAACTTTTGGGCTTCATGGTGTCCACCTTGCAAAAGCGAAATGCCTCACTTTAATAAAATATATGGGGATAAAAAAGATGAGGTCGTATTTTTAATGGTTGATCTCGTTGATGGTGAACAGGAAACCACAGAAACCGGGCTTCAATATGTAGGTGATCAAGGATTTGATTTTCCTGTATATTTTGATACAAACCAGGAAGCAGCCACTGCATATGAAGTAACATCCATACCGACCACTTACTTTATCAACGCTGATGGAAAAATTGTAACAAAGTATCAGGGAGCCGTTGATGAAGATTCTTTAAATAAAGACATTCAATTAATTATGGATTAGGAGACCGCTATGAAACATAGTTTAAGAACGAAATTATCGCTGACCATTGCCTTGGTCAAGTTACTTACTGTGGCACCAATCAGCTTTTAATCCAATAGTTTAATTGAAAAGAATTTACCAATTATCTTACAATTCAGCAAGAGAAACGAACAAAGGAAATAATAGATAGTCTTAGTCAGCAATATGATGTGAACACTAAAATCTCACCCAACATGAATTATTAAGAATTATAGAAATAGTAAGAAACATGAGAACACTGTCCTATTTTTGACATATAACATGAGCGAATATAATATTAGTAAATAAAGAAAGAAAGGTTGCGAAAAGAATGGTGAAAGATTTTAGAAAAAGGTTCTTCGTTTCTTTAATCACTTTTTCCTGTGATATATTGTGAGATCTCCAACCAAGGTTTTATAATAACTATTTATAGTCACGCTATGAAATTTTGCTTTCTTTAATATATCTGGCATCAGACCATTAATATTATCATCTATTGGCTCTGATTTTCGAAAAACATGTACAATTATTTTCGAATATAGTCTCTTTTACTTTCCATAATCCAAAATAAATATTTCTCCACCTGGTTTTAATACTCTTATCAGCTCGTCAAATATTATCAACTTATTTTCAGAAGAAATATGATGTATTACTAAGCTGGATAAAATTTTGCTGAAATAATTGTCTTCATAGGGTAAATTAGTTCTGTTAAATTTTTTTAAATGCACACACATATCATTTTTAATGATTTTTTTTTGTGCGATTTTCAGAACATTTTCATCAATGTCTACACCTTGCAGTTCGTTATTGGGATAAAGGGTTGCCAACATCATTAGCAAAGTCCCTGTTCCACTTCCAAAATCTAATGATTTTTATAGGAAGGTATTGAGTTTATTTTATTAAAAAGCTAAGTTATTTTAAATAATCTGCTTTCTACATAATTTCTTCATAACATTTTAATATAATCACCACTGTACTTGAGAAATATTTTCAACAGCAAGTACTTTAAAGTAAGGTATTGCTTAATTTTACAATATAGAAAGGTGGTGAGAAGATTGCAGTTTGAAGACATTTATTGTCCGATAAGTAAAAATCTAAATCTTGTCGAGAAGGAACTGAAAAAAATATGTGAAAATTTAGAAACCAGTTGTCTGCAAGAAATTATAGGTTATTTTTTTAAAAATCCCGGGAAAAGACTTCGACCTACATTAGCTTTGCTCTCGGCGGGCATTGTAAATAATAAGCTCCCAAAGAGTACTAATGATCAGTTAATCCAAATGGCTACTGGCATTGAGCTCATGCACAGCGCAAGTTTAATACATGATGATGTAATTGATGGTGATTTATTCCGGCGTGGTCAAAAAACCATCAATAGAATTTATGGTAAGAAAATAGCAGTATTAGTAGGTGATGTTGTTTATTCTTTAGCTTTCAATACAGTCACAAATTCACTGCCAAAAGAATTTGATAAAATCATCGTTGAGTTAACTGAATATATGTGCGCCGCTGAAGTAATTCAAGCAGAAAATAAGTCGCCTAGCCGTGAAATATATTTGAATATTATTAAAGGTAAAACCGCATTATTTATGTCTGTTAGTTGCAAAATTGCAGCAGCATTGGCTGGAGCAACAAAAAACCAACTTGCGGGCATCGAAGAGTATGGATTAAATCTAGGAATGGCATATCAGATAATGGATGATTGTATGGATAAAGATATTAATAATCAATTAAATATAACGGTAGAAGATGCTCAATTATATGGAAACAGAGCAATAGCAGCACTTGACGCATTTGAAGATTCTGCATACAAATTCAGTTTAATAAGTATTGTAAATTTGGTTCTTTGTTTTTCCGAGGCAAAAGTAAATAGCGCATAATTAAATTGTTAATCTCTAACCCAATACACAAAGCATAAATTAGCATAAATTTAAGTTTAATACTAAATTTCCATAATAAATAGTTTTAAGATCAAAAAATATTTTCAATATGAAGGAGCTTTATAAACATGAAATTCAAATTAATTAAAAGCCTTGTATTTACCTTAGTATTCGCTTTATCTTTTTCAACTTTAGCATTTGCTGCGACAACTGGTACCCCAATAAATAAACAGGCTGATGGTGTAAATACTACCATAACCTTTGCAAATGAAACAATTAAACCAGGAAGCAATGAATTTACAATTTCCCTGCTTGACAGCAGTGGAAAGCCTTTAGATAATCCTAATTTAAAACTGACTGCAGCCATGGACACATCTACTGATATGGGAGGTATGAAAGAAGATAAACCCATGATGATAGATTTAAAAGAAGGTTCCCAAAAAGGCGTTTATACAGGCATGGTAGACTTCAACAAAAATGGTCAGTGGATCATTACATCTACCTATAATGTACTAGGACAGGCAAAAACAACGGATCTTGATGTTAAAGTACAAAGCGCAGGCCCTAATTTTCTTATAATCGGTGGATTTTTGGCAGTAATTATATTGGTTATCGTTATAGCTGCTATTACAAAAAAGAAAAAATCTACTAAAGCTTAAAGCTTGGAAAGTAAGGAAACGCACTTATGGCAGAGATTAAAATACCTTTAAAACAGGATTTACCTCCTTCACCAGTGAAAAAAGAAAACGACTTATTAAAAAATAAGAAGTTTAAAAATTTTATTAAAAGTAAAACGTATCCGGCAGTATTTCAGATACCAATAGCTTTAATTTTTGCCTTTATCGTCTTAGAGCTAATCATTGGACCCGGAGAAGCTCATGATAACTTCGGAACGGCAGGAACCTGGGTGTTATGGTGGCCGCTACTCCCTATTCTTCTACTGCTTTTCGGAAGGTTTTGGTGTATTGTATGCCCTTTTGGATACCTAAATGATGTGGTTCAGAAGTTTGTTGGTAACAACAAACCTGTACCAAAATTTCTGAAAAAATATGGTATCTGGATTATTGATATAACCTTTCTTATGATCACATGGAGTGACCATGTCTGGGGTATCGTTGAGAACCCTCGTGGCTCAGGCGTTTTACTTTTTATGATTACAACTGCTGTAATATTTTCCGGAGCACTCTTTGAGAGAAGGACATGGTGCAGATATTTATGTTTCCTTGGTGGATTATCTGGCAATTATTCCAGAGCAGGTATGGTGGAACTGCGCGGAACCCCGGAAATATGTAAAAAATGTACAACAGCTTCTTGTTACAAAGGCACAAGTGAAGTTCCCGGATGCCCGATGTTTGAATTTCCCAGAACAATGGATGATAGTGCAGAATGTAACTTATGCGGTAATTGTGTGAAAAATTGTCCAAACGACTCTATAACAATCAGTACTCGAATTCCTACCAAAGAATTATGGAATATCAAAAAACCGAAAATAGAAGTTGCATTTTTAGCCATCGTAATCATGGGTATTGTATTTGTTCAAAACATAACTATGCTGGAAATATGGGACGAAATATTAAATTCTCTTGAAAATATCCTGGGAACTACAAACTATTATATAACCTTTACGGTTACTTTCCTCATAGCCATGGCCATTCCTGTTGCATTACTCCTCTTAACAGGACTTATTGCTAAAAAATTTAATAAAACTTCCGTTAAAGAAAATTTTGCTAGATTTGGATACGCTATTATACCGTTAGACTTAGCAGGCCACATCGCTCATAACCTGTTTCATTTGCTGGCAGAAGGTAAATCAGTGGGTTACACTTTCATGGAACTTTTCGGGATATCATCTAATGGAGCTTCAACAGCATTAGTCTCTAGTCCAACTATTCAAATGCTTCAGTATATAATAATTACAATTGGTACGGTAGGTTCAATATATACTGCTTATAGACTTGCCAGGAGCAGTCAAATTAAATCAACAGTTTTAGGAACCACAGTGGTTTACACAATTCTAATGATATTACTTGCAGTAGCAAATATACTATTATTTTCTCTTCCAATGGCAATGCGGATGTAGTAAATATAAAAAAGGAGAATATTTATGTTTAAAGAAAAAGGCAAGAGATATCTAAGAGCTGTAAGACCTTTCTCTTTCATAGGTCCGGCAATTACAGTAAACCTGGGAGCAATTTTACCAATTAACAGTTTTCTAATATTTTCTTTGATGTCAGGAGGTTTATAATAATGAGAGAAATCACCACAGATGTGCAAAGTGTGTTTTCATCAATTGCTAATAACTATGATCAATTAAATACAATACTATCACTGAATATTGATAAGCTATGGAGAAAAAAAGCTGTAAAACTATGTAACATTAAAGAAAATGATAAAGTATTAGACTTGTGCTGCGGTACAGGTAAAATGATAGAACTTGAATGTAAAGCGGTTGGTGAAAACACACCAGTTATAGGTCTGGATTTCAATAGAGAAATGATTAATGTTGGAAATAAAAAACTTAATAAATCATTGGATAAATACAAATATGACTTGATACAAGGAGATGCTATGGAGCTTCCATTCGAAGATAATACCTTCCATAGTATAACAATAGCCTTTGGTTTACGAAATATACCTGATAAAAGAAAAGCTATTTCTGAAATGTATAGAGTTTTAAAACCAGGGGGTAAAGCAGTTTGCTTAGAATTATCTAAGCCTGAAATACCTATTTTGAGAAATATATATAATTTATACTTCAATTTTGTATTACCAGTCATTGGCTACCTAGGTACCCAGGATAAAGCAGCTTATTATTATCTGCGTGATTCGGTAAACGGCTTTATGACAAAACGTCAACTACGACGCGAATTTAAAAATATTGGTTTTGAAAATTCAGGGTTTAAATCCCTAACTTGTGGAGTAGCTTCACTACATTTCGGAACTAAACCCTTATAAAAATAAATAGTCAGTTTTGCTATATTAGGCAAGCTGCAATTAAAAAGGAGTTATAATTATATGCATATTTTAGTTTGTGTAAAACAAGTACCTGATACTACTGAAATTAAAATGGATCCTATAACTAATACTATGGACAGATCGACTGCTCCTACCATTATTAATCCTTTTGACGCTCATGCTGTTGAAGAAGCAGTTCAAATAAAGAAGCAAATGGGGGGAAAAGTTTCTATTATCTCAATGGGACCTCCTCAAGCACAGGAAGTTATTAAAAAATGCATTGAAATGGGTGCCGATGAAGGATACCTACTATCAGACCGTGCCTTTGCAGGATCCGATACATTATCTACCAGCTATATCCTTGCTATGGGTATAAAGAAAGTAATGGATAAGGACCCAATTGATTTAGTATTTTGTGGCAAACAGGCAATAGATGGAGATACCGCCCAGGTTGGTCCAGGCATTGCATGTCGTTTGGGCATGCCTCAGTTAACTTATGTTGAAGATATTGAAAGCTTTGACCTGGAAAGAAATGTTGTTGTGCTTCATAGAAAAATTGATAATGGCTATGAAGTTGTACAATCAAAACTCCCATGTTTGATAACGGTTGAAAAAGATATTAATGAGTTAAGCTTTTCACCCTTGACAAATATGATCAAAGCAGCCCGTTATAAGCCTATTGCCTGGGGAATTAATGATTTTGAGTCTGATTTAAGCCAATTAGGATTAAAGGGATCTCCAACTTCTGTGCGTCGTATTTTCCCACCAGCACAAAGAGCTGGCGGAGAGTTGCTTGAAGGCAGTGAAGACAAAGTAGTAAAAACCCTGGTTGACAAACTTAAAGGAGGAATACTTCAGTGGCAAATATAGATAAAGACTATTCCGGTGTATGGGTTTTTGTAGAACAGCAAGAAGGAAAACTAGCCAACGTTACTCTCGAGCTAATTGGTGAAGCAAAAAAACTTGCTTCCAGCTTAGAAGTACAAGTGTCAACAGTTCTTTTAGGAGACAAAGTAGAAGCTATTATTCCTACACTTCTGGAGTATGGAGCTGATAAAGTTTATGTTATTGATGATCCAGTATTTCATTTTTACAGAGCTGAAACCTATATGAAAGCTTTTTGCTATCTTGTAGAAAAATATAAACCAGAGATATTATTAATGGGAGCAACTACCACTGGCAGAGATCTTGCTGGTGCAGTTGCAACTACTCTAAAGACTGGACTGACTGCTGATTGCACAGCTCTCGATATTGATTTAGAGAAAAAAATATTACTTGCCAGCAGACCTGCCTTTGGTGGCAATATTATGGCTACCATTGTGTGTAAAGACCATAGACCTCAAATGGCTACTGTCCGCCCAAAGGTCATGAAAATGCCCATTCCTGAATCAAATAGGACTGGCATAGTCTTAAGAGAAAAGTTTGCCATTGAAGAAGATTCTTTAAGAACTATAGTTCTTAAAATAGTTAAAGATCAAGCAGAAGATGTTAAGCTTGAAGATGCTAAAATTGTCGTTAGCGGAGGCCGTGGCATCCAAAATGAGCACGGGGTTAAGTTACTAAAAGAGCTTGCTACCGTACTTGGAGGTGTCGTTGGTGGAAGCCGTGGAGCTATTGAAAAAAATTTAATTGATCCGAAACGTCAAGTCGGTCAGACAGGCCAGACAGTATCTCCAAAGCTATATTTTGCTATAGGAATTTCTGGTGCAATACAACATATCGTTGGACTCCAGGGGTCTGAAACAATCATTGCAATAAATACAGATCCACAGTGTCCTATGATGAAAATTGCCACCTACAGCATTGTGGGAGATGCACTTACAATATTGCCAAAATTAATTGAAGCTTTTAAGCAATCTTTATCTGAAATAAAAAATTTAAATCTTAAAAATATAAATTGTGATATAAAGGGAGTGGTAACCGTTGAGTGAAAAATTTGATGCTATTATTGTTGGAGCTGGAGTAGCTGGACTCTCGGCAGCTTATATCATGTCAAAAGCTGGCCTTAAGGTTATTGTAATTGAAAAGGGACAGCATCCTGGTTCAAAAAATGTTATGGGTGGAGTACTGTACCGTCATATGATGGAACAAATTATCCCTGAATTTTGGAAAGATGCCCCTATAGAGCGTCCCATTGTTGAACAAAATTTATGGATAATGGGTAAAGAATCGGTTACGAAGACCGGTTATAAAGGCATGGAATGGTCTAAAGCTCCATATAATAACTTTACAGTCTTCAGAGGTAAATTTGATCAATGGTTTGCAAAAAAATGTGTTGAAGTTGGAACACTAATTATTAACGAAACAGTAGTAAAAGAATGCATTTTGGAAAATAATAAAGTTGTTGGTGTTCGCACGGACAGACCTGATGGAGATATATTTGCAGATGTAGTTGTTCTTGCTGACGGCGTAAATTCATTACTGGGTAAAAGTCTGGGTTTCCATAAAGAATGGCGCAAGGATGAGGTGGCTCTTTGTGTAATGGAAGAACTTAAGTTACCTTCTGAAAGAATTGAAGAAAGGTTTAACCTTGAAAAAGGCATGGGAGCAACCATTGAAATCTTTGGTGATGGGACATTAGGAATGGTAGGTACAGCCTTTATCTATACAAATAAAGATCATTTATCTATTGGATGCGGTGCATTACTCTCACAAATGTATGAAAAACACATAAAACCTTATGAACTGTTGGAGTATATAAAGAATCACCCTATCATTAAGCCCATAATTAAAGGAAGTCAGCCCTGCGAATATTATGCCCACTTAATTCCGGAAGGTGGTTATAAAAGCATTCCTAAATTAGTGGACAATGGAGTGATAGTTATCGGTGATGCGGCTCAGTTTGTTAATGGTATTCATAGAGAAGGTTCGAATATGGGGATGACCTCAGGACGTTTTGCTGCTGAAACCATTATTCGAGCTAAAGGTATTGGAGAATTCACTGAGCGTACCCTTTCTCATTATTGTGATCTAATTAATAATAGTTACATCACAAAGGATCTGAAAAAATATAAAAACGCTTCCTCCACACTGGAGAATAATGGTGCCTACTTTAATCATTATATGCCGGCAGTGAATAAATCCGTCAGCGAAATGTTAACAGTAGATGGTGTATCCAAATCTGAAAAACAAAAATTAATTACAAAACACATGACTAAGGGCAGAACAAAACTAACTGCTGCTTTAGATATATTCAAAATGTTAAAGGAAGTGAAATAATGGGTGATATAAAAAACAAAGTTAATATTGATGATAAATTGTTTTTGAACACCTATAATGCTGACACAATATCCCATTTAATTATCAAAGATCAGGCTGTATGTGCTGATTGCAAAGATAAACCCTGCACCGAACTCTGCCCTGCAAGGGTTTATGAACATAAAGATGACAAGATCACAGTAGGATTTGAAGGCTGCCTGGAATGTGGCGCTTGTCGAATTGCATGCCCTCATGATAATATCGATTGGAACTATCCTCGTGGAGGTTTCGGAATACAATTCAGGTTAGCTTAATATTTAAATAAGCTTAAAGGGTGTGTGGTATATTGCATACCCTTTAAATTGATATAGTATAAAAAAAATATTTATAAAATAAGCTTTTATAAATATTTGAGAGTGTTAATTTAATTTATGTTAAGAAAGGGATGACGAAGTATATGTGGGTTAAGATATCAACAACTTTATTTATTATAGCTATAGCAGGACATATTATTTATCATAGTTTAAAGACAATGCGATGGTACAAGTGCTTGTTTTAGGGAGATATAATTTGAAATATCATGAAAAAAAAATTAAATTGGATAATCCACTTTCGTTCTGGAAGCATTTTAAAAATGAAGAACGGTTTTTATTTTATAATCCAATAATAAAAGAGTTTATTATTGGTGCTAAACGTTTAAAAACTTTTTCTTTGGATGAAAGTGTAAAGGATTATTTATATATTTTTTCATCAATGACATTCTTTGATTCCATCAAAGATGAAAAATGGGTGAATTTTGGAAATGAAAATATTGCTTTTGAATATTATCTTGTTCAAAAAGATGGGAAACAGATATTTTATTACTTTAAAGATTTTGTTGAAATAAAAAACAGTGAAGTGGGAGTTTGCGACCATTCTTACAACTATGGAATAGACGATTATGAAACATGGACGCAAATGTTTTCTGGGGCTAATAATGCAATATCAGGAAAAGAGATAAATAAAGTTGTTATTTCAAGAGAAGTTAAAATTCAATGTGACACTTTAATAAATGTAGAAAGTGTATTACAGAAGCTTTTGAAACACAACATAAATAGCTTTGTATTTAGTTATTTTAAAGAAGGTAAAACATTTTTAGGTGCAACCCCAGAGATTTTGGTTCAAAAGGAAAAAAATAAAATTTTGAGCTATGCACTTGCCGGCACTATTTTACGAAGTAATGAAAATGATGAATTACAGAAGGAAGCGTTGTTAAGGGATACTAAAAATCGAAATGAACATCAAATTGTTATTGATTCAATAGTCGATGTTATGAAGAAATTTACAGAGGAATTGATAGTTGATGAAACTAAAATTTTGACACTTAAAAATTTACACCATATTCAAACACGGATTCATGGAAACGACAAAAAAAGTACTTTACTGCATTGGGTAAAACGGCTTCATCCGACACCTGCTTTAGGTGGAAATCCGGTGGATAAAGCTCTGGACTTAATTAAAAGATATGAAAAACATGAAAGAGGTTTGTTTGGGGCACCTATTGGCATAACAGATGAAAATGGGGATGGTATATTTGTAGTAGGAATAAGATCTGCTCTAATAGAGAAAAATATTGCATATGCCTATGCAGGCTGTGGCATTGTGGATAAATCAAATTGTGAAATTGAATACATTGAAACAAAAAATAAATTAAAGACTATAATTGAAAGTTTATAGTGAAGAGGAAAAATGAATGACAAATTATATTGCAGCGTTGGTTGACGAACTACATCAATTAGGAGTGCGTGAAGTTGTAATTAGTCCAGGTTCACGATCGACACCCTTATCCATATTATTTTGTGAACATGATTTTAAAATTTTTGTAAATGTTGATGAGCGTTCTGCAGGTTTTTTTGCACTTGGCATAGCAAAAGAACAGGCCCGACCGGTGGTATTGGTTTGCACCTCAGGTTCGGCTGTGGCAAATTATTTGCCGGCAATTGTGGAAGCAAAGTATTCAGGAATACCATTAATTGTTTTAACCGCCGATCGACCGCCTGAACTCCGTAATGTTGGCGCACCACAGACAATTGATCAAAATAAAATATTTGATAACTTCACAAAATATTATGAAGAATTGGCACTTCCTGAAGAAAATGAAAATATGTGCCGATATGTACGTGTGGTGATGCAAAAAGCATTTGCAAGCGCTATGTCAAAAGAATATGGGGTCATACACATTAATGTACCACTTCGGGACCCTTTAATTCCGGATTTGAGTAAGCTCGATTTTACCATAGGACGTGGAAAAAATAAATTTGAATACAGCAAAGGAGAAAATCAGATTTCCTTTGCTGCCTCTATTTTTAAAAATAAGAATGGGATTATAATATGCGGTGGAGATGCATATTCAAATTATCATAAAGAAGCAGTAGAATTAGGAGAACGGTTAAAAGTACCAATACTCGCTGATCCACTCTCTAACCTGCGGAATTACTCAAACGATATTATCATTGATAGCTATGATGCTTTTTTAAAAAATGATGATATTAAAAGAGAATTGGAGCCTGAATTTATTATTCACTTTGGACAATTGCCTGTTTCGAAACGGTTGCGGCAGTTTTTGACCCTGCATCAGGAGGCTTTATATATACAAGTGGGGGAAAGTTTTCAATATTGCAACCCATCATTGTCAACGAAAACATATATCCAGGCCTCACCGAAATTATTTGCCGAATCTATTTGTATAGAAAATAGCAGCAGAGGATATTTAGACAAGTGGTTAAACTATCAAAAAAAAATGCGTGAACGATTGAAGAGTGCAATGAATGAAGAGTGCTTATTTGAAGGAAAATTAATTCAAAAGCTGCAAAGTATCCTGCCTGAAAAAAGTAGATTAGTTGTAGCAAACAGTATGTCAATTCGTGATATGGATTACTTTTTTGAAGCCCGCAATCAAAATATAAAGGTATTATGCAATAGAGGCGCAAATGGAATTGACGGTACTGTTTCTACAGCACTGGGAATATCCACATCAAATAATCCAACGACTCTGGTAACCGGTGATTTAGCATTTTATCACGATTTAAATGGATTGTTAATTGGAAAAACACATAAACTGAATTTGATTATTCTGTTGTTGAATAATGATGGGGGAGGTATTTTCAGGTATTTACCCCAAAGTAAGGAAAATCATTTTGAAAAATTATTTTTAACCCCTCAGCGAATAAACTTCGAGGGAGTGAATACTTTATATAATACAATATATTATGAAGCAAAAGACTATAAGTCCTTTGAAGACTCTTTCAATGAAGCGCTGACTTTGGAAGGGGTTAAGCTGATTGAGGTAAAAATTGATTCAGAGTTGAGTAAAATACTGCATGATAAATACACAACATTGTAGGGTGACAGCATGTTTATCGAAATTGAAAATATTAAATATCATATTGAAGTAAAGGGTCGGGGGAAATCACTTATTTGTTTACATGGTTTTTCTGAAAATCTCAGCACCTGGGAATTTCTTGAATTACATGGGTATCAATTAATATTAATAGATCTTATTGGACATGGCAAAAGTGATAAACCCATCGACCCTAAATACTATTCCTTAAATATAATGCTTAAGCATTTAAATAAGCTCATTTATGAATTAGGTTTAAAGAGATATTCAATGTTAGGTTATTCTATGGGTGGTCGAATTGCTTTAGCATATGCTTTGACCTATCCAAAGGAAATTGATAAGCTGATTTTAGAAAGTGCTTCTTATGGCGAAAATGGATTTTTAAATCGATTAAAACGTCGCAGAAATGATTTGAACTTAGCAAAAAGTATAGAGGAAAATGGCATTGAATGGTTTACTCAATATTGGAGTGATTTAAGTATTTTTAAAACGCAAAGAAAATTGCCTGAAGCTGTTATTAATGAAATAAAAAAAAGAAGATTAGCTAATAGTACCCTTGCACTCTCAAATACATTGAAAGGCACCGGCCAGGGAAAATTTCCATGCTTGAAAAACAAAATAATTAAATTATATATGCCTATATTATATATCGGTGGAGAATACGATAAAAAATACGAAGCAGTCGGTAAGAATTTTGAAGAGTTGAATAGAAATATTAAACATGTTGTAATAAATGGATGTGGGCATAATACCCATATTGAAGATGCCAGTTCATTTGTGAAAGTTTTAAATGAATTTTTATAACTAATTTAGAGGAGTGAAAATATGAATAAATTTGATTGGAAAGATTCAAACCGTAATTATGAAGACATTAAATATGAAACTTATGATGGAATTGCAAAAATCACAATTAACCGACCTGAAATACGTAATGCCTTTCGGCCTAAAACCGTTATGGAATTAATTCACGGGTTTACTATGGCTCGTGAAGACAGTGAAATAGGTGTGGTTATTTTAACTGGGGCTAATCATGGACAGGGTGTAGACATGGAAGCCTTTTGCTCAGGAGGGGATCAGAAAGTGCGTGGGAATGGAGGATATGTTGGTGATGACAATATTCCGCGATTAAATGTTTTAGACTTGCAACATTTAATCAGAATCATTCCAAAACCAGTGATTGCAATGGTCAATGGATATGCAATTGGTGGTGGACATGTGTTGCATATAGTATGTGATTTATCAATCGCTTCTGAAAACGCTAAATTTGGGCAAACCGGACCCAAAGTGGGATCTTTTGACGGTGGATATGGAGCAGGGTATTTAGCAAGAATTGTCGGTCATAAAAAAGCACGGGAAATTTGGTATTTATGCCGTCAATATACTGCTAAGGAAGCTTTGGATATGGGACTTGTGAATACAGTGGTTCCCTTTGATGAGTTAGAACAAGAAACAGTAAAATGGGCAAAAGAAATAATGCAGCATTCGCCAACTGCACTGCGTTTCTTAAAAGCATCATTTAATGCAGATACAGATGGACTAGCTGGATTGCAGCAATTAGCAGGGGATGCTACTTTATTATTTTATACTACAGAGGAGGCAAAAGAAGGCCGAGATGCATTTAAAGAAAAACGAGACCCTGATTTTAAAAAATTTCCTAAATTCCCATAAATGAACTGGCAAAGGTGAGAGATATGAATTGGCTTAAAAAACATAAAAGTGAAAGCTCCAATAAAAAGTTTATTAATGATTTAACTTTTTGTGAAGTTTATGAACGTGTAACGGAATTAGCTGGAAAATTGTCATCCTATGTAAAAACTGAGAGAAGAGTTGCTGTTTATTCTAATAACTCAGTTGACATGGCGCTCTTTTTTTTAGCCCTCCAATTTTCGGGTAAAGAAGTGCTGATGTTAAATACTCATTTGACAGAGCAAGAAATAAGAAGTCAATTGAATTTAATAAAAATTAATGTAGTATTTTCCCATGACAATAAATTTATATCCTTTAATGAAGTCTACAAAAGTGAAAAGGAAGATATAAAATTAATAGAAGAGTTTGATGCCGAAAGCATTGCTGTTATCATGAATACAAGTGCTACTACTGGGGAATTCAAATCGGTTCCTCTTAGATGGAAACAGTTCTCTGCACATGTAAAGGCATCACAGAAAAGCATTGGGGTAACATTGACGGATAAGTGGCTTTTGGTGTTACCCATGTATCATATTAGTGGATTAACGATCTTATTGCGAAGCTTATACAACGGGACTCAAGTTACTATATTGGAAAAATTTGATGAAGAACAAATTTTAAGCTTAATAGAAAGGGGGATTGTAAATATAATATCCATTGTGCCAACCATGTTAAATAGGATTGTTGAGAGAATAGATAAACATAAATTACGGGTAGTATTGGTAGGCGGTGAATTTATTCCCAAAGCTTTAGTAGAAAAAAGCATCATGAGAAATATCCCAATATATAAAACCTATGGAATGACAGAGACAACAAGCCAGTCTACTACTTTTTCTGTATTAGAATATCCGGAAAAAATTGATTCTGTAGGAATACCACTGGAAAATGTAGATATCCGTATTGAAAACTCTGATGAAAAAGGAATAGGTGAAATTTTAATTAAAAGTCCTATGTTAATGGATGGATATATAGGTGAAGAAAACATAGACGGTTATTTTAATACAGAAGATGTGGGATATTTAGATGAAGATGGTTTTTTAAATATAATTGCTCGCCGTAAAAACATCATTATATCTGGCGGCGAAAATATTTATCCGAAAGAAATTGAAAATATTCTATATGCGCACCCGAAGATAAATGAATGTGCAGTGGTAGGTCTTAAAGATGAAAAGTGGGGACAGGTTCCTATAATTTATGTGGTTTCCACCTTAAATGAATATGAAATATTTGAATATCTTTCAAATAAATTAGCAAAATATAAGATCCCAAAAAAAATTATTCATATGAAAGAACTTCCTAAAAATTCAGTAGGGAAAATACTGAAAAGGGATTTATAAGGGGTGCGTAAATGCAAATTCAACAAATTGAACTTTTTCATATTAAAATGCCTTTGAATTTCGATTTCAAAACATCACAAGCTGCTATAAAGTGTCGTGAAACAATTGTAATTAAAGTTGAGGATGAACTTAAAAATAAGGGTTATGGTGAAGTTGTTTCTTTTAATGAACCTTTTTATACCCATGAAACATTAGGAGCTTCTAAGCAGGTATTAATAAATAAATATATTAAAGATGTCATTCATAAAGATATGGAGCATCCTTTTGATTTGCATAAAAATTTAGATATGGAATACCCAATGGCTCTGGCGGGCCTCGAAAATGCTTTGGTAGATTTATATTCCAGGAGAAACAAGCTACCCATTATGAAATGTGTATTTAATGAAGAAACCAATGAGGAGATATATGCAGGTGTTGTGCTTGGTGATTTGGATATTAAAGTTATTATAAAACAAATTGAAGATTATCAAAAGGAAGGATATATTCGCTTTAAAATAAAGATTAAACCCCAGGATGCCTTCATAAAGTTAAAGGCTATCAGAGAAAATTATCCTAATATTCAACTGCTGGCAGATGCCAACAGAAGTTATCAGTTTGATCAAATTAATGAAATAAAAGAGTTAGATGAATTTAATTTGCTATGTATAGAAGAACCGCTGAATACAGAAAATTTTTTGGGATATCAAAAACTTCAAAAAGAGCTTTGTACGCCAATATGTCTGGATGAAAGCATTCAAACAATTAATGACTTGAAAACTGCAATTTCGTTAAAAGCACTTAAGGTGTTGAATATAAAAGTAGGTCGTGTTGGCGGAATTTACTATGCTAAGCAAATGATTGACCTATGCAGGCAAAATAATATTAAGTATTGGATTGGAAGCATGGTTGAAAGTGGCATTTCTAAAATATTGCATGTTCATTTAGCCAGCTTAAATGATAATTATATCCCTGGTGACCTTTCATCATCAAAGCGTTACTTTAAAAAAGATATCATTAAACCGGAAATTATTGCACAAAATGGTATAATTAAAGTACCTAAAGGCTTTGGGTTAGGCGTCGAGATTGATGAGGCAGCATTAGAAAAGTATACAATAGACTATATTAAAATAGGTGGTGAGTAGCATGAATTTAATAGAGGGCTTAAATATAGAATACATTTATGTTTATGAAAGCGAACTTGAAGCTAAAATGAATTTAACGCAATTTCATAATCAGACCTTCGGCTTTTTACATGGAGGTGCAACAATTGCCTTTGGAGAAACTATAACAGGCTATTCTTCACTTCAAAAGATAAATAAAGATCAAGTGGCAGTGGGCCAAACGATTACTGCAAACCATATGAAACCTAAAAAAATAGAAGGTTACATTTTAGCAAAAGGCAAGCTATTACATAGAGGGAAAACATCTCATGTTTGGAGTGTTGAGATGTTTGATGAAAATAATGCCTTAATTTCATATATGACAATTACAAATGCTATTATTAAGTCAAATAGAGATTAGTCTTTTGCTGAGGAGAGGTAAAGAATGAGTTTCAAGTCAATCATAAAGCTTATGGATATAAAAACCCTTGTTGCAGGAACTGTTCCTGTAATTCTAGGCTCAATTTATTCAAAGTATGCTTTTGGAAAGTTTAATGTTATTTATCTTATATTGTTAATAGTAGCTATGATACTTATTCAAAGTGCCACTAATATGATCAATGATTACTTTGATTTTAAACGTGGAGCGGACAGCAAAAAAAGTGGTGATGAAAAAGCTTTAGTAAGCGGAGAGATTACTCCCAAACAAGTGTTGTTTATAATATTTTTATTTCAACTTATCGCTTTAATGATTGGTATTTTTATTGCTGGACAAACAAGTTACTATATTATTCTCATTGCAATTATTGGAGATATTGTTTCGATTTCATATGCATCCGGACCTTTCCCTATTTCATATACTCCAATTGGTGAAATCGTAGCTGGAGTAACCATGGGGATTGGCATAACAACAACAGTGATTTATATACAGTCTGGTGTTGTTAATTTAAATACAGTTTTAGTTGCAATTCCTACAGCACTATTTATTGCCACGATATTGCTGTCTAATAATTTAAGTGATATCGAAGAGGATAGAGAAGTTGGAAGAAAAACACTACCTATTTTATTAGGAGTCAAAAATACTGAGAGACTTTGGATTTTTAATGTAATAATGCTATTGGTATTAACATTTGTCTTGTTTTTAGTCCATATCTATCCTATTGTTGTATTAGTAACTGTTTTTATATTTTTCCCTTACAAATCCATATTTGATTTTTTGTCTTATGATAAAAACAGTTATACAAAAGGCAGGACTATGGGTCTTATTGGTAAGGTCGGAGTAAAATATCATTTAGCTGTAGCTTTTGGATTACTGGTATCAATCATACTTTAGAAAAATAAATTAAAAACAGAAGTTTGTTTATTACATGCGTGTTTCAAATAATACTAATCGGGTAAAAATTTATATATAATCAATCAGAAAGAAATATAGATATTGTAAGAAACATGAAAATACCTTCCCATTTTTGACATATAACATGAGCGAATGTAATATAAGCAGATAAAGAAAGGTTGCGAACATGATGAATAAAGAACTTAAAACCCAAAACCCAAAGAATGCTTCATCTGATGGAGATTTGATGAATGTCGAGCATGGAGATCATCAGGATCACGAGAAAATGAAGCATGATCATAGTGAACATCAAGTCAATCAGGATAAGAGTCATGAACTAATGAGTCACAACCATAATGAACATCATGTCAATCAGGAATTGACCCAGGAAGGGCACAACCATCAGGGACATGACCAAAGTCAAATGAATATGGAACATACGGGACATCATGATCATCATGAAATGATGGTGAAGGATTTCAAAAGAAGATTTTTCGTATCATTAATTATTATGGTTCCCATATTACTTTTATCACCAATGATTCAGATGTTTATGGGTGTTGACTGGCGGTTTACCGGGGATTCCTATCTGCTGTTTGGTCTTTCCACCATACTCTTTATATATGGAGGAAAACCCTTTATTACAGGCGCAGTGGATGAGCTTAAGAAAAAATCCCCGGCAATGATGACATTAATAACCCTTTCCATAACGGTTGCCTATGTTTACAGTACGCTTACGGTATTTGTTATCAGAGGCAATGACTTTTTCTGGGAGTTAGCAACTTTAATCGTCGTGATGCTTTTAGGTCACTGGATAGAAATGAAATCTGTGATGGGAGCATCAAAAGCTCTGGATGAACTGATTAAGCTTATGCCGGAAGTGGCACATGTGATTCAGGATAATGGTGAGACCATAGAACTGCCGGTAAAGCATTTAAAAGCAGGGGATACGGTTCTTGTAAAGCCAGGGGAAAAAATTCCCATTGATGGTCTGGTCTATGATGGCAGGTCTGCAGTGAATGAATCCATGGTCACTGGGGAGTCAGTTCCGGTAGAGAAAGAAAATGGAGATGAAATAATCGGAGGATCTATTAATGGTGAGGGAATTTTAAAGTTTAAAGTTTACCGGGTTGGAGAGGATACCTTTTTATCCCAGGTTATCAAGCTTGTCCGTGAAGCCCAGGCTTCAAAATCAAATACGCAGCGGTTAGCGGATCAAGCAGCCAAATGGTTATTCTACATCGCTGTAGTAGCTGGAACACTGACTTTCTCGGCATGGATGATCCTGACACAGGATTTAAACTTTGCAATTGAAAGAGCCGTTACTGTCATCGTTATATCCTGTCCACATGCATTAGGACTGGCAATACCTCTCGTTACAGCGGTTTCAACCAGTATCGGAGCCAAAAGAGGTCTATTAATCAGAGATCGGGCTGCATTTGAAAATGCTCGAAAATTAAACGCAGTGGTGTTTGACAAAACAGGAACATTAACAGAAGGCGAATTTGGAATAACCGATATTATTGCTGTCGGAATATCTCAGGAGGAACTTCTTTCTATTGCATATTCTATGGAATCAAACTCAGAGCATCCCATTGCAAAAGGTATTGTTAAGGAAGGAAAAAAATTAAAGCTAAAGATGAAGGAAGTCAAAGATTATCAGAATCTCACAGGAAAAGGATTAAAAGCCAATGTGGATGGCAAAGACATCATGATTGTGAGTCCCGGTTATTTGCGGTCAGAAAAAATAGCCTTTGATGAAAAAAAATATGAAAAACTTGCCAGGGAAGGCAAAACTGTTGTCTTCGTGTTAGAAAGAAATACGCTTCTCGGTTATCTTGCATTATCAGACATCATCAGAGATACTGCCAGGGAAGCCATTGATGCATTGAAATCCATGAATATTGAAACCATACTGTTAACCGGGGATAATCAGAGAGTTGCATCCTATGTAGGGAATCGTTTAAAAATCGATCAGGTGATTGCTGAAGTATTGCCCCAGGAAAAAGCTTCGAAAATTGATGAGCTTATTAAAGGCGGTAAGATCGTCGCGATGACTGGTGATGGGGTCAATGACGCACCATCACTGGCCAGAGCTGATTTAGGAATTGCAATCGGCGCAGGTACAGATGTTGCCATTGAAACAGCAGATGTTATTCTTGTCAGAAATAACCCACTGGATGTGGTAACTATTTTAAATCTTTCAAAGGCAACCTATCGAAAAATGCGACAAAACTTAATTTGGGCAACCGCCTATAATATCATTGCGCTGCCGCTGGCAGCAGGGGTCTTGTATTATCAGGGCATTGTTATCAGTCCGGCATTAGGCGCAGTTTTTATGTCATTAAGCACAATCATTGTGTCCATTAATGCCAGACTGCTTAAAATTGATTAAAGATATTGATTAGAATAATATGAAAAACATACCATATAAATTAATAGAGGAGCTTTGCACAAAGATAACGCTCGAAGACTATTTAAGAAAATATACGGATGGACTGAAAAAGTTGAAAAAATAGAATTGTCATTATTCAATGACAGTTTTATGTACAACTCTGGACAATAACTTGTAATTAAGTTAGAATTATGTTCAAAAAATAATTGCAGACAATAACTATTATTTATTTGCCACCATCCACTTTACAATAAAATCCGTTTTCAAGGTCATTATCCAATAGCACTTCGCAATCTTCGCAGAGACAGCCTCTTAGTTCATCAATACAATTACTTGGTTCATAGGCGCAAAACAGTGCTTCAGCATGGATTTTATTTTCCATATCTCCAACCCTTAAAATCACATTACCTGGCATGGACTTTATTTTACAGGCAAAAACGTAGCTGGGACACTTCATACATAAACATTTTTTTAGATTTTCCCTTGTTTTTTGGACGATTTTCATAAATAAACCTCTTTCCTCTATTAAGATAAAAAAACGAATTGCAAAATTCTCTGTTTAATTTAAAGTATACCCAAGTTTACATACAAATAAACAAATATAGTGTACAACTGCTCATCGGTACACTATAATTGTTTAAATAATGATCGGTGGTCAAATAAATTTTGAATCGTTATATTAAACAGATTAGTTTATATAATTTAAAAAAAATGGGTGTAAATTCGACATCATTTATGTTAAAATTTACAACAGAGAAAGAAAAATTTTAGGTTGATAGCACTATCTTAATTTAGAGGAGGGTCTTTTGAAAATCATATTATTAGGAGCACCTGGCGTTGGAAAAGGTACACAGGCTGAATTAATTTGTAATTATTTTAAAATACCACATATTTCAACGGGAGATCTATTTCGTTCAAATATAAAAGAAGGTACGGCATTAGGCTTGCAGGTAAACGAATACATCAAAAATGGAAAGTTAGTCCCGGATGATCTTACAGACGCTCTGGTTGAAGACCGGTTAAAAAAAGATGACTGCAAAAATGGATTTTTATTGGATGGATTTCCAAGAGATGGAAATCAGACCAGGGAACTTGATTTATTCTTAAATGCAAAAGGAGAACATATTGATTACGTTTTTTTAATTGATGTTCCTGAGAATATTATAATTGACAGAATTGCCGGAAGAAGAGTCTGCCCAAAATGCGGGGAGAGTTATAATATTAAATATCATCCATCAAAAGTTGGGAATTTATGCCAATTCTGCGGAAGTGAATTAGTTCACAGAGCCGATGATGAAGAACATGTAGTCCTGGAAAGGCTTGCTGTCTATCATAAAATGACCGAACCGATTATTAATTATTATAAGGAGTTAGGGGTTCTGCATCGGATAAAAGGTGAAGAGGACATCGACACTATTTTCAAGAGTATTCTAGCTATTTTAATCAAAGGGGAAAAAATTTGACTGTCTTTGTTTTCGGATGGCAAAAACAGCCAAAGAAATAACTGAACTATCAGATAAGCTTGTCAGTCTATAGGATGTTGCATCTGATTTAAAAAAGACTTGCGATCAATTGGAGTCGTTGCAATAATTTGGTCGATGTATAATAAAAATATGGGACCGTTAAAATTGGTTACTTGCGTATCTCTGACAATAACAACATCACTTAAGATAATATGGCTATATATTGCAGGGTCTTTCTCTACTTCTTCTTCGCTGTTAAAAGGCTTTCCAATGATATAACCATAACTTGTGAGAAACAACATATCTGAATAATTGTTCATTTCGAGATTTCCAAGGATATTAAATTCTTTCAAAGAACATTTTTCTTTTGATAATGTGCTATATTCCATTTTGCTGTCTCCTTTCATATTAATTTCAACCTTCTTAAGCTGATATTACCATTATAGGAGCAAGAGCAAAAAGAAACAAGACAAAAATAAAAACATCAAAGAGGGCGTGCCATTATGTTAGAAGAAATAGAATTATCACAGGCAATTGAAATATTACTTGAAAATAGTCAACCTGTTCAAACCACTGAAATAAAAAGTATTTTAGAAGCACTGTCAAGAATAGCGGCCCAGGATGTTCTTGCGCCGATTGACAACCCGCCATTTGACCGATCACCGATGGATGGATACGCGCTGATTGCTGAGGATTCTATGGGAGCCAGCCGTGAAAAACCAGTAGAGTTAAAGGTTGTTGGCAAGATTTTTGCAGGAGAGTGTTGCGATATAATTTTGAAACCTCATGAGGCCATTCGTATTATGACCGGGGCGATGATCCCCACAGGGGCTAATTGTGTCATTAAGCAGGAATCCACAAATTACGGAGAGAATCTGGTGGAAATTTATGAACCGCTGAAGGCGTATCAGAACTACAGTTATAGAGGTGATGATTTTAAAAAGGGAACTAAACTAGTCTCTGAAGGTGAAAAATTAAACTTTGTTCACCTCGCACTTTTATCTAGTATGGGCTATCCAACCGTAAAGGTCTATCAGATGCCAAAAGTAGCGTTGATTGTTACCGGTGATGAACTAATACATCCCGGCGAAGTATTAGTGAAAGGTAAAATTTTTAACAGTAATCTGTTTTTAATTGGAGGTAGGCTCAAAGAACTTTCAATCAATCCAGTCTACTTGCAACTAGCCGGTGATGATGTCAGCATTGTCACAGAAAAGCTTCAGCAGGCACTGGTAGCAGCTGATTTAGTCATTACAACCGGCGGGGTCTCACTGGGAGAAAAAGATATTTTTCATGAGGTGCTGCCAAAGCTTGGTGCTGATCGGAAGTTCTGGAAAGTTAAGATAAAACCGGGAACGCCGGCAATGTTTTCAACCTATGAAAATAAACCGATACTGAGTTTGTCAGGAAGCCCTTTTGGAGCGCTCACGGCCTTTGAACTTTTAGCCAGGCCAATGCTCGGGAAAATGGCCAGAGATAACTCATTGCTTATGACGGCTGACACAGCAATAATTGAGAATGACTTTTGCAAAAAGAGCAAATGCAAAAGGTTTATCAGAGCAATTTATCATAATGGCAGGGTAAGACTGCCAGAAGGCGGAAATACGACCGGGATGATTGCCTCTATGAAAGACTGCAACTGTCTGCTAGAGATTGAACCGGGAAAAAGTGGATATGAAAAAGGTGACACGGTTAAGATATTGGTATTATAAAAACATCAAACTTATATGTCATGAAAACCCCGGAATGGAGAAGATTATGTCAGAAACCATAGCATATTTTAGCAACATCAATAGGATTGAAAAAGCAAAAAAAAATCAATGTAATTCAAAAGTGGATAAACGAGTCTGAAGATTATTAAAAAAACAGTTAGTAAAAGTGAGGAATTAAAAAATGAAAAATCCTAAAATGCTGGCCATAAGCGGTGTGAAAAATTCAGGAAAAACCACACTGATGACGAAACTCATCCCCGAACTTGTTAAACAGGGTCTGAAAATTGCAACCATCAAGCATGACGGGCATGGTTTTACCGCGGATAGTGAAAATTCAGATTCTTTTCGGCACAAAGCCGCAGGTGCCTATGGTACCGCTGTGCTTTCCGATAGTAAGTATATGCTGGTTAAGGAATTGCCAGAGTGTGATGAAGTTATGGTTTCAGAGTCTTTTCCTGAAGCTGACCTCATTCTTTTAGAAGGATTTAAGCATTCCCCCTATCCAAAGATTGAAATTATAAGATCAGAAAATTCACAAACCAGTATTTGCCAACCAGACACCCTGATTGCCATCGTGAGCGATCTTCCACTTTCTATCCCAGAAGTACCTGTCTTTGGTTTGAATGACATTCATTTAATTGCACAGTTCATATACAAATGGGTTTCCAGGAATTGACAACCACAACCAGGCCGGGTTATCTTTGAAAAAGATTGAGGAATTATTAAACTAAAGAGTTGCGTTTAAGCTTATTAGAATCAAACTGTGCAATAATCAAACTGAGATAAATAAAAAAAATAATTAGAAATGAGAGGAGAATAAAGTGGGTAAAGATAATTTTTTCGAACTTATTGAAGAATACTGTATCATGAAAAACGATAAGAAATGCCTGGCATGTTCTGATGCTTCTAAAATAGCAGCGGAGTTAAAAATAAGTCTCACCGAAGTCGGGAAACTATGTAATGAACATGGAATAAAAATCATGAGTTGTCAGCTTGGCTGTTTCTAAAGCAATAAAATGACTGACCCAATCGAATTAATCGGTGACGTATCATTATTTCTATTCATTTTCACAGTCTTATATAAGAGAGTAAGAATTATTTCTTACTCTTTTCAAATATATTTTGATAATCTTCAGGGGTATTGATGTTTGCCATAACGCTTTTATCATTTTCAACACGAAAAATAGTATAATCATATTCATCAATAAGACGAAAAACTGCGGCGGTACCATTC
Source organism: Acetobacterium sp. (assembly GCF_036508315.1). GTDB lineage: Bacteria > Bacillota > Clostridia > Eubacteriales > Eubacteriaceae > Acetobacterium. Next base: position 100,548 of record NZ_DATCHP010000025.1, on the reverse strand, counting down.
TTGATTATGGGATAGATCTTTTTATAACTGCTGGCGGGATAAACGCCAATCAAAGGTTCGATTTTACCATTTTGACTAAGTAAGGTGATTTCTTTTCCTTCTTTCTCATGAAAGTCGATTAATGAGAGAACGGTGCTTTCAACAATCTGGGGCACATCCACACAGATAACGAAACAAAATTTGTTTTTAGCAGCTATAAAGCTGGAATACAATCCACCCAGAGGTCCTCGTTCTTTAAATTCATCCATCACCGGTGTGATCGATAGGATTTCAAAGGGATAGCCGGAAACGATTATATCTGTAAATCCCATAGCTCGTGCTTTGGTAATCTGGGTTTCAAGAAATGTGCGACCGTAGAAATCAAGATCAGCTTTGTTAACTCCCATGCGCCTGCTTTTGCCTCCAGCAAGGATAATGTAGGAAAGTTCATTTGGTTTCATCAGGTAGCCTCTTTCGGTAAAGATAATTTCACAAATAACAAGATGGATCATCTCTTATTATAAGGAATAAAAAGTGATTGTGTCAATAGCAATGCGTATGATTGAAAAAGAAATTCTTTTTATAGAACAGCTTAAATTAAAACATGATGGACAGAAAATAGTATAATGATCCTAATAAAAAGGAGAGTTGGTTGAATTTGGATACTTTTTTAAAACAAGTCGTGATTAAAGTCATTGGAGAAAAATCGGATTTTGCGGATGATACTGTTATGACAGAGTATCCTTTGATACTCTATGTCAATGGCAAAGAATTTCAATCCTTTTTTTGTACACCTGGAAACCTTGAAGAGCTGGTAGTAGGATATCTGATTAGCTGTAATATGTTGAATTCTAAGGATGATATTTTAGCTTTAGTAATAAATGAAAAAATGAATAGTGCAAAAATCCGGCTCACTGAACATTTTAAAGGTATTGAAAGAAAACCGCTTTCGGAATCAATGGTTGTTAAAATTCAAACGATCTATCAAATCATGAAGACTAACCTAACGGCATCAACACTTTTCAGAGAAACAGGTGGCGTTCACAGTGTGGCTATTTTTGATAAAGAGAAACCACTTATTATCCTTGAGGATGTCGCACGGCATAATGCAGTGGATAAGATTATTGGTTATTGCGTTTTGAAAAATATTGATTGCAGTAACAAAATCCTGGTTGTAAGCGGGAGGATTTCCGCTAGTATCCTTTCAAAAGCCGATAAAGCAAATATTCCAATTGTTTTGTCTAAGTCAGCACCAACCAGCTTAAGTATTGAACGGGCAAAAGCATCGGGCATAACTTTAGTTGGGTTTATTCGTGGCGAGCGGATGAATATCTATACACATCCAATGCGAATCGATTTAGGAAGTGATACCCTTCAGGCAATCGAAAAAAAAGAATGGATATATTAAAAAAATCTTAAATTCTAATAGGTGCTGAAAGAATTTAAATGAATAATAAAATCCAGTATAAAAAATATAGACATTCCTAATTGATTAGTATATAATAAAGAAAATTATACATAACTTAATAAAAGATTGCTCCGAGCCTTTTTTCCTAAAGCACTGCTATGGATGAAGGCCGATAGGGTTTTAATGGAAACGTTATTGCCTCCATGTTGGGAAGGAGTTAATGCATCTTGGATTATAAAAACGGGGTTTTCTCTGTTTGGATTCAAATCGTATTAAAGAAGGCCAACTTGGCCTTCTTTTTATTTTGCTCTGATGTTATCAAGCATTGGTTCATTTAGGTGTAATTTTCAAACAATGCTAAGAAAGGGTAAACGGTTTCATTTTATCAAATCACAATGCTGTAACCTATTTATAGCTTCCAGACTTAATAAAAGACAAATTTGTAAGACAAATTATTCGAGGAGAAATACTGTATGAAACTTATACCTGTTGAAGAATCCATAGGCATGCTGTTAGCGCATGATATGACGGAAATAATTCCGGGAAAATCAAAATGCGCTGCATTTAAAAAAGGGCACATGATTATAAAAGAAGATATACCAAGGCTTTTAACAATGGGAAAAGAGCATATCGGTATCATAGAATACAAAGAAGGGGACATCCATGAAAATGATGCTGCGACCAGAATGGCAAACGCAGTCGCCGGTCCGGGAATTTTATTTTCTGAACCAGCTGAGGGAAAGGTCAATCTCATTGCTGAATACTCAGGACTTTTAAAAGTAAAATTTGAAGTCCTGTATAAAATAAATAGTATTGATGATCTAATGGTAGTAACTTTACATACAGATCAACTGATTAAAGCTGGTAAAGTCATCGGGGGAACACGGATTATCCCGTTAATTACGGATAGTTTAAAAATTGATGAGATGGAACGACTGTGCAAGAAAAATTTTCCGATAACACAAATTCTTTCACTTAGAAAATTAAAAGTTGGAATTGTTACCACAGGAAGTGAAGTCTATCATAAAAGAATTGAAGATAAATTTGGTCCGGTTATTCGGGAAAAGTTTGACGAATTAGGATGCGAAGTCATCGGGCAAATTTTTTCAACGGATGATGAAGACATGATTACAAAATCAATTAATCAACTCATCGATGAAGGTGCTGAAATTATTACATGCACCGGTGGTATGTCAGTAGATCCTGATGATGTGACACCGTTAGGCATTAGAAATACAGGAGCTGATGTTGTGACTTATGGCGCTCCTACACTGCCTGGAGCGATGTTCATGCTAGCTTACAAGAAAGATATTCCAATAGTTGGCTTACCGGGATGTGTAATGTATGCAAAAAGGACGATTTTCGACCTGGTGATACCGAGAATCGTTGCCGGAGAGAAATTGAAGAAAGAGGATATCATCAGACTTGGGCATGGGGGTTTGTGTATGGTGTGTGATCTCTGTACATTCCCTAATTGCGGATTTGGTAAAGGCGGGCTTTATTAAAATTGATATAGCAGGATTGAAAGCATTATAACAATAATTTAATAGTTAATTAAATGTCAAAAACAGGAGTTGGGAATAAGCTTATTTGAGGCAATCGAACAAGCTCCCAATTTCTGTTTTTATATTAGGAGGCAAAGAAAGTGGATTTAGACAAATTATTAGAGACCGGAAATCGGTGTATTCACAGTGAACCACCCGTATGCAATGCATGTTGTCCAGTTCATTTAGATGTGTTATTATTTATTAAAGAAATAGAAAAAGGTGATTTCAAAAAGGCTTATAAGCTCATGGAAAAAAGGATCCCTTTTGCAAAACTCATCGGCAGGATTTGTGATCACCCTTGCGAGGATGTTTGCGTGAGAAAAGATTTTGGAGGTACTATCCAGATATCTGAGCTTGAAAAGATTGTGATTAATAAGGGATACACACCCCCGAAAAGAACCTTGCCTTTACCTAAAAACAAAGGGAAAGTAGCTATTATTGGTGGCGGCTTAAGCGGTATCACAGCCGCAATTGATCTTGATAGAAAGGGTTTTAATGTTACCATATATGAAAAGTCAAATCGATTGGGAGGAAGACTTTGGGATTTTGAAGGTAACCCCTTTAAAAAAGAGGAAATAGAAGAGGAACTTGAAATATTTGGAAAACAAAAGATTGCAGTAATCCTCGACACAACCATCGATCAAAGTGAGTTAGAAAAATTAACCAAAGAGTTTGATGCTGTTTATTTAGGCACTGGTGATTGGGAAAATGAAATTAAAATCAATCCTGATACATTCCAGGTTGAAGAATCTTCAGTATTTGCCGGAGGCAGACTTTTAGGAAATAATGAATCGATTATTACATCTATAGGCTCAGGGAGAAGAGCGGCAATATCCATTGAACGATATATTACTAAAGTTTCTCTTACCGCCTCAAGGGAAAGAGAAGGCGTGTTTAAATCACTTCTAGAACAGGAAACGAGGGGTGTTGAATGTGCTGAAACGGTAAAGAAGCAATCCGATATTTATACAAATGAAGAAGCAATTGATGAGGCAAAAAGATGCTTGAAATGTCAGAGTGACGAATGTATTAAAGCCTGCAGTCACATGCAGCGGTTTAATATTTCTCCGGATGCCTACATCAGGCAGATCAATCAGAACGAAAGAATTATTCTTGGGACTCATTATGCTAATAAGATGATCAATTCCTGTACAGAGTGTGGACTCTGTAAAGAGGAATGCTTTTTAGACATCAGTATGAAAGATGTGATTCACGAAACCAGGGAAAGCATGGTGGCAAAAGAAAAAATGCCTATATCTACCCATGATTTTGCTTTGAAAGACATGCAGTTCAGTAATAGTGACCGTTTTTCAATGGTCAGGAAGCAACCGAGTAAAGAACAATCAAAGGACTTATTTTACTATCCCGTTTTATCCTTTTCAAAGTATGCACGAGGGCTTTATCGAGGAACCGGAAAGACCGGTTACCTATTTTATCCGGGATGTCAGCTTTCAGCATCACATTCTGAAGTAATCGGAGATATTTATAAATATTTAGTGGGTACCATAAAGGAAGTTCCTGGTGCAGGCGATGTCGGTATGTATCTCGGATGTTGCGGAGCCCCTGCTGATTGGGCTGGGAGACAGGACCTGATGCAGGAAAATGTCCAAAAAATCAGGGATGTCTGGGAAGAAATGGAAAAACCCACCTTTATATTGGCTTGTTCAAGCTGCGTTAATATTTTTGAAAAATATTGTCCTGAAATTAATACAGTTTCCTTATGGGAAATTTTTGATAAATACGGTTTGCCTGAAACAAATATAAAACCAGGAAGACGGGTATTGAATATTCATGATGCATGTGCCACCCGACATAATTCGAAAATTCATGAAAGCATCAGAAATATTACAGAATCATTGGGCTATCAGATAAAAGAATTTGGATATTCTAAAGAACGGACGAAATGTTGTGGTTACGGTGGTTTGGTGTATTATGCAAATAAGGAACAGTCAAACGATTTTGTAAAGGATCGGATTAATGAAAGCACAGAAGATATGCTTGTTTATTGTGCTATGTGTAAAGACCTGTTTGTTGAAGGTGGAAAAACGACCTATCATATTCTTGATTTGATTTATGCAAAAGAGTTAGAGGCAGCCGGGCATAAGAAAATGCCAAGTTTTTCTGAAAGACATCATAATCGGGCAAAGCTGAAGATTGACCTTCTTAAGGAAATATGGAGTGAAGAACAGACCATGAATTTAACAAAAAAATACGATTTCAATTTAATTCTGACCGATGATGTTCTGAAATTAATGGAAGAACGATATATATTAATAGAGGATATTGAAAGTGTTGTTGATAATGCCAGAAAAAATGAAGAATATTTTTTCAATCCTGAGACATCAGATTACCTGGCAAGATTAAGAATTGAAAATGTTACCTATTGGGTAAGATATGCAGAGCAAGATAAAGATATTACTGTAAACAACGTATATAGCCACCGAATGGAAATAGTGGAGGAATCATAATGAATATTGAAAATGGAAAAGAAACACCTTGGGTATGTGGGAAATGTCACAATAAGTTAGAACTGAAAAAGGTAAAAGTTCGTTATTTAGCAGGGAATTTTGAAGTTGAATTAATGAAATGTCCGGTGTGTCATTACGTCCTGATCACCGAGGAATTGGCTCTGGGTAAAATGTTGGGTGTGGAAGAAGGACTGGAGAACAAATAGTGAATGCATGCAATGCTTATGAAAACCCCAACATGAGAGAAGTGACAGGGCAAACACTGAGACCAGGGGGTTTTTCCTTAACCGAAAAGGCAGTGCAATTTTGTGGCATATCCAGTGAAGACAAAGTACTTGATTTAGGCTGTGGAATGGGAGCTACCATTGAGTACCTTTACGAAAAGCATCAGATCAAAGGCATAGGAATGGATCCTTCCGAAAAATTACTGGCGATTGCACGAAATAAAAGTGATTCTTTAGAGTTTATCCTGGGATCAGGAGCCTATTTACCCTTTAAAAAAGAGACTTTCAATTGTGTTTTCGCAGAATGCACCTTATCTTTAATGGCGGATTTAAATGAAACCGCATCCGAGGTTTTTAGGGTATTAAAAAAAAGTGGATATTTTATTATCTCAGATGTGTACGCAAGAAATCCAGAGAATATTAAAGCATTGGAAAACTATTCTTTCAACAGTTGTATGAGAGGTTTACATGATTTGGATCAATTAAAAAGGTCCCTTGAAAGTTGCGGATATGAAATCATGCTCTTTAATGACTGCAGTGATCTTTTAAAAGAATTATTGGTGAAAATTATCTTTTCATATGGCTCAATGGATGTTTTTTGGAGCAAGACAACAAACAATAATGGATGTACCGATGGCTGCCAGTTTCAGGATATTTTGAAAGCCTGCAAGCCGGGATATTTTATGATGATTGCAAAAAAGGAGGACAAAAACAATGGATGAAACAGCTTATCGAATATTACAATTATCAATGGGAGGCTATTGCTGTACCCAAATTATGCTGAAAATGGCCCTGGAAGATGAAGAAAAAGAAAATCCTGATTTGATAAGAGCAGTGAACGGACTGTGCAATGGGATCGGGAATGATCAAAAAACATGTGGCGTCATCATTGGGGGCATTGGAATACTTGGGCTTTATGCCGGTAAAGGAGAACTGCGAGAGTATCCAAAGGAAGGTTATTCCGCAATGATCACTGAATACATGGAGTGGTTTGAAGAAAGTTTTGGAAATACGGATTGTATCGATCTTATCGGGGTAACAAAATTCACAGATGTGAACAGTGACCAGAGTTATATGGTAAAATGCGGGGAGCATCTAGCGAATAGCTACCAAAAGATTCAGGAAATATTAACTGAGCATGGCTATGAATTTGGATCAAGAGAAGAATAAGGAGGTTAATTTTTTATGAATGCCATAGAAAAAACACCTCTGGAAGAATGGATCGGGGTCAATATTGGTCAAAATCCCGGCAGGTTGTCAAGGACAAATCTTGACGAGTATCAGCTTGAAGCGTTGCAGAAAACCATTGGCCATGCTAAAAACAACAGTGCTTTCTACAGGTCATTGCTCAAAGATATTCATTCGGGAGACATTAGTAGTTTATCTGACATAAGCAAGCTGCCGTTTATCAACTCCACGGATATAAGGAATCAGGGCAGCCAAATGATTTGCGTCAAGCAAAGAGAAATTCATCGGATTGTTACTTTGGACACCTCTGGCACCACTGGTACGCCAAAAAGAATTTATTTCTCAAAAGAAGACCAGGAGCTGACCATTGATTTTTTCCATTACGGTATGTCCACCTTTACAGCCCCCGGAGACAAAGTTTTGGTACTCCTACCAGGGAAAGTTCCTGGTAGTATCGGGGACTTATTAAAGATTGGACTTGCTCGAATGGGTGTCGAAGCCTTTATTTATGGGATTGTGGATGATAAGGATGCCGTTATGGATATTATTCTCAATCAGAAGATCAACGGCATTGTGGGAATTCCCCAGCAAATTTTCGCATTAGCAAAAGCCCATGGTTCTGAATTTGTAAAAGCAGCAGCAACATTAAAATTCGTGCTTCTGAGCACCGACTATGTTTCACCATCGATTAGTGAAGCGATTAAAAACAGCTGGGGCTGTCAGGTTTATGAGCATTATGGGATGACTGAAATGGGTCTGGGCGGCGGTGTTTTTTGCAAGGCATTGAAAGGCTATCATCTCAGAGAAGCAGATCTGTTTTTTGAGATTGTGAATCCAGAAACAGGCAGAAACGTACCGGATGGGGAATTCGGTGAAGTTGTTTTCACAACGTTAACAAGAACCGGCATGCCCTTGATAAGGTACAAAACAGGGGATATAAGCCGGTTTTTGACGTCTCCCTGTGCTTGCGGAACCCTTCTGAAAACAATGGATAGTGTCAGTCATCGAATGACAGCTTCTGTCATCCTTGAAAACGGACAGAATTTAACAATGCCAATTCTTGAAGATCTTCTGTTTTCCGTTGATGGTGTTCTGGACTTTGATGCGGAGATTACTTTTAGCGAAGTTGAAGATAAAGTGATCAGTCAGAATAGAGAAGAATGTTTAATAATTTCAATCACTAAAATAGCCGAGTTTGAAAAAGTACAGGAAAATGTCCGGTTGAAAATACAGCAATCATTCCTTAAAGACCTGGTTTTAGCAGGTCGATTAAAAATTAACATCAACCAGCAAAAAAATAAAGAACTGGATATCAAAGCAATCAGAAAACGAAATCTTCTTGATTCCAGAGATAGAAACCGGCATCTATAAAGTTTGGTTAACGGCATCAACAAAAGTCACAGCTGTTAGTTTTTATTGACAGCCAGCAAAAACTGAGAGAGAGAAAAAAATGAGTGATAAAACAAAAAGCATCTGCCCGGTTTGTCATAAAACGATTCCTGCCGTTCGATTGCGAAAGGGCAGGAAAATCTATTTAAATAAAGAATGTGACCTTCATGGGAAGTTCGAAGCATTGCTTTGGGATGAATCACCTGAAATAGGCGACGAAAATCCTTTAGCCGAAAAACGAGACCTGGGCTCGGCCGAACTTTTAGAATGGCAGAATTGGAAAACTGAGGTTGTGAATAATGCTCCAACTGCTTTCGATACCAAAAGCAGTGAAGGATGCCCCCATGATTGTGGCCTCTGTGAAAGCCATGAGCAACAGGCTTGTTGCGTGCTTATCGAAATTACTCAGAATTGTGATCAGAATTGCAACTATTGTTTTGCATCTGCCCATTCTTCCAAAGAAAAGACGGGAGATCTTACCCTTGGGGAAATCAGAGAAATGTACACATCCCTATTAGCAAGAAATAAAGGAAGATCCTTTAATATTCAGCTTTCCGGTGGCGAGCCAACCCTCAGGGAAGATTTGCCCGAGATCATCCGAATGGGAAAGGAAATGGGATTCCCTTATATCCAACTCAACACCAATGGGAGAAGACTGGCTGAAGATAAAGCATATGCCATGAAACTTCATGAAGCAGGACTTTCATCAGTGTTTCTTCAGTTTGATGGGACCAAAGAAGCAATTTATGAAAATATAAGAGGGAAGGCACTACTGTCTGTAAAAGAAACAGCCATTCAGAACTGCGCCGATGCCGAGCTTGGAATTGTTTTAGTTGTTACGGTAGTTCCAGGGGTTAATGACAGCAACCTGGGAGATATTCTCAAATTTGGAATTGAACGACTTCCCTATGTCCGAGGTATTCACTTTCAGCCGGTGAGTTATTTTGGGAGATTTCCCCATCAACCATTGGATGCTGATCGGATCACCATTCCTGAGTTGATTGGTAAACTTGTGGTTCAGTCTGATGATAAACTCAAGATAGATCAGTTTGTTCCTCTGCAGACAGGGCATCCCATGTGTTCCTTCCACGGTAATTTCCTGGTTATGGAAGATGGCAGCCTGATTTCTTTGGCTTCCGACCCGGAGAAATGCGGCTGCGGTTATACTGAAGACTCCATTGAAAGAGCTCGGAATTATATTGCAAAAAAATGGACCTATAAACTTAAGCGGATATCAGATGCAGTCAGCAAAGATTATGACTTTTCATCCTGGGACCACTTATTGGAAAAAATTCATTCTCATGGTTTTAGTATAACGGCAATGGCCTTTCAGGATGCCTGGAATCTGGATCTTGAACGTCTGAAAAAATGCCGGACCCAGGTTGCCGTCAAAGGCAATAAATTGATCCCATTTTGTGCCTATAATATTTTGCACCGACCAGATAGCTGATTTACCAGCCGATTTTAGCAATTTATTTATAGGCAGTTGCAAATGGACCGTGAGATTCGCTGTCTAGTTTTACATGAAACAATTTTTCCACTATACGTCGTACAGTTCGTTGAACTGTTCGCCTATACGTTACAAAATTGTTTTCGCGAAGGCAACGAGCCAATCACAAGCTCGCTTGTAGTTGGCGACTGCCCGCGAACCATAAGAAATTCGCAAAGCGATTTCTTATGGTTATGTAAACTAACATCAAACCAATCTACGGTTATGCTTATAAATCTCGAAATTACCTAAGATTTATTTATAAAAGGGGGAAACATGAAAGAAAAAAAAGTTGCTGCCATTATTCTTGCCGCTGGCCTATCGTCACGAATGGGAAAGTTTAAGGCGTTGCTTCCATTTAACGGCATGCCAACACTCTCTTTTATCATCCGAACAGCAAAACGAGCAGGAATCGAAAACATTATTGTGGTGACAGGACATAATGCTGATCAACTGCAATATATTATCCAAAAAGAAAACGTCACACAGGCTCACAATAACCGTTATATGGAAGGCATGTTTACCTCGGTTCAGACTGGGGTTGCAGCACTAAATTCAGATACCGATGCCTTTTTCTTACTGCCAGTGGATTATCCGTTAATACCACCAAAAGTATTACTTGATTTAATGAAGCTGTATAATGAAAAACCGGATTCTTTTTTTGTACCATGTTTTAATGGCAAAAAAGGCCACCCCCCAATCTTTCCCATGAGTATGGCAAAGACAATTCTGAACAGTGATGGTGAAGGTGGGCTTAAGGCGATTACAAGAAGCCATGAAGATCAAATGGTTAAAGTTGAAACAGAATTTGAAGCGGTTGTTATGGATATGGATACCCCGGAAGATTATCAGGAACTGGTCTCCTATTACAAGAAAAACCAGATACCGGATGAAGCACTTTGCCTGAAGACGTTAGAAAATTATGGGACACCCATGAGGGTACAGAATCATTGCAAAGCAGTTACGCGGTTGGCCACAAAAATTACAAAAGAACTTAATACCCATGGGTTTGAATTGGATGAAAACCTGATTCAAAGCGCAGGACTTTTACATGATATTGTTCGTAAACAACCGAAACATGCCCTTGCCGGCGCACTGATTGCAGAACAGAACGGCTGGTATAAAACTGCTGCATTAATTGAAAATCATATGTTTTATATAAAAGAAGGAAACGTTCCTCCGATTTCGGAACAGGATATATTGTGTCTTGCTGACAAAATGTTCAAAGGTGACGCCTTTATCGCGCTAAGTGAAAGAGCGTTACCCATACTTAAAAAATTTGAAGGTGATGCCATTGCATCGGAGAAAATTAAGGGACGGTTTCAAAAGGCAAATGAACTTAAGGATTTTGTCAGTGGACTCACCGGTAAAACAATGGAAGAGATCTGGGAATCTAAGGATTCAGAGAATCAACCAAAGAAGAAGAGGCGACTGTTTCTGATTCGACACGGTCAGCCCCGGAAACACCGGGAAAAAATATTTCTTGGACAGACGGATGTTGAGTTAAGCAGCCAGGGGGCATTAGAAGCTAAAGATGCAGGGAGAAGATTGCTTGAGATAATGCCAGCAGCCACTAAGATTTACTCCAGCGATCTGAAACGAGCGAGACAAACCGCCGAAATAATTATAAAAGAACTGAAAAAGGATAAAAATGAAAAAGAAATCATACCCATACCGGAATTCAGAGAAATGAATCTTGGTTCCTGGGATGGTTTATTTATAAGTGATATCAAGACACGGTTCCCAAAAGAGTATGAGGAACGCGGAGAAAATCTGCTGGCTTTTAAGATTGATCAGAATTCAGAAAATTATTATGATCTGCGTTATCGGGTAATGAAAAGACTGAACAAGATCCTGGGAGAAGATGAAGAAAATGACATTATCATCGTAGCCCACGCAGGGGTAATCGCAGCGATCCGTAACAGTCTGGAAGGGTTGGATCTTGAGGTCGCAGTATTGATGAAACAAAAATATGGCGAAATCTGCACAATTGAGATTTGAAAGGATATATGATATGGAGAATAGTTATTTAAAATTAGTTCAGGACATGAAATCAAGAAATCAATTGGTGATGATTACCGAACTAAAAACAAATGACCGGTCGGGCACTGCAAGTATAGAAAAAAGTCTCTTAAATAAAGACCAACTGGAGTTGGATAGTATTAATGAAGAGATAAAGAAAAATGCACTGAATGTCCTAAAAACGGGTTTGCCGGAGTTGATAAAAAGCCAGGAAAATGAAATGGTGCTTTATGAGCCTTTTTATTCGGAAGGGCGTCTTATTATTCTTGGTGGTGGACATATAGCCAAACCACTGGCTAAATATGGAGCTGAAATAGGTTTTGAGGTCACCGTAGTAGATGATCGTCCTTCCTTTGCAAATCCTGGCAGGTTTCCGGAAGCCAGCGTTGTTCTTTGTGAAAGTTTTGAACAATGTTTTAAAAAGTTAGAAGTAAATTCTTCGGATTATGTTGTCATTGTCACAAGAGGACATCGGCATGATGCAGTTTGTTTGAGACAAGTATTAGAGTTGTCTCCAGAATATTTAGGGATGATTGGATCGAAACGCCGGGTAAAGAGTTTAATGGAACAGCTTATCGAAGAAGGCTTTGACAAAGAACAACTAAATGAAGTAATTGCACCGATTGGTTTACCAATAGGCGCTATTACTCCTGAAGAAATTGCAATATCAATTATTGCACAAATAATCAGTAAAAAAAGACTCAACCGAACATCTTTGGAAGTTAATAAAAAAAAGCAACAATCCCAATCAGATTTTGATTTTGAAGTGCTGGAAAATCTGGCTAATAATAATGAAGAAAAGTGTGCTATTATTACAGTCGTATCAAAGAAAGGCTCAGTGCCAAGAGGCCCAGGTGCCAAAATGATTGTTTGGCCTGATGGGCGAATTTTAGGAAGTATCGGAGGAGGTTGCAGTGAAGCTGAAGTGATAATAGTTGCCCGTGATCTCATTCATTCCGGAGGGTATGCAATTCAGAAAATCGATATGACCGGATCCGTCGCCGAAGATGAAGGTATGGTTTGTGGTGGAATTATGGAAGTTTTAATAGAAGTATACCCATCATAGCAGATGAAAAGAATATTTATACGATATTTGTAGGTCAGTTTTCAAAAAATTGAAAACTGACCCTTATTTATATACTTTTACAGTCATTGCTTTAAAAACAACATAAAGCAAAGTTCCTTTTTCAATGTTCATTTCTTCCAACGATTTCTTAGTGATCAGTGCTGTTATGAGAATACCAATATCCAGAACAACTTTTGCACTGGACTCATCTTCGATAATCTGTGTGACAATCCCTTTATAGTTATTTCTTGCGCTGCTGATAAACATTTCTGCGCTTAAAATAATGTCTTCCGGGCGAATGTAAATATTAACATCACCATCCAGGTCAGTATTAACATGAATATCAACGGATCCAACCTTTGCAATGGTTTCACCATTTTCAGAAGTGATGGTCGCCTGATAGTTGTTTTCAGAACCTTTGGATTTTAACAGATAAATTTCAAATTGGGCATCCGAAATACGGAGATGCTTTCCTAGGCGATGAGCATCAAGATCTCCCCGCTTTATCATTTCATAAACCGTATTTTTTGTGATCTTAAGTTTATTGGCAATTTCCTCTGGTGTGTACAAAATATCTTGATTCATTTGAGTTACCTTCTTTACTAATTTACTTTAATATTCTGGATAAAATAATAGCAGCCAGGACAATTTAAGGGTGGAATAATCCCGTTTTTGTCACATAATCTGACATTGCTTTTTAAATAAACATATATTTATTTAATTTGACTTTGATTATAACATTATGTATAATTAAAAACAATAAACATTTTGAAACATAATGAAACAAAACAAAACAAAATGAAAGAGGAGAAAAGAAATGAAGCTGTTTAAAAGAGAAATTATTCTATTTGCGATGTTGACAATTGTTTTTGCAATGACTGGTTGCCAAACAAGCACCGCTCCCACTGACACGAGTTCTAACATAAGCGGAGATATCACAGTATCTGCTGCTGCAAGCTTAAAAGATGCTATGACGGAAATTCAAACGCTATACAAGAATGAACAGCCAAATACAAACTTGATCGTTAATTTTGGAGCATCAGGAGCACTTGCTCAACAAATACAGCAAGGTGCGGCAGTGGATGTCTTTGTTTCGGCATCAACCAAAGATATGACGACGCTAAAGGATGCTCAGTTGTTGGACTACACGACTCTAAAAAATTTACTGGGTAATGAAGTGGTTTTGATAGTTCCAAAAGATTCAACAACCTCTATTAATTCATTTGAACAAGTGATTGATCCTTCAATTACAAAACTTGGGTTGGGAGAACCAACTACGGTACCCGCGGGGCAATATGCCGTTGACGTTTTTACATTCTATAATATGATGGATCAAATAAAGGATAAAATTGTCTATGGTAAAGATGTCAAAGAAGTGTTAACATGGGTAGAAACAGGAAATGTGGATGCAGGCGTTGTTTATTCCACAGATGCTAAAGCATCAAGTGCAGTAAAGGTTGTTGCTATGGCCCCAGCCGATTCACATAAACCCATTATTTATCCTGCAGCTGTGATTAAAGCCAGCAAAAATCAGGAAGCTGCCAAAGATTTTAATGATTTTTTAAGCAGTGATGCCGCAAAAGCAGTTTTTGTTAAATATGGTTTTACCACCCTATAAATAGAATGGAGTGATCGCTATCAATTTTGATTTATCCCCAGCATGGATTTCTATAAAGATTACACTAACGGCAACAACGATCATATTCTTCATAGGACTTACCACTGCCTGGCTTATGACAAATTACAAAGGTAAATGGAAAGGTTTGATTGATGGCATTTTGACTCTACCGCTTGTTTTACCACCGACAGTAGCTGGATTTGGTATTTTGCTATTGATTGGTAAGAATGGCCCAGTTGGCAATTTCTTGAACATATTTGGTGTGAATATTATTTTTACCTGGTATGCGGCGGTCATTGCTGCCATTGTTGTTGCGTTTCCATTGATGTATAAAACATCAATGGGAGCGTTTGAACAAATTGATTCAAATATTTTAAGTGCAGCCAGGACCTTAGGTGCTTCGGAGTGGAAGGTTTTCTGGCGGGTGGCAGTTCCTGTGGCCTGGCCTGGAATAGCTGCGGCAACTGCGCTTTCCTTTGCACGATGCTTGGGAGAATTCGGTGCAACACTCATGGTTGCAGGGAGTATTCCAGGTAAGACAGAAACTATTCCCATTTCTATTTATTTTGCTACTCAAGGTGGAGATATGGAAACTGCACTTATCTGGGTACTGATTATTTTCGGAATTTCACTCACAGTCCTTGTATTAATGAACTACTGGAATAGTTACAAAAGCAAAGCACGATATGGTGCCGGAGAGTGAAAAAATGGATTTTTATGTAGAGATAAAAAAGAAGTTTCGAGGATTCAAGCTTGATGTTCAGTTACATTCCGAGCATGATATTATTGGTATTTTAGGTGCCTCTGGTTCAGGAAAAAGCATGCTTTTGCGTTGTATTTCAGGATTAGTGAAGCCGGATGAAGGTAAGATTATCGTTAATGGCAAAACATTTTTTGACTCAGCCGAAAAAATCAATCTATCGATGAGAGATCGAAAGGTTGGTTTTTTATTTCAAAACTATGCGCTTTTTCCCAATATGACCATTGAGCAGAATATTGCTTTTGGGTTGGATAAACTATCAAAACAGGATCGAAAGAATAAAATTGCAAGATTATTGGAAAAGTATCATCTTAATAATATTGAGAAGCGTTATCCAAACCAAATTTCAGGTGGGCAACAGCAACGTGTTGCCCTTGCCAGAGCAGTGGCCTACGACCCCGATATTCTATTACTGGATGAACCTTTTTCAGCACTGGATGTGCACCTGAGAAATCACATGATGAGAGAAATGTCGGATTCCTTAAAAGAATTTCCGGGCATGACCCTTTTTGTGACCCATAACAGGGAAGAAGTTTATCGCCTATGCGACCATATAGCAGTATTTAATGCAGGAAAAGTTGATGTATTTGGAGAGAAAGATGAATTGTTTCAAAGACCACAGACACTGGAAGCAGCAAAAATTACGGGATGTAAAAACATTGTTAAAGCAATAAGGAAAACAGAAAATACAGCTGATATTCCAACTTGGGGTATTCATCTTAAAACCAGCATGAATATAGAGCCTGAGAATGGTTATATTGGGATTAGAGCTAATCACATAAGGATAGTAGAGGATGATACAGAAGAAAATTGCTTTAAAGCCTGGATCGCAGATGAAAGTGATGGACCATTTCGGGTATCATTATATTTGAAAATTGGATCAAAACCGGAAAAACTTGATGACTTTCATGTTCAATGTGAAATGAGTAAGGAAAAACGAAGCGAAATAAAAAGCGTTTCTGAACCTATTTTTATTTATATGAATCCGGATCATGTCTTTTTCTGTTCATAAGTAATAGTTTCTATTCACAATCAATAGCCTTGTTTTCGGCTAAATTAGGAAGATCCTCTGCATTATGCAGGGGGTCTTTTATAGGTTAAATAAGAAAAAAGGTTTACCTGTTTTTGTTTTGGGTATATAATGACTATGCTAGAGATAGCTAATAAGAAAAAAAAGGGGAGAAAATTTATGAAGAAGAAAGTAATTCTCGTATCATTAATTGTACTTGCGACGTTAATGGTAGGCTGCGCTCAAACTCCAGCCACAACAGAAACTAAAACGAGTACAGGAACATCAACAGACGTGGTTACCACAGCCTCAGTAGTTAATACTAATGCTGCTTTTGAAACCGCTATCAGCCCACAAGGAACATGGATTATTGCAACACTGAATGATTTAACATTTACCAATGACCTTACCCTTGATGGTGTGTTTGTAAACGGTAAAAAAGATGCTGATGGTAACGATGTTACTCAGAGAAAAATAGCAGCTTATGCCCAGGATGATGCCCGGAATGTTACTGCAAGATATTCAATCACAGCTCCAAAATTAACAATTCTTAGCCCGAACGCTAGTTTTGAACATGGAACTTTTGTAGGTGATATGTATGTTTCAGTTGCTAACTTCCAATTGAAGGATGCTAAAGTTGACGGAAACGTGTATTTTACTACTCCAGAAGCACAATCAACATTTGTAATGGATGCAACAAGTTCAGTTACCGGAGTCCAGGAATTACAGTAGCAATGAAATAGTTGAAAATTTCATAACAAAATTTTTGAAAACCCCTAAATTGAAGCTTTTAAACTAAATCAATTTAGGGGTTTTCATCTATTGAAAAATAAGGAAAACAACATTAACATCCCCAAAATTGTTTTCTCAGGAATCATCGATATTAATAGTGCTTTTAAAGGGTTAATGTTATTCCATATTTAATATTTTCAAATAAATTCCGAAATAGCCAAACTAAGGAGGTTTATTATGGATAAGAATATTGTCATTTTAGGTGCCGGATATTCTGGCGTATTAACTGCAAAAAAACTTGCAAAGCGATTTAAAAAAGAATCGGATATCAAAATAACTTTAATTGACAAAAAAGGATATCACACAATGCTCACTGAGCTGCACGAGGTTGCAGCAAACCGTGTGGAAGAGGATAGTATCAGAATCAGCTTGAAGCGTATTTTTGAAGGCCGAAAGGTTGATTTTAAAATTGATACGATTACAAACATAGATTATGACAAGAAAACAATAACCGGGGAAAATAACAGCTACAAATATGACTATCTCGTTCTTGCAACCGGATCGCAGCCGACTTTTTTTGGAGTGACCGGGGCAGCGGAGTTTGCGTATAAGCTATGGTCCTATGAAGATGCCATTAGGATTAAAGAACATATTTTTGAAATGTTCATAAAAGCGATTCAGGAAACAGATCCAAAGAAAAAGGAGAAGCTGCTTAGCTTTTATGTAATAGGTGCTGGATTCACCGGTATTGAAATGGTCGGGGAGCTTGCAGAGTGGGTTCCAATTCTTTGTGATCAATTTGAAATTGATCGGGAAATGGTGAAAATAGTCGTTGTTGATATCCTGGAAAGAGTTGTGCCAATATTACCTGAAAAGCTCTCCGCAAAAGCAAAGAGACGATTAGAAAAAATGGGCGTTACAGTCATGTTAAAAACTGGGATTGATGCTATTGCAGAAGGGTTAATAAGCCTTAAACAGGGTGAACAGAAAATAAAGCGTGAAACAGAAACCGTCATATGGACTGCAGGCATTGAAAGTTCGGAAATTGCGAAGAAGTCAGTTCAATTGGAACAGGTTGGAAGAGGTCGGATTAAAACCGATGAATTCTTACAGGCTGAAGGACGAAGTGATGTTTTTATTGCAGGGGATAATATGTATTTTGTTCCAGCAGGACAGAAACTCCCGGTGCCGCAAATGGTTGAAAACTGTGAACAATCTGCTGCAACCGTAGCCAATAATTTATCCAGTGCAGTCACCGGCAAAGGGGAAATGAAAAAGTACGATCCTAAGTTCCATGGCGTTATGGTCAGTATTGGAGGACGTTACGGCATTTCTTATGTTGGTACCCAAAATAAAAAAATTGCATTGCCCTCATTTCTCTCTCAATTTGTAAAGCATTTTATAAATATCGTTTATTTTATACAAATTTTAGGATGGAATAAAGTCTTTAGTTATTTGTATCATGAGTTTTTTACCATCAGACATCGTCGCAGCTTTGTCGGCGGGCATTTTTCAAACCGAACCCCTAGCTTTTTATTAGTACCGCTCCGGGTCTTTTTAGGTGCTTTCTGGGTGTGGGAAGGTGTGAAAAAAATTAATGATGGATGGCTTCAAACGCCGAAGCTTACGGCGTTCTTTAAAGGCGCAAATGATTTATTCAACCAAATTGTAACTGTCCCTCATGGAACTGAGGCAGTTTCAAGTGGGACTGTAGCTGCAGCAAGCAGTGCCCCGGCAGCCGCCGGCAACTTGATTCTTAATTGGAATATACTAGGTCTCTTTAATGTTATGGTTATCCATACCACTGATATAGCCATTAAATTCCAGGTCGGTTTGATGGATTGGTTTAATAACGCATTCATACTAAGCAGCGGCAGCTCAGAAGTGTTCTTTCAGACATTGATCGTCTATTCTGAAATAATTGTGGGTTTGCTGCTCATAGCAGGACTCTTTACAACATTATCATCGCTTTACTCCATTGTTCTCCAGGGTCTATTTGTTTCGACAACCGGACTTTACCTGAGTACATGGTGGATGGTATTTGCATCAGTAGCTGTTCTTTTTGGAGGAGGAGCGGTATTCGGTCTCGATTATTATGTAATGCCCTGGCTAAAAAAACATTACAAGAATCTTAAAATCGTCAGGAAACTGTACATATATAATGATTGATAATAAGTTATCCGAAAAAGTTGAATACAACCTTTCACTTGAAGCAGTGCAAGGTGTGATTAATCAGAATTTATTACAGACAGACGAAATATTTTCAGAGATAATGCAACACTTAACACAAGAAAATGGTAAGAATTTAAGAGCAATGTTGTTGCTTGTGACATCAACTGACGAGGATGGTTTTGTTCCTCAAAATGCTGTTGTTGCAGCAGCAGCATTGGAAATATTGCACCTTGCGACGTTGGTACATGATGACATTATTGATGAGGCCGGAACAAGACGAGGTCAATTAAGTGTTCAAAGCAGATTTGGAAAAAAGCAGGCTGTCATTTGTGGTGATTTTCTTTTTTGCCAGTGCTTTTCCATGGTGTCAGAAATGTCAGCCGATTATCCGAATCGGTTAAAAGAATTTTCCGGAGCAATGACAAAAATTTGTATCGGTGAATTACGTCAATTTAAGCACAATGCGGATACTGATTTAAGCGTTCGTAAATACCTTGAAATAATTGCGGGAAAAACTTCAGCGCTTTTTTCACTGGCAATGTACTCCGGAGCGATTCTAAATGAAGACAACGAAAAAGATGCCCGTTTCATGGGACGTATTGGTTTTAGAATGGGTATGATATTTCAGATTTTAGATGATTGCGCTGACTATGAAGGCAATTTTGAAGTTGCCAAAAAATCGGTCAAACATGACCTGGCTGAAGATGTCATAACACTGCCTCTTATCTATGCTTTTTTTAAGAAACCCGAGCTTAAAGCTCAGATTCGAAATAAAAAATTATCAATAGCAGAACTTAACGAAATAATAACCGAGGTTAAAAACCTTGGTGGGGTAACCATGGCTTTAGACCTGGCTGAAAAATATTATTTGAAAACAAAAAAAATGATTGACTTACTTCCAGATCACAAGAAACGTTTATTAATCGACGAGATACTCGAAAAAATATGGAAAAGTGGTAAATAGAATGCAATGAATAGTATAAAGGGATTTTTAAAATACGTAGAGATTCAAACAAAGATTGCAAGTCTGTTACCTTTTTTACTGGGCTTATTTTATGTCCTATATGTCTACGGTCAGTTAAATGTAATCAATACCTTGTTATTTTTTACTTCGATGCTATTTTTTGATATGGCAACGACAGCACTCAATAATTATATTGATATAAAAACAAATGGCAAGCAGCTGCAATTTTCTAAAAAAACAGCAAAACGCATATTTTTTATATTATTGATCTTAGCAATGCTGGCAGGACTTTTGCTTGTTTTAAATACCGGCTTGATTGTTCTATTTTGCGGAGCTCTTTGCTTCGCAGTCGGCATATTCTATACCTTTGGTCCTGCTCCTATTTCACGTATGCCTTTGGGCGAAATATTCTCAGGCTTTTTTATGGGCTTTTTTATTCCGTTTTTGGTTGTTTATATTAATGCTCCAGGGGACAGCCTTGTTTACTTCTCCTTGAATAACTGGGTGTTACAGCTTTGGTTTAATCTGGAGGGTTTAGCCAAACTTTTTATTATTACGATACCGGCAATTTGTGGTATTGCAAATATTATGCTTGCCAATAATATCTGTGATGTGGATGAAGACATTAAAGTAAACCGTTTTACATTGCCTCACTATATTGGGAATAAAAATGCACTGAATCTGTTTGCAGGGTTGTATTACCTTTCATTTGCAGCAGTGATTCTGATTGCGGTCTTTAAAATACTGCCGCTTTATGTGCTGCTGGTACTGGTCACTTTATTTTTCGTTCAAAAAAATATCGCGGTTTTTAGAAAGCTGCAGTCAAAAGAAAAAACCTTTGCACTCAGTGTACAAAACTTAGTGCTGATATTACTGCCATTTGTTGTGGTTATGGTTATTGCGTTGATAATTCGTTATCTTAATATACTTTGGTTGGTTCAAAAATACTAGCGAGAATTGAAAAACAGAAATAGTAACTTTTGCATTTTTCCCAGGAAAGAATGATGTTTTTTTTCCGGGTCGTTATTTTGGATGGAACCCGGGTATAATGAAAGTGTAAAGGAGATGGGAATGAATGAGAAAAAGAATGAACCATTAGAGAACTTAACTGGTGAATCAAAAGTAGCAAGCTATCCAATCGATCCCGATGTTTTTACAACACATGAGAGAACGGTTATGCCTGTTTCAGTACCGTCAATTTTTCCAAAGCATCTTAAAGTCAATGATAAACAATGCTATGCATTTTTTCTTATTCCAGTACCTAAAACTTTTCCTGAACTTGAGTCTTACAAGATTATAGAATACGCACAGAATGGTTATGGGGGTTGGGAATATGAGTTGGGGCTTGGTTATGAAAAACGGCTGGATCTTATGCCGTTGTCGTATGCCTGTGCCTTGATAAAACACAGTGCAAAACTTTTGAATTTCTTTGCTATCACCGACATTCATATCACCGATAAAGAATTGCCAGCTCAAGGGATTTACTTCAAATATAAAGGTGGTTATATTTCAGCATATTCAAAAATTATGCTTTATACAACTCATGTTCTTGATGCAGCGGCCCAGACAATCAATGCTCTCCATAGGAAAAACACCTTTGATTTTGGGTTTTCATTAGGGGATAATTGCAATAATACTCAGTACAATGAACTCAGGTGGTCCATCGATGTTCTGGATGGGACACAAATAAAACTCGATTCAGGTGTATTGGATGATCCGCCTTCCCCAGGAGCACAAAGTGATTGTCAGGATGACTACAAGGCAGCAGGCCTGGACAAGACGATTCCTTGGTATCAGGTCCTTGGCAATCATGATCACTTCTGGATGGGTACAAATTCTGGGAAGATTGAATCGAATTCGAACCGCCGTTCTCTTTCAAGAGAAGAGTGGATGAGAGAATTTTTAAACACAACTTCCAATCCGAGGGGACATGGATTCAATCAATCTAATATAGAAAATGGATTTGCCTGTTACACTTTTGAGCCCAAGGCAGAGATGCCAATCAAGGTTATTGTCCTTGATGATACCCAAAAGGACGAAGATCCGGATGTTCATGGCTATGCCCATGGCTCTCTTGACAGGGAACGCTATGAGTGGCTTGTCAGAGAGCTCAATGAAGGCCAGACAAAGGGTAAGCTCATGATTATTGCCGCCCATGTACCCATAGGCGTGGAAGATCCAGATTCTGAGCGGGGACCTTTCATGGCCTGGAGTGCAATCGCAGAGGTATCTGAGAATGAGTTGATTGGAAAACTGCATACTTTTCCGAATCTCATCCTATGGGTTTCCGGACATCGTCATCAAAATTCAGTGACCCCACTAAAGTCACCTGACAATAACCGCCCGGAGCTCGGTTTTTGGCAGATTGAAACGGCATCACTAAGAGATTTTCCACAGCAGTTCCGGACTTTTCAGATTGTTCGAAATAGCGACAATACTGTTTCAATCTTTACGACCAACGTGGATCCTGCAGTAAAAGTCGGTTCGTTTGCTGGAATTTCCCGGTCTTTTGCTATCGCGGCTCAGCAGATATTCAGGAAAAGGCAGGATCTGCTACTCTCGGGTTCTTATAATGCAGAGTTAGTCATACGATTAAGTTCTGAAATGCAGATTAAAATACAAAGCTATGGAAAACCGATTCACCAGTAATTGCTTTTAATGTATTGTAAACGTTAACAAAAGTCTTATCTGGTTAATTTGATTACTAATGTGGAGGAAAGCCGATGATATCAAGGACTTGATGGAAAATTTAAAGATGCTGAGAGGATTTCGCCGGATATCAGACCTGATTTGGAATTTGAGATTTTGTTTTTGAAGCCAACGATAAAAGATTGGTTGTTAAACAGTGTTAGCATATAAAGAATAGGAGGAAATATTTTGAAAATATCAAACGAAAGTATCATTGAGATGTATACAAAGATGTTAAAGATTCGGCAGTTTGAAACCCGGGCCATGAACCTTTTCGCCGAAGGTCAAATTCCAGGATTTGTTCACCTTTATATCGGTGAAGAAGCAGTGGCAACAGGGGCATGTTCCAATTTAAAAGAAGATGATTATATCACAAGCACCCATAGGGGCCACGGTCACATCATAGCAAAGGGCGGCGATTTAAATTTTATGATGGCTGAACTCTTTGGCAGAGAAACCGGATATTGTAAAGGAAAAGGGGGCTCCATGCACATTGCAGATGCAACAAAAGGGATCCTTGGTGCCAATGGTATTGTAGGAGCCGGACAAAATATTGCAGTTGGGGCAGGACTGGCGGCTCAATATAAGGGAACAGACCAGGTATGCGTATGCTTTTTTGGAGATGGAGCAACCAACCAGAGTACCTTTCATGAAGGTTTAAACCTTGCCAGTATCTGGAAACTGCCTGTTGTTTTTGTGTGTGAAAATAATGGGTACGGCATTTCATTAAGTCAGGCAAAACATCAGAGTGTTACCGATATTTCAGTCAGAGCCGTTTCTTATAATATACCCGGTGTGACCGTAGACGGAAATGATGTGTTTGCAGTCTATGAAGCGGTTGGAGAAGCGGTTGTCAGGGCCAGAAAAGGACAGGGGCCTTCACTGATCGAATGTAAAACATATCGGTGGAGAGGTCACTTTGAAGGTGATCCCACAACATACAGACCGGCAGGAGAGTTGGAACAATGGAAGAAAAAAGATCCTCTTCCAAGAATGGAAAAATACGTTTTTGAGAACAATGTGATGACAAAAGAGGAAGTTGAAAAGCTTAAGGATGATGTTGATAAAATGGTTGAAGATGCCGTTAATTTTGCCCTTGAGAGCAAAAAACCTTCCATGTCATCCGCTGTTGAAGATGTGTATACCGATATCGTAGAGGAGGCTAGATTAAGATGAGAGAGCTCACATATGGTCAAGGGATCAATGAAGCCTTGCGGATAAAAATGCTGGAAAATCCAGACGTATTGATCTTCGGTGAAGATGTTGGTTTTTACGGAGGGTGCTTCGGAGTTACAGCAGGACTGTTTGCTGAATTTGGCGAAAAAAGAGTACGAGATACCCCAATTTCAGAAGGTGCCATCATCGGTGCTGCAGTGGGAGCCGCCGCAGCTGGGTTAAGACCCATTCCAGAGCTGATGTTTATCGACTTTTTAACCGTTGGTATGGATCAGCTTGTGAATCAAGCTGCAAAGATGCGGTATATGTTTGGCGGAAAAATTACACTTCCAATAGTAGTGCGTTTGCCTTCAGGTGGGGGTGTTCGGGCAGCAGCTCAGCATTCACAATCTCTTGAAGGTTGGCTGACCCATGTACCCGGGCTTAAAGTCGTTTATCCCTCAAATCCACAAGATGCCATCGGACTCATGCTCACTGCCATTGATGATGATAATCCTGTTATGTATATCGAAAACAAGACCCTTTACGGTGTTCTGGGTGAAGTTGAAGATGAAGTAAAACCCATTCCTTTTGGTAAAGCGAACATTAAAAAGGAAGGGAATGATGTCACCATTATTACCTACGGAAAAGAGGTTTACTATGCGCTCAAAGCCGCGGAAATCCTTGGAAAAGACGGAATTGATGTGGAGGTCATTGACTTAAGATCCTTATATCCTTTGGACAAAGAAACGATATTCAATTCAATCAAAAAAACGCATAAAGCTGTCATCGTATCCCAGGAAGCCAAGAGAGGAAGCTATACCGGGGAATTGGCTGCAATCATAGCCGAAGAAGCCTTCTATGAATGTGATGCTCCCATAAAAAGGGTGGGTGCTTTGAACACTCCGATCCCTTTTAGTGCTGAACTGGAGGATTATGTATTGCCAAACGAAGTTGATATTATTCAGGCTGTAAAATCCCTGTTTTAATTAATTAAGGGGCTGTTGAAAAATAATAGAAGTGCCCGTTCTTTCTGATATTCCAGTCATTCCTGGCTCGGATACGGTTGGGTATTCGACTTAAGGTCCGTCGATTGATGACCAGCATGGGACACTCAATCAGAGTTTTTCAACGGCTCCAAATTACCATTTATGATTTCGCAAATAATAGGGACAGCATGGCTAAATGATAATTATTTACAAAACTTTGTTACATCAGAAAAGGTGGTGAATTTATGGCTTCCATAGGTATAATTGCAAACCCAGCCTCAGGAAAAGATATCAGAAGGCTGGTTTCCCATGCAACAGTCATTGATAACAATGAGAAAATAAATATTGTTGAAAGAATTATTCTTGGCGCTCAGGAGTGTGGCGTAAACAAAGTTTACATAATGCCGGATCCTTATCACATGGGATATCGTGTCATCGACACGCTTGAAACATCAGGTGAGTTAAAGTGCAATATCGTGGTAATTGATATTGACACCGTTGATGGCATAGAAGATACCATCAACTCTGTTCGATTTATGAATGAAAAAAATGTAGGATGCATTATTACATTAGGGGGAGATGGAACAAATCGGGCGGTGGCTAAAGAAATTAAGGACATTCCCCTTATTGCCATATCCACAGGGACTAATAATGTATATCCGGTAATGATAGAAGGAACCATTGCCGGCATTGCGGCTGGGGTTGTAGCTTCAGGTAAATTTAATAAAGCATTATGTACAATAAAAGATAAGCTCATTGAAGTATACAAAGAAGATAAACTCATGGACATCGCATTGATTGATGCGGTTATTTCAAGGGATGTATTTGTGGGTGCCCGAGCCCTTTGGGATATAGAAACCATAGAAAAGATATTTGTGGCAAGAAGTCACCCTGCATCAATTGGATTTTCTGCGGTTATTGGAAGCAAGATGATCATAAGAGAGGAAGACGATTTTGGGGCATATGTATCAGTTAATAAAAACGGTTCATGTGTTCTGGCCCCAATGGCTGCTGGAATTGTTTTACCAATTGCCACAGATCAACCGATTCTTTTAAGCCTTAACGAGACCTTTGAATTCACGACCTTTTGCAGAGGGACAATTGCCCTTGATGGAGAGAGAGAAATTGAATTTCATGAAGATCAGAACTTCGGTTTTAAAATAACCAGAAACGGTCCTTATCATATTGATATTAGAAAGGCCATTGAAGTTGGCCAAATGAATGGATTTTTTAATGTATGCAAAGTAAAGGAGGATTAAATTCCATGGCGGATTTCATAAGAATGCCCAAACTCGGACTCACCATGACTGAAGGAACCATTGCCGACTGGCGTAAGGCAGAAGGGGATACCATTTCTTCAGGAGAAATAATATTTGATGTGGAAACGGATAAAATCGTTAAAGAATTTGAAGCCACAGCGTCTGGAGTATTAAGAAAGATAATAGTCAGTGAAGGGACTGTGGATGTTTTAGAACCCATTGCCATTATTGGAACGGCAGATGAAGATATTTCAGCATTGCTAGCTCAATTGGATACAGAAGGGGAAGCCCCGGCTCAAACTCAGCCAAAGGAAGAAGAGAAAGTTAAGGGCGATACTCCAAAAACGATGCATGATGGCAGAATAAAAGCTTCACCAAGAGCAAAAAAAGTTGCCTTGGAATTTAACGTAGACATAACAGCAGTTGAAGGAACAGGACCACAGAGAGCCATTACTGAAAAAGACATCATGGATTTTGTGGAAAAATCAAAAGAAACCAGTCGAAAAATATCCCCTACCCCAGCAGTTGTTGCTGAAGGTTTGGAGGTGGATTCGTCTAAAACAGCCAAGGACAGCCGTAGCATGAAAAAAGATAATAATAAATTTAAGTTTGATGAAGAGTTATTTAAATTTGCAGATCCCCAGGACTACCGTGAGCACATGAGTTTAATGAGACAGATCATTGCAAAACGTATGTCTGAAAGCCAGCATATCGCATCAACGGTAAACTATAACCAGAGGGTGGATGCCACGGCCATGCAACGCCTAAGAGAAGAACTCAAAAGCGTGAAAAAAATTTCTTATACGGATATTATTGTAAAGATTTTATCAAAAGTCCTTTTGGAGTTCCCGCTTCTGAACAGTTCTCTTATCGAGGATGAAATAGTATTAAGGAATTATGCAAATATTGGAATTGCAGTATCGCTTCCGGAAGGTTTGATTGTGCCGGTTGTTAAATACGCCAATGTAAAAAGTCTTCTGGATATCTCAAAGGAGATAAAAGACCTTGCCGAAAAAGCAAAAAACAACGAGCTCAAGAGTGATGACGTCACCGGGGGAACCTTCACAATAACAAATATTGGAATGTTTGGTATGGAATCATTTACTCCGATTATTAATCAGCCTGAAGTCGCAATTCTGGGAATAAACACCATCCAGGATACTCCGATGGTGGTTGATGGCCAAGTGGTCATCAAACCGATGATGAATTTAAGCCTTACTGCAGATCACCGTGTTGTTGACGGGGCGATTGCGGCACAATTTGTGGCCAGGCTCAAGGAATATATTGAAAAACCCGGATTGCTTTTGTTGTAGAGAAATACAGGATCCAAAAGTAGGAGACTTCTTTTGGATGAAGGTAGTTAATAATCCAGGTTAACAATAAGGGAGGCTTTTGCATGTCGAAAAGATTTGTTATTGAATTCGGAATGGGCATGGATTTTCATGGCCAGGATATGAACGTTGCGGCCGGAAAGGCAGTGAAAGATGCAATCACAAAAAGTTGTCTGATCGGATTAAATGAAATCTGTGGTTTGACGGAAGAGGACATCAATGAAAAAATGTTTATTGAGGCAATCATCGGTGTTACAAGGCCTGAGGAAATAAACACAGAAGAAATAAAAAAGCTGTTCCCGGTAGGAACCGTTACAGTCAAAGCGGTAAAAGGGGGATTAATGGTACCGGGACTCTATTTTCCAGGTTTTGGAGATCATGACGATACCATTGAAGCGGCTATTGCAAGTATTATTGTCAGTATCTGAAAGTAGCCATCCCAGGAGCAAGCTCCTGGGATAGTCAAGGCATTTTCAGATGATCCCGGTAAGTTATAGTTGACTGATTCATTGAGCGTTTGTCCGAGGCAGTTCCTTGAGAACATCTCTTATCCAATGGCGATTTCATGGTTTCCATTTCCGCATTGGCGTTTCTTTGTGGGCTGCTTTTTCAGTTTTCACATATAAAAGTGACTCTCTTTATTGACATTTAAAAAAAAACAGTATAGAATCAGGATACAAGGGGAGTTGGTAATAACCGGCTGAGAGGAAACATCGATGTTTCGACCCGGAACCTGATTTGGATAATGCCAACGGAGGGAAATATAACATAATCCGACTTTATCCTTTTTTGGATAAAGCTTTTTTTTGGAGGTAATTTTATGGCGAATATTAATTTAAGTCTTCAAGTATTACCGGTGGTACCAGATTGTGAAATTTATGGTATCGTTGATAAGGTCATCGAAATGATTGCAGCAACAGGACTGAAATTTGTTGTTGGCCCATTTGAGACATCCATCGAAGGAGAAATTGATGAGTTGCTTGAGATTGTCAAAAAAGCCCAGACCATCTGCACAGCTCTTGGGGCTGAACGCGTTGTTTCCATCGTGAAAATTGATTATAAGGAAGAAGGCGTTACAATCGATGAGAAAGTCTCAAAATACAGGTGACCGACTGATTCCAATTGTTTTTATTGCCTTAATAATCATACTATGGCAACTCATAGTCTCAATGGGATGGGTAAAAAGATATATATTGCCTTCACCCACAGACATCATGAATGCCCTTATAAGAAACTGGTCAGATATTATGATGCACACCGGGGTTACGTTTTTCGAAGGAATAATAGGGCTCCTCGTTGCCATTGCCTTTTCTTTTATTATGGCCATTGTCATGGATCAATCACAACTTGTTAATAAAGCCGTTTATCCGACCCTGGTGATCTCACAGACCATACCCATTATCATCATTGCACCTTTGTTGGCCATGTGGTTTGGATTTGGCATTGCACCAAAAATTTTTGTAGTTGTGTTAGTCTGTTTTTTTCCGATTACAATAAATCTTATTGAAGGTCTGGAAAGTGTGGACCAGGAACTGATTGATCTGGTTTACTCAATGGGAGGGACTGAAAACCAGATTTTCAGAAAAATAAAATTTCCATATGCCTTACCCTATTTTTTTTCAGGGCTGAAGATTGCAGCAACATATAGTATTATGGGAGCAATTATTGGAGAGTGGCTCGGAGGGAAAGCCGGTTTAGGGGTATTTATGCTCAGAGCACGACACGCATTTGCACTTGATCTTGTTTTTGCGGCAATTTTTGTGGTGGTTATTTTATCCATTGGACTTTTTTATGGGATCGCAATCATTCAAAGGATTGTTATGCCCTGGGAAAAATTGAAGGGGGAGAAACAATGAAAAAAAGATGTGTTATGGTGCTCATTGGAATCATTATTATCAGTTTAACAGGGTGTGCTCAAAAGAAAACCGAGAATATCACAGTGGTACTGGACTGGGTGCCAAACACCAATCATACCGGCTTATATGTGGCTCAGGAACTCGGCTATTTTGAAGAAGAAGGTTTATCGGTTGAAATAATTCAACCGTCAGAAGGAGGCAGTGCCGATTTAATTGCAGCAGGACAAGGTGAGTTTGGTATCAGTTATCAGGAACAGGTAACTTATGCAAGAACCGCAGCCAATCCATTGCCGATTAAAGCCATTGCAGCCATTATTCAACATAATACATCCGGGTTTGCATCACCGGTTGATCGTAATATTATAACCCCTAAAGATTTTGAGGGGAAAAAATATGGGGGATGGGGTTCCCCTATGGAAATTGCAACACTAAAAGGACTTATGGAAAGCAACAACGGTGATTTCAATCAATTGGAAATGGTTGATATAGGTGCCCTTGATTTTTTTACAGCCGTTGAAAGCCATGTTGATTTTACCTGGATTTATTATGGCTGGGACGGGGTTTCGGCAAAGCTGAGAAATGTCCCTATAAACTTTATTTCACTGAAAGATCAGGATGAAAACCTGGATTACTATACGCCGGTTATTATTGCAAGTGAGGATTATTTAGCAAAGAATCCAGAGATTGCAAGGAAGTTTTTAAACGCCGTGACAAAGGGCTACGAGTATGCCATGGAAAACCCTGAAGCAGCAGCGGATTTGCTGCTCATTGACAACCCGGAAATTGAACGGGATCTGGCGGTGGCATCCCAGGAATATTTGGCAAGGGAATACCAGGGGGATGCAAGCCAATGGGGGATCATGAATCAGAGTATTTGGGAAAACTACAGCCAGTGGATGTTCGATCACGGATTGTTGGAAAATAAATTAGATGCAAATGAGGCATTTACAAATGAATACCTACCACAATAATAGAGTTCTCAGCGTTGAGGGAGTTACCAAAGAATACAATCATAAAAACATCATAGAAGCCATTACCATACATCTTGACAAAGGTGAATTCGTGTCAATTCTCGGGCCAAGCGGGTGTGGGAAAAGTACTCTTTTTAATGTGATATCCGGTTTGTTGGAACCAGAAGAAGGAAAGGTATTCATTAACAACAACGAAGTCACAGGAAAAACAGGAATTGTCAGTTACATGCATCAAAAAGATTTGTTGCTTCCCTGGAGAAATGTGGTTGACAACGGGATCTTACCACTTGAGATACGTGGCATGAATAAAGAAGAAGCACGCCAAAAAGTCATTGAGATGCTTCCGATTTTCGAACT
This sequence comes from Acetobacterium sp., assembly GCF_036508315.1. Lineage (GTDB taxonomy): Bacteria > Bacillota > Clostridia > Eubacteriales > Eubacteriaceae > Acetobacterium. The sequence continues at coordinate 69,907 of NZ_DATCHP010000025.1, read as the reverse complement.
TGAGGGAGACGGCGAGAAGTACCCCACTCAACTTTCAGGTGGGATGAAGCAGCGTGTTTCTCTTTTAAGGGCCTATATGTTTTCAAAAGAAATCATGCTCCTGGATGAACCTTTCGGAGGTCTTGATGCGATTACCCGATTAAAAATGCAGGAATACTTACTGGAAGTACTCAGAAAAATAAAAGGTTCAGTATTGTTTATTACCCACGATATTGATGAAGCTATTTTCTTATCAGATCGTATTTACATCATAAATGGATCTCCAGGGCATATTGTCGAAGAGATTGCGGTGCCGTTCAAACAATTAAGCACAACAGATTTCATAGCAACAGATGAATTAAGTCAGCTTCGTGGCAAAATATTAAAGTTATTGTAAAATTGCGAGATTTGTAATTATTTGACTGCAAATTTCTAATATGATAGTATAAGTAATAAATGAATACTCATGGGGAGCTTGTAAGCAGGCTGAGAGGAAGTAAACAAACTTCGACCCTTATTACCTGATTTGGATAATACCAGCGTAGGGACAAAACATTAAAATTGCAATAATTCTTAGTGGGAAGTGCCAGTTGGTATTTCCCACTATTTTTGTGTGTTTTATGTATTTTAGTAAATGGAGGAAAAAATTATGTTCACAGAAATTCTCAAAAACATTAAAGAAAAGCCACCTCTTGTTCACTGCATTACAAATTATGTAACAGTGAATGATTGTGCAAACAGTTTGCTTTCCTGCGGAGCCTCTCCGATTATGGCAGATGACCTGGCTGAAGTGGAAGAAATAACATCAATCTGTAACAGTTTATGTATTAATATTGGTACCCTTAATGAAAGAACGATTCAGTCCATGCTGGCTGCAGGCAAAAAAGCAAATGAACTTTCCCATCCTGTGGTTCTTGATCCTGTTGGAGCCGGTGCTTCTTCATTGCGAACGTCAACGACCTTTGATTTATTAAAGCAGTTGGATTTTTCAGTTATTCGAGGTAATATTTCAGAGATAAAGACGGTTTCCCAAGGCACTGGGACGACAAAAGGCGTGGATGCCGATGCCAGTGATGTCGTAAATGGAGAAAACCTTGAAGAGACCATTGCCTTTGCAAAAAAACTAAGTCAAAAAACAAAATCAGTGATTGCCATTACCGGCGCCATTGATATTGTGGCAGATAGTCACAAAGCTTATGTGATTAGCAATGGAAATGCGATGATGTCAAAAATTACTGGGACTGGATGTATGTTAACCGCCATTATAGCAGCATTTTGCGCGGCAAATCCCACAGAGATTCTTAAAGCAACCGCGGCGGCAGTGTGCACCATGGGGCTGTGTGGCGAACTTGCCTATGAAAAGCTGATAAAGAATGATGGGGGAACATTATCTTATCGAACTTATCTTATTGATTTCATGAGTAAAATGACACCTGAGTTATTAATGAAAGGTGCTAAAATTGAAAGTCGTTAAAACGGATATGCTTCTCTATGCCGTGACTGACTGTATGTGGCTGGGAAGCAAGTCTCTAAAAGTGCAGGTAGAGGATGCCATAAAGTCCGGCGTTACTTTCGTCCAGTTAAGGGAAAAGAACCTTGATTTTGAAGACTTTTTAAAACAGGCTAAAGAAATGAAATCTGTTACCGACAGGTACCGAATTCCATTTGTCATAAATGACAATGTGGAGGTTGCCCTTGCCTGTGGTGCTGATGGTGTTCATGTTGGTCAGCATGATCTGGAAGTGAGAAATGTCCGTAACCTTATTGGCCAGGATAAAATCCTTGGAGTATCGGTTCAGACGTTGGAACAGGCAGTTTTAGCCGAAGAAAGCGGAGCTGATTATCTAGGAGTTGGCGCTGTGTTTTCCACTGATACAAAGCCTGATGCGGATACGGTGTCACTTAATATCCTCAAAGAAATATGCGCAGGGGTGTCTATTCCAGTGGTTGCCATAGGAGGGATCCATGAAGAAAATGTTTTAGATCTTTGCGGCAGCGGTATTGATGGAATCGCAGTGGTTTCCGCTATTTTTGCCCAGTTGGATATTGTCAAAGCAACAGTAAAATTACAGCAGCTTGCGTGTAAAATGGTGTTCACCACAGACTACTAGTTTAATCACTTCAAGAATGGGAGATGGATGAATTATGAAAAAAATATTGACCATTGCAGGTTCGGATTGCAGCGGTGGGGCAGGCATTCAGGCGGATCTTAAAACCATTACTGCTCATAAAATGTATGGAATGAGTGTAATCACAGCTTTGACAGCACAAAACACCACCGGTGTTTATGGCGTTCAGGAGGTAAGCCCTGAATTCGTTGCTCAACAGTTGGATTGCATTTTTAGTGATATCAAACCCGATGCGGTAAAAATCGGAATGGTTTCCAATAGTGAAATAATTAAAATTATTTCAAATAAATTGCAGGAATATAAAGCAAAAAATATAGTGGTTGATCCTGTGATGGTTGCCACCAGCGGAAGTAAGCTTCTCTGCGATAATGCCATCGAGGCCTTGCTTACAAAATTACTGCCCATAGCAGATATTATTACCCCTAATATTGCTGAAGCCGAAAGCCTCTGGGGATTTTTCATTAAAACTCAAAGTGAAATGTTAGAAGCTGCCGGGTATATTTCAAAAATCACAGGCCATGGAGTTTTAATAAAAGGTGGGCATCTCACCGAAAGCGCAGATGATTTGTTCTTCTCCGAAGGTAAAGCGGTTTGGTTCAGAGCTCACAGAATTAATAATCCCAACACCCACGGCACAGGCTGTACCCTTTCATCTGCAATTGCCTGTAATCTGGCTTTGGGATACTCAATGAATGAAAGCATTAAAAATGCCAAAGGTTATGTCACCGGGGCCTTAATGAATGGCCTGAATTTAGGGAAAGGCAGCGGACCGCTTAACCATTGTTATCATATAAAAAACTGACCCTTAAATAGAATGCCAAATCCGACTAAAATACAACCTCAAAAATCTCAATTGAAATACAGAATTAAGTCATAGAAAACTTTACATTAGTACTCGTTTGAAGTAAAATAAGTGCATTGAGGTAAAGTTTTTCGTGATTTTACAGGTGACCCGAGATTTTAAATTAAGCTGAGATAAAGACATCATTAAAAATAGATTTATTGGAGTGTAAGCTATGAGTTATGAAATTGTGACGGATTCATCTGCAAATCTTACTGACGAAATGATTAATAAGTATGATATTAATATTATCTCACTTATTTTCAGAGTGGGAGAAAAGGAATTCTACAGTTATACCAAAGGCGTAACAACAGATAATAAAAAGTTCTACGAAATGATGAGAAATGGTGAAACAATCAGTACTGCCAGCATCGATTTGCAATTATGCCGGAAAGTATTTGAAGAAACATTAAAAAAAGGGAAAGATATTCTTTACATCGGCTTTTCATCCGCACTCAGCGGTTCATATAATGCCGGTGCTTTAATAGCCAGAGAACTTCAGGAAGAGTATCCCCAACGTAAAATTATTGCCGTTGATTCGCTTTCGGCATCAATGGGACAGGGACTATTAGTTTATTACGCCGCAGAACAAATGATTCATGGAAAATCGATTGATGAAGTGAAGGACTGGATTTTAAATAATCGATTAAACATTTGCCATTGGTTTACCGTGGATGATTTAGTTTATTTGAAAAGAGGCGGGAGAATATCTTCAACAACCGCATTTGTTGGAACAACATTGGGAATAAAGCCAATTATGCACGTAGACAATGAAGGCAGACTCATTCCCGTTGGGAAGGTAAGAGGTCGACGAAAATCTCTTGAAGCCCTGGCAAAGCAAATGGAGGATACCTGCATTAATCCAAGGTCGCAACTCGTATTTATCTCCCACGGCGATTGCATCGAAGATGCCCACACCTTAGAAAAGCTTGTCAGAGATAAGCTGAATGTTAAAGATGTCATTATCAATTATGTGGATCCGGTTATTGGTGCGCATTCAGGTCCGGGCACCATTGCGTTATTTTTTATTGGAACGAAACGATAAATACGAGAAAATTTTCTTGCTTAATTAGCAGTGACTATGTTAAAATTCAGGTATAAATTAATAAAAGACAGTTCGTAACCATCCTGTCTAAAAACAAAACTAGGACCAGCTATTATTTAGCTTTTTTAAGGGTGCCTAAACCCTTTTTTTGTTGTTGAAAATTTTGTTTTTTGGTGAGATTGGATAAGCTCTGGTTTTTAAAAAAGGGAGCAAATTTTATGGAGAATAAAAATACCGTTATTTTAAACAGGAAAGCATCATCAAATGTCAGAAAACTGACTATTTCGGCCATCGTTATTGCATTATATGTGGTCATCATGTTTTTTACTCAAAGTTTCGCTTTTGGCCAGTATCAAATAAGGATTGCGACAAGTATTTATTCTTTGGCATCCATTTATCCATTTTTAATCATTCCGATGGGAATTGCTAATCTTTTTAGTAATACAGTGATGGGTGGTCTTGGGCCACTGGATGCGATTGGCGGTTTTATCGTAGGTATTTTAACGGCGACCGGCTGTTATTTTTTAAGAAAAATCAATGTCGTACTTGTCGCAATTCCGATTCTATTCATTCCAACGCTTTTGGTGCCGATATGGCTTTCCTTTCTACTCCATGTGCCTTATGGCATCCTTGTTCTGAATATTGGGATTGGTCAGATATTACCCAGTATTCTTGGAGTTTTAATCGTTAAATATTTAGAAGATCCATTATCAAAAATATAGGGAGAAACAATGAGTAATAAAGAGAAAGAAATCGAAGGGGTTTCACTTCTGGGAAATCAGCAGGTAAGTTATCACTATGATTATAATCCTGAAGTGCTTGAAAGATTCGAGAATAAACATCAGGAGAATGATTACTTTGTTAAATTCAACTGCCCTGAGTTTACAAGTTTGTGTCCAATAACCGGACAACCGGATTTTGCAACGATCACACTTTCATATGTACCAGGCGTGTTTATGGTAGAAAGCAAATCTTTAAAACTTTATTTATTCAGTTTTAGAGATCACGGAGCATTCCATGAAGATTGTATGAATATCATTATGAAAGATTTAATTAAACTGATGGATCCAAAATATATCGAAGTTTGGGGGAAATTTACCCCCAGAGGAGGTATTTCCATTGACCCCTATTGTAATTATGGAAAAGATGGAACAGACTGGCTTGAGACAGCAAAACAAAGACTTCACATGCATGATTTATACCCTGAAAAGATCGATAACAGATAAATTTCAAGAACAGAAAAAGAACGGCTTCAGATAGCCGTTCTTTTTCTGTTCTTATTTTTGCTTGTTTGCAACTTCTAATATAGGGTAAATATATTATTATACAGGGTCTTAAGAATTAAATATTTTGAATAGTGAAATTTAAAATTCCTGAAAAAAGAAGGAGAATAGCCATGTCAGAGAATATCGAAAAAGTATTAATGTTTAAAGTGGAGAGTTCTGATCAATTGAATCAAATGATGCAGGAATTAATGCTATTGGAAATATCTGAAGCGACATCACTCAGCACCCAAAATTTGGATGTGACCTATTTTGATACCGAAAACAGAGATTTGCAAACCGCTGGTTATAGCTATCAAATAGGAAAAGAAAATGATCATTGGAGTGCAAAGGTAACATTTTGCAATACTTCAGAAAGTTTGAATTATTTACAGAAACAACAGGAATGGATCATTAAGATTGAAGAACCCATAGCGGATATTAACTATTTTAAAGAGTCAGACATGAGTGAATCTTTAAAAAAAATAGTTGGTACCAGAGAATTAACGCCACTCTTTAATACTCTTTTTGAAAGAAAGAAGATGAATCTTCTATTTGAAAATGGGTGCTGGATAGAAATAACCGGAGACATCGGAAAAATAAAAGCCAATGGTTTAGAAGAACCAATTTCTCAAATAAAGTTAAAGTTAATAAGTGGATACCCTTCAGAAATGCTCAAATTAGGATCAGCTCTAATTAAAAAGCATGCTGTTTTTATGGAAAAAGAAAGTCAGTACCATCGCGGATTGGTCCTTGTCGGCCGGGCAGAAGAAAAAGTAAGAAAAAATGATCTTAAACTTAATCCTAACGAAAAGGTTTCCCTGGCAATCGTAAAAATCGTTATCAATAATATCGATAGCATTATCAACGCCCAGGACAACCTATTGGCACAAATGGAAGAACCTGAGAATGTTCATCAGCTGAGAGTGAAAATCAGAAAACTTCGTGCCCTGCTGGCCTTTGCCAGTCCTCTCTTTAATCAGAATGCCTACCGGGAAAAACAGGAACAATTAGGTAAAAGTGGTCTGGAATTTTCAGCAATAAGAGAAGTTGATGTGATTCTGGAAGAAATAGACATGATGGTGAATAACAGTTTAATTCAGTTAGGTGATTTTCCAGACCTTAAAAATGAATTAGCGAAAAAAAGAGCAGAGATGTTAAAAAAAATCACGGTGTTCTTAACGAGTAATCAACTTTCTGCCCTATTACTGGATCTTTGGGTTTGGTTATTGGAAGATCCCTGGAGTGATACAGCATTATTGGATTTAAACATTAAGAAATATTCAGAACAACAACTGGCGATATGGTCAAAACGCATTAATAAAGCCATCAAAAAAATGGATTTGGCCCATAAAGAAGAGATTCATAAAGTACGTATTAAAAGTAAAAAACTAAGATATGCCATGGAGCAATTAACGTCAATTCTTGACAGTGATTCAAAAAAATCCATTAAGAAATTCGAAAAGCTCCAGGAAGACCTTGGCTACTTTCATGATGTATATATTAACAAATGTTTGCTTGAAAAACTAATCGGGGATAGTGATTCCGGGAAACTTCACTTTGAAGCTGGCTTATTCATTGGATGGCAGATCAATCAGGGAAATATTAAGATGAATCAATACCTGTAAAAGATTGAAGTGGCATCAAACTCTAAATTCAAAAAAATCTTCTTGTTTGTTCCTGTTTCTGATATAATTGAATTTAAGGGTTGTTTAATTTAATTCAGTTACTAAATCAGTTTTGTTACAAGGCATCATGCTATTGCCCCCGGAAACCGGACATGATAATTCATGGATAGCAAAATGCAAACCACAATCAATAAGTTGACACCCCCAACTGTAAACGTTTCAAATTTTGACAGATCCATAAAATCGTGTAAAAGGAGAATGGGAATATGAGTAATCACAGCAGTTCAAAACTGAGGGTAAACCCTTTAGTTAGTGGCATCAGAGAAGATGACAATCGATTGACATACCTTTTAAATATGATGAAAGATGGTTATCAAAATAAAAGATGGCAAAATAAAGATTGTGGAACCATCGAGGCTTTTTATTATGAAGGATCTGATCTAAAAGAAAAAAGTCTCCCACCAACCACAGAACGACTCATTTGGCTCGTTGATAATTTGAAGCAAGCCATTGGAAACAGGGAACTTGATTCGGGCAATAAGACAACAAAAAGAAGAAATGAAATTATTTCCGGGGAAAAAAGGACGATGCTGGAAGCGAAAAACAACATCATTAATTATGATACAAGCAAAAGTTTTCCTCATAAGTGGTGGGTCTTAGAAGGCGATTCCAAACCTGATATTTTCATTCTGACCGACAAATACATTTTTATAGGTGAAGCAAAAAACGCCGAGGATTCTTTGATGAAAACCACGAACCTGGATGGGGATCGAGTACAGCTGGTTCGAGAAATTGAAGGAGCAATCAAGTACGCCAGAAACAACGTTCTTGATAAAAATGAAAGAGAAGTGATTAGTTTTTATATATTAAGTGAGGAGTTTCTTGGTAAAGACGGCAACAGAGATGATTTAGCCAATACCATGAATGGAGACACAGCCATGTGGGACAACTCACTCAAACATTTGTCACATCAGAGTATTGAAAAAATTAAGCAGACCTTTCTGGGGTATACCACCTGGGAAGATATCACTGAGACCCTTGGTTTCGCTTTTAGTGACTAAAAGGATAAATAAGACAGGGCAAAAATTAAGTTGATTAAGCAATAACTTTACAGTGGACTTGTCATGTGTAAAGCTACGTGTTATAATTCTACCTATAATTCTCTTTACTAGATAATGGAGGTAGAACGAAATGGAAAATTTATCGAATAAAATTGAAAAGCTTAAAAAACAAAAAGATGCGGTAATATTAGCACACTATTATGTGAACGACGAAGTCCAGGCAATTGCCGATTATGTTGGGGATTCCTATTACCTCAGTAAAATGGCGGTTTCTGTTCCCGAAAAGGTTATTATATTTTGCGGCGTTACCTTTATGGGAGAAAGTGCAAAAATTCTCAGCCCTGAAAAAACCGTTATTATGCCGGATTTAAGGGCAGATTGTCCCATGGCTCATATGGCTTCCGCTGAAAAAATCGAAGCGGTAAGAGAAAAATACGACGATTTGGCAGTGGTCTGCTACATTAATTCAACTGCTGAGATCAAAACACATGTTGACGTCTGTGTAACCTCGTCAAATGCCATTAAAATCATCAAAGCATTGCCCGAAAAAAACATCTATTTTGTTCCCGATGAAAATCTGGGAAAATATATTGCCAGGCAGGTACCGGAGAAGAATTTCATCTTCAACGACGGGTTTTGTCATGTTCATGATGAGATTATGACAGATGAGGTTGAGGACGCGTTGGCGGCTCATCCGAACGCAAAAGTCCTGGTGCATCCGGAGTGTACATTAGCCGTCATCGACTTAGCGGATTATGTGGGAAGTACTTCCGGAATCATTGAGTACGCGACCACCAGTGAGGCAGAGGAATTTATTATCTGTACGGAAATCGGTATCTTCTATCAGTTGCAGCAGAAGAATCCGAATAAGAAATTTTACACGGTTAATTCGAACCAGATCTGCCCGAATATGAAAAGGATAAATCTTGAAAAAGTTTGGTTTGCCCTTGAGAAGGGTATCAATCAAATCGAAATAGATGAACCAACGCGACTAAAAGCTGTAAAATCACTTGAAAAAATGCTTGAGCTTTCAAGATAAATGGGGATGATGAAATGAATGGAAAAGCAGACATTATCGTCGTTGGGACTGGAGTGGCAGGTCTGTTCAATGCGTTGAATTTACCAACCGATAAAAAAATACTGATGATTACAAAAACGGGGGTTGATGCCAGTGATTCCTTCCTGGCTCAGGGTGGCATCTGTGTGCTCAGAGACAAAGATGATTATGATAGTTTTTTTGAGGATACCATGAAGGCCGGCCATTATGAAAATAATAAGGCCTCTGTTGATATGATGATACGCACATCACCGGAAATTATCGAAGATCTGGTTTCTTTCGGAGTTGAGTTTGAAAAGAAAGACGGTCAGTTTGCCTATACCAGAGAAGGTGCTCACTCTAAACCAAGAATACTGTACCATCAGGATGTGACGGGTAAGGAAATTACCGGCAAGTTACTGGCCGAAGTGAAAAAGAGAAAAAACATCGAAATTCTTGAATATACAACAATGGTGGACCTGATTTGCGATAGCAGTACTTCTTCAGGCGTCGTGGTTTCAGATGAAGATCATGAAATCAGACTGCTGAAAGCGGATTATGTGGTTTTAGCAACAGGCGGTCTGGGAGGCTTATTTGATAACTCAACGAACTTTCGGCATTTAACTGGAGACCCCATTGCCGTTGCAATGAAACACAAAATCATATTAGAGAATATTAATTATATTCAAATACATCCAACAACCTTGTATTCTAAGAGAAAAGGCAGACGTTTTCTTATTTCTGAATCGGTACGTGGTGAGGGAGCGGTTCTTTACAACCGAAGTATGAAACGATTCGTGGATGAACTTTTGCCCAGAGATGTTCTGACCAAGGCCATTAATGAGCAGATGGAAAAGGATAAAAGCAAGTTTGTCTGGTTAAGCATGAAGGATATGGGCAGTGAGGTCATCAAAAAACGATTTCCGAATATCTATCTGCGTTGCCTGGAAGAAGGTTTTGATGTGACAAAAGAATGCATCCCGGTAACGCCTGCCCAGCATTATTTTATGGGTGGTATTAAGGTGAATCTGGACAGTAAAACTTCAATGGAGCATTTATATGCCATTGGTGAGATCAGCTGCAACGGCGTTCATGGAGCTAATCGGCTGGCAAGCAATTCCCTTTTGGAGAGTCTTGTGTTTGCCAAGCGCTCGGCAACCCATATTGCCAGAAATTATGAATTCCTGGGCACAAAGCAATCAACGGTGGATCTCAATGACTTCAGGGATATAGAACAGTTGCAATTGGATTACAAAAAAATAATATTGGATGAAATAGAAAGGAGCAGTGCCATTGAATGATCTTACAACAATGAAGCTTAATATGGATCCATTAATATTACTGGCTTTAAGGGAGGATATCACCGGTGAAGATATTACAACCAACGCCATTATCAGTAAAGCATCAACCGGAGAAGTGCAGTTGTTATGTAAAGAAAACGGCATCATTGCCGGTTTAGAGGTATTCAAACGCGTGTTTGAATTATTAGATCAAACCAGCGAAATGAAAACCACCTTCAAAGACGGTGATGCGGTTAAGAAAAACGATCTTCTGGCTGTGGTTTCAGGTGATGTGCGAGTGCTCCTTTCAGGTGAAAGAACGGCACTGAATTACCTTCAGCGAATGAGCGGTATTGCCACTTATACCCAAGGGCTGGCAAAGTTACTGACAGGAACAAAAACAAAACTGCTGGATACCCGAAAAACAACACCAAACATGCGAATATTCGAAAAATACGCAGTTAAGGTCGGAGGAGGGACCAATCACAGATTCAATCTATCTGACGGAATATTAATTAAAGACAACCATATCAGCGCGGCCGGAGGTGTTAAGCAGGCAGTTGCTTTAGCCAGAGAATATGCCCCTTTTGTGAGAAAAATCGAGGTAGAGGTTGAAAATCTGGAAATGCTGGCAGAGGCTTTAGAAGCTGGCGCTGACATCATTATGCTTGACAATATGGATGATGCGTCAATGACGCGAGCCGTACAGATTATTGATGGCAGGGCTCAAAGCGAATGCTCAGGAAATATTACTGAAAAACGCCTGATTGAAATTGCAAAAACCGGTGTGGATTTCGTGTCCTGCGGCGCTTTGACACACTCATCGCCAATTCTGGATTTATCCATGAAAAATCTCAGAATATTATAAAAAGTATGAATTATTAAGCAGGTGCAAGAAATGAAAAGAGAAAAAAGATTAGAGGATATTATGGGCAGGCTCAGAGAAGGCCGAGAACCCATATCTGGCACGACTTTGGCGAATGCCTATCAAGTCAGTCGTCAGATCATTGTTCAGGACATTGCTTTTCTCAAAGCCACGCATTGCAATATAATATCCACAAATAAAGGATATATTCTGATGAACCCTCCCGGGAAACAGAAAATATTTAAAGTTTTTCACAATGCCGAACAAATTGCCGATGAATTGTACACAATCGTTGAAGCAGGCGGACAGGTGATCGACGTATTTATTATTCATAAAATTTATGGAGAAATAAAAGTAGGGCTTTCTCTCTCGTCAATAAGAGATGTGGACGAGTTTGTTGTTAATTTGGCGAAAGGTAAAATAAGCCCTTTGATGAAGCTTACCGATGAATATCATTTTCATACAATAGAAGCACCATCAGATAACATTCTGACTATAATCGAAGAAAACCTGCGTGAAAAAAATTATTTGGTCTAATGCAAAGATTCACTAAACAATCGTTGCATGAAGGTGATTTAAACGACAAAAAAGCCGGTGTATCAGAGCAACTTAAAAATAGCTTTGATGCACCGGCTTTTTTTTGCAGTAAGAACTAAAATTTTTCCATATTAAGATTGAACAGCTAAAAGAATGGTATAAACAAAGTAGTGCCTTGCAATTTAGAATAGAAATTATTTATTTGAGAGGCCAAAGATATTTGGAATTGTTATGAAAATAAACGATGAAAAGAGGAAAAGATTATGTCATTGATAGGCACTTTTATTGTTCCCCATCCGCCATTGATTATCCCTGAGGTTGGCAAAGGCCAGGAGAAGCAGATTCAAAAAACCATTGATGCTTATGAAGAAGTTGCCCGTAGAATTGGAGAATTAAAGCCGGACGTCATCATTATCACAACACCTCATTCAGTGCTGTATTCAGATTACCTGCACATTTCACCAGGTGAACATGCTGTGGGAGATTTTAAAGATTTTGGTGTGCCTGAGGTACAAATTGAGGCGGATTATGACAGTGTCTTTGCTCAGAGACTTACATCACTTGCCGAAGAGGCCGGAATACCCGCAGGAACACAGGGAGAAAGAAAAAAGGCACTTGACCATGCAACACTGGTGCCGCTTTACTTTGTAAATAAATACTATCAAGATTATAAGATCGTGCGTATTTCTCTTTCAGGGCTATCACCCCTTAGGCATTACCGTTTCGGGAAATGTATTGCAGAAGCAGCAAAGGAAACCGAAAAGCGGATTGTGATTGTTGCCAGTGGCGATCTTTCTCATAAACTAAAAGCCAGTGGGCCCTATGGTTTGGCAAAGGAAGGCCCGATTTTCGACCATGAACTTACCCAGGCAATTGCAGATGGCGATTTTTTGCGCTTTCTGACTTTTGATGAAGATTTCTGTGAAGCGGCTGCAGAATGCGGTCTGCGGTCATTTATCATTATGGCAGGGGCACTGGACGGTAAATCGGTAACCCCCGAGCTGCTTTCCTATGAGGGTCCTTTCGGGGTAGGTTATGCAGTTGCTGCCTTTTCCATTAACGGAGAGGATGAAAACAGGCATTTTGATGCGATCCTTGAGCAGTCCAAAGTGGCAGACCCGAAGACTGAAAATGATGAAGATGACTATGTTCGGCTTGCTCGAAAGTCCTTAGAGCATTATGTAAAAACCCATCAGCTGCTTCGTCCTACCAAAGAGATTCCAGAGGAACTCATTAATCAAAAAGCAGGGGTGTTTGTTTGCCTGAAAATAAACGATCAGCTCCGGGGATGCGTTGGTACAATTTCTCCGGTGACACCAAGTATTGCAGATGAAATTATTAATAATGCCGTCAGTGCAGGTGCAGCGGACAATCGTTTTCCACCGGTAAGAGAAGATGAACTGCCGCGGCTTGTCTATAGCGTTGATGTACTGGGGGAGGCGACTCCAATCAAATCCATGGAAGAGCTTGACGTCAAACGTTATGGTGTTATCGTCACATCAGGAGCCAGGCGTGGGTTGCTCCTGCCAAATCTGGATGGCATCGATACATCGGAACAACAGGTGAATATCGCACTGCAAAAAGCAGGAATTTCCTCCAATGAACATTATTCCATGAAGCGTTTTGAGGTGGTGAGACACAAATGAGTAAAGTAAAATGTAAAATTTGCCCGCATCAATGTCATATTGATGAAAACGAGATTGGATTTTGCCGGGCCCGAAGCAATAAGAAGGGTGTCATTACCGCCATTAATTATGGGCTAATTACATCAATGGCAATGGATCCCATTGAAAAGAAACCCCTTTACCGATTTTTCCCAGGAAGTTTAATTCTTTCAGTGGGCAGTTTTGGCTGTAATCTTCGGTGCTCATTTTGCCAGAATTATCAAATTTCCATGGCAGGCATTAAGGATATTCAAACCCGAAAGGTTAGTCCACAAGAGCTTGTCAGGCAGGCTCTTGAACTAAAAAATCAAGGAAATATTGGCATCGCTTATACCTATAATGAACCACTGGTCGGTTATGAATATGTAAGAGACTGTGCGCTATTGGCAAGGGAAAAGGGTCTTAAAAATGTACTTGTAACCAATGGCTATGTCTGTGCAGAACCACTAAAGGAGATTTTGCCATATATCGATGCACTAAATATTGACCTTAAAGGCTTCACTGAAGAGTTCTATCATAAGGTCAGCGGTGATTTGGAAACAGTTAAACGCTCGATTAAGCTAGCATCTGAAAATAACCATATAGAGGTCACAACCCTGATTATTCCAGGTGAAAATGACAGTGAGGATGAAATCCGCAAGATGTCACAGTGGCTGGCATCAATACGCTCGGATATTCCTCTGCATTTATCGCGGTTTTTCCCATGTTATAAAATGACTGACCGAAATCCCACAGAAGTTGCCAGTGTTTATGCTCTTGCTGAAATTGCAAGGGAATCCCTGGATTATGTATATGTAGGGAATTGTTAGATAATGCGTTTTAAATTTTGAGATTAAAAAAAATCCTGTCGGTGATTTGATTTATTTTATGCAATTCCAGCAAGCTGTTGACTTATTTTGCAACTTCATTTTTTGCAAAGTAAAAAAGCAGCTTGTTTTTATGAATAAAGATTTTTGTAATCCATGCGCACTAAAATGGAGGTTTCAGGCAGTTAATTATGGGTATTAAACAAAGATAGCAGTATAATGTGAATTTGAATCATATACTGCACTTGAGACATATGGATATTTGATGTAAAATATAATCACTTGGAAATAAAGCAGGAAAGGACTTATGGAATAATGGACGCTTATTTAAAGTTAATCATCGAGGGCGTTGTGTTAATCACCTACATTCTCACCGATTTATGGATTATTTTAGTGAAATTCGAAGGATCTTTGAAATTGAGTCAGGAGGGAGTCGAAATTTCAAGTGAAGAACTTGAAGGAAATAAAAAAATGAATGGTATCAGACGGTTTTTTTATAACCAAAAAAAATATCTTCATGGGCCTATTTCCAGATTGAATGAAAATTATAAATATATTCTGATGGTCTATAAGAAATTCAATGAAGAAATCTCTAAAAAATATGCCCTTCCGGCTGCTTCAGAATGGCTGTTGGATAACTTTTATATTATTGACGAAGAAGTGCAGATAATCAAACGAGATTTAGATAAACGCAGCTATTTGCGGCTACCCACCCTTAAAACAGGTCCATCAAAGGGCCATACCCGAATATATGCCATGGCTTTGGATTTTGTTGAACGAACGAATGGGCTGTTTGATGAAGAAAAACTTTTGGATTTTCTGGAGGCATACCAGTCTCATGATGTGCTTCTTGAACGGGAAATAATTGCAATGCCCATGATGATGAAACTTGCAATAATAGAAAAAATTAAACATCTTTGCGAGGATATCCAAAGCATGCAAATACAGTGGCATAAAGCAGACAAAATTTTTGATGAGTGGCTTTCCATAGATGATTTAGACAAAGGAGGGATTATTAAGCTGTTCCAAGATAACCTGGATACCTTCGATGAAGGTAACCCGGATTTTATTGATCATTTTTTCTATCACTTAAGAAGATCTGGACGCAGTTATGCCGGTGTTTTACGAGTTATGGATGAAATTCTTGAGAAGCTGGGATCATCAACAGAGATCATTACCCAAAATGAGCATGATATTCAGTCTCAGAAAACTGTTTCGATGAGTAACTGTATTACCAGTCTGCATTTTTTTTCAACATTGGATTGGTCAGAAATTTTTGAGTCGGCAAGTTTTGTGGAACAAATATTAAAACAGGACCCGGATGGGACATATCCCGGGATGGATGCCAATACTCGGTATTATTATAAAAACAAAGTCGAAGAACTGGCCTTGAGTTATGGCGTTTCTGAACTTGACATTGCCAATCTGGCTATTGAGGCTGCATCAGATGCCTATACCGGCTGGGACGAAAAGAAATCGGCAAATACAAAAATTCAGCGCACTTGGCATGTTGGGTATTATCTCATTGATAAAGGAATAAAGATCCTTGAAACCAGACAAAAAAAGACAGAAAACTTTTCGCCGGCAGAAGAAAGGATTTTAACCAGGAACAAATACGGAATCGTTTACATCGGTTCGGTTGGCCTGATTACCATCATCCAGATTGCCATTGCAATTCAGTATTCGATGCTTGTTGCCACATCAAATGTGCTGTTTTTTTCACTATTGGCAGCCATTGTTGTCTTGATACCTGCTTCTGAAATTGCGGTAAAAGCAGTAAATCTTGTTATCTGTCATGCATTAAAACCTTCTTATTTTTCAAAACTTGAGTTAAAAGAGGGCATTCCGGAAGGCTTGAGTACGATTGTTGCAGTGCCGACTTTGATTGCGGATGAAGAGCATGCAAAAGAACTTTTAGAGAAACTTGAAAACCATTATTTATCGAACCGAGAAGAAAATCTATATTTTGCTTTAATCGGGGCATTCAGTGATTCCGACGAAGATAAAATGGATGATGAGATCATTAACGCCACATTATCCGGAGTAAAGGAACTCAACAGGAAATATGCTAAAGGACATGCAGACAAATTCTACTTTTTCCATCGGCGCAGTCATTTCAATGAAAAGAATAAAAAATGGATTGGATGGGAAAGAAAAAGAGGCGCAATCATAGAATTTAATGATCTGGTTCTGGGCTCATCAGATACAAGTTTTGGCTATTCATCCTGTGAAAAGCCACCTTTTTCCAAGGTGAAATACATCATTACATTGGATAATGATACAATTCTTCCAATGGGCATGGCCAAGAAAATGATTGGAACCATGGCCCACCCCTTAAATCGGCCTGTGATTGATAAAGAAAAAGGGGTTGTTGTTGAGGGATATGGGTTGATACAGCCCAGGATCGAAGTCGATAATGAAAGCTCCAATAAATCTCGGTTCTCACGGATTTTTACCGGGCAGCAAGGGATAGATCCCTATTCCAATGCCATCTCCGATGTTTATCAGGATCTTTTTGGTGAGGGAATTTATACCGGAAAGGGAATTTACGACCTAAGGGTTTTTCAAAGTGCAATGAAGGATACTCTTCCGGATAATACGGTTTTAAGTCATGACTTGCTCGAAGGTTCTTATGTCCGGACCGGTCTGGTAACAGATCTTAAATTGGTAGACTCTTACCCATTGCGGTACAACTCATTTTCAGCCAGACTCCACCGCTGGGTAAGAGGTGACTGGCAGCTGGTTAAGCAAATAACCGGAAAAATTCACAATCGCAGCGGCAATAAAATTGCGAATCCCCTTTCTCTTCTATCACGATGGAAAATGCTGGATAACTTGAGAAGAAGCCTCTTAGCTCCGGCTTTGATGATTTTGGTATTCCTGAGTTTCAGTATTTTGCCTGGCAGCATTTATTTTTGGCTTGGAATTTTTCTTTTTACCTTGTCATTTCCACTGATTATGGGGGTGATTGGACAATTAATGACCTTGCGTTTTGAATATGAACTGATCAAAAATTATATGCCTGTTATGTGGGGGTTAAAAGCTTTATTTATGCAATTTTTGCTGACTCTGATTTTTTTGCCCTATCAGGCATGGCTGATGACGAATGCAATTTCAGTGACACTGGTTCGTGTTTTTATCACAAAGAAGAATTTACTGGAATGGGTTACGTCAGATGATATTGAGAAATCCCAGAAAAATACTATAAGAGGTTACATCTATGTTATGAAAGCGACTTTTCTTGAAGCTTTTGTTATCCTGATACTCGCGGTTAGTTTTAAACCGGAATCAATATTTCTTAGTCTTCTCTTTTTAATCGGTTGGGGAAGTGCGCCATTTATCGCCTATTGGATCAGTAAAGACTTTATCATTCTGAAAGCGAAGATTTCAGAAGAGGATAAACATGAACTGGGAAGAATCGCGCGAAAGACATGGCGATATTTCGAGGAATTCACAAGCATTCACACCCATTACCTTCCTCCGGACAACTATCAGGAAGATCCCCCCAGATGTATGGCTTTAAGAACATCTCCCACAAATATTGGCTTTGGGCTTATGGCTATATTGTCCGCCAGAGACTTCGGATTTATCGGAACCCATGAGATGATGAATCTGATTGAAAAAACGGTAACCACCCTTGAAGGATTAAAAAAATGGAATGGGCATTTTTATAACTGGTATGATGTTACGACATCAGAACCACTGCAACCTATGTATATCTCAACAGTTGACAGCGGAAACCTGTTATGCTATCTTACAACTTTATGTGAAGGATTAAAAGATTATCTTGACCGTCCTATTCTTGACGTTCAATTTTCAAATGGCTTCAGAGACACCTTGGCGTGCGCTGAGAAAGAAGACTATGCGGTCTATAATAAAAATTTTCCGATGGATGTGCTTACAGGAAATATTTCTGACAATCTGATTCTTTGGAACCAGGCACTTAACAAGCTTATTATGGGACAGGGGTTAGAAGAAATCAAAGAAGGACAAGGACACTGGAAAACGAAAATTGATCAAATGCTTAAGATGTTTAAAAATGATATGACCCTATTTAGGCCGGGGATCGACATGCTGGAAAAAATTCCAGGTAAATTACTCGAAAAAGATATTGATGAAGACATTAATGACACGATTAAAGAATTGATTGTATTGCTTAAGGAAAACTGTGACGTAAATCACTTAACAGCAGCTTATCAGGCTGAGATAAAATGCGTGAATAAACTGATTGACAGTATTCAGAAAAGTGGATCAGAGGAATTTAATGAGACACTGCCCTGGCTTTTCGAATTGGAGGAAATCCTGAATAACTCCACTTCAACCACCCAGCAATTTATTAAGCGATACAAAGCTCTGATTGAAAGAATCGACGCCTTGTCAGATGCAATGGAATTTTTACATTTATATGACAAAAAGAAAGAATTGTTCAGTATTGGGTACAATCCAGAAGAAAGAAAGCTGACTAATTCGTACTATGATCTGCTGGCCTCGGAGTCCCGTCAAACCAGTTATATTTGTACCGCAAAAGGGAAGATACCACCTTCACATTGGTATAAATTGGGGCGGTCACTAACAATTATGGATCGTTATAAAGGTCTGATTTCCTGGACGGGGACCATGTTTGAGTATTTAATGCCCATACTTATTATGAAAAGTTATAAAAATACATTATTGGATGAAACCTACTCGTTTGTCATTAAAAGTCAGAAAAAATATGGCAATCAGAAAAAAATGCCCTGGGGAACTTCAGAATCAGGGTTTAATTCCCTGGATAAGAATAGCGATTATCAATA
Source organism: Acetobacterium sp. (assembly GCF_036508315.1). GTDB lineage: Bacteria > Bacillota > Clostridia > Eubacteriales > Eubacteriaceae > Acetobacterium. The sequence continues at coordinate 50,981 of NZ_DATCHP010000025.1, read as the reverse complement.
TAAAGCCATTGGTGTCCCTTGGTTAGGACTGAAAAGAGGGTTAATTGAAGATGCTGTAGCTGCGCCTTATGCAACATTTTTAGCCCTGCTTGTTGATCCTGAGGCCGCAGTCAAAAATATTAAGCGTCTTAAAGCTGAAGGTCTGGAAGGACCTTACGGATTTTATGAAGCAGCAGATTATACCCCTGCGAGATTGCAGTATGACAAAAATCGAGCAATCATAAAAAGTTTCATGGCCCACCATCAGGGGATGAGTCTGGTTGCCCTTAATAATTGTCTGCATAACAATATTATGCAGAGACGATTTCATAGGAATCCTGAAATCCGTGCGGCACAGCTCTTGTTACAGGAAAAGGTTGCTTCAAACATAATATATACCAATACAGCACAGAAAATGGTAGTGTCTCATAAGGAACTCATTACCAAAGATGACCGTACATTACGGCGGTTTTTAAAACCTGATCCGGTACTACCCAATGCGCATATCTTATCGAATGGTAATTATTCAATCATGATTACTGACAGAGGAACAGGATACAGCAAAAATAAATTGGGGACCCTGACACGTTGGAGGGAAGATAGTACACTGGACCCCTATGGGATGTTCTTTTATTTGCGTAACGTGGAAACGAATACGATCTGGTCTGCTGCTTATGCCCCATTAAATGTGTTGCCGAAAAAATATGAGGTGGTTTTTACAACGGATAAAGCAACATTTAACCGCCGTGATGAAGAAATTGAAACAAAAACTGAAGTAATTGTTACATCTGGCGATAATGTTGAAATTCGCAGGATTTCGCTGAAAAATTTAGGTGAAAGTTACTGTATCCTGGAATTAACCAGCTATTTTGAAGTGGTCATGGCACCTCAGGCAACAGATTTGGCACATCCGGCTTTTAGCAATCTTTTTGTAGAAACCAGCATTCTTCGGGATAAGCAATGCATCATTGCAAACCGACGTCCCAGGGTCCACAGCGAGAATGAAATGTGGATGGCTAATGCTGTTGTCATAAAAGGGTCAGGCCTTGAGGAAATTCAGTATGAAACAGACCGGATGCAGATGATCGGCAGAGGGAACACCGTAAAGAACCCAATTGCAATAATGCAGGAAAAACCGCTTTCCAATACCAGTGGACCGGTACTGGACCCCGTGATGAGTATCCGGACAAAAGTGAAAATTGAACCTTATAGCACCATACAAATGTCATTTTTGAATGCCGTGAGCGAAGATAATGAAACATTGCTTGCTACAATAGACAAATATGCAAGTCCTGGTGCTGTTGAAGAAGCTTTTAAACTGGCTTTGGCAAGAGGTAAGGTTGAATCAGAATACTTAAATATGAATGCAGCTGAAATGGAACTTTACCAGGCAATGATTTCTGATATCCTATTCATCAGTCCTACAAAAAGAATTAATCAGGCGCTGATCATGGGGAACAAGAAAGGACAATCGTCATTATGGCGTTATGGTATTTCTGGAGACCTGCCGATCGTATTTGTGAAACTAAGCAAAATAGATCAGATGGCAATATTGTATGAGGCTTTAAAAGCTCATGATTATTGGCGTTTAAAGGAGTTAAGAGTCGATTTGGTTATTTTGAGTGAAGAGAAACATGAGTATGCACTTCCACTTCATCACCTCATCGCTGACTTTATATTAGAAAGTCAGAACCATGACATTATCAACAAAACCGGAGATGTTTTTATCCTTGATAAGAATACAACGCCAAAAGAAGATGTCAAGTTGCTTTATGCTATTGCCAGAATCATATTAAATGGTGATGGCGGAACCATGAGTGAGCAGATCAAGAGGCCCCAGAGACCTCTGCTTCCTGGAAAAATGGAGTTTTCAGGTGCTCCTTTAGAGGTGATCATGCCAAAAACCAATGAGCTGAAACTCTTATATAATAACGGACTTGGAGGGTTCGGGCAAAACGGCGGTGGCTATGTCATTCAACTTAAAAAAGGAGAAAATACGCCACTGCCATGGACCAATGTCATAGCGAACCCTGATTTTGGTTTTATTGTTTCAGAAGCTGGATCAGGATATACATGGCATAAAAACAGCCGTGAAAACAAATTGACCCCCTGGTCAAATGATGAAGTATCAGACAGTCCCGGAGAAGTAATCTACATCGGAGATGATGAGACAGGAGCGTTGTGGACAGCAACAGCAGAGCCCATCAGAGAAGATGAACCTTACACCATCAAGCACCGGTTCGGTTATTCTTTATTTGAGCATACCAGTCATGGCATCAAACAGAGAATGACCCAGCATGTACCGGTTAATGGGTCTGTTAAAATAAGCATCCTCAACTTAAAAAATGATTCGGAAAAAATGAGGAATTTAACACTAACCTATTATATACGGCCGGTAATGGGGGTAAGCGATCAGGTAACCGCCATGCATATAAAAACGAGTTTTGGTGAATCAGGGGCTTTTTTAATAGAAAATCCTTATAATGAGGAGTTTCCCGGTGAAATTTGTTTTATGGATGTTTCAGTCAGGGAACGCTCAGTCACCGGGGATCGTAAAGAGTTTTTTGGTGCCGGAGATATGAGTTCTCCTGATAGTTTGTCCAATGAAGAGCTTTCCGGAACAATGGGTATCGGTCTTGACCCATGTGGTGCTATTCAGGTGAAGGTCACACTTAACCCAAATGAGAGAAAGAACATTGTTTTCCTCTTAGGAATAGCTGCTAAGCAGCAGGAAGTCAATGCGATTGCAACAAGATTTTTGGATGAGAAAAATGCCAAAGAATCCTTACGTGAGGTTAAAACGTTCTGGAAAGAAAAGTTAGGCATCGTTCAGGTGGATACGCCAACCCTGCCGATGAATCTGATGCTAAATGGATGGCTCCAGTATCAGGTTATATCCAGTCGATTATGGGCACGATCAGGGTTTTATCAGGCAGGAGGTGCCTATGGTTTCAGGGATCAGCTCCAGGACTGTTTGTCCATTGCCCATCTCTGGCCGGAAATATCCCGTTCCCAAATTCTCCTTCATGCAAAACATCAATTCACCCAGGGAGATGTCCAGCATTGGTGGCATGAGCCGCTTGGCAAGGGAACCCGGACGGGCTTTACAGACGATCGTTTGTGGCTCCCCTATGTCACCGCTGAATACATAAGAATCTCCGGAGATCGTCAGATACTGGATGAAGAAGTTTCATTTTTAGAAGATTCAGAATTGAAGGAATTCGAAGATGAACGGTATGGGACGCCAAGGGTTTCAGAGACAAAGGCATCTTTGTATAACCACTGTATCAGAGCCATTGAAATTTCCCTGAAGTTCGGGGAACATGGACTGCCATTAATGGGAACCGGGGATTGGAATGACGGCATGAATACTGTGGGAAATAAAGGACTAGGGGAAAGCGTGTGGCTGGGTTGGTTTTTAATTTCCAACCTTGATCTGTTTATTCCCATATGCAAGGAAACAGGGGATGATGAAAGAGCAGGAAAATATACCGGAATAAGAGAAAAAATACATGAAGCCATTGAAAAGAATGGATGGGATGGAAACTGGTATCGACGGGCTTATTTCGATAATGGACAACCTCTGGGATCGGCGGAAAACATTGAGTGTAAAATCGATTCTATTGCCCAAAGCTGGTCGGTCATATCCGGGGCGGGTAATCCGGAAAGAGCCATTCAGGCCATGAATTCCCTGGATGAATTTCTGATATGCAGGCAGGATGGGGTAATCAAACTGCTAACACCACCTTTTGATAAATCGGATCTGGAACCAGGATATATTAAAGGATACATACCAGGGGTCAGAGAAAATGGCGGACAATATACCCATGCAGCAGCCTGGGTTGTTATTGCTTTTGCCAAACTGGGAGATGGAGACAAAGCCTGGGAACTCTTTGAACTCATTAACCCCATTAACCATACTCAAGACCTCAGAGAATATTGCCGATATAAAACGGAACCCTATGTCATCGCAGCCGATGTTTACTCTGAATCTCCGCATTCAGGAAGAGGCGGGTGGACATGGTATACCGGGGCTGCCGGGTGGATGTACCGAGCTGGCCTTGAATATATACTGGGCTTCCAGAAAAATGGCGATACAATTATTATGGATCCTTGTATTCCTCAAAAATGGAAAGAGTATCATATAACGTACAATTATCATGGATCAACCTATGATATTAAGGTTAAAAATCCAGATGGAATTAACAAAGGTGTAAAACAACTATCGCTTGACGGGATATTATCAACGAATAATGTGATAAATCTTAGCGATGATGGAAAATTTCATGATGTTGAAGTTATCATGGGTATTTGGGCAATAAAGAAGTGATTTGCATCAGTCTTGTTCAAGAAACAAAAAAACGGCTTAAGCCGTTTTTTTGTTTGCAAAATTCAGTCTTAAAACCATTTGTGTTTTTTGAAATAGAATAAAGATAATGATGTAATAGTAAGGCATAACACAATAACAAATGGATAAGTATAAACCCATTTAAACTCAGGCATGATGAGATTCATGCCATACCATCCGACAATGAGGGTCAGAGGCAAAAAAATTGAAGTGATAACGGTGAATATTTTCATGACATAATTAAGACTGATGTCCAACTGTTCCTGATAGGCTTCTCGCACCTGCGAGCCATAATCTCTGAGATTCACTACGCCATTAAACAATCGATTGACCCGATTAGTATGTATTTTAAAATATCGAAGTTCCTTTTTGTCGATGAGCCCATTCTCATTTTCCTCAATGGATTCGGCAATCTCTAATAATTCCTGATAGTAACGCTTAAGACTCAGCAGCTTTTTCCGGAAAGTGATCAGATAATTGACTAGATCATTCTGTTTGGAAGCAATTAAATCTTCCTCAAGATCCGAAATTTCCTGCTCGATTTTTTCAAGTTGAAATCGGTCATTAAGGGTTAATTTATCAAAAAACAAACGTATTATCTTTCCCGGGCTCAGATTTTTTATTTTTTCTGAAGCAATTTGAATAACGAGTTTATTCATATACGTACTGTCATTTGATATAAATAACAGGAATTTGCCTGTAAAATAAATGGAAATCCGTTTAGGTTTATTACCCTTATTAATAGCGTCAGGAATATTCAGGGTAATAAAATCAAAACCATCATGGCTTTCAAATTTAGAGACGATACCGGTTAAACATTCATCAATGATTTTTTGACAGAGACCCAGTTTATGGCTCATGGCTTGCAGCTCTTCACAATTAAGGATACATAAATGTGATTTGCCTTCAATGGTATTGATGTGTTCCAGGGTATCAATTTCCAACGTATCATTATCAATCAGATATATCATCATTATCACATCCTGATCTTTTGGGTAGTATTTTTTACAAAAAAAACCTTTTTATTTTTTGGACTTATTTTTAATAAAGTAACTTGTAACATGGGATTTGCTGCTTTTTCGCGACTGAATTTCAAATTGTTTTAAAGACGATAAAAGAGGCGTTAATTTTGAGTGACCGTAGTTTCTGGTATCAAAATCAGGGTAACGGTTGTTGAGCCTTGAACCGACTTCTCCCAGATTTGCCCAGCCATCCTCGTCTGAACTCTCAGTAATAATTGTTTTAATTGATTCGATGAGGTCTTTTGTATTGGCCATACTTTCTTTTGGTGCCTCAGGCTTTTCAGTTGTTCCATTTGTTTCGTAAGAATCTGTTCGAATTGCGGCTAAAACCTCAAGATATTTAAACTTGTCACAGGCAGAGATGAAAGGTGTCGGTGTTTTCTTTTCCCCCATGCCAATCACATACATGCTGGCTTCTCTCAGACGGGTGGCGAGTCTGGTGAAATCACTGTCACTGGATACAATGCAAAAACCGTCTACATTATTAGAATAGAGAATATCCATTGCATCAATGATTAGTGCTGCATCTGTGGCATTCTTACCGGTTGTATAGGCATATTGCTGAATGGGGGTAATTGAGTAATTCAGCAACACCGTTTTCCATGACCCCAGTTGCGGCTTCGTCCAATCTCCATAGATTCGCTTGAATGTAGGTATGCCATGGTTGGAAATCTCATCAAATATATATTTGATATATTTATCTGAAACATTATCAGCATCTATTAAAACTGCAATTTTCATATCGCTTTTCATATTGTTCCCCTTAATAGCAATAGTCTGCTATTTTATTTAGCACGATGAATAGTTTATTTAAGAAAAATAAATCTGTTTTGATTTTACTTTATAAAAATTCATTTAATATAATTATAATAGAATTTTTACTATTTTACAACTTATTTAAGGTATGTCATAAAGACGTTCCTCTTCCCGGTCATTGGTCAGCTTAAGTTTATCCAAAATATAAAAAACAAGGCTTAAACCCATTCCGACAACAGCAGAAAGAACCATACCTCGCAGCTGAATACTTCCAAAGTTTACCGCAACACCAGAGAGACCAACCACAAAAACCACCGAGGTTAAGGCAAGATTTCTGGATTTGCCATAGTCAACCTGGGCATCTACGATAATACGTATACCGGCAGCACCGATCATCCCGTAAAGTAAAAAGGAGATCCCGCCAATTACCGGCCCGGGGATGGTACTGATGAGCATGGAAAACTTACCGACAAAGGAACAGATAATGGATAAAATGGCAGCACCGGCAATGACACGAACACTGTAGACTTTGGTAACGGCCATAACGCCAATATTTTCACCATAGGTAGTGGTTGGTACAGAACCGATTAATCCTGAAACCATGGTTGAAAAGTTATCGGCAAACAGAGACCGATGAAGACCGGGATCTTTTAGTAAATCTCTGCCAATGACTTTACTGGTAACAATCTGGTGACCAATGTGTTCAGATGCAATAACCAAAAGTACCGGAAGAATAATAATAATTGCTTCTAATTTAAATTGCGGAAATTGGAAATTCGGCAAAGACAACCAGGGGGCATTCGCCACGGTCTGGAAATTCGCCGGACCGATAACACCAGTCAATAGAGCGGCAACATAACCTGCAATAATCGAAATAAGAATCGGAATCACTGACAGGAATTTTCTAAACAGAACAGAGCCAAAAACTGCAAAGCCCAGGGTGACTAGAAAAACGATGACATTTTCCGGGGCAACGACTGTGACAATCTGGGAATAAAGACCAGTGGCCCCATCAAGGACATAGGTTGTTTGGGGCAGAATACCGGCAGTCAGTGCAGCTGTACTAGCCAGCTCAAGACCGATAAGGGCAACAACCGGGCCCATGGCAGCCGGTGGCAGCACAATATTAATCCAGTCAATCCCAAACTTATAAATGATGCCCGCCAGAATACAACCACACAAGCCAACAACAACGAATCCTCCTAAAGCGTAAGAATAGCCCCAGGTGGCGATCACGATACCAGCAGGAGCTAAAAAGGCAAAACTTGAACCAAGATAAGCCGGTGATTTTCCTTTAGTAATAAGGATGAACAGCAATGTACCAACACCGTTCATTAAAAGGACAATGGCGGGATTGATACCAAAAAGGAAAGGCACCAGTACGGATGCTCCAAACATGGCAAACATATGTTGTAAGCTCAGTGGCACCAGTAAGTTAAACGGAACCTTATCCTCCACTTGAATTATTTTTCGATTATTCATTTTTGCTCATCTCCATTCTTTTATTTTCCTTAAAATTATATCACATTAAAAGAATCCCGGAAAGACTATTAATAGGAGTAGATTGGCAATATCGGGTAAAGTCAGCAGCATTTAATAAAAACAGGAACATTATTGAAAATTGACGAATCGAGTAAGTTTACAGAGGATAAACCCGTGTGATACAATGCCAAAAGAAAACAATGCATTATTAAGGAGATTTTTATGAAGATAACCGTTAATACTAAACTATATGCCGTTATTGGAGATCCCATAGCCCAGAGCCTGTCGCCACAACTACATAACGGACTTTTTAAAACCAGTCATATCGATGCCCTCTATTTGCCGGTAGAGGTTAAATCCGAAAATTTGGAAAAACTCATAGACGGTTTTCGTTTATTGAACTTCGGAGGATTTAACATAACCAAACCACATAAAATGGCAATTATGAAGTATTTGGATGAAATCGATCCACTGGCCGAGAAAATCGGAGCTGTGAACACAGTGGTTTGTCGCGAGGGGAAAATGATTGGCTACAACACGGATGGTTTTGGGTTTATTAAATCCATTGAAAACAAACTTGGAAACATTCAAAAAGAAGCGCTGAGTATTTTAATATTAGGGTGCGGCGGTGCAGTAAAATCCGTTGCCATGGCTTTAGCCGATTGGGGTATTAAAAAAGTAATTATTTCCAATCGTACCTTTGAAAAAGCCGAAAATTTGGCAGCTCAAATTAATGAAAGCTGGCCGGGGAAAGCAATGGCTATTCCCATGGAAGAAGACCTTTTAAAGAAAATGATTCAGGAGGTTGGGGTCATAGTCAATGGTACCAGTCTTGGAATGGCCGATCATCCCGAAAAGACGCCACTTGCAAAAACCTTACTGAGAGCGGATATTCTGGTCTATGATATGATTTACAGTCCACCCATGACCCAGCTGCTTAAGGATGGAAAGGCTTCAGGAGCCAAAATAGAAAACGGCCTTGAAATGCTTTTGTACCAAGGGCTGTTGGCCTTTGAATTGTGGACTGGCATTTTTCCGGATCCCGAAGTAGGAAGATCCTTATTGGTCAAGGGATTAGAGTAGTATGGAAAATAAGACAAGCCGCATTGCTCTCATTGGTTTTATGGCAACCGGAAAATCAACCATTGGTCCGTTATTAGCAGAAAAATTAGGATATGTGTTCATCGATACCGATGCGATGGTTGAAGAATCCATGGGAATGAAAATTTCTGAAATATTCAGGGATTTGGGAGAGGAGGCCTTTCGGGAAGCGGAGCATCAGGCTTTAAAAAAAGCCTTAGCTATGGAAAAAGTTATCATCTCAACCGGAGGTGGGATCATATTATTTAAGCGGAATCGACAGATGCTAAAAGAAAAAGCCTTTGTCGTAAGCCTGACCTGTGAACCTGAAACAATTTTTGAACGCATTCAAGGTGATCAGTCACGACCGCTTCTGAGAAGCAGCGATCCACTGAAACAAATAAAAATGATGATGGCAGAACGGCAGTCCTTTTATGAAGACTGTGATTTTCAAATTTCAACTGAAGAATGGACAACACCGGAATGCTGCGAGAAGATCGTGAGTTTGTACAAAAAGCATGAAAAAACAGACCAGTAGAATCAATTCACTGGTCTGCTGTTTGGTAGCTTAGTATTTGGTTTTAGTAGCCTTAAGATCGCATATATAACAATCAGTCAGTCTTTGAACGGCTTCAGGGTCCATTACCGGCCATGAATATTCCAATGCTTCACAATGGGCAGTTGTAATATCCTCAGAATATATATAATCAATGCAGCCATTGCATTTTTTATCTTCTGTTTTTTCAATGAGTTCAAGAACTGATGAGTTAATAAATGTTCGGTATTCTTTGTAAGCTGCGGTTTTATTATTTTCAAATAAACTCATTATGCCACTCCTATCTTTTTTATCTGATGTTCTGATTTGCAGATGGTATATGGTACACTTATATCTGCCATAATAATATATTACCGTATATTTTCATAAAAACAAGATAATATTTTGTTCAATTTTCTTTTTTTATGATAAAAACAAGATTTGCTTCAAAGAACAATTGACATTTATTTAAGAATATGGTATTATTTCAAACAGTGTCGTGTGAAATAATACCAGTTTATTTCGCTGAAATGATGGAATTGCATAGGCAGAGAACCTAAATCTTTGATTTTGTGTGAATCACTCAGTTGTTTGTACCGTATTTTGGGTAGGTACCAAAGATCAGTTATATTTTTTATTTTGCCGGAGTGATGGAATTGGCAGACGTGACGGACTCAAAATCCGTTGTGAGAAATCACGTGCGGGTTCAAGTCCCGCCTTCGGCACCATTAAGCTCCTTTAGCTCAGTTGGTTAGAGCACCTGACTCTTAATCAGGGTGTCCAGGGTTCGAATCCCTGAAGGGGCACCATTAGAAAACGCATAAGAGCGCCATCCGTTGGCGCTCTTATTTTATTTGTCCAAAAACAAGTTTATGGCATATAACGGCATTTAATGATATAAAAGGGCTATCAATAGGGCTATTAAGTGGCGACGATTTTCCCGGGATCTTCTTCAACAGGAACAATCTTCCAACGGATGTTTTTAACCAGATCTTCCACATCATCATGGACATAAATCTTAGTAGTGGTTTCAATGGAGGCGTGCCCCAACAACTTCTGAAGGGTGAAAACATCGGTTCCAAACTTATAGAGGATTGTTCCATAGGTGTGTCTTAATTCATGTGGGGAAAGAAGAGGAAGCTCCGGATGAGCTATCTTAAGATCATCTGTATATTTCTTATAATGATAATTGGCCCATACCCGGGGACCCATGATTTTACCATGGTGTGTTTTAAATAAATAATCATCCCGGTACATCCGGATATCATTTTTTAAAAAATCACAGAACACATCATCCAGGGGAATAACTCTCAAAGCTTTTTCACTTTTCCCGGTTGTTTTCATCTTTGGGGTACCGGTGTCATCGGTGATCACGCGGTTCACGCTCAGCAGCCGCTTGACAAAATCAATATCCTTTGCAGGGTTAAGCCCCATTAATTCACCTTTGCGGATGCCGGTCTTTAAAATAATAAAGGCCCCCAGTCCTTCAGGATGAGTCATTGCATATTTAACAACAACTTCATACTCATCAATGGTGTAGGGCTGCTTCTCCAGGGCGGGCTTGCCTTTGGGTTTAATGTTGGCCATCGGGTTTTTAATGAACAAATCATTTTCAATGGCCGTTTCGAAAATGGCATTCAGTGTGATCCGAATCTTATCCACCATGGACTGAGAGAATTCAGCCTTTGTTTTAAAAAACTGCTGAATATCAATCGCCCGGATCATGCGGATATTATAGTCACCGAAATAATCATTCAGATGATCAATGCAAAGCTTGTACCCATAATAGGTGGAATCGCTCACAATATTTTCTTTATAAATATTTAACCACTTATCAGCCCAGGACTCGAAAAGCGTTTCATCCCATTCCTGCTTTTTCTCGGTGGCCACTTCCAGCTTATAGGCATCAATTTTTTCATTGCACTCTTTGACAGACTTCCCATAAAAACTTTTTCTGATGGGTTCACCATCATAAGTATGACCCACTGTTATTCTTATCCTTTTTTTATAAGCCATTTTTAACACTTCCTTTCGAATTTGGGTATAAAAATACCCGGTTGAAATTCCCCGGGAAGCGTGGTAAAATATTTGTGGTGTATATATTGCGACCACGGTCCCGGTATATCTAAAGCCGTTTTTTTCTGTTATAGCAGAAGAGGCGGTTTTTTTATTTTTTGCGATTGAATTTAATATATCTATTCATCACTGTCTATTTGTAAAGAAACAGAACATTCAAAAGTATTTGATGCATTTTTACTGATTTTGTATTTTGTAATAATTGGCTTAAATCCATTGCGGCCATACCTGTTTACGATCTCTTTAACAATATTAGGGGGTATTGTCCCAATAACTTCTTTTTTAGTTTTAGAACGAACGCCCGTTGGAGTTCTAATATAAACCTCCAAAAAAATTGGATCTCTTGTAAATACCGGTAATACTTTTAATTTTACATCACTCTCAATGCCACTTAAAACTTCTTGTCTGTTTCCCGTTTTAACTCCGTTCAAGTTTGTTTCATAACGAGACGGTGACTTTGAATTTTTTTGAACTCCCACCTTTTTTATTTCAGTAGCAGTTTTCTCAATTGTTTGCATTTTCTCTTTCATTTTTGAAAAGAAACCCATCACTATCCTCCTTCAAAATTTGTTTATATAAAAAGGGGATTGCTCCCCCTTAGCATTAGACTTTTCTTCTTATCTCAATTACTTTTCCAATAATTTCAACGGGCAAATTTTCAACCTCCTCACAACTATAATCAATTAATGAAAACATTGGATTCAAAGGTATCAATGTAATACCCCCATCATGCTTCATTATTTTTTTAACAGTGGCATTATCCCCATTTACCATTATGATCCCAATTTCATCATTTTCAATAATCTTTTGTTTTCTAATTAGAATCACATCGTGTTCCAACATAAATGGCGCCATAGACTCACCTTTAATCTCTAGAGCAAAGTATGTTCCTTTCTTAGCTAAATCTTCAGTTATTTCAATATAACCTTTAATGTCCTCAATTGCTTCAATTGGAACCCCGGCGGCTACATTTCCAAGAATTGGTATTTTTATGGGCGCAAGGGAGGAGTATTGTCTAACATCCGTTTTTCCTCTTAAATAACCCATATCAACATTAAAATAATCTGCAATAACTTCAAATGTTTCAACGTCTGGCACACGCTGCCCCGATTCATACATTCCGATTGATGATTTTGAAACTCCTAATTTTTTAGATAAATCCAATTGCGTTAAGGCATTTTCGTTACGTAGTAATTTTAATCTATCAGCAAAATTCATTGCGCTTTCCTCCCTGTTTAGGTGTGGCTATAGTATACCACGTAGCGTGACAAAATCAATCTTTATATAAAAATAAAACACGCAACGTGGAAATATTTTATTTTTCCCCTTGACATTGCGAAGGCATTAGAATATCATGTAATCACACAACGTGATCTAAACAAGGGAGGTGAGAAAGTGGATAACACTAAAATCGGACAAAAGTTAAAAGAATTGCGTGGGGACAAAACACAAGAGAAAGTAGCAAAAGATGTTGGTATAACAACATCAGCACTCGGAAATTATGAGGTTGGGTTGAGGGTTCCCAGGGATGAAATAAAAAAGGCATTAGCAAGTTATTATAAGGTGGGAGTTGATTACATTTTTTTTACATAAAAAGGTCACTAAATGTGACTTTTCTCCTCATTTATCAGGGAATTTCGACCAGGCCGGCTGATAATTTAATTATAGGAGTACGAGCAAAAAGAAACAAGAATAATTAAACAAATTGTTGAAAATCAAAGAAGGGAGAAAAAACAATGGATGCACCAAACGTAGTGCTGGAACAACAAAAAAGATTGAAAGCATTACTGGATAAGGATAATAGCGGAACAGTGTCCCCAGCGGAACTGGCTGAAGCCCTGGGAAAAAAGATTTTGATAAAGCCAGTTAGAAAGGAGATGAAAAGAATATGAAAAAACTAATGATTGGCGAAATTATGGAATTAACCGAGGATGTAGCGGTTGAAACCTTTTTATTGGGACATGAAAAAACATTTAAAAAGGGGACTAAAGTAACAGTAAATTCCAATGATTGTATCATCTACCCGGACGGCGGTATGCAGAAAATAGGTTTTGAACACGAACTAAAAGGTTATGACAACAGAGCGATCGCGGAAAGAATATTTAAATGGCTCAACAGCCGTTTAGAAATTGGGGAATGGCTGGAAGAATTTGATGTGCCGAAAGAAGAAGTTATTGACGTAATCGAAGAATCACTGGACGATGTTTTATTTTAAGAAGGAGGTGAAGAGGATGTCAGAACCAAAAATTAAAGTAGACACAACAGAAGTAGACGAAGCAATTGAAAAACTGAACCGAGTAAAAGAATTAGTGTTAAAAATTAATGATTTACTCGGTTCTAATGATTTACTTGGTTCAATAAAAATCGAGATTGGAGCTAATTTAGAGTCCTAAATCTTTAACCCGTTTTTTTAAAACTATTTCCGCAGCGCTTGCAGACATTTCTTTAAATGTCGAGAATTCAGTATTTGCAGAAACAAATACATCAAGTTCATTTTCGTCGATCGATTCAAAATCTTCCTGGCTTTGCATTTTGAATCCACTTGAATCAATAAATTCCTGAAAGCTTTTAAATGATGTGTTGGTGTTCATGAATTCATCAGAAAAAGCTTCGGAAAAATCAACAGGACTAAAGCTTAATGAATCAAGCTTTTTAAAAACTTCATCGACATTGCTTGTATATGTAAACTTGGCCATAAAGTTACCTCCTTTCAAATTATTTCAACTCTGCAAAGCTGATAATTTAATTATAGGAGTACGAGCGAAAAGAAACAAGAGGAATTAAATCAAAAACAAACCGTTGAAAATCAAAGAAGGGAGAAAAAACAATGGAAGCACCAAATGTAGTGCTGGAACAACAAAAAAGATTGAAAGCATTACTGGATAAGGATAATAGCGGAACAGTGTCCCCGGCGGAATTGGCGGAGGCACTGGGAGAGGGGTTCTCGGCCAATGCGATCCGGAATGCAGCCTTTGAAGGATTGTTGCCTTTTGGGTTTGGACACCGGGAACATTTAAAGGGCCAACGGTATGTGGCCATCCCAAAAATAACAGTGTGGAACTGGTTTTGCCATGGCGGCTGATGGCGAAGAAAGGAAAAACAATGGAAAACTTATACATCGACGGTCAAGAATATGTTATTAGATACAAAAATGGTATTCATGAATTGATTGAAATAAACGAAAACAACGACAATATTATTTTATGTGCGGGAAATTATGATATATGCAAATTCCTTTTTACATTGTTGTTTTATAAAAACCAAGAAAATAAAATTTAAGGAGGAAAAAATGAATAAAGACTTATACATTCAGCTTTTGGAAGACAAAGTGAGAGATCAGGAATTTGGAATTGATGTAGTAAAGTTTACTTCAAAATTTACTAAGGAAGAATTAAAAGCAAAATTGCAAAAATCCCAGGACGACTTTTTTAATCTTGGCGATATTTGCCAGTTACGGTTTCATGAATTAGCAAGTAAACATCAAGCACATTTAGAATCGGATCAAAAAATGGATACATTGGTAGCGGCATTTAAGAAGGCCGCTGATCAAAAGATTGCTGAGTTAGAAGATATTGTTTTTGAACTGGGGGATGATTGCCAGGATCACGAAAAAACCGTCGCAACATTCGATGATCTTCGAGAGGATCTAGCTTGCGAAATTTTAAGCCTGCAGAATGAAATCCGCAAAGTAGAAGCAACAAACCACCGGATAAACAAGAGATTAGCAAAATATCAAGCTAGGTACGGAATGGACCCAGAGGTGAGGATCATGGATGAACGCCTGGTGGTTATAGGATTGGAAGAGGAACAGGAGCTAGAAAATGAATAATGAAATTAAAATAGCAGCAATTATAACATTTGGAACATTTGTGTTCACTGGAGCCTGCATTATCATCGGCGGAGTCGTGAGCGGCGGTGCCAGCATGGGTATGGCCATTGCAATCGGAAACATAGCAGCAATGTGTGTTGCCCTGGGTATTGCTTTTGGAAAAATCGTAGGATGAAGTTTATTGTAACCACACACGACTGCTTAAGCATTATAGGGGATGACGGAAAAGTAAAAGTATTTAAATCAGAATCGGAAGTTGTTGAATTTTTGAAGAAGAAAAACATTTCTGACGCTGAAATAGGAACACATCGATTTATTAAAATAAGTGAGGAGTAAACAAGAATGAAAAATTTAGCAGAGTTAACCGGAGACACCTTTTTAACTATTAAAACCGAATGGGATTTCTATGTAATGACAAAGGCAGAATTTGAGCAAGAACTAAATCATGGAGAGTTCGAAGATCCTGAATTACTTGAAGTAACAATTGCTGATAAACAATTCGCACAAGAATTTTCTTTGTCGAGTGCTCTGGATGATTACGAAGATGGCATGCATGAAGACTGGAAGCAAGCGGTACTCGACGGAATAGATAAAACCCAAGAAATTGAAGATGTAATAAATACGGCGATCAAAAATAATCCTTCATATTACGAAGGAGAGAAAGTATTAATCAACTTTAATTAGGAGGTAACGATATGAAAAAGTTTGAAAGACAATGCCGAACATGCGGTTTCATCATTGAATTGAAACACTGGGCACCGGTAAAGGGATTTGAGTGTAATTATTGTAGAAATATCGTAATAGAGGTCGATGACAACAGAGCCATGATAAAGCTTAAAAAGATGAAGCAGAAACTGGGAGCAGTAGCGATATGAAAAAAACCATAAAAAAAACTCTCCAAAACACGCGAATGTTTAAATGGAGAGCAGCTGAATAATTAATTTAGACTCATTATAACATAAATAATTGAATAAAGAAAGACCGCCTTTTCAGCTAGGATGCCACGGCGGTCTTTTAAAAAACTTGTTATCTCATTATACCTTTTTGTTGAAAAGATAACAAGTAAAAAGTGGCTTAAAATCCAGCTTTTAGACTCGATAAGAGTATTAACTTAACGACATCTCAAGATAAAAAGGGGGGATCATCAGTGGCTTATGTTTTAACAATATGCTATGCAGGAAAAACGATTGAAATGTCAAAATCATTTTCAGCACGATACAAGAAAAAAGGAATGGTCCGGGGGAAAAACGAGAAACCAACACCGGAGCAAATGCTAAAGATCAATGAAAGAAATGCAGAAACAAAATTGAGAAGACTAATCAATACAAATTATGGTGCGGGAGATCTTCACATTACGCTGACTTATAAAAAAGACAACAGACCAGATCCAGAGGAAGCAAAAAAAGAGCTGGATAAATATTTGAGACCGCTCCGGAATCTTTACAAGAAAAATGGAGAGGAGCTCAGATACATCATTGTCACCGAGTATAAAAATAAGGCCATCCATCACCACCTCATTGTTAATGTAGTTGACAGTGTACCAATTAAAGAATTCGACAGATTGTGGAAAAATGGCAGAACCCGGTTCGCATACCTGGACAATACCGGACAATATGCAGCCCTGGCAAGTTACCTCATCAAAGAAACTAGGGCAACATTCAGGGAGCAAGGCAGCCCGTCAAGAAAACGGTGGAATGCCAGCAGGAACCTCAAGAAACCAATAATCAAAAAAAAGATCATCCAAGCAAAAGAATGGAAAAAAGATCCGGAGCCGTTGAAGGGATATTTGCTAGAAGTAGATACCATGAAGGAAGGGATCCACGATGTCACCGGGTGGCCGTATCAATTTTATAGCATGGTAAGGATTGGAAACGGATAAAAAGGAGAAAGGACAAACGATGAATTCAATAAATTTTAAACGCCATGATGGGTTATGCCCGTATTTTGATTATGAAGGGATTAGATTTTATATACAAGATCACTGGCGGGACGGGATTTGCCGAGGACCATTGCAGTATACCTTATTCAAAACGCTCCCATTCAGAAAAGTTAAAAAATCAATCAACCCTAGAATTGCAGTAAGCCGCTTTCTCAAAGGGAAAAAGTACAGCAGCGACTTTGACATTTATCGGTACCAAGGATTGTTGATTGGGATAAGACAAGCAGAGGGAAAGATCATTATTATCCCTGAAGAGGATGAAAAGATAGCAGGGCCCTTTAATGATTACAAAAAGTGCCTGGAGTTTTCAAAGAAATTCATTCAGGACTACATTGAAAAATATGAAGAGAAATACACTGACAATCAAATAAGTTTTGTGGAGGGGAAAGAACATGAAAAAAGATGAGATCCGAGTTGTATTAGAAAAGTTATGGGATGGAGTGGATCATTCAAGATTTGATGATTTGGTTAAAGCCACTTTCAGCCATCAGACCAAGTATGAGCAGATTAATGTGGTGGGGGCGCTCATTGACAGCTATCCATTTAATAGCCCAGATTACAAACAAATGGTAGAACTTCACGCAAAGATGGTAAAGGATCAAGGGTGATAAGAAAATGAATAATAAATTAATAGACCTAAACAATCATCTCTTTGCACAGCTTGAAAGACTAGGTGATAAAGATTTAAAAGGTGAAGATTTAGCAGGAGAGATAAATAAAGTCAAAGCCATAACAGGGGTAGCAGCACAAATTGTTTCAAATGCAGCACTTGTGTTAGAGGCACATAAGATTGCCGATAATGCTTTTGATGCAAAATTCAGAATGCCAAAAATGATAGGGGATGAAAACACTGGCAAAGCATAAGTACACGCCGGATGAAAAGGAATTTCTATTTGGATACGTCCCCGATCACAGCCACATTGAGATAATGGCAGCCTTTAATAAAAAGTTTAATGCCGGGATTAAACCCAACCAGATCAAAGCTTATATAAAAAACAATAAGCTTAATACTGGCAGGACGGGATGGTTTAAAAAGGGCACCGTGCCATTTAACAAAGGTAAAAAAGGTATTGAAATTTGGACACCAACACAGTTTCAAAAGGGATCCATCCCACACAACACAATGCTTATTGGGACAGAAGTTGTAAGAGACGGTTATGCCTGGATAAAGATAGCCAATCCAAATGTATGGAAACAGAAGCACAGGCTCTTATGGGAAACAAAGAATGGCGATATACCTGAAAATCATGTGCTTATCTTTGCCGATGGCGATCAATCAAATATTTGCTTAAATAATTTAATGATGGTATCCCGGAAAGAGTTGACAGCATTAAACAAAAATAAGCTGATTAAAAACGATAAGAAGCTTACAGAAACAGGCGTATTAATTGCAAAGCTGATAGTAAAGACGCATGGATTAAAAATGGAGAGGGGCAAATAATGAAATCAATAAAGTTTAACACTGAAATGGTCCAGGCACTAATGAAAGGCAGAAAGACAGTAACCAGGAGGAAGATTAAACCACAAGCAAATAGTATCAGATGGGACATGACAGCATTCCCGAATGGCTGGTGTGATGAACATGGTTATCAGCGGAAAGCACCATACCAGGTAGGTGATGAACTGTATGTCCAGGAAACATTTTGCTATGACGATTTTGATAATGGTGGAGAGACCATTTATTATAAGGCTAATTTTGGAGCAAGACACATAAAAGAGTTATTTACAGATTGCAATATGAAATGGCAACCATCTATCCATATGGAAAAAGAAGAAGCCAGAATCTTTTTGAAAGTGACCGATGTGAGGGTTGAACGCCTGCAGGATATGAATGCAGATGATGCGGAAAAAGAAGGGATATTTTATTTAGGCGCACCTCCATCCCAATACATTGCAGCCTTTATTGTGCTGTGGAACTCTACAGTCAAGACTGATGAGCTTTATCTTTATGGTGCTCATGCTAACCCATGGGTTTGGGTGATTGAATTTGAGAGGATAAAATGAGCTATAAAAAGATTTTAAGAGTCTTTCCTAAGAGAACGAGTTATACCCCGGACGATCTACTGACATATTGCGCTAATGGGATAGTGCAAGCGCCAATGTTTAATTTATTCCCGGATTTCGATGAAGTACATATTTCATGTATTTTTACATGGGATAAGGAGTTTTGTGAGAAATTGGCTTTTCAATTTAAGCAGTTCCAAAATAAGCCAGTGAAATTAGGCGGTCCAGCTTTTAACTCACCAACGGTAGGGTTTAATCCAGGGTTATATATCAAGAAAAACATTATCTTTACATCCCGGGGATGCAATAACAATTGCCCATGGTGTATTGTGCCAAAGATTGAGGGTAAATTAAAAGAACTCTTGGTGGTTGAAGGAAACATCATCCAGGACAACAACTTCCTCCAAACGTCGAAGCATCACAAAGATATAGTATTTGAAATGCTGAAAAAGCAGTCAAGAATTTGCTTTAAGGGTGGATTAGAACCAGACTTGATAGACGACCACTTTGTTGAGAATGCCAGGGGTTTGAGAATCAAAGAAATGTGGTTAGCATGTGATACGGATCAGGCGTTAAAAACCTTTGAAACCGCTTGTAAGAAATTAGTTGATGTCGGATTTACCAGAGAACATATTAAGTGTTACGCACTGATCGGTGACGATATGAGCAAAAATGAAGAAAGATTAAGACGGATATGGACAGCCGGGGCCATGCCGTTTGCACAATTATATCGAGATTTTACAGCTATTAAAACAACATATCCCAAAGAAATAAACGCATTTGCAAGACAATGGCAAAGACCAGCTGCTATCAATATGCACATGAAAAAAGGTACGGATTTCAGAAATTTTAAAACGTGAGGTCGCATATGAATGAATATTACCCAACGCCGGAGCAACTGATCAATAAAATGTTTCACAAGATAAAAGAGGTGCACAGAGACCTAACCATATTAGAGCCCAGTGCCGGTAAAGGCCATATCTGTGAAGAGGTGCAAAGGCTCTATAAAATGAATAACAGGAACCGAACAATAGAGGTTGATGCCATTGAAATCGAGAAGGAATATCAGATGATCCTGAAAGGGAAAGGTTTAAGCGTGATCCATGACGACTTCCTGACCTTCGGAACCTATAAAAACTATGATTGTATTATCATGAATCCGCCATTTAGCAACGGGGATAAGCATTTTATGAGAGCGGTTGACATTCAGGAGCGACGAGGGGGCCAGGTGGTTTGCATCCTGAATGCTGAAACGATCCGGAACCCGTACACAAATTTAAGAAGAGAACTGGTAAGTGTGATAGACGAATACCATGCAGAGGTTGAATTCATCACAGATGGCTTCCTGGATGCGGAAAGAAAAACAGAGGTTGAGATTGCACTCATAAGCATAGTGTTCCCGGAAATTATAAAAATGGATGCAAGCCTTATTCTGGACAAAATGGAGAAGGCAAAAGACTATGATGATGAAGAGGACTTTGAAACATCAGTGATCCAGGGGGATCCGGTTAAAGGCATTATTGAATCATACAATTATGAAATTAAAGTAGGCGTCGAATTTTTAGAGGAGTATTTTAGAATTAAGCCGGTTTTAATCTCCGGAGAAGAAATCCAGGACAAAGAATGTTTTATTATCGTTAAGATCGGGAACAATGATCGAGATGGATTCCAGGGGAACCGCAATGAATTGATTAATAAGTTTATTTCCAGAACCCGGCATAAATTCTGGAAGACCATTTTTAATCTGAAAGTGATTACTGAAATCGTCACTACAGATGCTTTCTGGGACTTAAACTCTAAGATTGAAGAGTTTTCCGGATATGATGTGACCAGGTTTAATATCCAGCAATTGCAAAAGGAACTTTACCAGAACCTGAGCACGAACATTGAATCAGGGATTGAATCATTCTTCGATGATGTTACCACCAAAGCCTATGATGGTAAAAACACTCTTTACTACAATGCCATGAAGACCAACAAAGCCTGGAAGATCGGAAAGAAGGCAATTATCTGGTTAAACGCCTATGACAGTTGGAGCCACCGATTTGAGCCGGATTACAGAGTTACCCAAAGAGTCGTTGAAATGGAAAAGATCTTAAGCTATTTGACCAAAGGTAAAAAAGTCACCCCTGATGATGTAATTAAAAGGGTTTGGGAATGCGTCAGAGTCACGGGGCAGACCAAAAACATTATGTTCGAGTATTTTAACTTAACATTTTACAAGAAAGGTACCTGTCATATCGAGTTTACCAATGATAAAGCCATCGAATTGTTAAACATCTTCATGGCTAAGAAGCGGAACTGGTTGCCGCCATCGTACGGGAAAAAAAAATATTACGGAATGACGGATGAAGAGAAGGATGCAATTAACAACTTCCAGGGGAAAGACAATTACGAACGCTGCAGGAACGATGATGAAGTACAAGACGTTTTAAGAGACCGGGGATTTTTAATGTTGGAAGAGGTGAGTGAGCATGAGTGAATCTGCAAACAAAGATATAAAACATTTGATCTCAATTTGTGAAGTAGGCCTGTATGGCGGGGATTCACTTAATACATTTTTTACGGAATGCAGGATTGAAGCATCGAAAAACTCTGAGTGCGTAAACATAAAAGTCAAAGGGACCAACTCAGTCATTAAAATTAAAAAAACAGCCTTGCTAAAAATAATGGGCTACAGCCAGGTAGATCATACTAAATATATGGAGAGGATTTAGAAAATGACAAAAACAATGTATAACGAAGCCATGTATACAGAAAAATACTTAGACCCAACTGCAGGAACCGCAGCCAATAACGTGGACAGAGAGCGTGAAACAAGAAATAAGATGCAGGGGTATAGAAGCCGTTGCATCGGAAAAAGCTTTGAAACGATCATTGAGCAGGCCTGTAGTGCCTATGCTATAAAAGGTTTTGCACTAATTGAGAAAACACCGGAACCAATCAGAGTATTAAGCTCATTAAAAAAAGGCCGGTTTACCGCTTGTTTTGAGAAAAAAGCTCAGCCAGACTTTAAAGGGATCATTTGCAACGGCACCATGGTTTGCTTTGAAGCTAAAGCCACTGAGAAGGACCGGATCCTAAAAAACAGAGTATCGGATGTACAAGGTGACTATCTGGAACGCCTCCGGAGAATGGGGGCCGTCGTTTTTATCCTGGTATCTTTTAATCTGGAAAATTGCTACCGGGTACCCTGGGAGATATGGAGAGACATGGAACTGCACCTGGAACATAAATTCATCAAAGAAGATGAAATGCTTGATCTATATGACACAGAAAAACTGAAATGGAAAAACGGATATTTGGATTTTTTATCAAACATGGAGGTGTTTTAAATGAAATTAGCAGAAATTGGAGTAGAACGGGAACAACAGTCGTTAGAGAGCTTGTTCCAAATTGAGTTTGACAAGGTATTTGAGAATATTATGGATAAACGCACTTTCTCAGCTGGAAAAAGAAAAATTCAGATAAATGTGGTATTGATGCCAAGTGACGAAAGAGATTCAGTAATCATCGCCTATGACATAAAAACAACATTGACACCGATCACAGGAGGATCCATAAAATTAGACATTGCAGAGTACCCGAATGGCAATTACGAAACAAGGCCCAGTATTTCAAGTCATAGGATACCAGGACAGGTTGATTTCAGGGATATTCCGATCCCCGATGAAGATGGCGTTTATTCGGAGGATGAAAAGTAATGACACTAGAAATAATGACATGGATTATAGTCGCATTAGTTGTCTTCACTGAAGCTTTAATTGTAACGGTGGTGATGAATACAAAAAAGGTATGGAATCTCGAAGAGGCTGTTGCCAGAATTAAACGAACACTCCGATCACCACCATTCAATGAAGAGGAACTTTGGCCAGTGGGAATGAATCCATGGACAATGAAAATACCGAACATAGTGGAGCCGAAATCGCATGAGGCTTTTTATAAAACATATGGATCCAGGCAGGAGTCGTCGGCACAAAAATTGTGGAGAGAATCAATGCTTGATATACCGATGCCAATAGTACAGCCACCGCCTGGCCAGTACATATCACCGATAAAGCTTGAGGATGGGAAACTTTATTATCTTGCACACCCTTGCACATCAGGCGGGAGAACAATGGCTGAAAATAAAAAAAGTGAGGGTTATCTTTATCGCCGGATCATCGACAAATATCCTAACGCTAAAATTATAAGGCCGTTGGTACATATCCCGGATGGATTGACAGATGCAGCGGCCATGGCTAAATGTTTTAAATTACTGTCTGCCTGTGACGGTGCGCTATTCCCTGTTGGATGGCAAAACAGCGGCGGTTGCGGTCAAGAAAATGGATTTAGCAAAGATCATGGCATTGAGATTATTTATCTAGGTGTGTAAGCTATGAATTATACGGGGCAAGCAAAAAACCAATTGGCGGATTCAATGCATAAGAAAATCCGCACCGCAATCTACAAAATGGGGAAAAATGAGAAGTTTATTAAAATAAGTGATGACCACCATCCCAAAATATTTATTTTATTGAATGCATATGCCAGCCATACTGAGAAAGCTATTTCCAGTATGGGTGATGGTTATTTTGGCAAAGATATATATAAAGCCCAAGGGTGTTTAACAATAATGGGTGAGATAGGTTTAAAAAAGTTTGGGTACATATATGAGTTGAAACATCACAAAGATGACCATAGATTTGACACATGCTTAGGAAGGGGCTTAACTAAATGGGTACAGGATATTAATGACCTATTCATGAAAGAGATAGATACATTGCCAGAAGTTGAATATTATGAATAAATACGAAAAATACATTTTTAAAACACGAAATTCAAAAGCAGATGAATATTGTGATTATTGTAACTGTGATGAAAAACTCATTAATTGCGTTGGGTTTCAATTTTCAGCAATAATAAAAGATGTGACAATTGAGGGTGTACCGTTTAATTATTGCCCTATGTGTGGACGTGAATTAAAGGCGGTGAAGTGATATGAAAAAAGGAGTAATAGTTGCTACAATTGGAATTGATACTGAGCTATTTTGCGAAGCATTAGGAAAACTAAATGAGCAAATGGAAGAGGTCAAGAGAGTTTGGGGAGCAATACAAGAGATATTTGAACAGCTATGGAAATCGTTAAAACCCGTGATGGATGAGATTAATAATATTGTTTATGGGTTGGATTATAAGCCAAAACGAAAAGAAATATATCGGCACAAATATTACAAAGTAAAGCTGATGGATTACAAACCAAACCACAAGACGCGCTATTTCTGTATTGGAAACAAGGGGAATTATAGGAGGTTTTAATGACAGCAGCCAACAATGCCATAAAAGAAAAACTCAGACAGTACAAGACAGCCTGCGAAAGAATAGATGATTTAGAGCAGGAAATTGAGGTGTGGATGGCTAAGGCAACCAGCATAACGTCTATGATATCAGACATGCCTAAAGGTTCAACTCATAGTGGGTTTGATGCAATAGTAGTAAAATATTTAAGCATCTGCGTTGAATTAGACAATCAAATTAAAATTGCAGTAAAGATAAAACAAGAGATAGATGAAATGATTTTAACTATCCAGGATGGGACAACGCGACGCATTATGCAACTCAGATACATTAATCAGCTTAGATGGGAAGAAATATGTGTGCGGACTGATTACGAATGGGCACAGGTACACAGGTATCATTCAAAGGGTTTGGAAATATTGAACCATGATACACAATGATACACTCAAATAGGATATAGTGCAGATATAGAAATAGATACAAGCCAATATAATTAAGGGCGCCGGAGCTTTTCGGGATGCCCTTTTTTAATGGGAAGAATGAGGGGGGATAACATGGAGGGTATGGATAAGCCAAAGATCACAGTAGATTACAGCGAATTAATAGAAGCGCGCGACCTACTAAATGAAGTGATAGAGAAGTATGAAGTGCTAATATCTTTACAAATTAAGAGCATGGCATTGCCGACGTTTGGACCACTGAGTCCAATGCTTAAAGAACAAGGGGAACGATATGTCAAAACTAATATTAAGAACAAATGATGGACAAGAGATACTCATTAAAGAAGTTAAGTCAATCAGTAAAGCCGATCATGCGATAGTATTATTTCTTACTTCTTACATGAGGCCAGAAGATATAGAGATCATGGAATCTGAGATGGCCAAATCATTCGAGAAGAAAGTAATCTTATTAGATGCAAAGTTTAAAGATAAGATGTTCAGTGTTTAGATAATGGCACGTGCATTTGCTAGACGTATGTATGCATCCAAGCAGTGGCAACAATGCCGGGACTATATCTTTAATAAATACTTTGGACTATGCCAGGACTGTGGTAAGCCAGGGGTTGAGGTACATCATAAGAAGTTCCTAACACCAACTAACATTAATGATCCTGATATTGTGTATGGAGAGAACAACCTGGTATTGTTATGCAGAGACTGTCATTATACCAGGCATACGATAAGACGTAAGAGTGTTGATGATTGCTATTACTTTGACGAGGATGGGAACATGTGCCAGAAGATTATGGAGGCAGAGCCAATGGAGGCTAAGGTATACATTGTGTATGGTTGCCCAGGTAGTGGCAAGAGCAGGTATGTTAAAGAGCACATGAGCATAGGTGATATGGTTGTTGACCTTGATCTATTGTCACAGGCAATAGGGTTACAAGGTAAGGCAGAGACACCAATCAACCTGATCGATACGGCATTGGATATGCGTGAACATCTGTATGAGTTGATAGCAAAGAGAAGCATCAAGTGTCAGAGTGTATGGATAGTCGCAGGGTTACCAAAGATTTATGAACGAGAACAATTAAAGAGTAGGGTAAGAGCTGATGATTTAATTTTTATTAACGTTAGTAAAGATGAATGCATCAATAGAGTTACGAATGATGATGAAAGAGTTGATAAAAATAAACAACTTTTAATTATTGATAAATGGTTCAGAGAGTTTGATATAGAGGATAATGGAGGGCTTGATGATTACTAAATTGGTTCAGCGATTACGGTATGCCCCCCTTCTTTGAAATCGATTTTTTAAATCCTAAGTACCGGCGGTTAACTTTTGTGCAATGCACAGAACTATCGTGTGACCCCCCTCCCTAAAAAGTTCAGGAAAGGAAGTGATAAATGTGGCGATTAAAAAAGTTTTGACCAGAGATGAACAGATTTTGAAAGAGAAGCGCCGACTTAATTTGATTTACAAAAATGTGCCAAAAGCAAACAAAAGCATCATCGAAGGGTTGATTCAAAGAGCCGCCTACATGAGAGTCACTCTGGAATGGATGGAGGTGGATCTTGACGAAAATGGATATGTAGAAATGTTTTCCCAATCCGAGAAAACAGACAAATATGAAAGAGAAAGACCAATCGCCAGGCTGTATAACACAATGAATAAGAATTATCAGTGTATTATTAAGCAGCTTAGCGACCTGGTGCCAAAAGCCGAGGTTAAGATCAAAGACGATTGCTTTGAGGGCTTTGTAAATAGCCGAGGTGTTTAAGTACCCACTCGATTATGATCCGATATCAGAGTATTGGAGATTAATTGAATCAGGTGAAGAGGTCGTTGGTCAAAAAATATACCAGACTTATAAAAAACTCGTCTTTGATTTAACTGACAACACGTCTGAGTTTTATTACAGCCACGCAAGAGCAAATCATATCATCGAATTCATTGAAAATTTTTGCCGGCACAGCAAAGGGAAGATGGGCGGGAAACCTGTCATTCTCGAACTCTGGGAAAAGGCCATGCTGGCAGCCGCATTTGGTTTTATTGATATCGAAGAGAACCGAAAACATCGGGAAGTAATTTTAATCGTTGGTAAGAAAAATGGGAAGTCTCTTTTATCATCATGCGTTGGATTATATCTGCAAGTCGGAGACAGTGAAGCGGGCCCTGAGATATACGCCGTCGCTACCAAAAAAGACCAGGCAAGAATTATATGGTCTGAAGCAAAACGTATGGTTAATAAATCCCCGATACTCCGAAAAAGGATCAAAGGCCTTGTTGGCGAAATGGTCAGCGCATTCAATGAGGGCACATTTAAACCAGTAGCCTCCGACGTCGACACCTTGGATGGTTTAAATTGTTCCGGCATTCTGATGGATGAATTCCATCAATGGAAAAATGGGAAAGCTCTATTTGACATCATGGCTGATGGAGTATCAGCCAGAGAGCAAGCATTAATATTCATGACTTCCACGGCTGGCACAATTAGAGAAGATATATACGATCAGAAATACGATGAAGCAACAATGGTTATAAACGGTTACTTTGATCCGGACGGATATAAAGATGATCGGTTTATAGCCTTTATTTATGAACTTGATGCCCGCAAAGAATGGATGGATCCAAAGTGCTGGAAGAAAGCTAACCCGGGTCTGGGAACAATTAAGAATATTAAAACGTTGGCTGCTAAAGTTGAAAAAGCAAAACATAATTCAATGCTGGTTAAGAACCTGGTATGCAAAGAATTTAATATCAGAGAGACTTCATCAGAGGCATGGCTGATTTTCGACGATATTAACAACTTAGCGACCTTTGATATTATGGCATTAAAACCACGCTATGGCATCGGCGGTCTTGATCTTTCCACCACAACGGACCTATGTTGCGCTTCAGTAATTTTCAGGGTTCCCGACAATGAAATACTGTACGTCTTGCAAATGTACTGGCTTCCAGGAGATTTAATCGAACAAAGGGAAAAAGAGGATCAGATACCATATTCGCGATGGATTGAAAAAGGGTTAATGAGGGCCAGTGGCGAAAATAAAATAAATTATAAAGATATCTCCGCATGGTTCTTAGAAGTGCAGAACGAGTTGGACATTTATATTTACAAAATCGGCTATGATAACTGGAATTCACTGTATATCGTGGATGAACTCGAATCTTTATTTGGGAAAAATTCAACTGAAAAAGTAATCCAGGGGAAAAAGACAATGAGTGCCCCAATGAAAGTTTTTGCCTCTGACTTAAAGGCTAAAAAAATAAATTACAACAACAACAGTATTTTAAAATGGAATCTCACCAATGCGGCCATTGACATTGATCGAAATGATAATATTTCTCTTTGCAAAACAAGCAAATCGAGAAAAAGAATCGATGGTGTCGCCAGTGCCCTGGATGCTTTTATTGCATACGAGCGAAATTATGAAGAGTATATGTCAATGATTTAACCCAACACCATAACGGTGTTTTTTTATTCTTAAAAATCGGAAGAGGGTGAACAATCTTGTCAAGTGGAAGACATTAAACAGGCACTATTGAAAATAAAAAAAAGGAGGCGGTTGGTATCGGATTATTTAATAGTATCGGGCGATTATTCAATAAAAGTCCCAGTGAGACGCGTTTTAAAATGATTACTGACAGAGGTAACGGGATTTACGGGTGGGACGGGAAATTATACCAGTCGGACATTATTCGTGCGTGCATACGTCCGGAAATCGAGGCAGTTGGTAAATTAGTAGGGAAACATATCCGGGAAGCGCTGAGAAAAGACGGTTCCAATGATATCAAAGTGAATCCAGATGCTTATATGCGTTTTTTGCTTGAAGAGCCAAACCCTTTTATGATTGGCCAGGTGATGCAGCAGAAATTAGCGACGCAATTGGCACTGAATAACAATGCATTTGCTCTTATTATGCGTGATGATTTTGGTTATCCTATTGAAATTTACCCTATTCCATCTGCATCAGCAGAGGCAATTTATGGAGAAAATGCCGAGTTATCATTGAAATTTTACTTTAATAATGGCAAAAATTCAGTGTTTCCATACTCGGATATCATCCATTTACGTCGAGATTTTAATAATAATGACATATTTGGTGATGATCCAGGACCGGCACTCACACAGTTAATGGATGTAGTATCCACGACTGACAAGGGCATTGTAAATGCTATTAAAAATTCAAGCATCATACAATGGCTATTAAAATATTCCACTGGTTTGAGGCCAGAGGATTTAAAACAAAATGCCAAAGATTTTGCTGATAATTATTTGAGTTTGGAATCAACATCAGTTGGGGTTGCCGCGGTTGATAGCAAAGCCGATGCGATCAGAGTTGAACCCCACGATTATGTTCCAAATGCTGCCCAAATGGACCGGACTACTCAAAGAATCTACTCGTTTTTTAACACAAATTTGAAAATTGTGCAGTCGTCATATAGTGAAGATGACTGGAATAGTTACTATGAAGCACGTATTGAGCCGATATCATTGCAATTTAAAGGTGAATATACCAGGAAACTATTTTCGAGGCGTGAACGTGGATTTGGTAATTATATTACCTTTGATGCCAGTAATTTGTCCAGCGCAAGCATTACTACCAAGTTAGCATTTGTGGCCATGGTTGATCGAGGCGCAATGACGCCAAATCAATGGTTGGGTTTATTTAATATGCCGCCATTGCCAGGGGGGGACGAACCATTAAGACGATTAGACACGGTAACGGTCACTCAGGCAGAGGGGACAAAACAGACAGAGAACAAAATGTTACAGCAGCTTAAAAATAAAATGGTTAATCAAAAAAGCAAGGTCTATGCCGTTGATTTTGACGGAACACTTTGTGAAAATTATTATCCTCAAATTGGATTTGCAAAGGAAGATGTAATTAAACATATTTTGCAATTACAAGATGATGGAAACAAGATTGTCTTGTGGACATGCAGATCTGATGACCTGTTGGATGAAGCCGTTACCTGGTGTGAAGAACAGGGCATTGTCTTTGACAGTGTTAATGAAAACCTGCAGGAAATCATTGATAAATATGGAAGCGATACCCGAAAAATTACCGCTGATGTGTATATTGATGACAGAGCAATAAGACCAAATGAATTAGGAGGTGAGGACAATTGAGAATTGACATAAAAGGAACAATTATCCCGAATGATTACAAAGAGGTCTATGATTATTTCGGGATGGAATCAACAGCACCAAAAGACATAAAAGAAGCGATTGAAAAAGCCGGCAATGAACCCCTGGACGTGTATATTGATTCAGGCGGTGGGGAAATCCATTCAGGCAGTGTTATTTACACCGCGCTCAGAGAGTATAAAAACGGTGTGAACACCTATGTTGTTGGAATAGCGGCATCCGCTGCATCAGTTATTGCTATGGCGGGTAAACTTTTAATGTCACCTACATCACTGATGATGGTGCATAATGTTTCGAGCTTTGCAGTTGGTGATTATCGTGAAATGGATAAGCAGGGAGAAATATTAAAAACCGCAAATAACTCAATAGCTGCAGCTTATGTTCAAAAGTCAGGCATGAGTGAAAAAGAGGCCCTTGCTATGATGGACAAAGAAACGTGGTTAGATGCCAAAAAAGCGGTTGAACTAAAACTGGCGGATGGCGTCATGTTTGATGAGCAACAACAATTAGTGGCCTCCTATGGGAACAGTCTGTTGCCAACAACATTGATTAATCAAATAAAAGGTGTGATAAAGAGCCAATCAGAGAGAGCACCCCAAAGATTGGCTTTAGAAGTGGAACAACAAAAAATAAATCTATTAAAATTAAGAGGAGAAACAAAATGACAAGAGCACAATATGAAGCTATGCGGAAAGCATTAATTGATTCAGCCCAGGAGTTTTTAACCGACGGAGACGTTGAAGGAAGTAAAGGGAAACAGTTGGAAGTTGTAGCACTGGACAACTCGTTTGAATTAATCGGAAAAGAACAGGCAAACCTTAACGCATTGACAAAAAATACCCATGAAGTCAAAGCCCCATTATTGGACATGAGCGGAGACGGCGAGATCATTGATAAAATCGAAGGTCTAGGCAACACCGAAAAAAAGTATGAAGACAAGTTCGCGTCCGTTGAATATCGGCACGCATACATGCAAAATGTATTGAAAAATGTTCCTATTCCAGCAAAATATAACATTGATACATTCAGTACAATTGTAGAAACAGCGGCTTTAATTCCAACCACCGTAATGGCTGAAATCATCCGAGAAATTAAAACCTATGGTCAACTTTACGCAAGAGTTCGTAAAATGGCTATTAAAGGTGGCATCGAAGTTCCTATTTCTTCATTGATTCCCGTGGCAACATGGATTACCGAAGGAACACCATCCGAACGCCAAAAAGGAACTGTTAACACATCAGTTTCATTCAAATATTTTGGATTAGAATGTAAAATCGCAACCTCGTTACTGGCTGATGTTGTAACCTTATCATCATTTGAAACAACCATGGTTACATTGATTGCTGAAGCAATGATTAAAGCAATTGACAAATCCATTATTGCAGGAGCTGGAACCGGTTCATGTTTAGGTGTGACCATTGATCCACGTGTTGTAGCAGGACAAGTTTTAACTGTATCCTCCGCTGATTTTGCTTCTTGGGATGGTTGGAAAAAGAAAGTATTTGCAAAAATTAAATTATCTTATCGCGCCGGTGGATCTTTTATCATGGCGGCTGGAACATTCGACGGTTATATTGATGGTATGGTAGATGCCAACGGTCAACCAATCGGGCGCACAAATTACGGCATTACAGACGGTCCACAGGAACGTTTCGCGGGCAAAGAAGTTATTTTAGTTGAAGATGATATCGTTGCAGATTACGAAACAGCAGCTGCTGGCGATATTGTAGCTATTTACATGCGATTATCAGACTATGCGATTAATTCTAACTTAAGCATGGCAACATTCCGCTGGTTAGATCAAGATTTAAACCAGTATGTCAATAAAGCGATTATGATTATTGATGGTAAACTGTTAGACGCAGCAGGCGTATTAATAATTAAAAAAGGAGCGTAAAATATGTATCCTTATAATTTTAAAAAAGGCCAGTTAATTGGGACGGATGCGGCCGGGGTGGCATGTGACCGTGGTTTTATCGCACACTTTCAAGTGGCAGCCGCCGATGCGATTGTCGCTGATATTGATGGTGTGCATGTTGCGAAAGCGTGTCCCGTGTTAAACACCTTGGCATCATGCGTGGTTGCAGCCGATACAGCGGTAACCGATATTCTTACAATTTCTTCCACGGTTGATTTGGGCACATCGTTTAACGACCTCAGTATTTTATTGACCACCGCCGCTGATGATACCCTTGAGGTAACAAAAACGGACGGTACAAAAACAATAAATATCGCTTTAGCAAATACCACCGCGTCAAATAACACCGCCACAAAAATTCAAGTAGCGATTAGAGCATTAACAACCGTCGGAGGGGTAGCGGTTGGAGCCGTTACTTGTGCCGCTGGTGGAAATTGGGATACCGCAGCAATCGCAACAGCGGAAACCGAATCAATACCGTTTGCAGGTGGCACCACGGCAATTGATACCATTATCACCGGAATTACAAACCCTGCAGTGACCCGGAACATGACGGCCACCACAGACGGAACCGCAGGAGATATCAAGGCAGTACAAGTAACTGTCACAGGTACTAATTATGCAGATGAAGTGATTACAGAGGTATTGCCTATCTTTACAGTAAATTCAAAAACCACCGTTGTTGGGAGTAAAGCATTTAAAACAGTCACCGCAGTTGCTATCCCCGCCCATGATGGATTAGGAGCGACAACCTCAATCGGATTTGGGGACAAATTAGGTTTACCTTATCTATTAACCCACAACACATTGTTAACCGCTCACACATTTTTAAACAATGTTGTCGAGGGAACAGAACCAACCGTGGCATTTTCTCCGACCGCACTTGAAAGCAATACACTAGATTTAAACAGCGCATTGGACGGGCATGTTGTTGACGCATATTTTATTGTTTAAGCAGAGGGGTTTAATGCCCCTCTGTTTTTAGAAAAGGGGTGATTAAATGGCAAGAACAGCCAGCGAAATCGCATTATTGGCACAAGTTAAAATTGCTTTACGGTTATCGGTAACGACATTTGACAATGATGAAATATACCCTATCATTGACGCCTGTAAAATTGATTTGTGGGCGAGTGGAATCCTGAAAACTGAGAATGACGACCCGTTAATTGTCCGGGCAATCGTTTTATATGCAAAGGCAAATTTCGGATTTTCTGAGGACAGTGAAAAATATCATTTGAGTTACACTTTGCTTAAAAATTCAATGGCTTTGTGTGCTGAGTATAATTCATATCAGTTGACTTTTGCGGTGACCGGTGGCGGGTTGGGAATAAAGGGTGCGATTATCCAAATCGGAGATATAGCACTACTCACCAACTCTTTAGGCGTTGCAATTTACAATACCAGGGAAATCAATAAAGATGTTGATTATACATTAAGTTATTTGACAACATATATTGAGGACTCGGTTTATATCACCGGAGATACAGCGGAATCGGTGGTGATTGCCTGATGTTTGAACCAGAATATAGCATTGAACTTGGCAATGTCACCGAAACCACTGTATATGGCGAAGTGATCCAAACCATGGTATGGCGAACCATCTTTGCAACAAAGAAATCGATTCGTTCGTCAGAATTTTATGATGCAAAAAATGTGGGATTAAAGCCGGAACTCACATTTGAGGTTTACTCCTTTGACTTCAATAATGACGAAAAGTTGAGATATAACAACAAAGAATATTCAATTCTGCGAACATTTGAAAAAGGCGAAAAAACAGAACTCACCGTATCATCACAGATCGGAGGTGAAGTCTAATGGCCAGAGCAAGGAGAACGGCATTTACCTTTGAGTCAAACATTCCCAAGGTGATTGCGAAAATCGAGGCGACACCGGAAAAAGTGATGAATGTGGTTGGACAAAATATTGTCCGAGAAGTCAAAGCGACGACAATGAACAGCCAATTTCACCAGCGCCGGGCCATCCTGAAAAAGACGTTATCATACTGGGCCCGCAAAAAAGAAAAGGATTTACAGATTGGTTTTAAAATGTCCATCCCTGGCATCGTTGGAAAGATGATGACGGGTGCGGAAGATGATCCGATCAAACCGGTTGTAATCAAAAACGCTCAACTCATTCAGGACATGGTGGCCGTAGCACTAAACGAAATAGGTAAACGCGAATGAATATTAACGCAGTAGCAGATCAGGTACTTGGTTATTTAGCAACTAAATATTCTCGCGTCTATCGTAACAAACCGCCACTCAACCCGACGTTTCCGTACATTATTTACAAAGTCGATACGGTTTTAGATACGGTACCGTCAAAGGATATATATTTGATAATTAATATATTTGAGAAAGCCGAAGCAAGCGTCAGGGTAATTGAGTCGCTTGCTGATAGCATCGATGATGGATTGGAACAAAAAGTAATTAATACTAGTACAATGTGCTTACATTTTGGATTGGAACAACGGCAGCCCGTGAGTGCGGATGAATTAACGTCGGCACAAGTGGTCAACCTTCGGTATGTAATCCGGGGGTATTTTAGTTAGAGAAAGGAATTAAACAATGGGAGAAATATTATTAGGAAACGGCGTTGTCGCCGTTGATAGTGTGCCAATTGGGTTAACCAGGGGAGGTTCCATATTCACGGTCGAGCGTGAGATCAGGGACATTGAAGCAGACGGCGATCGCGGCCCGGTAAAAGGCCGCCAGGTAATTGATACTGAGATAGCAAAGTTAGAAATTAATGCACTGGAATTATTTACAGCTGTGGAAATGCTAAAACACTATCCAGCGACATCGCTGACATCCGGCGTGAGCACGGACACCTGGCGATCAAATTTAACGATCGCATTAACAGATTATCACACAGTTACTTGGACTGGTGCGACTAAAACGGGAAAGGCGATACTTGTTACGTTGGAAAATGCAATCAATATCGGTAATTTGGAGATGACATTCGAGGATAAAAATGAAGTTATTCCATTGCTGGAATATACGGCGACCTATTTATCTTCAACACGTAACACACCACCTTGGAGTGTTGAATTTGCAAAAGGCGATTCTTATGACGTAGCTATTACGGTTACGACAAACGGGACAGTTGCGATACCTGATGCAGTCTTATCGCTATATGGACTTGAAGCAGTTGCGGATGTCAATGGTATTGCCACGTTGGAAAATATTCCTGAGGGCATGCATACCTTTAGCGTTAACGCTGCTGGATATCAGACTTATTTTGGAGCCATTGAAGTGGATGGTGCGAATTTTGCTGACACAATTACGATGGTTGAAATTGCTTAGGAGGGGTAAAACCCTCCTTTTTTATAAGGAGAAAAAATGTTAATTATTAAAGAATTTGATTTAGAAGAGGTTTTCCTATTGTCTGAGATACTGGACAAGATGGGATTGAAAATAGAATCAGCAAAGCTGGCAAGTAAAGTAAAAACAGGTAAACTTGAAAATATGGATGATGCAAAGGCAATAGGCAAAGAAGCCATTATTGCGATCATTGCAGATTTGGCCACAGATTTTATAAAAAGTTTATGGAAAGCAAGAGTTCTGGTCGTTAAGTTTATATGTAACATGACCGGAAAACCGGAAAAAGAAGTTAAGAAAATGGGAATCAAGGAGTTGAAACAATTCTTTACCGAGTTGCTGGATTCACCTGATTTTAAAGATTTTTTAGCATCAGCCGGGGAGTAGACCGGACAGAGATAGAAGATCTACTATTAACCAGGTACGGAGATATGAGTTATATCATGAAAATGCCGTATCGATCGGCAGCCAAACTGATTATAAAAGCAGCTGAACAAAATACAAAAGATCTTTTATTCAAACTGTATAACAGCATTTACCCAAACATGGGCAAGAAAACATTTGTGTCCTTCGATGAATTTTACAAAAAAGCGGTACCGAAAAAGATTGAATTAGACACAAGAAGTAAAGACGAAATTATGCAGGAAATAAAAATAATACAACGAAGATTTGAACAACCGCAATAGGGTTGTTTTTTTAATACCCTAAAAGAAAGGGGTTGTTTACTATCGAACTATTTAGATTATTCGGATCAATACTGATTGACGATCAAGATGCAATAAAAGCGTTAAACGCAGTTGATAAAAAAGGAGACGATACACATAAGAGTCTTGCTAACTCATTTACTAAAATAGGTACCGTCGCAATTGCAGCAGGAGCCGCAATTGTAACCGCTTTGGGTGGCGCATTAGTAACCGGAATGAAAGATGCCGCCGATGCAGAGGGCAAGGTTGCACAATTGGACGCTGTCTTAAAATCTACCGGTGGAGCAGCTGGCATGACGCGTGATAAATTATTAAGTATGGCGGAAGGATTTGAAAAAAATACAAAGTTTTCCGCAGAAGCAGCAATCGAAGCTGAAAGTTTATTATTAACATTCACAAATATTGGAGAAACTACATTCCCAAGGGCAACCGCTGCCGCCGCCGATATGGCACAGGCACTTGGGACGGATATGGCAGGACAAAGTATAGCCTTAGGCAAGGCCCTGAATGACCCTACGAAGGGAATAACCGCTTTAACCCGTGTTGGGGTAACCTTTACAGATCAACAAAAAGAACAAATTAAAGTGATGCAAGAATCGGGTGATGTAGCAGGCGCACAGGCGATTATTTTAGCTGAATTAGAAAAGGAATTTGGGGGAAGTGCTGAAGCTGCCGGAGATACATTCGCCGGTAAACTTGTCATATTGCAAAACGCAATTGGAGCCGTAACAGAAACGATGGCAACCGTATTAATGCCTTATTTACAGCAATTTGTTGATTATTTAACAGCAAATATGCCAGCGATACAGTCAACCGTTGAATCGGTGTGCAATGCAATAGGAAATGCTTTTACATTTATTGTGAGTAATGCCAATACGTTGATACCAGCCCTGGGTATTTTATTGGGAAGTTTTGTAGCCTTTCAGATTATATCAGGAATCACGGCTATGGTTACAACTCTTTCAGCAGCTTATGTAATTTTAACAGGAGTATCAGGGATTTTGAATCTTGCAAAATTAAAAGATATTGGTACAACGATTATTTTAAATGGTATGTATGCAGCCGAAGCCGTGGCAAAAGGTGCATCCGCTATAGCAACCGGAGCCATGACAATCGCTACCGGAGCAGCAACAGCAGCGCAATGGTTGCTGAATGCAGCCCTTACAGCCAACCCGATCGGGATAATTATAGTATTGATCGCAGCATTTGTTGCCGGATTAATCTGGCTATGGAATACCAATGAGGGTTTCAGGATAGCAGTAATCGCAATATGGGAAGCTATTAAAGTGGCATTTTCAGCCGCCTGGCAAAACATACAATTAATATGGGCCGCGGTTGTTCCATTCTTCCAGGCAGTATGGGATGGAATCGTAGCCGTATTCAGCGGGGTAGTCGGTTTTTACATTGGAATATATTCCGCTGCATGGAATGGAATCGTAGGCGTATGGAGCGCAGCGGCCGGATGGTTTAGCGGGATTGCTTCAGGTATCGGTTCGGCATTCTCAGGCGTTGGGGAGGCAATAATTGGCGCATTTCAAAGTGCGGTATCTTACGTTTCCAGTTTGCCTGGGCAATTCTTGTCTTGGGGATCCGACATGATACAAGGAATGATCGATGGAATATGGAGCATGATCGGTGGTATTACGAGTGCAGTATCAAATGTCGCATCAACGATAACATCATTCCTGCATTTTTCTCGGCCAGATGTTGGACCACTTAGGGAATATGAAGAGTGGATGCCTGATTTTATGGGGGGGTTAGCAAGCGGAATTGAAAAAAATAAAGGATTAGTTACAAAGGCGATATCTGAATTATCCGGAGAAATGTCGATAGGCGTAAAAACAGATGGATCTACAGGAATTGATGCCGGGAGTAGCAATTTAAGCATAGCCGGATCAGATAGCAAGCAGCCAATAATTTTACAACTTATTTTACAAAGCGGGAAAGTTTTAGCGGAATATCTGATTGATGATCTTGACAAATTGATAGGCAGTAAAAATCAAATTATTGGAAGGAGTGAAGGAATATGACGGGCATAACATTTAATAATGAACACTCCTTTAATGATTATGGTTTAATGCTGATCAGCAAGAAAATTAGCACACCGAGTAAAAAAAAGATAAAGGAAGCGGTTCCGGGGATGAGCAGTTATTATGACTTTTCAACCGTCGCGAGTGATGGGGAGATTGTCTACAATCAACGAACATTAGTTGTAAATTTTGTACTGATGGAAACAACTAAAGATCAGATGCAAATAAAGTTAGATAGTGTTATTAGATGGATCCAAGACGTCGGGCAAAAACCTTTAATATTTGACGATATCAGTGATTTTTATTTCATGGCCGAGGTGGAAGGAACAATTGATATTGCAGAAAAACATAGTACAGCAGATTTGTCCGTGACCTTTACCGCCGAACCATTCAAAACAGGCATAGATTTTGCAGTTGATCAATTATGGGATACATTCAATTTTGAAACAGATTACTTGCAAGACGGTGGTTACGACGTCGTAACCACCCAGACGATACCGATTTACAATCCGGGACGGCCTGTTATGCCTCTTATTCATTGCAGCGCTGCAATGTCTATTGTCTTCACCGGGGTGACTTACCCCATGGCAATAGGAAATAATATTCCTTACGGATTAAAATTATTAAATGGCATAAACACCCTAACCGTTAATGGCACGGGACGCATTGAATTTTCATTTAGAAAGGTTGTGTTGTAGTTGTATAAGGTCAGTATTTTTAACAATGGAGTCGAAACGGTGATTCATTATCCCAGCGCCGATGCGGACACACCGCATCTTTTAAATTTGCCACTAAAAGAGAGCTTATCCCAGGCGGAGCAGCTCTCTTTTGATGTACCCTATGGTAACCCCGGGTATGGTTTGATTCAAGGGTTAATTACGAAAGTCAAAGTGTTTGATACCCGTGATAATTCGGTGGTGTTTTCGGGACGTGTGCTCAATCCAAAAGATGGCATGGGAGCCGATAGCAAGTTTATCAACCAGGTCACTTGTGAAGGAGCATTGAATTATTTGTGTGACAGTCAGACGAGGCGCTGGCAGTTTATTAATCAAACCCCGACACAAATATTGACATATTTGTTAGAGCAACACAATATAAAGGTCGAACCGAGTAAGGAAATCCATCTAGGGGTTGTTGAGATAACACAAAGCATTAGCGTGGACACCAACTATGAAACAACACTGAATGCAATCATCACCAAGCTCCATAACATTTTAGGCGGTGATTTAAGAGTAAGAGAAACAGCTGGTTTATTGTATCTGGATTATTTAACTGATCTTGGAGAGAATAATGGTGTAGAAATACGCATCGGAGTTAATGCGAAACAGTTGATCCGGGAGTACGACTCAGCGGATTTAATCACCCGAGTGATAATCTTAGGGTTCGGCCAGGGGATTAACCAGCTCGATATTACCACAGTCAATGGCAATGTGGAATATTTGGAAGATATCCCAGCAATTGCGGTTTATGGGGTAATTGAAGGACTCGTGACAAACAAAGATATCCAAAGTGCAAATACGTTAAAGATTTATGGGCAAACGGTTTTAGATGAGAAAAAACAACCGAAACTAATCATTGATACGGATATGATAGATCGTAGTGTTTTAGCGGAATATGCCCTGGAAAAATACAACCTGGGGGATACTATCCATACGATCGCACCATTTTTGAGTATTGATGTTTATGCCAGAGTAATTGAACGAAACAGAGATTTAATAAATAGTCCATGGGACCCTAAATTAATTATCAGCACACGACCAATCACTTTAAGCACACAAATCGGGGAGTTAAAACAACGGAATATGAATTTAGAGAATTGTCCCCAAGGGTCGACTTATATAGATACTATCGGATATGCGGAAAACATCGACGCAACACATCCGTTTGTTTTACCTGTATGGCTAAGCCCTGATATTTTGTATGTTAATCGTGTTCGGTTGCATGTGGATAGCCAAAAATACAGAGCCTATGAAAAGGGAATTGCATCCGCAGCAGCGGTGACTGCGACAAGTGCTGGAGGTGGCGGCAGTACAGCGACAAGCTCTTCAGGTGGTGGTAGTACTGCGACAAGCTCTTCAGGTGGTGGCGGTTCTTCAACCAGCAGTGCCGGCGGCGGTCAGACAACCTCCTCCGGTGGGACCGAAAAACGGTCATCATACGAAAAACCAACATTCTCGATACCTGACGATGACACCAGTACTCGTATATTTTTTTCAAGCCCTACACATTTAGATTTTAATGGCGTAAAAATACAGGGCCACGATCACGTTGTTGACACCCGCCATGATCATACTGTTTCAGATCACTCTCATTCCGTATCTTTTCCAGCGCATTCGCACAATGTTGACATACCGGCACATTCACACTCGGTTGACATACCATCCCACACCCATGACGTAACGATCCCAGCCCACACCCACGACATTCAATATGGGATATTTGAAGATACCTATCCGGCTGATGTGACTATAAAAATAAATGGTGTGGCGATCCCTGGGGTAAGTTTATCCGGGGGAGGAAGTTTGGATATGGACATTTCATCGTACATTCAAACGCCAGGCGCAACATACGATTTAGAAATAACAAGCAGTCAAAACGGCCGGGTTAATGTTTGGTGTTCAACCCAGGCATTTATACAGATTAAGTAAAGGAGGGAACATATGGCAAACATAATACAAAACGTCGCAAACATAAGGGCAGCAAGCGCAGGTAAGGCTGTTCGCGAAACAATAGCGGCTGGGATTGAAGCGATCAATGAAGAGGTTGTTAGTACAACAGGAAAACAGACAGCCCTGGAAGATCAGTTCGTCCAGGTAATTCAGGGAGCAACCGACGATAATCCGTCACCGATCGAGATTGAAACAGCCCGGGGTGGGTTCCCTATTTTGAATGATCGGCTGAATTCCGTTGATGCGGATTTGGCTGAAAAAGCGTCGATTGTCGCTCTGGCGGCCGTGGCGAGTGGCGGGCCAAAAGCAGTGACATTAGTGGCACAAATGACAGATATTTTAAAAACTTACGTGTATACAGGGGCACAAGGCGGTTACAGCAACGGGCATTGGT
Source organism: Acetobacterium sp. (assembly GCF_036508315.1). GTDB lineage: Bacteria > Bacillota > Clostridia > Eubacteriales > Eubacteriaceae > Acetobacterium. The sequence goes on along the minus strand of NZ_DATCHP010000025.1, from coordinate 10,020 downwards.
ATTGGTGGAATGGCACGGCATGGACAAATGGTGGCGTATATCAAAGTACCGGAATTACTAACGGAAGCGTTAATAGAGAGGCGGTAAATTTTTATAAAGTTAATACCGATAACTTTATTGATGTAAACAACTTGGATGTTGGTTATTATCATTATACAACAGGTGCGCATGTTAATAATGCATTGTATCTTACAACAAAATTAATTCCTGTTATACCTGGAGATCAATTTATTAAATCTGGAATTGGGATGGTTACATATTGGGACGCATCAGAGGAATTTGTTAGTGGCGTTAACACATCAGACCCTAATATATTTTTAATACCGGAAGGAATATCGTATGTGAAAGTTGCGTTGGATCTCGCGGCAAAATATACATATATCCTTGCAAAAGGTACACTACTACCAAATTTTGAAGACGAACAACTTATCGTAAGGGAAAATAATTTAGATAAAGATATAATATTTAAAGCCGCTAACATGGATTTTTTAATCCAGTCTAGTTTAAATTTATTTGATAAATCCCTTGCAACTTATGGGTATTTTAACTACATAACTGGTGCATATGTCACAACGTTTGATTTCATGTCAACACCCTACATCCCTGTAATTGTTGACTATATTTACTCAATAAGTGGTATTGCCCACGTTACGTTTTGGGGTGTTAATAACGTTTTTATTAGTGGGGTCTATGACTCAACCTTTACAATTCCAGATGGGACGCTAACAGTTAGATTTGGGCTGTATCCAGAAAATATCGACACCGATATGATGGTATTAGGCGAAGTTTATCCGACTGTATATATACCATACGATGAATATGAAATTGATGTGACAAAGGTAAAAACCTCCATTACTGTAAATTCACCACTGGATAGCATGGTTTTGGCAGGTATAGGGGACAGCATGACTTATGGGAATGATTATTTGATAAACCTTACTGCTTTGCTAAATCTTGATAGTGCTATTAATTATGGAGAGAATGGAACAACTATAGCATCTAACCTAGCGTGTTATGGGGGTGCAAGTCGTGCAATGTGTTTAAGATACGGTGAAATGACAAATACCACAGATCTTGTAACTGTTTTAGGCGGGACAAATGACTACGGCTTTAACACACCTTTGGGCACATTGGGTGATGTTGTTAATACCACTTTTTATGGTGCATTAAAAATTTTAATCGAGGGATTGTATACAAAGTACCCAACGCAAAGAATTTTTTTCTTTACGCCATTACAGAGAGATTGGGAAGAAGATGATTTTGTATGGGGTGGCGTTAATGATATAGGATTAACGCTTAAACAATATGTAGACGTTATAAAAGAAATGTGTGCAGTCTATAGTATTCCTGCTTTAGATCTATACTCGACGAGTGGGATAACTGGTGCAAATTTAAGTAGCTATACAAGCGATGGTTTGCATCTTGTCGCTATAGGTAATACGAGGATAGCAAAACAGATGTCAAGTTTTATGGAACAGAACTAACGCAGATTCGGAAGATATTACGCACCACCGGAGCAGCTTAACGGCTGCTTTTTTAATGTAAAAAATGAAAGGGGGATTAAATGGCAGAGGTTGATAGTAAATGGTCTATAGATAGTTACATAGTCCATAACGAGGCTATGAGAGTGATTGATGTTGAAAAGGAGAAGTCTTGTGTTATAATTAATTAAGAGGTGATTTGCATGGTCACAAAGATATGTAACGAATGTGGTAAAGAGTTAGAAATTAATATGTTTCATAAGTGCATAACAAAGAAAGACGGGGTACAAAATCAATGCAAAGGTTGCGTGTCGAAACAGAAAAAAGAATATTATCAAGCCAATAAAACAATTATAACAGGAAACAGAAAGGAACATTATCAATCTAATAAAGAAATTATATTAGAAAAGAAAAAAGAATATTATCAAACCAATAAGGAAGATATATTAGAAATTAGGAAAGAATATGCGGTAACTCATAAAGAAGCTATATTTGTAAGAAGGAAAAACTTCCGGCAAGTTCATAAAGAAGATATAGCAATAGCACAAAAAGAATATTATGAAGTTAACAAAGAAGATACCTTGATTAAGGCAAAAGAATATTATAAGGATAATAAAGAAGTTTTAACGATAAAGCATAATAAATATTATGAAACTCATAAAAAAGCTGTAGCGATATCAGTAAAAAAATATCAAGAAAAACATAAAGATTATTATTATATAATAAGAGAAAAACGAAGAACGAGAAAGAAGAAATCGCTAAGTACTTTAACACTTATTGAATGGGAATCTATAAAACTACATTTCGATAATAAATGTGCTTATTGTGGAGAAGAAAAACCTTTAACACAAGAACACTTTATAGCATTAAGTAAAGGTGGAAGCCATACAAAAGAGAATATAATACCTGTTTGTTTAAGCTGTAATTGTTCCAAGTGTAAAAGTAATTTTGAAAAATGGTATCCAAAATATCGTTACTACAGTAAAGAACGTGAAAAATCCATACTTGAATATATAAACAATTAAAAGCACCTACCTATAAGGTAAGCGCTTTTTTTAATGTAAAAAAATACAACGGGAGGTGGACAAATGGCAGAACCACAAGAAAATTGGGATAAAAAAGACCCATCCGATAATGTTTTAAGACTTGTTGGTGATACAGTGGATTATTTTGAAAAACTAATAGAGATAACCAAGCAAAATATGTCTGAGACTACTAAACTGCAAAATGATTTTATATACAAAGCGTTTCAAGCGGAAACATCACGAGTCAACGCCTGCCGACTGGATGATAAGCAGGCGTTACAAACAGCCAATGATCGTGCAAATAAGCAACAGGAAACATTAGCCCAGCAAGTCTCAGAAAATGCAGAAGTTTTGCGATCATCCAATGAAAAAATGGCGTTTACGTTAGCAACGCAACTACAGGAAATGACTTCTTTATTGATGAATAGAATTGAAAAACTCGAAGCGATTCAATTTGAAAACAAGGGGAAAGAAGGATCGAGTGCTTCATTATTAAAAGATGTTGCAGAATTGAAAACAACAGTAGCAAACCAAGAAGGTTCAAAAGGGACTTCATTCAAACTACAGCTTGTAATCGCCACTGCTTTAGGGGGAGTCGCAATGGGAATCGTTATCTGGGTATTACAAACAATTAAAATTTAAGGAGAAATAAAAATGAATAAATTTACAAGCTTAATAGAAAATTTAAGAGGGGTACCACTGGCAATGTGGGCCACCCTTGCAACGATCCTGTTATTTGTTGTGAATGCTGTATTAACGGCATTTAGCATTAACCCGATCATACTGTCGGACGATCAGGTATTCAAATTTGTATCGTATGCTGCTGCTCTTTGTAGTATTGCATATTTAGGGTGGAAGAACTTTGACTTCACCGATAAGGCCAGGGCTGCCGGGCAAATATTAACATTATTGCAACAGGGATATGTGACAGTAACAACTATATTAAAATACGCCGAAGAAATTAAAAATACTAATAACTCTACCACTCAGAATAATATTGAAACAGCACAAAATGCAAGCGGGACCGAAAGCGGGGGTAAATAATATGGCAAAAGTATTTATAGCAGTAGGACATGGAACACAGACAAATGGTGTTTGGGATTCAGGTGCAGTTGATGGTAATTGGCAAGAAGCAGATGTCGCATTTCCAATAGTTGGTTTTGCAATTCCGGTATTACGAAATGCCGGTGTAGAAGTTGAAACTGATTGGGACACAGGCAACGACAGAAATATGACTTACACAGTCAGAGATTCAAATGCAATGGATGCTGATGTTTATGTATCTGTTCACATAGACTGGAATCAAGCAGCATCTGGTATTTATCCATTGGTAGCAAGTGTAGCCGGGGAACAATTAGCAAACTGTATTAAAAATGCAATGGAAGCAAGAATGGATATTAATTTTAGAGGCATTGCGTATTCAGAAGATTATGAGGTTACCGCTACAAATGCAGTTGCATGTATCTTTGAAGAAGGTGGTATTCGTTCAGATATCAATTCACTTATCAATGAAGCAAAAGTTAGAGGAGAATCATTAGGTTATGGGATCCTTGATTATCTAGGTATTCAACATGCTGTAGGGACAAATACACAGCCACAACCAATTCCTTCAACTCCAAGCGCTTCTGGTAGCACTGACGATGGCTTATGGGATGTAGAATATAGACAATATTTCCTCCATATTTGTAACTATCAATTTGGTTTAGATATTGATAATGAAGAAGGTCCTATTACGATAGAAGGTTATACAAATGCACAGTCTTCTTATGGCATAGATGCAGATGGGGAATGGGGACCAATTACACAAGGCAAAGCAAAAGGACAAGTATTAGCCTACCAGATTAGATTAAAAGAGTTAGGTTTTTACAGCGGAGACTTGGACGGAATACCTGGTGAATTAACTTTACAGGCAGTTAAAGATTTTCAAGCATCAAGAGGATTGGATATAGATGGATGCATTGGCGAGAATACTTTTGCAGCATTAATGAATTAATTCACACGGCCACCTTCGGGTGGTCTTTTTTTTATTCGATTAAACCCTGGATGATCCAAACAATTAAATACTTAGAGCAAGAGATCCCGATCATCGTTAAGACCAACGAAAAAGCTTTTATCATTAATGAGACCATAAAAGAAGAACCTAATTTTGTCTTTAACGGCGTTGGCGTTGGGATCAGATACATGATCCTAATAAATAAGAAGTTAACATATCTTTACCAGGACAAGCATTCGCTCAAGTGGCACGTCTACAAAGAGATTAAAAATACCCTGGACAATGAATCAATTATTGAGTGAATAGGGCTACTTAATGGCGATGATGATTTGAAACGAAAGTATAAGACTATTGTTCCTTCACTCTTAATCAGGGTGTCCAGGGTTCGAATCCCTGAAGGGGCACCAAATTTTAATCATCAAAACCGCATTGCAAAGCCATTTGCAAGGCGGTTTTTTTAATAATTATTTTAGACTGTTTTATTTATTGTGCTCTGTGTTGCTCTGTGCTGGTTAGAGACACGCACCCGAAAGTGCACCCGGAAATGATTGTTAACAAATTAAAAAAACAACATACATGATTTTTCAAGCCTTTACGTTATCTTTTGAAGAAGAAAGAAAAGAGCCGGAAAATATTAAAAACAAAGAAGTAAATGATGCATGGGAAATGAAAGCTTAAATTGGATTTTTTATGAATATAAATGCAGAAAGAGACTGTCTGAATGATGACTGTGAATAAGGCCGGGAACAGGAAAATTGATACTAAAACAATAATTTGAGAAATACGGGGTGCAGTGATGGTAATAACATTGCTGCACCCCTGTTTTGTTATGGAAAAAATTAATTAAATCATGAGGGTGGGGATAACGTTAGACCACTGAAAAAAGAAGCGTAGTGTGGTAGAGCTTAAACGTAAAATCTATTCGGCGTTCCAATAGGCTGTTGTATTGGAGAGTCGTTATTGGGGATGTGGACGTAGACCCAAGAAAAAAAATTAAGGTTCGGGGGAAACTTCGGGAGAGAAGTTGGGTTCGTTTAAATGTGACGATGCATTCATTAAACTGGTTCTAAAACAAAAACACAGAAAGAAAACCATTCAGTTGAACCACGGATTGTTTTAACCGATGATGAAAATGATAAGTATTAATCTTATAATATACTGCGTTTAAACAGGTAAAAAATATTATCCGATTATTTTGTAAATTTTTATTATAAATGAAATAAAAACTATAAATCGGGTATACAAATTACATATATTGAAACGATTGATAAAGCGTCAACAGGCGTTGGGAAAAAACGGGTAGAGCAGGTAGTATTGACACACAGCCATTATGACCATGCAAGCCGGTTAACTGTTATAAAGAAGCGGTATAAGCCTAAAGTATTTGCAGTTTCTCAGGTATTGCCACACGTTGATGTTGTTCTAAAAGGAGGTGAAACACTTAAAATAGCAGATCGGGAATTCGAAGTTATTTATACACCAGGTCATAGCAGTGATTCCATCTGCTTATATTGTGGAGCCGAAAAGATTCTATGTGCCGGAGCGCCACTGGAGATCAAAGCAAAGGACACGACCTGTGAGGAGGAATTTATTCAGGCACTTGATTAAATTCAAAAAAAAAATTGAAATAATATATTTTGGCCATGGTGAGCCCCTTAAAACAAACTGCAACAAAACGCTTTTGTATTCTCTTGAAAATGCAAAAAATCATAATCTATAGTGCATAAATACAAAATATAATTACCGGAGGTTGAAAAAATTGAAATGGTTTTATAATATGAAACTTAGAAAAATGTTGGGATTATCCCTGGCACTATTGCTAAGTTGCACTGCCTTCACAGGATGCACCACACAAAATAAAGCGGATAATACTCAAACGGATTCAACAACTGAAATCCAGGCAACAGATTATAGTCAGGGAAAAAATTGGTTATCAGTGCCGACCGAACTGGACAAAAAAGTGGATGTTTTTTATTTATATCCAACTTCATGACAAAAGACTAATGAATCAGACTCAGACATTGCGGATATCGATAATCCTATGATGGTACAAAATGCACAGCTGGCTTTCCAAAAACAGGCAACGGCCTTTGAAACTGTGGGAAATATTTATGCACCTTACTACAGACAGGAGGATGCCAGTTCAGCAATGTCTCTAACTCATGATGAACAACAGGCGGTTGTGGGAGGAATTCCAACAACGGATGCAATTGCTGCCTTTGATTATTATATTAAGAACTACAATAATGGTCGTCCGTTTATTTTAGCCAGTCATTCCCAAGGGTCTAATATTATGATATTTCTCCTCGCAGATTATATGAAAGAACATCCTGATGTGTACAATCGTATGATTGTCGCCTATGTTATCGGTTATTCCGTTACGGATGAATACCTGGCCGAAAATCCACACCTTAAATTTGCCCAAGGCCCTGATGATACAGGGGTCATTGTTTCATATAATACGGAAGCGGAAACAGTGCTACCACCAGGTGACCCCGTTGTAACTCCAGGAGCACTTGTAATAAACCCAATTAATTGGAGCAGAGACGAAACATTAGCAACAGCTGCAGAAAGTTTAGGGTCAATCGAAATAAATCCGGATGGCTCGGTGGTAACAAACCCGGATGGAACATTCAAGGTTGTGAAAAATTTTGCGGATGCCCAGGTTGATACTGCCAAGGGTGCCCTCATTTGCAGCACAGCTGATGTGGATACATTGGCTCCGGGAAATGCAGGGTTTGGGAAAGGAGTGTTCCACACCTCTGATTATCCATTTTATTACTTTAACCTTCGAGAAAATGCAGTCCAGAGAACAGAAAGCTATTTACTTAAGCATAAGAAATAACAGATGCTCATAAATAGTAAAGTTTAAAAATATCTGTAATTAATAATAAGCATCATAATTTAGTGATTCTTCATTGACTAATTATGATAGGCAGAGTAGGCCTCTCGAAATCGACATTCAGGTGTAGATTTCAAACCGCCTTTGGGTGCTGTAACCAAAAGTTTTGATACGGATTTTAAATTTTAGTGCATTTACACAAGTGAAATACACAGATAAGTCAAATAAAGTGTATAATAAATACATTTTATTTGACTTATCTGTGTATTCTTTGGTATATTAAAAGAAAAAAGTATTATGGAGAACAATGATGAAGCGTAAATTTGAAGATATTTTAGTATCATGGAAAAATAAGAATTCCCGTAAGCCAGCATTAATCTATGGAGCGCGACAAATTGGAAAAACAACAAGTATTAAATATTTTGGAGAAAAATATTTCAAAAATATGATTTATATCAATTTTGAATTAAACAGGGAATTAGCTGAAGATTTTCAAGTAAATATCTCTCCAGAGTTTTTAATTCATCGATTTGAAGTCTATTTTGGAGAAAAAATTAATAAGGAGTCAACGTTGATTGTTTTCGATGAAATTCAAGCCTGTGAGCGGGCGTTGACAAGCTTGAAATATTTCTGTGAAGATGCTCCAGAATATTACATCATCGGTGCGGGTAGTTTGCTTGGCGTCGCTATAAAACGTGATGATTTTAGTTTTCCGGTTGGAAAAGTTAATCAAACTCATATGTATCCTATGGATTTTGAAGAATTCTTGTGGGCGATGAATCAAGAAATGCTGTCGGATGAAATAAGGGTGTATTATGAAAAACGTGAGCCGATGGATCCGACGTTACACAAAAAAGCGATGAGTCTATATCGTGAATATTTAATTGTGGGCGGAATGCCCGAAGCAATAAAAGAATACACTGAAAACAAGAGTATGCTTGAGGTAGAAGAAATCCAGGGAGAAATCATAAATGCCTACGTTGCGGATATGGCCAAGTATGCAACGCATAACGACACAACTAAAATCATGGCATGTTTTGATAGTCTTCCCGCTCAATTAGCAAAAGATAATAAAAAATTTCGATATAAAGTTGTTGCCAGAGGTGGACGCGCTTCATTATTTGGAGCATCAATTGATTGGCTTTTAGCATCGGGGATCGTCATAAAATGTGAAAGGATCGATCAAGGGCAACATCCATTGGCTATTTTTAAAGACATTGCTTCTTTTAAATTATATATGGGTGATGTTGGGCTATTGTCACACAGGGCTGGAGTAAATGAATATGACATCATTAAAGGCAACGATCATGTCTTTATTGGTGCACTTACTGAAAATTATGTTGCGAATGCTTTAACACAGAAGGGATATCCGTTATATTACTGGACTTCAGGAACATCAGAGGTTGATTTTATTATTGAAAAACAAAGTGATGTTTTTCCAATAGAGGTCAAAGCAAGGGGAAATGTAAAATCCAGAAGTTTATCGGTATATGTAAAAAAATATTATCCGGATTATTCGATTCGAATTTCAGGAAAGAACTTTGGCTTTGAAAATGATATTTTGTCTATTCCGTTATATGCGGTGTTTTGTTTATAGAGTATTAAAAGAAGGCGGGTGTCAAAACTTTTGAGTATTGATACCGATAAAACGATGACGTATAATAGCGGTGTTGATAGGTGTCAAATCTTAGTGTCAAAATATAAGGAGCTTTTACGGGTAATGATAATAAAACGAACACAAGAAGGTAAGGCCATTGCTAAGGAAAAAGAAGGCTTTACAGAAAGCAGGCCAAAGAAGTATAGCAGCCAACAGACTAATCATGCTCTGGAATTACTTGAAGACAATAGCTTATGTCATACTGAAAAACAAAATTTTGCTGGAAAACTTCATCGGCAAGAAGTCCATCATCATCGAACGGGATATCCTGTCGACTATCTGCTTATACAATATCACCAAGGACATCCTTCGGGATGCAGAAATGAAGCAGCAGGAAAAAAACAAGCAGAAGCATTACAAATATAAAATAATGATCAATATCCAAATCGTGGGCATTATTTGGGAACTTTCTTTCCACTTCATTTCAAAATTTACCTGCAAAAGCAAATGATAACTCCTGAAATGCAAAATTATATTCCAGATGAAGATTAGGAGGAGTGGTGGAAAAAATGCTCATGAATAATTGTGAATATTTCAATATACTGGCTGATGTGAAGAAACGCATAAAATCGACTCAGTACAAGGCGGTTTTAGGGGTCAATAAAGAACTTATCATGCTTTACTGGAACATTGGGAATATTATTATCGAAAACAGCACATGGGGTAATAAATTTCTTGAAAACCTGGCTATGGATATTAAGCTGGAGTTTCCTCATGTTAGGTTTTTCGGTGAGAAACCTAACATATATGAAGCGCTTTTCTCAGATTAATCCGGATTTTGCAATTGTGCAGACAGTGTCTGCACAATTGACCTGGTCTCATAATATTATGCTAATTGATAAATTAAAAGACCCTGATCAGATGGCGAGGTACGCAAAAAGGGCTATTCAAAATGGGTGGTCTTTAAATGTAATGGAACATCAAATAGCTCTTCAATTATATCAAAGACAAGTGACAAACGAAAAAATCCAGAATTTTGATCAAGTCCTTTCATTGCCACAGAGCGAACTGGCTGTTCAAAC